>DATLXC010000037.1:0-2195 GCA_035575985.1 Bacteriovoracaceae bacterium | reverse complement strand
GTCTTCTCGATTAAGGTTTATCAAATTCCGGAAGGCCTGCGAACCAGCAAGGGTAGAAACGTGGTCAACCTTATCAACGTTCCTCCGGACGAAAAGGTGAAGGAAATCATCACGGTTCCGAAAGAAGCGGAAGGTTCCTATCTGATCTTTGCTACTAAGTACGGAATAGTTAAAAAATCAGACCTGACTGAATATAAAAATATGAGACAGAATGGACTTAAGGCGATCAAAGTCGTTGATGGAGATGAGCTTCTCGCAGTAAGAATTACTGACGGGAAAAGGGACATCTTACTTGCTTCTTCCGGAGGTAAGTCTATCCGCTTCAATGAAGAAGACTGCCGGGCCCAAGGTCGAGTGTCTCAGGGCGTGAAAGGAATGAATCTCGAAGAAGGCGAATACGTCATTGGGATGGAAACTATAGATGAAACGTCTCAGATTCTCACTGTGACCGCACGAGGATATGGAAAACGGTCTTCGGCGGAAGAATACCGCCAGCAGTCCAGAGGTGGTAAAGGAATTCTGGCGATGAAGCTCACCGAGAAAACCGGAGAGATCATGGGGATCCTTCCGGTGACGGATAAAGATGACCTGATGATCATTACCGATAAGGGTCAGGTCATCAGAACCAAGATTTCAGGAATATCTCTTCTTGGAAGAAACACACAGGGAGTCAGGCTCATTAACGTTAAACCAGATGAAAAAGTGGTGGCTGTCGAGAAAATCATGGATCCAGAAGAGGTTACTCAGGTCATAGATGACGGTGGTGGAGATGGTGGAACACCTGTTCAGTAGATTATTTTTTATTCTTTTTATCCTGGGGCTGAACTCTTGTGATTTCACCTCAGGGCTTAATCAAGACATCCTTTCAGCACAAAAATACGTCGATAATCAGGAGTTCTCAAAGGCCGTTGATCTCTACGAAAGGATCCTGAAGAAAGGTCCTTCCAAGCTCATTAAAACCAAAATCAACTATCAGCTGGCAGAAATCTATTATCTGTACCTGGATCAGCAACTTAAAGCATTGAAGTATTACCAATACATTGTTGAGAACGTTGACGACCCCCTCTGGCAGGTCAAATCTCTGGAGAAGATAGCAGACATAAACTTTTCATTCGCAAAAAACTTCGACGAATCCATCCGCGCTTACCAGATGCTGATGCAGTTCAAACCCCGGCTTAAGAACTATGATTATTACTATCTCCGGGTCGGCGAATCGTATTTCGAGATGGGAAGGTATCAGAAGGCCAGAGAGATTTTTAATCAGATCATGGATCAACCAACCAATCCTTATCACGTGGAAGCTTTCAATCAGATGGGTCTGATTGAATTTTACAATAAAAACTGGGACAAGGCAGTCGATTACTGGCTGGAATATCTCAAGCGGGAAAGAAGCAAAGACAAGATTATTAAAACGAAGTTTCTAATAGCGAATGCTTACGAATCCAATGAAAAATTAAAAGAAGCTTATAATATTTATTATTCACTCCTGCCACATTATCCTAACCCAGAGATGCTACGGGCCAGGTTAAAATCACTTTATGCAAGGCGAGTGGCCAGGAAAAGATAGATCATGAACGACTGGAAAAAGGCGCTGGCTCTTGCCCTGGGTTTACCATCAACCATTATCGGTATATTTTTTGCTTTTCAAGAGCTGGTGAAGCGAGACATAGTTTCACAAGGGGTAGCACAGCTGATACTCATAGCTGCGGTGGTCCTAATTTTATTTAAAATGATAATGGTGACATGGAAAAAAAAATAACAAAAAAATTCTTTTTACTCTCGAGCTTAAATCTTATTACTGCTTTGATTCTGGGTGGAGGTTTTAATAAAAATGCTTTAGCTTTGTCTTGCGCGTTAGTGTTTTTTGTCCTTAATCATTTAGTCCTAGTTAAAATAGTTAATTCTGTAACCTCACCTAAAAACGCAGGGAGTCCAGGCAAAATTTTATTTTTATTTTTTATCAAAATGACACTGCTTGGCGGTGCTGTAGGGGCCATCTATTTTTATGATCAGGCGTTGGTGGCAAAAGTCATGATATTGATGATTTTCCAATTGATAATCCAGGTCTTAAGTATTAAAAACAACTATTAAATTTTTAAGGTAAATTATGAAAATTCTTAGTTTGATTGTCCTTTTTGTGGCAAATTCAGCGCATGCATCAGGCGGCTATAATTTTTTCGTCAATGCTTCTCATG
>DATLXC010000036.1:0-4645 GCA_035575985.1 Bacteriovoracaceae bacterium | reverse complement strand
AAGGAGGATGACACGAATCCGGTCCGCATGCTTCCGGCCACGCTCTCTCCGCAATTCTGCTTGAAGTTGAAGTCTTTGGTTTTTATCAAGGAACTTTTCCATGAAGTGGATTATGACAGGCCAGCAAAGCTTTGAGAAGGCCCATGTTGGAAAAATCATCTAGGACCGGTATAAATAGAGAATTTGGCCGTTATTTCTTGGAACAATTTGATCTTAAAAAAAAATCAAAGCATTCCCCTTAGAAGAGAACCTACTTCTCTGACATAAATAGAAAGATGATCCTCTAAAAATACTTTTTAACTTTTGACTTCGACCTGTCGCGGGTCTATGGGGATATCTAAAGTAAAGGTCGTCCCATTTTCCGTAGAGCTCTCAATAGTTAGGCTTCCTGCATGGTCTTCCGCCACTTGACGGCAGAACGATAGTCCCAGCCCCCAACCTTGCTTCTCACTACTGCGCGCTTTAACCGTTCGCTCAAAATTGTTAAAAAGGCGCAGCCTCTCTTCTTCCGGGATCGGGTTACCTTTATTATGAACGGAAACAAGTACGCGCCCATGGGTCTCACAGACTTTGATCTCAACGGGGGTGTTTTCCTCGCCATATTTGATGGCGTTAGATATGAGGTTTTCAAGTAAGCGCCGGATCCCTTTTCTTTCGAAGAAGCCGTTCACTATATGACCAGTGATTACGATCTGATCACGAATGTCGTCCGAAAGCTCGTTCACCGTAGAGTTAACAATGCTCAACATTTCATTAGGATACAATCGATCAGATTTTTTTGTCAGCGAAGATTGTAAATATGTTTCATCCAGAATGTTCTGGATGAGCTCATTACCGTAGTCGATATTTTTCTTTGAACGATTGACTAGCAGTTTGACCTTTTCGATGGCATCCGAGCCTTGGGACTTCAGAAGAGTTTTTAGAATAAGGTCTAAAGAAAGTTTCGCAGCAGTTAGGGGTGTCCGGATATCATGAGTCAAATGTGTAACTACATTCTCTCGGATCTCATTGTAAATTTGGTGAAATGCCAACATAGATTTTTGAATGGCATCGTCAAATGAGCGTTGGATTGTGGTCAGGGTCTCGTACTCAAGGCTATGAAAGCGCCTTAGGGTATTAATAGTGATATCTCTGAGCAGGACGTATTCCTGCACAATCTGATCAGGGCCATAGTCAGTAACCCTTGCACGCTCTCCACCGTGCTCTTCGGCTACGTTATTTGAGCTGAGTGCAGTTTCTCTGTCGAGATTATTATCAATGGCTTCTGCGAGATTCCCCAAAAATATAGGAATGGAATTGATGATCACTGGGGAATGAAGACTCCCTGCAGAATCAATGTTCTTTTTGACTGCCTTCAACCACTCATCAAGGATCTCCCCTTGCCTATTACTTAAAGTGATGGCTAAAGGACTCGTGAGTTTCTTAGATGATGAGTTGTCTGAGGAATGGGGCACGAAGACTCCTTGCTGGGTCGCGGCAAAATCTTACATCACGAAAAAACATTAAATAAAATTTTAATATCCATAAATCGACTAAATGTCGAGTCGTGGTTACTCCGAAGTAATTAGTTTTGAAATCATAGGGTTCGTACCCTCAATTCATATTTCAGCCACATCCACCATCATCACATTCTGATCAACAAAAACGCTATAGGTACAGTCTAATTACACACAAATACATTCATCAGCTTAATATAAATTTAGGCGACGTAATTCTTCAAATTTCCGTTATCGACGTGAAGCCTGAAATGTAAGTGATCTAATGAACTCCAAAAGAATATAACTCCGGGGGCAAGAAATTAACTCCGATTTTGATAAGTAGTTCAGTGACTCGCCTGCTTTCGGAGCTAGTGAAGATGGTACTTAAAATCATAATGATAATCTTAAAATGCTCACACGGAAGCAGTTTAGTAATGATTCAGAGGTCATAGTTTTATTCTGGTCCGGTTTGGTATCATAATACGCCAGGAGGTTCCTATTAAAACTCAAGCCGAAAACAATCCAGAAGTCTATCGACTCGCAATGAATTCAATACGGGACTATGCGGTTTTTCTTTTGAACCCAGAAGCCCCCGGTTTGGGGTCTAAAATTCCCACCTGCGGTCACCACCACACCTAGCAACAAAACCGATTATCCTAGTCTCATTATCCATGACTGGAAAGGAGACCTGAGATGAATCGCTTTATGAGGAAGTGTGCCATGGATCGAAAAATTGTTGAGCATTTAATTCTGAACAAGTCATTTAATGACATTGAAAAGCATCTTAAGGTGGTAAAGAAGAGAATCCGCAAGGCCCATGACCTGGCCAAGGCCAGTGGTTACCTGGACGGATTGCCCTTGCCACCATACCCAGAATCCATCTTTGACCCACCAGATGCTGAGTATCCTGGCCCTGTGTCGTTAATCGATAAGGCACTGCTTGAGCATTCAATGTGGATCAAAGAGCGAAGGGTCTTGGGCTGGCATTGGGTAACAGTTCTTGAGGAGCTTCCCATCAAGGTCTCCTCATCTTCATTCTACCGTTTTATCAAAAGACATAACCTAGATGATAAGAAGACCTCTTTAAGAGTCGTGCCTGAAATTATCCACGCTCCCGGAGAATCGCTGATTCTTGACTGGGGAAAGTTATGCGACGTCATTGATCCAGAGACTGGTAAGAAAAGAACGCTGTGGTTTTTAGCAGGAGTGATGGGGCACTCCCGTTACATGATGGTTCGCCTGGTATGGGATAATAAACTTGTCACTACTCTCATCACCCTTGAGAGCATGTTCAATGAGGTGGGCGGAGTTTGCCAGAAGATTACTTCTGATAATCCCAAATGCTTTTCCACTGAAGCCTCTAAATTTGAACCGGTTCTCAAACCAGGGTTTGAAAGATTTTGTTCCCACTATGGAATTATCGCTGAAATGCTGCCTCCGAGTGATCCAGAAAAGAAAGGCAAAGTGGAGCGTCAGGTTCCCTATGTAAGACGTCTTTATGAAGCCCACGGGGACTTTATATCGCTAGAGGATTCACAGGCATATATCACTGCGAAGGTCGCTATTGCTAACGAGAGAAAGCATGGAACAACTAAACAGCGTCCTCTGGATTTATTTTTGCAAAACGATGCTCCAGTTCTTAAAGACCTGCCGGCCACATGCTTTGCTCCAGAAGAATATCATCAGGGTGTTGTAAGACGTGATGGGCATATTCGCTTTAGAGGCAAGTACTACTCTCTGAATGAAAACTTCATTGGGAAGGAGGTTTTTATCGTGGGAAGTGCCCGGACGGTTGAGATTTACTTCAAAGGTACCCTTGTTGAAACCCACCCTCGCCTTGAGTGTGTTCATCAATCAAAATCCACTAAGAAGCATCACCTCATTCTACTCTTCTTCCTCGGCATCCCCCCAGATCATCTTTCAATGCCCATCATGAACGGGACTGAGTTCCTAAAGAAAATCGAAACTGAATACCATGAACAGTTTGGCGAAATCCCCATCATAGTAGCCTCGGCCAATTTAACTAGCATTGATCCTATCAGTTTGAAGCACTCTTTTGGCCAGATGAAAAAGCCCTTAGACATAGATACACTTTACAAAGCCGTCGAATGTCATTGCGGCCATCCCACGAAGCCGTAAAAACTAAATATTCCGCACTGCCAGAGCTTTTTGAGTGATGCCTTCCAATAAGTTGCAGCCTTGTAAACTTCTAAGAATTTTGATCATACATGGTTTTATTCAACGGTAGATCAACGGTGAAAGTAGTTCCTTTCTCTGGATAACTTTCAACTCTAACCATACCCTCATGGGCCTCAACTAATCCTTTCACAAGGGCCAATCCAATACCCCAGCCTTGTTCTGTTCCCTTTACGGCTGAACTGGTTCTATGGAACTGCTCAAATAAGTTAGACTGATCAGGTAATTCAATAACCTTTCCGAAGTTATGAACCTTTATGTGGATACGGTTCTCTATTTCTTCTAAAAAGATTGTGACCATTGATGAAACTTCACCATATTTCAATGCATTTGTTATTAGATTCTCTAATACACGGATTAAAGCTGAAGAATCCCAAAAACCTTTAATTTCTTTCTTTGAAATTACTTTAATGCGGTCACCATGCATGGAAGACAATTCTTGGCAGACTTCGTAGGTAAGTTTAGTTAAATTACAATCTTGCAGGTTGAGTGAAATTTTATCACCAGCTTTGATCCTATTTGCGTCCAAAAGATCAGAGATCATCCTATCCGTTCTCGAAATATTATCAACGATCCTAGAGGCATGGATCAAATGCTTCTCATGATCGTTAGGATTACGCAAAATGATTTGAGCACTCATTTTTGCAGCAGTTAAAGGACTTCTTAAATCGTGAGTTAGAGCTGATACGAAACCTTCCCTCATTATTTTTTCTACCTTCAAATCACTTGTTTCTGTTTGTGACAAATTCCTATCTTGAACCAGTTTATTATGTTCTGTCAGGTCTGCGACAATTTTAGCATAGCCCACGACCTCATTATCCTTTTTTAATGGGGTTATATAGACATCGGCCATAAATTCTTCACCATCCTTCCTGACTCTTATACCTTCACTACGATATCTTCCCACAGATTTGGCTATAGAGAGTTGGTCCTGAGGTTCGTTTCGTAGTTTAGATTCTTCGTTGTATAGC
>DATLXC010000035.1:0-4933 GCA_035575985.1 Bacteriovoracaceae bacterium | reverse complement strand
CCCAATTAAATACTTCGATAAATTTAGACTACCAAGATTATATGTTTGAAGTTTTAAGTAGATTGAACCGCCATGGTACGGACCCGTATGCCTGGTGGTGTGAGAGGGTCAGGGGCGTGAGCCCCTCCCTATCTCTATTTTAACTTTTTTGATTCTTTTTGTCCGAACCTCTTCTCGCTGAACTTCATTCCTATCCAAAACATCAGGTGCCTCAAATTTTTCCCGTTGAATATTCCGGGCATCCAGCTGACGTTGTTTAACAATCGACGTCTTGTCCTCAGGATGTTCCATGTTATAAGGCTTGTAAGCAAGTGCCGTAGCACTCAACAGTGACAAGATACCGATATAAATAATGGATTTTTTCATAGATCCTCCTCGATTCCTTTAATCTTCTGCCTACTGTCACCAGGCAGCGATTTAAAGTTCCCTAAAGAGGTGGCTTTACCTGATTTTCTTTCTTATTTCTTATGGCGAAATACCAGATGATTCCCATAAGAGCTCCTCCTAGATGTGCCCCATGGCCGATAGGAAGACCGCCTCCTTTGGTCTGGGCAATTAATCCCCAAAGGTCGAGTGAAATGATCAGTACCGCTGCCCAACCTGCACGAATGGGAATAAGGCCCATGAGTAAAAGTTTCTCACGGGGAAAGGATAATGAAAAAAGAAGAACTATGCCGGCAATGGCCCCTGATGCTCCGAGGGCAGGCATCCCTGGTTCACCAATAAAGAGCTTGGACATAAGGGCATGCATGAAAGATCCCGAAATTCCTGAGATCAGATAGAAATTCAGGAAGGCCGCAGGTCCCAGAAGCTGGTGAAGGACAATCCCAAATCCAAACAAGACATACATATTAATCATCAGGTGAAAAAGCGAACTATGTGAAAAAGCAGAAGTCAGCAGGGTCCAGAACCTTCCTTCTTCAAGTCCCGTCCAGCTGATCAGGAAATTATCCAACATAAAAGAGAACCATGGTGTATTGCCCGAGAGAAACCATCCCAGGGTGACGAGCACGTTCAAACTAATGATGACCTTCAAAAGATAAGGACTTTTCATTCATGGATTGTACAAAAATAAATGCACTTTGAGAGTGGAGTTTTTTACCGACTTCGAGAGAAATAGCGTTCGTGACACTATGGCTTAGCGGCTATTTTCAAAGGATTTGCTTTCATGACCCGTTTCTCCCTCTTGTTCCTACTCCTGTTTGCAGTTGCGTGCGGCAAAGATGGGAGTCAAAATGAAACATCTGGGAACTCTGCACCAGAAGATTCTTACCAGACAATTACTTCAGATGACCCTTTGCCCGCACTGGCCGAGACCTTCAAGATAAATATAACTTACGTTAACTTCACGCCAGACCAGCGCCTTAAGTATGAGAAGGCCGTTGAGATTGTAAAAAAAGTCATTGGTTCAGAAGAATTCAAGAACAAGGTCCTGACTCATACTTATAACGATGTTGCCACCTACGTGGATAATAACGGAAAAAGCAATTCAACTATCTACCAGCAAGTGCTTAACGGTAACGAGACTCTACAACCTTCGAGGAATAACCAGATGGATGTTGAAGTGGAGTTGTACTATGCCGAGACCACCACTGTCGGATATACCTATGCCAATAGTAAGCGTATCTGGGTTAACACAAAATATTTCAATGCCTATACTCCGGCCAGTGTTGCAGGAAATCTTTTTCATGAATGGGTCCATAAGTTAGGATATACTCATGCTACCAGCTATTCTGTAAGCCGGGACTATTCAGTCCCATACGCCTTAGGTCGTATGATGAGTACTATGGGCAGGCAGTATGAATAATTTCAGGAGTTCGATGAAAAAAGTTATTACGATGATTCTTTTAAGCTTAAGTCTTTCTGCCTTCGCCGCCCCTGATTTAGGGCCAAGAGAAGAGCATGGTAATCCTGAGGATGAAGAAAAGTGTTTCGCAGAGATTCGCGGTCTAGCTTGTGGTAACCCTGAAAAACATTCAGCGTTTATTGCGTGTGTCGATACCATGATCGATGAATTATCAAAAGAATGTCAGGCCTTCCACAAAGATGAGAAGAAAAGAATGTCAGGTCATTCTCACTAACCAACCATTACAGCACTGTAACAGCTGCTGTCCCACCCTTTGAAATTCGGCCACATCACTATAATAAGGATCGGCCACGATCTTCAGTCTATCCGGTGTGGGATCATAATCAGTAATAAGTGAAATTTTCGAACGCTCAAAATCATCAGAGGCCAGTCTACGGACTGATTCAAGGTTCGCCTCGTCCATAACAAGAATATGATCAAAAAGGGTAAAGTCTTTTCTATTAAGCTGCCTGGCCTTGTGATTTAGGGTGATCCCAAGTTCCAGCGCCACCTGCATAGAACGATGATCGGGAGAGTTTCCCACGCAGTGGCCGGCAGTCCCGGCCGAATCAACCTCGATATGCCTTAGTTCTAGTTTAAGAATCAATTGTCGCATTATTCCCTCGGCCAGAGGGGACCTGCAGATGTTTCCAAGGCAGACCATGAGTATTTTTATTTGCATCGGCCTATGTTAGCTCAGATTCCCATGTAGGCAGAGAGAAAGTGAATATGGAAACCCAAAATCGCCATGGCGAAGAAGATTATCCGGTATAACAGATTAGGTTCTGAGAATTTTTCGATCAACTTTTCCATGGTGAAAAAGCTTATAAATGCGGCAACTTAAACATTCAAGCAACAAGTGTAAAAACTACGCAGAATAGTTTGTATAGTCTGTTAGTAGGTGCTATATCCCGTCATGTAAAATTCTGGCAGTGAAATTTATAAACAGAATTACTTCAGAAATACTGGAAGTCTTACATCGCAACTGGTGCCAAATAATCCCCAGTTTAAAAGTAATGTGAATGAAAAAAGCTCTTAAGCTTCAATTAAAAAATATTGGCGCACCATAACTTTAGTCCATTAGATACTAGTGCTATGCTGCCGAAAAATCACCGGAGGTCCTATGAAAATTCTTGCTGCCCTTACCCTCGCTTTAACCTTACAGGCCCAGGCCGCTGAAGTTAAGCTTGCCACTATCACTACAGACACAATGGCTGAATCGACTATTTTTTATGTCGATACAAACACTGATGGTTCAGCACAAGGCCTTCGTTATGTAACAACTTCTGATTCTTCTGGACAGATCACAGAAGACGTTCACAATACAATCGCAGAAGTTCTGGATGACGGTTCTGTTCTGGAAGAAATGGAAGGCCGAGTAATCATCACACTTTTTTTAGAAGAGTTTAATGCTGATACTGGCGGGAAAATCAGGCTTAATCACCTGGTTAATGGTGCAACTGGTAGCCGTAGCAATATCTACCTGAAGCTTGTGAAGAAAAATGGTGTATTCGCCCTTGCCGATGCAAACGGCAATGTTGTTAACACTCTCTTTGTGAAAGGTAACTGGTCTCGTTGGCTGAGAAGATGGATTGGCGTTTCAACCATCAACGCTACTTTCAACCCTGCAAATATTTAATTTATCCTTAAGCGCCGGAAGGTATTACTTTCCGGCCTTTTTTAAACATGCCTCTTCCAGAATCTTATTCGCTTTTCCCTGAACCGCCAAAATTCTCTTTGCCCTGACACATTCACCATCAGTTACTGGATACTTTGTATTCCAGGCCTCAAACAACTTTTCGTTCTTATTCGAAATAATCCCGCGATTCGGATAGGCATCCGCCATATACATATAAACCCTCGCCACAATGCCCTTGGCAGAGTCCATGGGTTCAAACTTCCTGTTCATGACAATGGCCGGACAAGCACCGAATGTCTTTGCCCCTTTCAGTGATTCGTTTTCACCGAAATCCGTCATTGAGAAATTGGAACGTAGACCATTAAGTTCCCCAATTTCTGGATAGAGATTGTAGAGATCGGCCTCCATCTGAGCAAACTCTTTATTCTTCCTGGCACACTTGCGTCCCTTGTACTTCTTGCTCTTTTTAGTACATTTCTGGTGCCCTTCACGCCATTCTACAAAAGAGCGTCCAAAGGCCTCTGCAGGAACAACGTGCTCCCATTCCAATCGCGAGGCACGCCGGGCATTCTTGTGGACTTTATAACCGCAGCTTTTCAAGTCCACATCCTTGCCCACGTACTTACAACCACAATAAAGCGTAAGCAAGTTATCAGAATGAATCTGGGGAAGATGCACCTTCGCTTCCCGGAAATCCCTCATGGCAAATACAGGAGTACTCAGGAATAGAAGAACCAGGATTTTATACATACTCAAAGCTTAACAGCTATTTGATAAAAATAAAGAGGCCACCGCATTCGGGTGGCCTTGTTTTTTCATTAAAATGAACTTATGTTTCACAGTAAAAATTGAATGTAAAAATGTATAGGGAAAGAGAGGGCACTAGCCTGGTGAGAAGTTCTCGAATTCCACCATATAGTTACAAGATCCTATTTGGGTTAAACTCAGCATACGTACCTCCTGTTTCTATTGATGGGGCTCTTAGTGATTATATACGTGTGAGGGGTCGAATAAAAATTCGAGGGGTTGGGAAGGGAAGATTGGAGGGGAAACCAGCTTTTTGGGTCAAAAACGCCTACCTTCGGTGGCAGTAAATAAATTGAAGTGATTCAAATCTGAAAAAAAACTGATAGTTCGAAGATAGTTTGTTTCCTCTGGCGATGGCCTACTTTTTTGTAGGCTAACTTCGTTAAACAATCTGATCAGGAAGCATCAGATTACGTCCATATTCTACTGAGATGATGTTTAATTTGAATGTAGGTCATCGGCATTATCTATACCGGTCCTAGATGATTTTTCCAACATGAGCCTTCTCAAAGCTTTGCTGGCCTGTCATAATCCACTTCATGGAAAAGTTCCTTGATAAAAACCAAAGACTTCAACTTCAAGCAGAATTGCGGAGAGAGCGTGGCCGGAAGCATGCGGACCGGATTCGTGTCATCCTCCTT
>DATLXC010000034.1:0-91069 GCA_035575985.1 Bacteriovoracaceae bacterium | reverse complement strand
TCGTGCTTTTGCTACACGCTTCCTTCAGATTCCATTTCGCAATGGACACCCTTGCGTTTCACTAACCTTCACCTCTATCAGGTTGGTGGATGGACTTTCACCATCCTAGTTATCTGTCATGCCCGGCGCACATAAAAAGGCCGCATTTCTGCGGCCTCTTAAACTAACAAAAATTAAATAGATTACTTTTTCTTAGGCTTAGCAACAGCAGGAGCAGCTGTTGGATTAGGCTTAGTAGCATCCGCAGCTTTAGTTACTTTGAAAAGCTCAACTTCAAAAACGAGAGTGGCGCCACCAGGAATTTTCGGAGGAGCACCGGCTTCGCCATAAGCAAGCTCAGCAGGAATAACAAACTTAGTCTTTCCGCCTTCTTTCATAGTTTGAAGACCTTCAGTCCAGCCTTTGATTACACGGTTAAGTGGGAAAGAGATTGTCTTTCCACGCTCAACAGATGAGTCAAAGACAGTACCGTCAGCAAGTGTACCGTGGTAGTGAACTTCAACAATGTCTTCTGCAGTTGGAGTAGCTCCGGTACCTTCTTTGATTACTTTATAAGCAAGCCCAGAAGCAGTCTTAGTAGCATTTTCATCTTTTACGAATTTATCAAGGAAAGCATTACCAGCAGTTTTTTCTTTCTCAGCAACTTTATCCATACGTGCCTTGAAAACTTCCTGTATACGGGCCTGATAAACGGCCATATCAACTTCAGATTTTTCACTTCTAGAGGCCATCGCTACACCCTTATAAAGAGCAGCAAGTTCCTTGTCAGAAAGATTTAAACGCTGAAGGTTACCGCCGAGCATGTATCCCATAGCATAAAATGTCTTATCATCTTCAGACTCAAGTTTTACTTTCTTAGGATCAGAAGAGTTACAAGAAGTAAGAACCAGAGTGCAAATCAAAAGGCTTAAATAAACCCAAGTTTTTTTCATAGAGGACAATCCTTTGTTAATTTGAAACTTTAAAAGAATAACTTCATTCATCTAACTTTGCCAATGATTACCGAGAGTCATATTAATAGATGCAGCTAGTCAGGCTAAGAGTTCTTATCCATTAGCTCATTCGCTTTCCTGTCGCAATATTCATTTTGCGGGTGGCCTGCGTGACCCTTTACCCACATCCATTCAACTTGCATGAAGTTATTTCGTATTTTATCCAGTGCCTGCCAAAGCTCCAGATTCTCCGGAACCTTATTGTCCGCTTTCTTCCAACCTCTCGCCTTCCATCCTTGCACCCATGTCTTCATCCCATCAACAACGTATTTAGAGTCAGTCATGACTTTAACTTTTGTCAGAAGAGGATCCGTATTCAGTGAAGGTAAAATTTCGCACACTTCTTCCAGTCCCTTCAGGGCCCCTGACAGTTCCATTTTATTATTGGTAGTCAGGCCTTCATACTCCACCCCTTCTCCGATCACTTTTCCATCATGCCTTTGGATGACAAAAGCGCACGCCCCCGGACCTGGATTTCCACGGCAGCCCCCGTCTGAGTAGACCGCTATTGTCATGGGTTCTGTCGAAATTTCAAGAGGGGGTGGTAACGGAGAATTTTCATCAATTTCGTCCGTTTCGGGGACGCTTGAAATAGCTTTTTTCAATATTTCGAAGGCCGATGTGGTGCTATCTGACCCTGCGTTACTGTCATTCAGCCATTTTTCAATCGTATTAAGGGACTTCAGGTGCTTTTTCTTCATTATAAACCTCTTGAGCTGCGTCAACGGAACTGTTTTCCCTTTGCCAAAGGTTCTAACGCGATTGTATCTTGTGTTGAATTTTTAACTCAACGAGGATCAGACTTTGAGTCTTCCGTTTTCAATCAAAGTTTATAAGCAATACTTTAACTTTGCATCTTCGCATTTTATGATTTTTGAAAATGGCTCGCGCGAACCACTTCATGGTCATAACTATCGTGTGCAAGTAAAGGGCGAAGCTCCGGATCTTTCCGGTGATATGGTTTTTGATTTCCTTGATATCAAACCTATCGTGCGGGAAGTTTGTGATTCCCTTGACCACAAGCTTCTCATTCCCAAAGAATGCAAGCTTCTAAAGATATATACTGAGAAAAAAAATTACGTCATAGAAACTCCTGATGAGAGTGTCTTTTCCATTCCGCAGACAGATGTCCTGTTATTACCAATTTTAAATACCAGTGCTGAAAGGCTGGCCGTTTATATTTGTGGAGAAATCCGCAATAAAGTTATGCAAAAGTTCGGTTTTCATTTTAACAGCATTGAAGTGGAGGTTGAAGAAACTCCCGGCCAATCGGCAGTGTTTCTTCATCGTGAGAAATTATGATCTTTTCAGAACTTGACGGTGGGGCTTCCCGAGAGGGGCATCCGATTCCGGTATTTAAGACTGACATTAAGGCCCCGAAATACCTCTATTTGATTGGAGGAGTTCATGGTGATGAAGTTGAAGGCGTTTACGTCTTAAAGCAGCTTTTTAGTTGGCTTAAGCTTGAGCATTCACTCAAGGATCTTCCGATGATTGTGATTCCTATTCTTAACGTTGATGGCTACCGGACTCAGACCAGAGTGAATGCGCATCTTGTTGACTTGAACCGGAATCTTCCAACGAAGGACTGGTCTGCCAAGTTTGTTCAGGCGAAATATAATCCGGGCCCGAAGCCGTTGTCGGAGCCGGAGAATCAGTATTTGATTAAGCTTTTTGATAAGTATAAGCCAGGGCTTATTGTATCGTTTCATACCTGGAAGCCTATTTTGAATTTCAATGGGAACTGTAAGGATGTGGCGGAGTATTTTAGCAAGTTCAATAAGTATGAAATTGCCGGGGATATTGGGTATCCGACTCCGGGGTCATTGGGGACGTTTGCGGTGGAGAAGTATCAGGCGCCGGTTTTGACGTTTGAGTGTCCGGAGTTGAAGACTCATAGGGAGACTTTGAAGGATATTTGGGTTGAGAATGAAGAAGGGTTGAAGACGTTTTTTCAGGATGAGTTGGTTTGGAGTAAGTTGAAGTAAAATCATTTTCACATTCAGGGACTTTGGGGAAGACGCTTCGTGCGTCTGAACAGTCGAATATTTTGGCCATCGTGGCCAAAAATTTTCCTTCGGAAAATCAAGTATTCGCCTGTTGATAAAGCTGAGCGTTTTTCTGGTTAGATAGAGGAGAGCTGCGCTATTTAACTGAAAAAGCGCTCCGATGAATATCTGGGACAATTCGAAGAATTGTCCCGGACTAGTTCGAACTACAAAATATGAATTTAGCTTTTAAAACGAAGAGAACTTATTATCCAAACCAAAAATCTACTTACGAAGCAATCGTAAACTTAATAACCTCAACCGGACAGGCCTCAGCAGCTTCCTGCATTCTCAACCCATCATCCAACGGCGCATTAGGACGAATAATACAAGTATCGGCCAAAACTTCAAATACTTCCTTATAGATATCCTCACAAGCATTACAAACAATACAACCCGGCTCAATCCAAACCTTGGCCACTTTAAAATTCGGAACAGCTGCAGCAGCATTTGCCCCACCAGCACCACCGGTAGTTGTCGGAGCAGCACTAAAATCCCCTGCAAAAGCCGGATTAGTCGCCATCTTAAGTGCAGGACCTCTTCCAGGAACTGTATCAGCTATGAAACTACGAATAGGAATATCGATCGGCGGCTTAGAAGTCTTTGGAGCATCAAGCTTGTTAGCAGCTACAAACTGCTCAACAGTCATATTTGCTTCCGAAATAAGTTTCTTGAACTTAGGACCTTTCATTTCAAAAGTGAAATTGATGCCATCTTTTTGAGAATAAATCTGAACTTCGATAACCGCGAGGTCAAAATTCTTGGCCCCAAGCAAATCAATAAATCCCGGACCTAAATCTACTTCATTCGCAAAACTTGAACTTTTTGGCTCAAAGTTTTTAGATACTTCGACTTGTGTGGGGCTGCCGAATGGATTGAACAAGCGCAAGCGCACTGTTTCGATAGAAGCCGGCTCTTTTGCAGAATTCCACTTAAATCCAAAAGCAAAGTAATTGCCACTCTTGGTAGATCTTAAAATTGTGAGTTTGGGCTTACCAAAAAGAGTTTCAAAGGTACCAAACAGCAAACTTAATGCTGCTAAACCTATTACAAGGTTGATTACCAAGAAAATTGCGACGCCCATGGCGATTAGGCTGGTTGACACAGTAAACTCCTAAATTTCCAGTTGAAACTCAATTAATTGTAGCTCAAGTAGTAGTAAATTAGAACAAAAAGATCAGACCCTTCCTTGCTTGATTACACCCTTTCAAAGTAAAGTGATCCGCATGTTCATTTTCCACCAAATAAAAGCTGTTTTTGTTTCCGTTATACTGATGGTTTTTGTCCTCTTTCCTACCTGTTTTATCGCCATCCCTTTTTCTCTCAGGAGACGTCTCCTTATCATATGCCCGGTTTGGCAATTTTGTTCAAGATTGCTGCTCCGCTATGGATGCCAGGTCAAGCTTGATATCTCTGAAGATAACCGATCTCCGGAGTACCAGGTACTACCGGCCCATGGTCTTTATATTGCGAACCATCAAAGTTACATTGATATTCCTCTGATTTTTACGAAGTACCAGGTGCCTCCTATTATGAAAAAAGAGGTTCTCTACATCCCTATCTTTGGATGGCTGGCCTTTGTTTCTGGTGCCATGCCGGTTTCCAGGAGCAGTAATAATTCCAGGAAAAAAGTTTTCTCTGATGCCAGGAAAAGAATTATTGATTTGAAAATTGGTGTCCAGGTTTACCCGGAAGGCACTCGTTCAAAGAATGCTCTTCCAAGAGAATTTAATGATGTTAAAAGTACCCTCATCGTCTTTGCCTTCAAGGAAAAAATCCCAGTCATTCCAACAAGTATCTATGGAACCCGTGGAGTATTAACCAAGCATGGCTTTATAAAGCCCAATCGACATGTTGGAATAATTGTTCATAAGGAAATTTACCCGGGTAATTATGAAACAGCTGACGAATTTAGTAAGGCCTGTTGGGGAAAAGTCAGGGAAGGGCACGATAAAATCAAGGCTCAGCTTGCTCCTCTGAATGAAAATTTATTTTTGGCTTAGTAAACCGCTCGTCAACTTTCTGGGCAAGTCCCAAGACTTTACCTGCACTATCCTGCATCCAATAATATTCTGCTTCAGAAGGACCCTGGAGTTCTTCAAACTTTATAAATGCTCCATTCTTAAAGCTAAGCACCTGATCAGGATTCAGTATGAAACTTGAGAAAGGCAGGACTTCATTTACCTTTAAACCTTTTACAATAAATTCAACATTCCGGTCCTGAGGCCAGTCCTTCATGTGAAGGGCATTTTTTGTCGTAACTTTCCCTACTTTTTCCCGCACCAGTGAAATTAAGGAGCCGATAGTGCCAAGGTCGTTGCATATGTCGGAGAAAAGAGTCCTCACATAGGTTCCGGAACTTACAGTGACCCGTATTGAGAGGTAAGGGAAACTGTACTTCACAACTTCGATGTCATGAATGTGCCTGAGCACTTCATCTTTTTTTACTTCAACCCCTTCCCTTGCCCACTCATGCATGTTTTTTCCCATGAATTTAGAGGCGGAATACTTATGAGGTGCCTGCATATAGGGTCCCAGGAATTTCTCGCGTAAGCGTTCTGAAAGGAATTCAAGAGGAAGCCGGGCAATTTCTTGCCGGAGGTAAAGAGATTCATCTGTCTGGGAAATTTCTGAAGTATAGTCGCCGGTGGGGGTTTCAATACCTAGTTTGCCAACGGCCAGATAAGTCTTAGGCATAGAATCATGAATGAAATCATTAAGCCTTGCCGCACCCGAGATCCCGATCATGAGGACACCTGATGCAAAGGGATCAAGCGTTCCAAAGTGACCGATTTTTCCGAATCCATGAGGGAGCTGGCGTTTAAAGTGCCGGACAACATCATAAGAAGTCATCCTGGCCGGCTTAAAAACGTTGAAAATCAGTGGGGGGAAAAGTGACTTGTTCTTAATCTTCATCCGAGGTTTTATCCAAGAGTTTAGTTATCTTAGATTCATCCTCATACTGTGAATTATAGAGATAATGGATTTCAGGAGTGTGTTTTACTTCCAACTTCTCTGCCAGAAGTTTGCGCATTCTTCCTGCAGTACTTTCGATGGCCTCTTTGGCATCGCCTCGCCTGGAAGCATCGAAAGTATCCCAGTAAACCTTGGCGTGAGAATAGTCCTGTGTCAGCTCTACGTGAGTAATAGAAACATTCACAAGACGCGGATCCGCGAATTCCCTTCTCAGGGCCGAATTAATCAAATCGCGGGTCCGCTCTTCGTACTTAATCTTGGAAAACTTATTACCTCGACCGGCCACGGGAACTCCTTAAAGGGTTGCTTCCGAAGGAGCGAGAGTACGTTTCTTTTCTTCCATGATGTAGGCCTCAATAAGATCCTCTGACTTAATGTCGTTAAACCCTTCAAGAGACATACCGCACTCGTAACCGTTCTTAACTTCTTTAACTTCATCTTTGAAGCGCTTGAGAGTTGTAAGCTTACCATCGTAGATAATCTTGCCTTCACGAAGAAGACGAATGTTACATCCACGCTCAATCTTACCGTCAATAACGGCAGTACCAGCGATTGTACCAATTTTAGGAATAGCAAAGGTCTCACGAACTTGTGCGCGACCAATGTACTTCTCGATTCTTTCAGGAGTGAGCATGCCTTCAAGCGCCATAGTCACATCACCAATGAGTTCATAGATGATAGAATAGGTCTTAATGTCGACACCCTTCTCTTCAGCAAGACGTCTGGCAGTTGTAACCGGACGCATGTTGAATCCAAGGATAAAGCCCTTGGAAGATGCAGCAAGGTTTACGTCGTTGTCAGTAATGGCGCCTACGCCACCTGCAATAACAGAAACTGATACTTCCTCGTTACCAAGGCTTTCAACGGCATTAACGATAGCTTCGTATGAACCCTGAACGTCTGAACGGATAATAAGGTTAAGTACCTTCTTCTCAGCTTCAGAGTTATTTTGGGCAGTAGCAAAGAAGTCTTCAAGGCTGACTTTCCTGGCTTCAGGAGTAGTGTTGGCCATGGCCTTTCTTTCATTGACGCGATTTTCAACGATCTTAATTGCTTCACGCTCATTCTTCACAACGTTCACGACGTCGCCTGGAGATGGTACGGATTCAAGACCAAGAATCTGAACAGGAGTAGATGGTCCAGCTGAATTAAGGAGTTTTCCTGCAAAGTCCACGAGTGAACGTGCACGACCGGAAGTCTCACCAACTACTATTGCATCACCCTTAGAGAGTGTGCCTTTTGTAATCAGGATAGTGGCCACAGGACCACGACCAGTTTCAATCTTGGATTCAATGACAACACCTTCGGCAGGGCCCTTGGCATTTTCACGAAGGTCCATGATTTCTGCCTGAAGCTGGATGGCCTCAAGTAATTCATCCACACCTGCACCAGTTAATGCAGAAACGTGAGCGTATTGAGTCTCACCACCCCAATCTTCAGGGAGGAGACCGAATTCCATCAGTCCTTGCTTAACCTTATCCGAATTAGCGGATGGCTTATCAATCTTGTTTACCGCTACGATGATAGGAACACCGGCGTTCTTACAGAATTTAATTGATTCAACTGTCTGAGGCATAACACCATCGTCAGCTGCTACAACCAGGACCACGATATCAGTTACATTGGCCCCACGCTGTCTCATGGCCGCAAAAGCGGCATGTCCAGGAGTATCGAGGAAAGTAAGAATTGAATCCTTAACAGTCACTGAATAGGCACCAATATGCTGGGTAATACCACCGGCCTCTCCTGAAGCAACTTTCTCCTTGCGGATATAGTCGAGAAGAGTCGTCTTACCATGGTCAACGTGACCCATGATGGTGATGATAGGATTTCTTGTTGGGAAAGCGGATTTGTCTTCGCCTTCTTTCTTATTAAGGACAGCATCTTCACTGAAGGCAACGTCTTCAACACGATATTGATAAACAGCTGCGATCTCAGAAGCCAGCTTGACCCCGATGTAATCATCAGGTCTCACCAGTAAGTTGATCTCGAGCATCTTGTTGGCAAATGCCTCGAAGCGCTGGCTTAACTTCGAAGCCAGTTCTGCAGCAGTTACTACTCCGTGAACATCAATTACACGCTTTGATTCTTTTACTTCAGTAAGGACAGTCCGCTGGGTTGGACCGGAATACATTTTTTTCTTCTTTGCAGGAGTATAAATTGTCTTGCCGACTAACTGAGAAGCAAACTTCATTTCCTCTTCGGCACGAAGCATGGTGATGTCTTTCTTACCAACACCAGCTTTCTTGCCCATGGCAGCCGCAAGGTCACCCATGCGCTTCTTATCGCGTTCATCATCAGTCATTCCAGCTTCATCATCGGCACCAGGTGGGCGCTTAGGCTGAAGTCTGGCATCTTGATTCTTCTTATCTGTAGATTCTTCTTTTTTCTTTTCTTCAGGAGTAAAGATTGGAGTGAAGCTATGACGCTTTTCCTCATAATAATCTTTCTTAGGATCACGGAATTTACCAGGATTATGAACAACACCATCTACATGGTTTTCTTTCTGGAAATCCTTGGCGGCTTGAGCTGCGGCGGCTGCAATGGCGGCTTCTTCCTTAGCTTCAACTGCTTTCTTATCTTCTTCTTCTTTTTGCGCCTTGGTCTTACGCTTAACCATCACAGTTTTAGATTCAGGAGGATGAGAAACAATTTGTAGACCACTGGAAGCAACCCTCGGAGCTTCAACTACTACTGTAGCTTGTGGCTCTTCGACAGCAGGTGCTGCTTCTTTTTTAGGAGGGGCTTCTTCAGCAACAGGTCCTGTAGGAGTAATAGGTGCTGCAGTCTCTTTTTTAACAACCTTCCTCACTACAGCTTTTTTCACTGGCGAAGATGATTTGCTAGAGGACTCATAGGCTGATTTGGCCTTGACTACTTCTTCATCAGTCAGGGAAGCCATATGGTTCCTGATGTTAAAGCCCATAGTCTTCAGCTTCTCAACTAAGTCGAGTGCTCCTACCCCAATTTCACTGGCAAGTTCGTAAACTTTTTTTGCCATTCTTTTCTCCGATTCGATTATAACTTCTAAAAATTACTTCAATTTAAATGCTGCCAATTCTTCACGAAGCCTTCTTTCAGCTTCTGAGAACTTAGTAACATCATCACCTTTTCTTGTTTCTGATCTTTCAGACTTCTTAAATCCAGACTGATTAGGAACAGCTGAGGCAGAAATGATCTCAGCATTCTCATCAAGGTCTGTCTTAATTGTCTCATCTTCAAGTGCAGCCGAAGCTACTTCAATCATCTTCTTGGCATCATCAGCTGACTTGCCCAGGTAACGAGCTACATCTTCAGGAGAAGCGGCAGAAAGGTCAACAATAGACATGATGCCTTTTTGTACCAAAACCTGAGCTACTGCTTCACTGATATTAGAAAGCTGAACCAGGTTTTCAACTGCCAGCTTAACTTTTTCCTGCAACTTGGCCTTAGAGATGATGTTGATCTTCCAACCTGTCAACATGGCAGCAAGACGAACGTTTTGTCCGCGCTTACCAATTGCAAGTGAGAGTTGATCGTCTTCAACAATAACGTCCAAAGTATGGTCATCATGATTTAGTGATATAGACTGGATATCAGCAGGTGCAAGGGCAGCACGCGCGAATGTTTCCGTATCTTCATTAAAGCGAACAATGTCGATTTTCTCGCCCTGAAGTTCGTTAACGATATTCTGAACTCTTGAACCCTTCATACCAACACAGGCACCAACAGGGTCAATGTCACGATCTTTAGTGGCAACAGCAATCTTTGCGCGGAAACCAGGTTCACGGGCAGCAGCTCTTACTTCAATAGTACCGTCCTGAATTTCCGGAACTTCAACTTCAAATAGTTTTACGAGGAACATTGGTGATGTTCTTGTCAGGCGGATTTCTGGTCCACGGTTAGTCATGACCACATCTGAAAGGTAGGCCTGAATACGGTCACCCGGCTTGAATGACTCTCCGAAAATGATTTCTTTCTTAGGAAGAATTGCATCAGATTTACCAAGATCGATAACAACATTACCTTTTTCAAAACGGCGGGCAATACCTGTAACCAGGTCCCCCTCACGGTGTTTGAATTCAGCAAAGAGGATATCTCTTTCAGCGTCACGGACTTTCTGGAAAATAATTTGTTTTGCAGTCTGGATATCAACTCGCGAGAAACCAGGATTTTCGATCTTAAGACCTAATTGGTCACCAATCTCACAGGCCTCATCAAGCTTCTTTGCAGAGCCGAAATCGATTTCAACAATAGAGTCACGAATTTTTTCAACTACGTTCTTATATTGGAAAATTTCAACTTCTCCGTCTTCTTCATTATAACGAGCTTCGTATTCGCCCTGGATGCCGAATTTCTTTCGGGCAGTTACCAGGAACGCCTGTTCAATGGCGCCGACGATAAATTCTTTCTTTATCCCACGGTCCTTGCCCAGTTGCTCAATCACTCGTCCTAATTCTGAAAAGTTCACTCTACTCTCCTTATTCTCGCGCCGACTTTAAATCGGGATCCAAATTTACTTTTTTAACCTGTTTATATGTGAGCTTAAGTAAAAATCCCTTAAACTCGATCACAAAATTTTCTTCACCAACTTCCTGCAGTCTCCCGCGGAATTTCTTTTCACCCTTAAGGCCTTTAGGGGCGCCTTCAGTTTGCTCATCAGACAAAAGGCCTATGATGACGACTGCAATCATCTCACCAATGCTCATCTTGAAATGTTCAAGGTTTGCCAAATGTCGGTAGACACCTGGTGATGAAACTTCCAGCGTTACTTCTGCTGGAATCCACTCTTCGGTTTCGAAGGGTGCGGTCAAGGCATGATCTACTTTTATGCAGTCTTCGATCAGTGCGGACCCTGTGCTCGGATTCTGGATATAGAGTCGAAGTAACTTTTGTCCACTTACGTATTCCATGTCATAAAGGCGATAACCGGCTTCTTGAACAACTGGTTCACACAGTAAGAAAAACTTTTTTTCGAGACCACTTCGAACAGCATTAATATCCATAATCAAAATAAAAAAGGATGGAATAAACCACCCTTACCTCACATAACAACTTAACGAGCAGGCCTATTATTAGCAAAGTTGAATCAAAAGTGCAATTTAAACCCGAGCGAACTCATAGCGTTAGAAGCATCATCACAGCACTCTCTCCACCGGTATAGTATTCCTTCACTGACCTGATGATTTTAAAACCGACTTTTTTATAAAAGTTTCGGGCAATCACATTGCTTTCTTCTACTTCAAGGAAAACTTTTCCAATACTTAGAGTGCTAAGGTGAATGACTAAACTGTTCCAGAATTTTTCAGCTTCACCCTTTCCCCTATACTTTGGATCCAGACATATTTTCAGAAGATGCGCTGTTTCATCACCTTTAACATGACCAAAAAGCGCAAAACCTACGGTTTGCTCTCCGTGTTTCCAAAAATATAGTTGATGAACTTCCGTCGCCATTTCTTGCCACTGTGCAAGAGTCCAGGGTCTTGGGAAATGTAATTGTTCCATTTGCTCAGCAAGGATGAAATCAGATCCTGGGGTCAGCCTACCAGTAGTATTCATGGGCGAATTGCTTATCAAGGGATTCAATAAAGAGATCAATAGACGGGCGAACTGTTTCAAAGCTTCGGTTGCCTTGCTTGATCTGGCCCCCATAGCGTGATCTGAAGTAGAGTTCCATGCGAATCAGACTTAGGAAATTTGTTTTGAGGGTATCTTTATAAAGGACGTCAGCATCACACTTGTTTTCCTTGGTGGAAGCACGAATGAGCTTTGTGACTTCAGGAGTAATGGCAAGTTTTTGGTCATCTGCATAGCGGAGCACTTTATAAAAATGTCTTAGCTTTTTCAAGAGTGGTTCATGCTCGTGCATGTACTTGCTTGCTTCAAGGTCTCCGGAAGGGAATTTTTTGAGAAAGTCACTCCATTCCTTAATCAGTCCTTTGCTAAAATACTGTACCACAAAGGCATCTTCATAAACGCAATTGAGAGCGGCAAGGTTTCTGGCCTGAAAATTAAAATCTTGAAGGGAAATGGTTTGGTCGATGATTTTAAGGAGAAAGCGGTCGGAGGAAACAAGCTCAGCAGCGTTGCTTCCTCCAATAAAGAGGCTACTACACAGGAGAACTAATTTCGATATTCCCGATATTTTTTTGCTTAACAACTTCATTCTCTTTGTGGAAGCGGGCATTTACGCGAGGGTTGAAGGTGTAACCATCTTTCCCACGTAGTATATACTGACGCTTGATTCCCTTAGGTTCAATCAATTTTCTAAGGCGGCTGATACTAGTATAGATGAGTTTGTCGTGGATCAAAGGATTATACTCATCTTTCCAGATCATTTTCGCCAGGTCTTCCTTATTATAGTAAGTTCCCGGAGTTTGCGCCAATAAGAAAAGGATTTCGAGGAGAACGAAACGGTGCTTGAAGTCGATGACTCCCAAGGCTTTTTCATGAATGACTCGGTTATGACGATCAAGATAAAGATCAACACTTGAATCGTTAACATCTTCAACTTCCATCAGGATAAGCTGCTGGAGGCGTTTGAAATATTGTTCATCCAAAGAATTCTGGGCAATTCCAAAAAGCATAAGGGCTTTTGAAAACTCTCCCATTTTCTTAAGTGCTACACCCTTATTCATAAGGACGTAGTTATGCATGTTCCAACAGCGCTTTGAGTGAAGGAGCTTCATCGCGAGGTCATACTGAGGAAGTGAATTGGCATATTCGCCCTGCTCACGGAGAACATTTCCCCACAAGAGGTGCATGCTGCCCTTGAGATAACCCTTTTTAAGGATATTCAGGAGTTCATTAAGTTGTGAAAGGTGAACAATGGCATCCGAGAAATTTTTCATCTGGTAAGCATTAGTTGCCATGGCATAGAGAGACTTGGCCATAAGTTCAGGCTCATTCTCAGTCTGGGCCTTGCGGTAAGCCTGTACGAAGTTCTTCTGGGCTTCAGAAAACTCGCCTCTATAAGTATTCACAACGGCTACGTTGTAGAAATATTCTGCAGTAAGGGAAGGCAGGGATGCTACCGTCTGGTCAATCAGATCACTTGAAAGCTGGATATACTTATTAGCTTCTCTTTCATTAAGGCTTTCTGAGTAAATACGGATTAGAAATCCGTAGATCTTAAAGATAACAAAAGCATCCTGAGGCATTTCTGTCTTGGCAACAGCATGAAGAAAATGTTCTTCGGCTTTTTCAAAGTCTGCTTTATCGTAGAATATCTTGGCCAGGCGGTAATGACCCTGACCTTCTATACGACTTGAATCTGTCGGGAGATGGGAAAGGAAGCGATCATCTTTTGTAAGATCTACCACTGCTCTGCTCATCAACGTTTCTATTGACGGGGACTCTTCAGTCCGAGTTTGAATGGTATCCATAAAAGGCCTCCTGAAATGACGTAAGAAGTCTGATCTTACAAATCAACGGTGATCACTTAAACCTCATCCCTGACAAAAAAGCAAGGTCGTAGTTAGAAGTGGGATAAAAAGGCTATATATTTTAATGGAAACAGGCCCTTACTGGATGTAAGACTGCACAATCTGGAGCCCAAATGACCCTACTTTAGAAAGCCTAAAGTAAGTTTAAGGATGAAGACAATCTTACAGCTCTCTAAGTAATTGATAAAACGGACCCTGATTGATAGGCTGGGAAAACTCTTTTGCTAACTATACAGCGTTCTTTAGGAGACTCATGGCGAAGTACGAACTCGACACTATTCGACACTCAAGTGCCCACCTTATGGCCCAGGCGATTTTGGAACTATTTCCAAATGAACCGGTCCAACTTGGAATAGGCCCCTCAATTGAAAATGGGTTCTATTATGACATTTCCATGGGCACCAAGCTCACGGATGAACATCTTAAATCTATCGAAGACAAGATGAAGGAAATCATCAAGCGTGACCTTCCTATAGTCAGGCATGAAATAAGTCGCGATGAAGCAGTTAAGATGTTTAATGAACATGGGCAAACTCTTAAGTGCGAACTTATTCGTGATTTTCCTGAAGGTGAAGTCATCAGTTATTACTCCCAGGGTGATAGTTTTTTTGATCTTTGTACCGGCCCACATGTTGAGCGTACTTCTCATTTGATGCATTATTTTAAACTCCTTCACACTGCAGGAGCCTATTGGAGGGGTGATCAGACCCGCCCAATGCTCCAGCGTATTTATGCTGCCTGCTTTAATTCCAAGGAAGGACTCAAGGAACATTTACACCAGATTGAAGAGGCCAAGAAGCGTGACCATCGTAAATTGGGCAAGGAACTCGAACTCTTTATCTTTGATCCTGTCGCACCGGCATCACCTTTCTTTATGCCAAAGGGTGCTCTCGTTTATAATGGCCTGATTGATTTCATGAAGCGTATTTATCTCAAGTTTGGATATCAGGAAGTTATTACTCCACAGGTTCTGGATGTTGATCTTTGGCATACTTCTGGTCACTACGAAAAATACAAAGAGAACATGTATTTTACTCACGTTGATGAGAGGGAATTTGCCTTAAAGCCAATGAACTGCCCTTGTCATATGTTGATGTTCTCGCATCATCGATATTCTTATCGTGACCTTCCCCTGCGATTTGCGGACTTTGGTCGCTTGCACCGTTATGAAAAATCCGGGGTTGTAGCAGGGCTTACACGTGTCCGGACTTTCTGCCAGGACGATGCTCATATTTTCATTCAGTCCGATGGCATACAGGATGAGATCAAGACATTGATGAAGATGTTTTTTATCGGATATGAACACTTTGGATTTTCAAAGATAAAAATTGGTCTCTCTACCCGTCCTGAAATACGTATGGGAGCTGACGAAGTCTGGGATCGCGCTGAGGCTGCTCTCAAGTCCGCCCTGGACGCTTCAGGAAAAGATTATTTTGTTAATGAAGGCGATGGCGCTTTCTATGGACCCAAAATTGATATTCAAGTGGCCGATGCTATCGGACGCTATCACCAGTTAGGTACAATCCAGCTCGACTTCCTCTTACCTGAACGTTTTGACCTTAAGTTCACAAGTATGAGTGGAGAAATGGAGAGACCAGTTGTGATCCACCGTGCTCTACTTGGGTCACTGGAGCGGTTCTTTGGTGTGTATCTTGAGCATGTGGCCGGAGCATTTCCTTTCTGGCTGGCCCCTGAGCAGGCCATTATTATTCCTATCAAAAATGAGCTACACCTTGAGGCAGCTAAATTACTCGAGTCTGAACTCAAGCGTAAGGGCTTCAGGGTTAAGGTTGATGACAGGAATGAGTCAATGGGACTTAAAACCCGTCAGGCGCAGACAGGTAAGATACCATTCATGCTGGTCCTGGGTGATAAGGAAATAGAGGAAAAGACAGTCAGTGTCCGGAAGTATGGGGAAATGAAATCTGAAGTCATGCCTCAGACCCAGTTATTTGAGAATTTCCGGGTGCTCGATGAAGAAAAAGTCCCTGCTCCATTAAGGGATATAATAAGCACTTAAGCAATCTGGTAGGTCTTTAATCTTTCCCGCTCCCGGTCCGATAAGCCTTCAAAGCATAAGGATCGGGAGACCATGATAAAATCAGGCATTAATTCATATATTGAACATCACAAACTCACGCTAAAGCTGAAACCTATACTCGTGGGTGAACTGTATCTGGCACGAAAGCTTAAGCATCCTGTTTACGTGTTCAAGAATGGAGTCATGCGTCCTGTGATGGTCCAGGGGTCTACCCCTACGAAAGAACAGATCAACGTTCTGATTAAAAATTCATTCAAAGAAGTTTTCCTTTATGCTGACGATATCAAGGAAATTAAAAGTAACCTTGAAACAGCACTGATTAAGGTTACGAGGTCCCTCTCTGTTGGTGATCCACTGGAAAATGGTACTAAGGACCTAAAGCTGCTTTCACTTAATATGAGCGGGCTCTACCAGAATCCGCATAATGATGATTTATTAATGCTCCAGTTTCAGAGCACGCAAAACCTCGGTAAATTCTTAATTGAGAATAAAAAGTTTCAATCGCAATTTTATCAAAACCTGCTCAAAGAAAACTTTCACTTCACCCTGTCTCAACCAATGCTCTCTTCATTGCTCTTGCTTTCATTCCTGCAGAGTATTCATTTGTTTCATGACAAGGAAATTGAAAACCTATTTCTAGCCAGCTACCTTAAGGACATTGGTATATCGATGATCCCAAAGGAAAAGTATGACCAGAAGACCCTGAACATAAGAGACAAGGGTCTTTTTGCGGATCATGCAGACTTTTCAACGGACCTGTTAGATGGCCGGATCCCGTTATCAAAAAACTATCTTACTATGATTAAGAATCATCATTTCCTGAATGATAAAATGAAAGAGTTGGTCACTGGTGAAAGAAGAAGAGACCCGGATGTTATCTTAGGCCTGGAAAGTACCTTAGTAGCAGTGTTCGATATATTGGTTGCAATGACTAATGATCGCCCCTATAGAAAAGCAGCTTCATTGTTTCAATCGCTTGAGCTGATAAAAAAAATGATGGCCGATGACTACCCACAAGAGTTTAAAGCTCTAGTAATATTTCTTAAGCAATTTTATAAAATCTAGCTTTTCAAAGCGTCATCTTTTGATTCAAAATGTATTAATCACTAGTTCTAGCTTTTAGCTTAACCAGAAGTTCCAAGGAGGGAATGATGGCGCAGGATCTGAGTCCACTTACAGGTGTAATAGCCGAAGATAAAGTTGTAATCGATTTTGGGGAATTTGAAGGCAAATCTGTTTTAGAGATTGCTGACACTCGTCCTGAATTTTACCAGTTCTTGATTGAACAAAAAGAAACTGGGAATTTCGCCATCCGAAGAAGTAAAGACAAAATATTTCGTTTGTATATTCATCAAACGCATTTGAATTAATAAGTTCCTTTCTTAAAAGCAGGGCAAGATGCCCTGCTTTTTTTTTCACTTTTTTTACAACCAGCTCAGACTTTGCCTTCTTGCTTAAGCTTTATCATGTGTTTTTCAATGTTCATTAAGGCATAAGGCCAAAGTACCTTTGGAACTTCTGCATAGATAATCTTTAACATTTCTTTCTCTGTCTTACCCTCAGAGTGGAGAACCAGGATTTGATTTTCACGCACTCTTCGATGCTCAAGGGTGCGTTCAATGATCGCTACTCCACCAAGACCGATGCCATGTGAAGGAAAGACCACCTTTGGATTCATAAGGATGACTTTTTCAAGGGTCGCGAAATACTTGCTCATGTCCCCTTCTTCACCGCCAATGACCACTGTGCCTACACCCTGAAATAAATCTCCGGCAAGAAACCAGCTAGAGTCGGCGGGTGCAACTGCCAGTTGACCTTCGTCATGTCCGGGAACTTCAAATACTATAAGATCCTGACCAAGCCATTTTGTTATCGTGTCGCCTTCTTTGATTAAGCTGACTTCAATATCATCAAAATAACTCTGATTTTCCTGCATGAGACGATTTTTTGTATATTCACTCATGAGCATTGGTACTTTAAATTCCCTGGCTAGTTTCACTGATCTTTCATGATGATCAGGATGGTGGTGAGTCAGCATTATCTTATCAACACCAAAGAGGTTAAGCGTATTTTTGAACTTCTCGTATTCAATGTCATCTTTGGGAGAGGGATCTATGAGGATCTTGGGTGAAGGACCATCTCCAATCAAAAAGGCATTAGTCCTGGTTGCAGGGGGCAATGTATGGGAAAGCGGCATAATCTGGCGCACAGATTTCAGAGACTCTATATAAGGAACATATTTTGAGGAATCATAATCAAAATTAAGATCCTTGATTTGTTTGACCAAAGGGTCCTTGCCTAGAGTCTCAATGACTTTTATTACTGGAGGTACTGCAAGCAGCCTTCCTTCATCATAAGTCTGGAGGAGTTTAGCGGAACTGGTCCAGTAAGCATGTTTTGCTTCATTGCGATCAACTACAAAGGGAACTTTTTCCTTAAAATGAATCTTGAAAAAATAAGTAGCAAAACGATAAGGGTTGAAATCCGGGGTAACTGCAAGGCCGAGGTAATTCACTTCCTCTACCCGGCCGGCCTGTATTTCTTCACCGATGTCTATCCCAAGCTCTTCCCTTCCCTCGCGTACGACAGCGCCAAAAAGACGGGCATCAATCCCTTTGAGTAAAGGATGATTAAGGACAAAGCTTTCATCTTCTATTTCTACCTTCCCACCTGGGAAGGCCCAATATCCAGGGAATGCCTTGAGGAAATTCTGTCTTTGAATGGCAAATATCTCATCTCCACAGGTAAGAACTATTGAAACTGCATCGATAATCTTACTCATAGATGTCCTAGGTGTTTTTTAGCGGACTGGTAGCGAATCTCTCGGTAACCTTTTACATTATCCAGCTCCCTTAGCCTCTTAGGTGTAAGGGCCTTACTCATCAGCTCTATTCTGATGTCACAGGCGATTTTTCTTTCCGTTTTGTGCCAAGAAGGCATGAGAAGACGGAGAGAGCGCAAATGGCGCATGACTTTTAACATCCATGAACGGGGAGAAAAATCAAATTCGATTTTCTTACCCATCACAACGAAGGCCGGGCGATTAATATGAACAACTTTATAACTTGTGCCTATGCTGCCATAACGTTGCTTATCCTGGGCCGTCTTTATGGGTGAGATCATGAGATGTGAAACGAAGACTTCATCTTTTATCCAATAAGTCTTGGCCAGTATACGAAGGGCAATGGCATGTTCATTTTCCTGATACATCGTTTTTATTTCAGATGTTTTTTCGTAAAACTCAGGCAATAACCGGCCTTGGTCATAGACAATAAGATCATGCACGTATTGGGCCAGATGGGCTTCAGGAATCCGGGCAAAGCGAAGGGCCAGCATGTTGGTGTAACTTCTCCAGAGATTTACAAGTTTGTCCTTGTTCTGCCATGGATAAGTCGCAAGCATCACACTTTGCTTGATAAGACCCATATCGTAACCTACTTCCAGCTTACCTGTTTCAACTTTGGTTGAACTACCGGAATACCACTCTCGGCCTAGTATGAACGCTTGCCAGTTCTGGTTAAATTCGGCTTTAGGTACTGCACTCGCAAAAGCCTTCTCGAGATCACTGATTGAAAATGGAAGTTTCCCTGCCTGATAAGCAATGCCTAAAATCATGGCAGAAGAATATACCGGACGTTGGAAACGCTCAAAGCAAATGGATTTCATAGGGGCCATGATGAGCCTGTCGCCTAATTTTTCAATTAACTCTGCCTGCAGGTCCTTTGCGGTCACCACATCGGACTCGATTCCGCGATCAAGCAAGATGGAGAGAGGGACTTGATAATCTGAATCAATGATCAGTGTGCCAGTTGGTGAAAGATATTCCAGGGCACGAGCGCCCTCTAAAAGATCTGGTGAAACAACAATATCTGCCGTTCCCATGGGGACCAGGGGTCCATGGGATTTTTTATGACTAAAAATGCTTACGTGACAAGTAACTGAACCATTTCGTTGAGCAAGTCCTTTCTGGTCTACAAACTTAAAGTCGAGGTCATTCCTTCCGGCCATATCGGTTGCTGCCTCTGCCAGGACCCTTGATATAGTTGTTACACCTGATCCACCTACTCCGATGACAATGGCCCTGAAGTCTGAACCGAGGGCAACGCTTTCAAGATCTTTAACAGGAGATGGACTGGTAAGGTTAACAGCTTCTTTTTTCAAGTCTATGGGGGCTTGATATTTCGTAGGATGATAATCGTAAACTTTAACGAGTTCAAAACTTGGACATGCCTTGATCTTGGTACAATAAGAATCTGAAACACATATCTGTGGATCAATGTTCACTTTCGTTCCATAAGCATCAAAAGTCTGTGAGAGACCCGGACAACCGGTCATATCAACACATGCCCTGCAATCTTCACAGGCCAGGGTATTTATCTGGTAGAAATGCCTTTCACTCTGGGTTTCGCCCTTGGCAAATAGTTTTCTCTCGTCCCGTTTATTTCTTCCATGAAAGGTAAGGCCACATTCTTTATTGGATACAATGACTTTTACTCCAGGCTCCTGAACCATCTTGAGCAAGAGGTTTTTATAAAAATAGCGATCTGACGGATTAATTTCAATGGCCTCAGACACCATCAGGGAGCGGGCCACATCCAGCATGTTTTGTCTTGGCCGGACGTCTCCCTCTACTGAGAGTCCTGAACGGGGAGTAACTTGATGGCCTGTCATGGCAGTATTATCATTGTCGAGCAAAATGTAGGTGATGTTGTGACCCATCTGGACTGAATTTGAAATTGAAATCATGCCTGAATGGAAAAAAGTTGAATCTCCCATTAAGACGACAGAGGGATTGGTCGTGAACAGATCTGTGCCTGCTCCCAAGGCTCCGCCTTGTCCCATTGCTGAGAGGTCATGCATTTCCTTGAATGGTTCAAGGAAGGAAAGGGAGTAACAGCCTACATCGCCGTGAGAGATGAGATTGATATCTTTTCCATCGAGAACAGCACGGACGTCCTTCATGATGCTTAAGGTTTCACGATGTGGACAACCTGGGCAGAAAGTAGGAAGACGCCTTGGCACATTCAATGTCATCTTGAGTGAATCTGGCAAAGCTTTATGGCAATCATCTCCATCCTTGTTCCACTCGAGGATATCAAGGACCAGGTTGATTTGTTTATAAATGATTTCATAGGAAAGACCACCAAAAGCAGGAAAACCAGGTACGAATTTCTCGCCAGTCTTAAATTCCTTGCCGAAAAGTTGAAGAGTGAGCGAATGCTTTAAGACAACTTCATTAATCTCGCCTTCAAGGAATCCGCGTTTTTCTTCCACTACAATAAGAGTCTTGAGACCTTTAAGATAAGGAACTAACTGCGCTTCATTAAGTGGATAGGCGGAAGCTGCCTTGTAAAGTGAAACACGTTCAATCAGGCCGGATTCTTCCAGCACTTGTTTTAAGGTTTCAAAAACTCCACCACTTGCAATAATTCCAGTTTCGGAAAGTAAGTCTCCGAAGACCTGATCAAGTGCTAACATCTTTAAAGCTTCACGTACTTTAGGAAAACGCCTCAGGATCATGTCCTTGTCGGCCACAAGAGAATTTGGTGGTACCATCACGTTGGTAGTAAGATTAAAGTCCTTAGGATTCAGAGTCACAAGTTCATGATCGACTTTCTTCTCTTCACCTATTTCAACTCGTCCTCCGCCCTCTGCCATAAATGTAGTAAGCAGAATTCCAGCATAGACGGAACTATTTTGAGAAAGTTCCAGGGCCATCGCCATCCAGTCTTTAAGTTCCTGGGGAGTTGAAGGTTCAAGGAATGGAATATGTAAGTGCTTAAACAGATAACGTGAATCAGCAGGTGTTGAAGTAGAAATAGACCAGGGATCATCCCCTACTACAACGACAACTCCAGGTCTTTTTCCATCAACTTCCTGACCGGGATTTGCAAAGTTACCCACAGACAAAGCGTCTGAAGCAACATGTAAACCCATTGACTTCATAGCAACCAAAACATTCTGGCCCGCCATCTTCGCTCCAGAGGCCATAGCAGCAGCATTGGCCTCGGAATTTGCGATAACAACTCGGATGCCTTTTTTATGCATCTCATCTTTGTCTTCATACAAGATATTAAAGAAGTCTGCCAGAGGAGAACCAGGATATCCGGTATAGAGATGAAACCCCGCTTCCAAGGCTCCCTGGATGAGTAATTCGTTGCCATTGAGAATCTTATAGCTCATTGTATATTCGCCTCTGTAATGCTCCTATCGTTATACCTTTCCTCTTTAATATGGGCAAATGGCAAAAATTGAATCAAGGATCAAATAATGGAAGAAAAAGAAAAAGCTAACATAATCATCTCTCAATCTGTGGCAATCCTCGTTGATGGCAACAATATTGAACGCTCCCTTGAAGGTGAGCATAAAAGCCAAAGTATCATGATCAACTTTGATGTGTTGATTCCCAAACTTTTAAGAAACCGTGGTCTCAATCGCCTTATCTATTTTCGCGAAGGTAAAAATATTTCTTCTAAGTTAGCGGAAAGACTTCATGAAAATTACTTCGGATCTGTGCGGCCCTGTCATAAGTCTGCTGACATTCCCTTAAGCATTAACGCTACTCAATTGGCGAGCAAAGTAGATGCTATTATTATTTTGTCCGGTGACTCAGATTATGTGGAACTAGTCAGGCATTTGAAGTCTGAAGGTGTGCGTGTAGAAATTGCAGCAGTAGAATCTACTACCGCAGGTGTATTGCGCGAAGAAGCCGATTACTTTTTCCCAATCACGATAGATGATTGCTTTCAGCTGTCAGGGCATCAGGGACCAAAGAAAAAGTCTCCACCAAGTCGCCCGACTACCAGGAGATAATGTGACTGAAAATCCAGCGGGATTAAAAAGTATAGACCACCTTGAATTCGCGGTTGCGAGCCTGGACTCATCAACTGTGAAGCTCTTCACAACAATGGGTTTCATCCTTAGAGCGCAGACTGAGCAATCAAGACTCTATACTCAAGGCCAGGCCCGCTTCTTAATTAAGACTTCAACTGATGAGAGATGTCTCGCCCGCCAATATCACAGAACCCATGGTGAAGGAGTAAGTAAGATTTCCTTTCAAGTTGAAAATGTAGAGAAGGCACTTGAAGTGACACTCAAAAATGGAGCAAAACTTGTTCAGGACTTAAGAATCCAGGAAACAGCGGCTGGAAAGACAAAAACTGCTTCCATACAGGGTTTCGGAGATGTCATCAATGAATTTGTAGAACGTCCAACAACTGAGTTCCGCCCGGGATTTAAAAGTGTCAAAGACGAATCAACTGACAAGCCTTTAAGTACCAGAGTACTAAGAATTGATCACCTGACTAACAATGTGCCGAAAGGACAGATGGAACATTGGGTGGAGTTTTATAAGAGAACATATGGATTTATTGAAACACGCTACTTTGACATCAAAGGTTCCAAGACAGGGCTAAACTCCAAAGTTGTCCAGCTTGCGGATAATTCCATCATCATTCCGATCAACGAACCTGAACGCGAAGGTGGACAGTCACAAATTCAGGAATTCCTGGATGTGCACAAAGGCCCGGGAGTCCAGCATATAGCCCTGATGACCCCTGATATCATTTCTACTGTTGCTGAACTACGCTCTCGTAATATTGAGTTTCTGGATGTGCCCTCTACATATTACGACGCCATCCCAGATCGTCCGTTTAAGGTAACAGAAGACTTAAAAGTTCTTGAAAAACTTAGATTGCTGGTCGACGGAGATCCTGAAGGATACTTGCTTCAGATTTTTTCCAAGACTTGTGTTGGCCCATTGTTCTTTGAGTACATTCAAAGGAAAAATCACTGGGGATTTGGGAATGGTAATTTCCAGGCCTTATTTGACGCTATCGAGCGGGATCAGATGCAGCGTGGTTATCTTAAGTAATAAGCCTTGAAAACGTCATAGCCGAGTTTGAGAATGGTTAAGCAAACTATCCCTCTTAACATACCTCTTACGAATTCATTGCCTTTTAAAACTGCAAGCCTAACTCCAACCAGGGCCCCTCCGACATTAAATACGATCATAGGTATGGCATATTGAAATAAAAAATCTGCTTTCCAGATATAAAGTAATATTGCCGCAAGATTGGTCGTTAAATTTATTATCTTTGCATAGGCCGAGCCCTGAACAAAAGTCATCCCAAGCACGCCAACAAACGCAATGATGAGAAAGCTGCCCGTACCTGGCCCGAAAAACCCATCATAAAATCCTAAGACAGTTCCGATTAAGATTGGTTTCCATAGAGGTATTTTCACGTCGGGATCATGATCCAGAATTCCAAAGTTCTTATTTCTGATAGTTGTAAGAAATACTAGAAACAACAGGATCATGAGTAGTGGCTTTAAAAAATCGTTACTTACTAATGTAACAACATAAGCACCTGACCAGGAGGCAATAAAAGCAGAGGCAATGGCCGGGAAGATTATTGAGTTGATATAAAGGATATGGCGTGAAAAGCGGTATGCTGAGACCGCAGTTCCAGTTATAGAAACAAGCTTGTTGGTAGCAAGCAAAGTTATCACTGGTTGGAAGGGCAAAACCAACATCAACGCAGGAAGTTGAATTAACCCACCTCCACCCACTAGGGAATCGACAAATCCGGCGCCAAATGAGGCCAAACAAAGAATAATCAGTTGGGTGGTAACCATATGACTTTATAGACTATTCTCTTTCGCATGTTAATTAAAACCTCTTGAAAGTTAAGACTTGGTTAAGATTACATACTCCCCTCGAAAGTTTCTTTGTTAGCCTCTATGATGGCACCAATAAGACATTAAAAAAGGATACGGATATGAAAGTGGCATTTCTTTTGATTTTTGCAGTTATCAGTTGCTCAAAGCGCGAACATAAAATCATACAAAACAAAGGTTCAGATACCATCGTAAACCTTGCTCAGGCATGGGCAGAAGAATATCAGAAGATAGTTCCAGCGGTAGGACTTGCTGTTTCTGGTGGTGGATCTGGAACGGGTATCGCTGCATTGATTAACGGTACAGTTGATATTGCAAATTCTTCCAGGCCAATAAAAGATGAAGAAAAGGCACAGGCCCTCAAAAATTCAGGTAAAGAAGTTCAGGAATTTGTTGTTGGTCTAGATGCTTTGGCCGTATTCGTTCACCCTAGTAATACCCTTGAGGGATTATCCCTTGAAGAGATCGCTTGCATTTATGGTCAAGATGGAAAATGTAATACCTGGTCCGATGTTAAACCAGGATTAGTAGTTCCGGGATGTCAGGACAACAAGATTATCCGGGTTTCAAGACAATCAAATTCAGGCACATATGAGTATTTCCGCGAAGCTGTACTTGGAACTAAGACAGATTTTAAACAAGGTTCAATGGACCTGAATGGTTCAAGAGAAGGTGTAGACCTGGTTGAAAAAACACCTTGTGCTATCGGGTACGCTGGCATGGGATATATTACACAAGGTGTAAAAGCCCTTTGTGTTTCTAAGACAAAAGATGCAAATTGTGTTAAACCAACGCTTGAAACAGCTACAGACAAAACATACCCGATTGCACGTGAATTATACATGTACATATCCGGGACGCCTACACCGGAAGTTAAGGCATATATGGATTGGATACAAGGTGATGCTGCAAGAGAAATAATTATTAAATCGGGATTTGTACCGGTTCCAAAAAAGTAGCTTTATGGAAGACAATTTAACCAAAAAGGTACCAGTCCCTATGGAGTGGCGCCACAGAAAAAGAAGCAAGCCAAAAGCCGAAAAGGCTATTGAGTTTGTCATCAAAGCTGGTGGTTATAGCTCTATTGTCTTAATTCTGGCGATCTTGTTTTTTATTTCAAAAGAAGCATTTCCTTTCCTGGTTAACCGATTTGAGTTCAGTGAGTTTTTCTTTTCCACGAACTGGAATCCAGCATCGGTTAACAAAGTTAGTTATGGAATTTTATCCCTAATTGCAGGCACACTTGCTGTTACATGCCTTTCCATGCTGATTGCTGTCCCCCTGGGACTGGCCTGTGCCTTTTATATTTCCGAATTTTGTGATCCACGGATGCGAGAAATTTATAAGATCCTTATTGAATTCCTTGCTGCCATTCCTTCTGTTGTGTGGGGATTTGTTGCAATAATGATGATCAATCCATTGATTATCAGCCTGTTCAAAGTTCCAATTGGTCTCAACGTCTTGAATGCTTCAATCATACTTGCCCTTATGTCCTTGCCATTGATTGTATCTGTTGGTGAAGATGCTCTTCGTGCTGTACCTGAGACTTACCGTGAAGCAGCTGAAGCAATGGGGGCCACGAGGTGGGAAATTGCAACCAGAGTTCTATTCCCGGCCGCAAAAAACGGTTTAATGGCAGCTGCCCTTCTTGGTGTTGGTAGGGCCTTGGGAGAGACAATGGCAGTTTTAATGGCCACTGGACACTCCATTCAAATACCAAAGAGTCTATTTGATCCGGCCCGTACCCTTACAGCGACAATTGCCGCTGAGCTGGGTGAATCCCCGAAGGGTGGCGAGCATTACCAGGCCTTATTTGTTATCGGTTTGGCCCTTTTTTGCATTTCATTTGTCGTCAATCTATCTGCAGACTACCTCATTAGAGGCAGGAGCAAAAAATGATGTTCCGAGTAACAAACAACCTCATCAACAAGCAAATTCGCGAAGAGAAATTCAAAAGTCTATTGAGTACAGTTACATTCCTGCTCTTTCTTCCAGCATTGGCCATCATACTTTGGCTTTTCGTTAAAGGATATCCAGCTCTTTCACTGGACTTTCTTCTACAGGATCCAAAGTCTGGAATGACTGCAGGTGGAATATTCCCAACAATAATCGGGACGTTCTGGTTAGTTGGAATAAGTATTTTAGTATCTTGTCCACTTGGTGTTTTGGCAGCAATCTATCTCTCTGAATATGCCGCAGACAATGCACTTACCAGGATAATTCGCCTGGCCATTCTTAACCTGGCAGGAGTTCCAAGTATTGTTCATGCCCTTTTTGGTTTAGGGGCGTTCGTTCTCTTTATGAATATGGGAACAAGTATTCTTGCTGCCTCATTTACACTTGCTGTAATGAACCTCCCGGTCATCATTACATCAACATTAGAATCCCTGAAATCAGTACCGCAATCTTATCGTGAAGCTTCATGGAACGTCGGTGCCAGTAAGCTCCAGACTATTCGCTACATCGTCCTGCCAAACTCATTACCGGGAATTCTCACTGGCCTGGTGTTTTCAGTTGGTAGATCGGCCGGTGAAACTGCAGCGATCCTTTTTACGGGTGTTGCCTTTTATCTTCCATTTTTGCCTCAAAGCGTATTTGACCAGTGTATGTCATTATCTATGCACCTCTTTACAATTTCTACTCAGGTTGTCGGAATGCCGGAAGCTTATCCGTATGCAACTGCCCTGGTACTTATCCTTTTAATTCTTTCAGTGAACTCAGTATCAGTCGTACTTCGTAGCTACTTCAGAACTAAGAGGAAGTGGTAAATGATCAAAAAAATTGAAGTAAAGAATCTGACTCTCGGTTATGGTCCTCATACTGTTATCAAGGATCTGAATATCGACATTTACCAGAATGAAGTGCTGGCCATAATTGGCCCGGCAAACTCGGGTAAAAGTTCATTTCTTAAAGCTTTGAACCGCATGACTGACTTTAACAATGAAGTGAAGCTTTCTGGCGACATCAAGCTGGATGGTGAAAGTATTTATGATGATGAGGATTCTACTTTCCTTCGTCGTAGGATTGGAATGGTTTCACCTCTTCCTGTAGGACTGCCAATGACTATCAGGCAGAATGCAACTTACGCTCCAAGGATGGCCGGTTGTAAAGACCAGGCCGAACTTGATTCAATAATGGAAGACTCGCTTAGAAAAGCGGCTCTCTGGGATGAAGTAAAAGACAGACTGGATACACTTGCAACAAAGTTGTCGGGTGGACAGCAACAGCGCCTGACTATTGCACGCGCCTTATCCCACCATCCAGAAGTTTTATGCCTGGATGAATTCTCCATTGCAATTGATCCGGTTACTACAATGAAGATTGAAGCTGTTTTACATGAACTTAAAAAAAGCATTACAATTGTGATGGTCACAAACGTGATCAACCAGGCCAAGCGCCTGGGAGATAGGACGGCCATGATGCTTCATGGACAAATTCTTGATCTGGACAGTAATTCGAAAATTTTCGGTGGTCAGGTAAAAGATTCGAGAACAAAAGATTATATCGAAGGTTTATTCGGTTAAATTATGAAATATGTAGCAGTGAACGTTAATCAATTTAGTTTTTGGTATGGCAACTTTCAGGCGCTGAAAGACCTGACATTCAATATTACATCTTTTAAGATCACGGCCCTTATCGGTCCTTCTGGATGTGGAAAGAGTACTTTCCTAAAGTGCCTTAACCGAATTAATGAGCGTGCCGGCGAAGTATCACATAATGGAAGTATTTCAGTTTTTGGGAGTGACATTTATCACCCTTCAGCTTCATTACCTATCTTGCGCAAAGAAATTGGTATGGTCTTTCAGAAACCAAATCCTTTGCCTCTATCCATTTATGAAAACGTGGTATTTGGCGCTAAAACTCATATTAATCACCTCACAAAAGCATTATTAGATGAAATGGTAGAATCCGCCCTTAAGCGCGTTGGACTTTGGGACGATCTTAAAGATCAATTGGGTCGCCCTGCATTAAGTTTAAGCCTTGAAAAGCAGCAGCGACTCTGCATTGCGCGATTATTGCCATTAAAACCAAAGCTTCTTCTACTTGATGAGCCATGTTCGGCCCTGGATCCTGCAGGAATTGAGGCGATTGAAAACCTGATCAAGGATTTGAAGAGGGACTACTCCATAATCATCGTGACTCACTCTATGAATCAGGCAAAGCGCGTTTCAGATGAGACTATCTTCATGTATATGGGCGAGCTCATTGAAATGGGCCCAACACAAACCTTATTCTCTAACCCTAAAGAAGCTAGAACCGGCGCCTATATTGAGGGAAGATTCGGTTAATCTCACTGCAAATTTTTGACATCCCCTAGGGAAACTAAGTATCGTCTAGAACGATAATAGGTTTACTTAATGCAAGGGGTTAATATGTTCAAAGTTATAGCTGTCTATAAAGTTCCTGCTGATGATGCTGCCAAGGCAAAATTTGAGGAGCATTATACAAATGTTCACACTCCAATCTGTATGCGTATTCCTGGAATTAAAGAACTAAGAAGCAATAAAATTTTTGGCGGGCCTACTGGTGCTTCAAACCTGCACATGGTTGCAGAGATGTGCTTTGAGAATAAGGATGCATGGAAAGCTGCCATGAAAACTCCGGAAATGATGGAATCTGGCAAGGATGCCATGAAATTTGCCGGCGACTCTGTGTCGGTTCACTTTGCGGAAGAAAAAATCGTTAAAGCATAAGCATGAATACTTATGAAAATATCCTGGTCTCGAAAACCTATCGGGATCATCAGCACATCGCCTTAATCCAGCTTAACCGTCCTAAGGTGCTTAATGCCTTGTCCACGGATCTGATGAAAGAACTCGTAGATGCTCTATTTGTCCTGGAAGATGATAAGGATGTGAGAGTTATTCTTCTTACGGGAAATGACCGGGCCTTTGCAGCCGGGGCAGATATAGGTCAGATGGCCGAGGCCAGTCCGATAGATCAAATTAATGATAATCGTTTTCGTACCTGGAAAAAAATGCATCTCATTTCCAAGCCTATCATTGCGGCGGTTAATGGTTTTGCATTAGGTGGCGGTTGTGAGCTGGCGATGTCCTGCGATCTTATCATTGCTGGAGATAGTGCAAAGTTTGGCCAGCCGGAAATAAAGATTGGAACTATTCCTGGAGCTGGTGGGACTCAACGTCTTACCCGGGCCATTGGAAAATCCAAGGCCATGCTGGCAGTTCTCACGGGCGAAACTATGAATGCTTTTGAAGCTGAGCGTGTTGGTCTTGTCGCAAAAGTAGTTCCCGCTGAGACACTTATGCAGGAAACTTTTGAGATTGCAAAAGTGATTGCTAACCGAGCTCCAGTGGCAGTGAAGCTTGCAAAAGAAGCAGTTAATATTGCCTTTGAAACATCCCTTCGCGATGGAATGGAATATGAAAGACGAAACTTTTATCTGACCTTCGCATCAAAGGACCAGAAAGAAGGCATGAAAGCTTTCATGGAAAAAAGAGAGCCGAAGTATGAAGGAAACTAAAAGTTTCGAGACTATCAAGTACGAAGTAAAAAATAGTACTGCTATCATCACTATAAACAGGCCGCAGGTTTATAATGCCCTCAATGTTCAGGGCAAACTGGATATTATTGATGGAATTCGTGAAGCAAACAAGGACGGAACTGTACGTTCTATTATCCTAACGGCCGAAGGAAAAGCATTTTGTTCAGGTCAGGATTTGAATGACCGATCTGTCGATGCGACAAAGGGTCCTGTAGACATTGGCCATACAATCGAAACTGAGTGGAATCCATTAATTGATGCCATTCGAAATTCTGAGAAATTAGTCATTGGAGCGATCCTGGGTGTATGTGCAGGAGCAGGACTTTCAGTAGCACTTGCGTGTGACCTGAAGGTGGCAGCACCGGGAATCAGGTTCATCTCTGGCTTTAGTCAGATTGGACTGGCACCTGATGCTGGTATGAGTTTTATGCTGGTTAGACAAATGGGATACACCAAAGCCCTTGAATTTGCACTGCTCGGCAAGCCCCTTCTCTCAGAGGACATGCAGAGGTATAATTTCATTAGTCGTATAGCTGAAGATTGTCTTACAACAGCACTCGAAATGGCAGCGGAAGTAAATGCTCTCGCTCCCCTATCGGTTAAGATGGTTAAGAAAAACCTTCAGTTTGCGAATGAAAAAGAACTGGGTCAAGTGCTTGAACGTGAAAAGCATGTCCAGCGATTCCTTGGTTTTTCCCAGGATTATAAGGAAGGGGTAACGGCCTTCATGGAAAAACGTAAACCACAATTTAAGGGTATTTAATAAGGAGTAATCCATGCGCGAATATACAAAAGAAGATCTTAAGCTGTTTGAAGAAATCAAGAATGGCCGCACCTTTGATGCGAAAGATGAAATGCCGGAAATTTACCGGAAAAACCTGCTAAACCTTCTTTGGATGCAGGCGGATTCTGAATATGCTGGTGGCCTTGGCTACATGCCATGGATCGCTAAAGCTCCTAATGCTCATGAGCGCGTGCTGGTGGCCCAAATTGTAAAAGATGAAATGCGCCACGCTCATGTGATCTACAAGATCCTTGATGACCTGGGTGAGAAGACTCATGAGCACATGCTCAAGCATGAGTTTGACTGGCGTATACCTGATGATACGGCCAACATTGGCTTTTCAAGGGCGAAGAAAGATCGTCGAGTGAATATATTTTATTATCCTATTACTCACTGGGAAGACTTCTGCCTGTTTAACTTCCTGATGGATAGGGCCGCTGGTCATCAGTTGGAAGATACACTTGAATCAAGTTTTACACCGTGGAAGAACGCCATTGGAACGATTTGCAAGGAAGAGCATATGCACCTTGCCCATGGGGATAAGACAGTTAAAGAGATGGCAACAAATCCTGAAAAAAATAAGTTTCTACAGAGCCGCCTGGATCTTTGGTGGCCAAGAGTGATGAACGTATTTGGAAAATCTTCCGGTGCAACTAACGATATATATCTAAAGCTTGGACTGAAGACACGGACAAATGCCCAGGTAAGAGATGCATTTGTGAAAGAGATTACTGAGAAGTGTGCTGAATGGGGCCTCAAAGTTCCTGATTACAATGAAGCCGCCCAGCCTAATGAATGTGTCTATGCCTAACCTAGACCTCCAAAGGATTGTTGTAATCGGTGCCGGAACCATGGGTTCTGGCATTGCTCAATGGTTTGCCCAGCAAATGTGCTTTGTTGAGCTCGTTGATAATTCTGATGAACAATTAAAAAAGGCACAAGGATCCATACACTCTTCATGGGATAAGCTGGTTGAGAAGGAAAAGCTCACTTCCTGCCAGGTGAATCAGATGAAAAAGCTTCTGGGAGTAAAGCAACTGGCAGAAGTGTCACCAAATGCTGATCTTATTATTGAGGCCATCATTGAAGATGTTAATGTTAAAAAAGACCTGTTCAAGAAACTCGATCAGCAATTTTCTGCCAAGACTATAATTGCTTCAAATACATCCAGCTTCCCTATTACATTACTAAGCGAAGCTGTTGGGCCAGCAAGAAAAAACCGATTTGTAGGCCTTCATTTTTTTAATCCTGCAACCATCATGCGATTAGTAGAAGTCATAAAGGGGAATGAAACTGATCAAGCCTTGTGTCAGGATCTTTATAAATGGTTTGAGAGCAAAGGTAAGAAGCCTGCCATGTGCAAGGACTCACCAGGCTTTATAGTCAATCGTGTGGCCCGGAATTTTTATGGAGAGCCACTACGGATAGTTGATGAAGACAACGAAGAAAAAATGAAAGAAGTTGACCGCATCCTTAAAGAAATTGGTGGATTTAAAATGGGGCCCTTTGAACTGATGGACCTCATAGGCATAGATGTCAACTACTCTGTCACCTGCTCAGTCTGGGAAGCTTATAACAAGGAGCCGCGATTTGCTCCGCATGTTCTCCAGAAGAAGATGGTAGATGAAAAACGACTCGGGCGGAAAACTAAACGTGGATACTATAAGTATGACTAACGTCTTATTTGAGGACATCATCATTAACTTTGGGTTTGGTACCAAAGACCAGAAGAAGGCCTGGCTTCGGGAACATGCCGATAAGAAGGTCTTTATGGATCTTACTTGTTATGATCCTGCAGAATTTTATGGTGAATTCCCCCAACTTCAAGGTTCTTTTGCCGCACTTTTCTGTGATGAAGAAAAAAAGATGGAAATTCATTTTAAGAAAAAGGATCCCAGGGTTCTTTCAAAACTTGTCCAGCTGGGCTTTACACCGGTTGAGACTACTATTGTCTCTTGTGGCTTTATTTTTCCCAGGACCATTGTACAAATCATTAATGAAGCCTTCTTTGCACTTGCTGAAGGCGTTGCAACTAAAGACGATATTGATCGGGCCATGAAGTTTGGTGTTAATTATCCTAAGGGACCTTTTGAATGGGCCACAGGACGAGAGACCTATGTGCAAACTCTTCTGAAAGAACTTTTGCTTAAGACTAATGATAAACGTTATCTTCCCTCTTCTCTTTTATCTGAATAAAAAAAAGCCCCTTTCGGGGCTTCTTCATTTATTTAGCTGCGCATTCTGCTTTATTAAGCTTTAAATAGAAACGTTTCTTAGCTCTTGGCTTTGCATCGCCCTGATTGAAGACCTGGACATAAGCATAGTCCTTACAGCTTCCATCCGGCTGGTTAACTGTTTCACAATCCATAGAGGCCTTAACTGGAATTGTTAACAAGTCTTCTGCTGAAGAAACTTCGTATACAGTAGGATTGCTTTCTTCGCCTTCCCACTTGATAGCACCCTGAAGGGCACCCTTCTTGAATTCAACTTTAACAATGGCCGGGAAAGTAATGAACTGAGAGTCACCTGACGTCAGTTTCAGCTTAAGATCAAAACCAACAGTGCCACTTGCATCACATGGAGTAAGAGGTTTCTCACGGCTTGCAGGTGATTCATTTGTAAGCTCAGTTGTACCGAAAGTGAGCTTCATCGTTGCTGGTGCAAATTCTGAAGAGAATGCAAAATTTCTAGCACTCAAAGCGTTTGCCATAAGCTCACTGTACTGGCCAGGGGCACGAACAGCAGAACCAAGTTCATCCGCAAGAATCATATGTTCAAACCATCCACGTGCACTTAGGGCCGGGTGGTTACGAGTTAAGCGCATAGCTTCGAGGGTAAGGTCTGTGAAAGCATGAAGACCTTGCTTACCTTCAGTAGCAAGAACCTTTGCAAGCATATCGGCCATAACTCCACCGTACGCTTCACCTTCATCGTGAAACTCATTAGTAAGGTAGAAACCAGTCTGGTTCATGATCCTGAAATCTTCCTTACCAGGAAAAGCAGCTCCTGAAGTCTGGTGTTCAACAACCAGCATAGCTACGAAATCGGCCATACCTTCAGAAAGTCCGCCGTATCCGCCTTTAGTCCCTGCAAAGCCCAGGTGAGCGCCCATCAAGCGATCCATAACTCCGTGACCAAGTTCGTGCCAGATAGTAGGATTGTCACGGGCGAGGTTTGGGGTGCCTGGATTATAGGTCGTGAAGTTAATTGTGTTGTCGTAGTAGTAAGCATTATCTTTCATAGAGATATCTGGGTCATAAAGAAAAGCGTGGAACGGCTGAGAGCTAAGTTCCGGATCAGTGAAACCCATTTCTGCAAGGGCTTCCATAAGTACTGTTACACCGTAGTAAACCTGAACTTCATCAAATCCACCATTGATATAAGAAAGAGTATTGTGATCTGCGAGGCGTACTGGAATTCTGGTTAAGAGTTCTTCCTGAGATTCTACTTTCTTACCAAGAAGACCACTAATTGGACGGGCAACATAGGCCCCATCTTCGCCTTGAGTCCAGCTGATCAAGTGGTTTACACTAGGGTCAAGCTTGAAATTAATTTCCGGGAATGCTTCCTTAACACCTGGGTGAAGGTTAATTGTGGCAAATTTACCCTGGAGAAGGACACCTTCAGGACCATTGGCCCTTAATGGCAATTCATTAACACTTGTTTCCACTTTCTTGCGCATAGATGCTTCAGACCAGAGTCCGTACATCTCTCCAACAACTGTTTCGGCCAGGATTGGGCTGTAACGGCTTTCAGGAAATTTCTCATCAGTCAGTTTTCCAAGTGGCTTCGGACCGCCCTCTCTCACTTGGGTGCTGATGTATTTTAATTCGCGAACTTCATAGTCAAGTTTCTGGCTCGTACCTTCAACTTCTTCGTAGATGGGAAATACATTTGCCTTGAGTGTATGGAACTGCTCAGATTGAGGAAATTCCTGATACTCATTTCCAACAACTCTGTTTTTAAGAAGGGAAATTGAAATGAAGTGAACACCTCTTCTGCCTCTTACTTCTACAGTACGGACCAGGTCACCATTTATCCACTGATCCTTTGATTTCATTCCAAGAATGCGGTTATCAGTTCCATGTCCGGAAACTTCTGAAGCAACAAGCTTGTTGATTGCTTGAGCTAAGATCTTAGACTTGATGGCCGCTGGTGTGAAACGGGCCTTTTGAAATTTGGCCGCAAGGATCTTTTCATCTTTCTTTGCAAGATCACTTAAGTGCATTTCGCCAAGGATGAGTTCTCCAGTCTTAATATCGCTCCACATTCTAATTGCAGTTCTTGCAACAGGGATCATTGAATTTACCTGGATGTACATAGTGAACTTGCTGGTAGCGAGTTCTCTTTCTTCAACCTTAAGGAAGTTAGCTGCATTAAAACCTAAACCAGTATCCTGGTTGGCCTTTTCAATCATGGCATTCAGAGTTGAAGGTAACTGACCTTTCTTTACCTGGGCTTCATAGGCATGGGCCGTTCCAGCGATAAGAGATAACAACAACAGGGTCTTTTTCATTATTAATCCAATGTTAAGGAAGCTGGCTGATTGTTCTAGAACATTTGAGCATTTAAGCCAATTAAATTCAGCTATTCGGGAATAAGATATAGGGGCCGTTTTGACACCAATTACACCTAGCGCTATAGCAGCGTTTGTTTTCTCATTTCATGTATTTGTTGCTAGCATTCCTGCAGATCAATTAAGGATAGGATATGACTGGAAAATCTTACATTATTCATGCAAAACGCACCCCTATTGGCTCCTTTGGAGGCTCACTTTCCGGGATACGGGTTGATGACCTCCTCAGTGAGCTTTTTCGGGATTATGCCAAGGTTGCCAAGTTCGATTTAAAAGAGATCAGCGACACTGTTATTGGATGTGCTAATCAGGCAGGAGAAGATAACCGTAACCTTGCCCGCATGTCCTTGATTCTGGCCGGGTACCCACTTGAGATTCCAGGGACTACTATCAATCGCCTTTGTGGTTCATCCATAGATGCTGTTATTGATGCCCATAGCAGGATTCAGGCAGGCATTGGTGATTGCTTTATAGCAGGCGGTGCGGAAAGCATGTCACGTGCTCCTTATGTAATGTCCAAGTCTAATAGCTCTTTTGATCGTGCCCAAAAAATCTGGGACACCTCAATTGGATGGAGATTTGAAAATCCAAAGATGGCCCAGATGTTTCCTCTTCTTGGTATGGGAGAAACGGCCGAAGAGATTCAGAAGCTGCATAATATCTCACGCGAAGACCAGGACAAATATGCACTTGAGTCTCACCAGAAAGCTGTAAGTGCACAAGCGGCCGGCAAATTTAAATCAGAAATTCTTCCCATTACTTTTGAAACTAAGAAAGGTCAGGTCATCGTAGATTCGGATGAAGGACCAAGATCAGATACCTCTCTTGAAAAACTTGCTAAACTTAAGCCTGCGTTCAAAAAAGATGGCACCGTTACAGCTGGTAACAGTTCATCAATTAATGACGGCGCCAGTATGGTTGTCATTTGTTCGGAAGAGTTCCTGAAACGACATAAGCTAACACCAATGGCGATGGTAACTGGTGGAGCTGTTCATGGACTTCATCCTAATACAATGGGGCTTGGACCAGTTGGGGCCGTAAGGAAATTATGTAGCCGCTTTGGTCATAAGGTTTCTGACTTTGATATTATTGAATTGAATGAAGCTTTTGCCGTACAGGCATTGGGATGTATTAAAGAGCTGGAGCTCGATCCAGGGAAGATAAACCGTAATGGTGGATCAATAGCCATTGGACATCCTTTGGGTGCTTCAGGCACTAGAATCTTAACAACAATGCTGTATCAGATGCAGGCCGACCCAAAACTTAAAAAGGGTCTGGCTTCTATGTGTATCGGTGTAGGGCAAGGCATTGCCTTGTCAGTGGAGAATTGCCGATGAAAATTTTGCTTATCATACTCAGTCTTGCTCTTGCTTTTCCGGCCTTTGCTTTAAAGGTTAAAGGGAAACTCGGCATAGATGGGGAAACCTGGAAGTATGAGCAGAAGGTTGACCATAATAAGGAAGTTGTTTTTCCACTGGGCACATTCATTCTTAAAATGACACTCAAGCCTTTGAAAAAAGATGAGAGTGCCTTGTTTTATGTCGTGCAGGAGAAAAAGGGATCTGTGATTACAGAAGTCACAAAGGGCGATGATGAAATTAAAACCGGTGTTCTACGGGAGATATATGCCAAAGGGCACGAGGGGCAGCCAGGTTCAATTATCACTATCAGGATTACAAAATGAAAGCTTTTGCAGTTATCTTACTCATGATTACCACTCCTGTTTTTGCCTGCTGGCAAATGACGGGGCTTTTGAAATATGAAAAAACCGAAATCAAAATCGACCAGAAGGTTGAACACGACAAGACTTATTCATTCCAGGCCGGTGATTCAATATTTCATGTAACTGTACCGTCAAAGCCGAGGCTGCCTGAAAACCTGCCTAAAAATGAAAAGTGGAATGCTGTGAATTTTGAAGTTGTACAAAAAGTGAAACTCAGCCTTGAAAAAGTGTCTGAAGGAAGTGTGATAGTGAAGGATGGCGCGCCTGCCACTCTCACCCAGGAAGACCAGAAGACTGGAAAACTAACAACTGTAATAGTTAAATTGAATCATATTTAAGGAGCATCCAATGAGAGAGGTTAAGCTTTTTATCAACGGAGATTTCCGGACATCGGAAAAAAAGTTTGTGACCCATAATCCGGCCAACAACGCACCTGTGGCCACTGTCTACCTTCCTTCGGAAAAAGACATTGATGCAGCTGTTGATGCAGCAGAGGCAGCTTTTCATTCATCTGAGTGGCGGGGCATGGACCAGAACAAAAGAGCTGATATTCTTGAGGCCATCTCAGAGAAGATGAAAGAAAGGCGTAATGAACTGACTGAGCTTGAAATTGCAGACTCAGGCTCATGCTTAAGAAAGGCGAAGGCAGACATTCACAATGCTGCTTCCTATTTTAAGGTCCTGGCAGGGCAACTTCGTAAGTTCCAGTTTGAAACCAAGGACGAGGGTGCCTCTCGTGCTGGTTTTTCACATAACTATAAAATCTATGAGCCTGTAGGCGTTTGTGCCCAGATAATTCCATGGAACTTCCCACTTGTTATGGCCGCCTGGAAAATAGGCCCGGTCATTGCTTCGGGATGTACGACAGTGCTTAAGTCTGCACAGGAAACTCCTGTCACGGCAGGGGTTCTGGCAGAAATCCTGCAAGCGGCAGGACTACCTAAGGGTGTCGTGAATATTATTACTGGAGGAGCTAAAGAAGGTGAATACCTGCTTAACAATCCAAAAGTTAAGAAGGTTGCATTTACAGGTTCAACCAATGTTGGCCGAAAGATCATGCAGGGTGCAGGCAAGAACCTTCAACGCCTTTCGCTTGAGCTTGGTGGAAAATCCGCAAATATCGTGCTGGACGATGCGGATCTTACGATTGCCGTGGACGGGGCCCTCTATGCCTTCCTTTATCACTCAGGACAGGCATGTGATTCAGGAACCAGGCTCTTTGTTGAGGAAAAAATTTATCCGGAATTCAAGGCAGCCTTGCTCCGCAGGATAGCTGATGTAAAAGTTGGACTTCCTTCTGACCCTAATACCGGTTATGGGCCTGTCATTAATCAAAAGCAGGCAGACAGTATTCTTGGTTACATTGCCTCTGCTAAAAAAGATGGCGGTAAATTACTTTTTGGCGGTGACAGGCTAACCGGTGGTGAATTTGATAAAGGCTACTATATTAAACCCACACTATTTGAAGTTACACCGGACAATACAATTTTCAATGAAGAGATATTTGGACCAGTACTCGCTATTACTCCGGTAAAGAATGAAGACGAGGCCGTGAAGCTGGCGAATAAATCTATCTATGGACTCGCAGGGGCAGTCTGGTCCAAAAACCCTGAACGTGCAAAAAATGTTGCAAGAAAACTTGAAACAGGTACAGTTTGGATTAATGAGTATCATTTGTTGAATCCGGGAATGCCTTTTGGTGGTTATAAGCAATCAGGCCTTGGACGCGAAATGGGTGAAGAAGGACTTAAGGCTTACCTTGAGGTAAAACATTTGTGGGTCTCTGATTGTGATGAGAGAGCTAAGAAACCTTGGTTTGACGCTATATTTTAGGAAATATCATGAACTATACATTTAATGAGAGTGTCATATTATTTGGTGGAAACTCAGAAGAGCGCCTGGTTTCCATGGCCTCCGCTCAGAATATTTCGGGGCAGCTACCTGAAGCTGCTCTTTGGTTTCTTGCAAAAGATGGAAGAGTTTATCTTCTTACGAAAGAAGAAGTGGCCGGGCATAAAGATGCATTTACCGTGGAATTTATTTCAAAGTCTCCTGTGAAGTATCAATCCTTAGGTGATGGCATGAAAGACCTTAAAGGTAAGGTTGTTATCATGGGCCTTCATGGGACAGAGGGAGAGGATGGTCAGTTACAAAAGCAATTTGAAGAAGCGGGAATCAAGTTTACCGGAACAGGCTCAAAGGCCAGTGCCGTGGCCTTTGATAAAGTAGCAACTAAGGAACTGGCAAGAAAGAACAAGCTTCCTGTAGTTGAAGAACTGGTAGTCAAAAAATTCGGACCCTCTGAGATTTCTGAAGTCAGGACTTTTATGGAAACCCATAGGAAAATCGTCCTTAAGCCAAATGCTAATGGCTCAAGTGTAGGGTTGTTTATTTTATCCTCTATGGATGAACTGAACGTGGCACTTGAGAAACTTAAAACTTCCACTGATAGTTACCTGGCAGAGCCTTTTATCACGGGACGAGAAATGACTGTGGGGGTTCGCCAGAAATCCGATGGCAGTATCTCTCCTCTACCCTGTTCAGAAATCAGGGTAATCAAAGGGAGGCAGTTTGATTATAAGGGAAAATATCTTGGCAGTGGAGTTGAAGAACTTACACCTGCTCCCATTAACTCTGAGGAAAAAAGAGTGTGCCAGGAATTGGCGCTTAAAATGCATAAAGCTTTGGGATGTCGTGGCTATACCAGGACGGATATGATCTTGACTGAGAAAGGTCCTATTTTGCTGGAAACGAACACGCTTCCAGGTCTATCAAAGGCATCGTTTATTCCCCAGCAGCTTGTAGCGAATGGCGAAAATTTAAGGGATTTCTTTCTGGAACAGATTAATCTTCCATAAATGCTTAGCTGGCTTTTTTAGTGACTACTATCTCAGAAACGTGAGTGTCTTTACCACCATTGGATGGGTAACAAACATCTGTGGTTTTTATTTTTCCTGCCTGGAATAATCTCATCATTTGTTCATAGGAGAATGGGCCATAGGCTTTATTCGGACCTTTGATCATCCACATAAATTTCCATGGTTCATGGCCGGCATCAAGATTCATCGTGCGGTCCGGTTGTACAAAGACTTTTGGCTTAATATCGTTATTTTCCGAAAGAAGCTTCCGGAAGAATCGCTTGATATATGCTTTGAGTTTAATCGCCATTTCCTTTCATCGGCATAATAAGAAAAAAAATCAAAGAGAAAATAAAAAGGCCACCCTTTCGGGTGGCCCTCTCTGTTCTATTTATAGCGGAAAAAATTAACCAATCAGTTTCAAAGCTTGCTGACCATTCATGTTCGCCTGGGCCAACACTGAAACACCAGCTGAACCGAGAATGTCGTTTCTAGCTTTAGTAGCAGTTGCCTCAGCGTAGTCAACATCACGGATACGGCTGTTTGCAGCAGACAAGTTCTCAACGTTAACTTGCAAGTTGTTCGATGTTGATACTAATCTGTTCTGGATAGCACCCAAGAAAGCGCGCTGACCTGAAATCTTAGTAATTGCACTATCAATTGCAGCAAGTGATTCTTGTGAACCTTGCTTAGAAGAAACTTCCAGCTCGCTAACACCAAGACTATCAGATCTAGAGTTAACCTGTTGAGCGTCGTATGAAATTCTATCCTGGAATGAATCGTTATTTACGCCAATCTGGAAATCATATCTTTCGCCTTCGCCGTTAAGAAGCTTCTTACCGTTGAATTCAGTAACTTGTGAAATACGCTCAAGCTCAAGCTTAAGGTTTTGGTATTCCATGTTCGACATTCCACGTTCAGTATCACCGACAGTATCAGAAGATGTTTGAACAGCAAGTTCGCGCATACGAGTTAAAATTGATGAAACTTCGTTCAAGCCGCCTTCAGCAGTTTGAACCATTGAAATACCATCGTTGGCGTTTCTGTCAGCTTGCTTCATTGAGCGAATGCCTGACTTCATTTTTTCAGAGATGGCCAATCCAGCAGCATCGTCAGCAGCTTTAGTGATTCGTGAACCAGATGATAACTTAGCTAAGTTACTTTCTGTTTCGCGAGTGTTCACTGAAAGTGAGCGCTGAGCGGCAATTGAAGAGACGTTTGTGTTGATACGAAAGCCCATAGAAATCCTCCTTGGTTTAATTTCCTCATCAAATCCATGATGATCAGTTCCCAACCTTGAGAGACTTTATAAGCTTCCGTGCTTAAGCATTTTTGTTGTTTTGTCTTTCACTACTTGTGAGAGACAACAACCTATTCGGAAGCGGACAAACTAACTTAAGAGCAATAATCGAAAATAAATCACTTTTATGTCCGATAAATATGCTCGGACTACTTGCGCTAAAATTCATTTTTCAATGGCTTAGGTGGTCTTCACATGTAATTGACCGACTGCTACTATTAAGTATGAACCTTGCGACACCCTTTTTGATATGCAACCAAAATGAAGATTTCCGTTTTTTAGTGAGGGAAATGCTTACTAAACATGGTTTTTTCCATGTACTAGAAGCTTCCTCAGCTGCGGAGTTAATGGATTTGATGGCGAAGGAAAAAAAATCACACTTTATCTTGATACAGGGAAATCTCATCAATGAAGGAATGATAACTGTATTGCTGAATAAAAACGACTTCATCATTCTTGCACAGCCTGAAGATGAAACGGCTTTGTCTCTGGCGGCACGCTTTGGAGTAAAGCGCTTTATGAGCTTCCCTTTCTCCTCACAAAATTTGCTGGATAAGATTCAACAAATATCTCAATGATACTCAGAATAAGGTAAGTTATTAATCCCCATCCAGTGCTTCAGGTCCACTTCTACATTCGCGTCGAAGTTTTCCATTTCATATACTTTGTTTTTCACAATGACCTTGGCATAAGTCAGCATGTTACCCTGGTTCCATTGACCTAAATCCAGATTTACCATTTTGGTCCATGTGCCGGTGTTTATGAAAATTGTTCCGTCACTGAACATCCTGAGTGTAGGGTTATGGGTATGCCCGACAATAAGGACTTTTGATTCCTTGTTTTTATCGAAGAATTGCCTGGTTAAGGTTTCAAAATCCTGGAAGAGTTCAAGCTCACGAAGGATTTCAGCAAAGACTTGCGGCAAGCTGTTTTTCATCATGTAGAAATGCCAGAAACGAACCATGAAAAAGTAATACACGTTGGAAAGCATGAATCTGACAGTGAAAAATGTATCAAATAGCAGACCATGAATGAGGAAGTGCTTAATCGGCCTTACAGCATTAATGAAGCTTCGCTCTTGCTTGTATTTGTTGATGATGTTTGTGACCCAATAAGAGCCCCATGGCGGGATGAAATACTTTTCGCCATTTATGGTTTCAATGATTGCGTTTTCCTGGTCAAAATCATTGGCCTTCTCATATTGGTGCCCATGCTGGATGAATACACCGGGCGTAGGCACGTGAGTAACGATGGAGTTTGACATGGTAAAGTTTTTCTCATGCTCTCCAAAGTAGCTGGAGAATTCCTTTTTCAGGGAATCAAAGACAAACTCGGCGTCATGGTTGCCGATAATATAAACAATGTTCTTCTTTGGAACCGACATAAATTTTTTCATTGCGTTCAGGACACCCGGATGGGCCTTCATGATAATCTTGAGCTTTGACATTGCGGCCCGCTCACTCCAGAACTCATCATCAAAAAATTCAACAAAGGGCACGGCCAGGAAATCAAGGAAGTCGCCATTGATGACAAGCTCAACTTCAATATCTTCATAATCCCCGGAGCAATAGTAATTCATGAAATCAACTAATTCCTGGTCATAATGAAAATCCTCCAGGAGATTACGTTTTCCCTTCAGCATCTTGCCGGCACTAAGGTGGAGATCCGAAATTACCAGAATGACTTTCTGGACATTATTCTTTAGATGGGATTTCATAAGCCTTTTTGCCAAATTTTAATTCTACGTCCTGAAAGGCAGGGGCCACAGGGACAAAGACCACTGAGTTATTGCTCTTATTTTCTATTTCTACAGTTTCAGACTTACCAGAGAGGATAGAGACGAATTTGACAATCTTGCCTTTGATAGTGAATTTGCCGACCTGATCAGAGAGAGACCGGTTTTCAACAACAACAGCAAATAATGGTCGTAGCTTATCAGGTGAAACTACACTCATACTTCGATCATTGATCTGGATAATAAAAGCATCTGACCTTGATTCGGCCAGCACCATGAAAGGAAAAAATATAAGCACTAAAAACTTCAAAGCATGAACCTCAATTCTGAAAGCTTCTTTATCTCGTCCCTTAGCTTAGCTGCTTCTTCAAACTGCAAAGCCGAAGAAGCTTCTTTCATCATTTGTTTTAACTCTTTGATTTTAGCATCAATTGACTCCGGTGAAAGCTTCTGGTCAGAAACTTCCTTCCCCCGTCCTTTTTTGTCGGTTTTCTTGGTGCCCCTCAGGATATCGATAACCCCTCCGCTTATCTTTTTGGAGACAGTGATAGGAGTCAGTCCGTGCTTCATATTATACTCGTGCTGACGGATTCTCCTGTCGGCCGTGAGTTTCATAGCTTCCTTGATACTGGGAGTCTGACGAAAACCGTACAGGATTACTCTTCCCTCTGAATTTCGGGCCGCACGACCAATGGTCTGTATAAGCGATCGGGTTGAGCGAAGGAATCCTTCTTTGTCTGCATCCAGGATCCCTACCAAGGCCACTTCAGGAATGTCCAGGCCTTCCCTGAGCAGATTGATTCCGACCAGGATATCAAATTCCCCAAGACGCAAATCCCTTAATATTTCCATTCGCTCCAGAGTATCAATATCGGAGTGGAGATACTTTATTCTCATCCCTACACCCCTATAGAAAGTAGTAAGCTCCTCAGCTAACCGCTTGGTGAGTGTAGTGATCAGAACCCTGAAGCCTTGTGAAATAACCTTCCTTGCCTCAATCAACATGTCATCAACTTGATTCTTGGCATCCTTGAACTCTATCAATGGATCAAGTAATCCGGTAGGACGTATGATTTGCTCAGCGTACTCCCCTAGTGTCTTCTCAAGTTCATAGTTGGCGGGTGTTGCGGAAACAAACATAACCTGGTCAAGCTTGGTTTCAAATTCAGGGAAATTAAGTGGCCTGTTATCAAGTGCACTTGGAAGCCTGAACCCGTAATTCACCAATGTCTGCTTACGGGCACGGTCACCCTTGAACATACCGCCTACCTGGGGAATTGAAATATGAGATTCATCAATGATGATAAGAAAATCTTTCTTGAAATAATCCAGTAATGTAGGAGGTGGCTCACCCGGCTTTGCACCTGAAAGATGGCGGGAATAGTTTTCAATCCCGGGACAGAAACCCATCTCATCCATCATTTCAAGGTCAAGTAAAGTACGCTGCTGTAGGCGCTGGACTTCGATCAGCTTGTTTTCTCCCTGGAGTTCCTGCAATCGTTCTCTTAATTCAATTTTAATATTCTCAACTGCAGACTTCATCTTGTCTTTTCCAACCACGTAATGGCTCTTGGGAAATATATCTACACGATTAAGCGTCTGGAGAACCTTGCCTCTTAACGGGTCAACCAGGAAAATCCCATCTATCACATCATCAAAGAATTCTATTCGCACAACTTGTGATTCTTCATAGGCAGGAAAAACTTCGACAATATCCCCCCGTACCCTGAAAGTACCACGGTGAAAATCCATATCATTTCTTTGATACTGGATTTCTACCAGGCGCCTGAGAAACTCATCACGATCCAGTCGATCCTGGGCAAAGAGAATTATTCTCTGGTTAAAATATTCTTCGGGTGCACCAATACCGTAAATACAACTGACCGATGCAACAACAATCACGTCATCACGTGAGAGAAGTGAGCGGGTTGCTGAATGCCTCAACTTCTCAATCTCATCATTGATGGCAGAATCTTTTTCGATATAAGTGTCTGAACCTGGAACGTAGGCTTCCGGTTGGTAATAGTCATAGTAAGATACAAAATACTCTACTGCGTTGTGAGGGAAAAATTCCTTGAACTCTGCGAACAATTGGGCCGCAAGGGTCTTATTGGGGGCCAAAATAAGAGTTTTCTTGCCAAGATGCTGAATGACATTGGCCATCGCAAAAGTCTTACCAGAACCAGTGACGCCTAGTAAGGTTTGGAAAGTTTTTTGCTCATCAAAACCTTTATTCAATTGTTTAATCGCGTTCGGTTGATCACCAGTTGGCTTAAAATGTGACTCTAATTTGAATATTGAATTCATCTTGATTTGCCCTTGCCAAATGGCTTCCTATGAAAGAAATTATCTTAAAGTTTTTTTACTCGAGGACTGACTTTATGGGTATGATGCTTCTCCGCATCAAGATATTTTTCCACGCCTTAATCCCGTTAGTCTATTCTATTTTCTTTTATCCAGCTTTCAACATCACACAGTTTCAGGAGGATAATGATCAAGCATTTTCTCTCACTCGCTAGTTTTTCTTCCAATGACCTGTTAAGCCTGCTTAATCGGGCCCAATTCTTTTCTTCTCACGTTAAGCAACCCGACCAACTAAATCACATCCTGAAAAATAAGATCATTGCTAATGCCTTCTATGAACCAAGTACCAGAACACGCTGTTCTTTTGAAATTGCAGCTAAACGACTTGGAGCAGAAGTAGTAAACTTTTCACCGGAGAATTCCAGTGTAAAGAAAGGCGAAACTGTCTACGACACGCTTAAGACTCTCGAGAGCCTGGGAGTAGATGGAATAGTTCTGAGACATGCAGATGATCATGTATTCGAAGCACTTAAGGGATCGATTGCTTGCCCAATGATAAATGCGGGGGCCGGTAAACATGAACATCCCTCGCAAGGACTGCTGGACTTATTGACGCTGCAACAGGAATTCAATCAGCTCGTGGGCCTCAAGGTTGCTGTTTGCGGAGATATTAAGCACTCAAGAGTTGCAGGGTCGCTGATGGTTGCCGCTGAGAAATTGGGCATGGAAATTCACTTGTGCGGTCCTTCTGAGCTTTTGCCTGAAGTTGATAAGAAGTTTATTCATAAATCGGCATTTGATGATGTCTTGCCGGTAGTTGATGCTGTGATGATGCTAAGAATTCAGCTTGAACGGCATGAAAACCTCGAGCTTAACCAGAATAGCTATCATAAGCAGTTTGGGATGAATGAGACCCGTGCAAAAAAAATGTTAGATCACGCAATCATTATGCACCCGGGACCATTTAACCGGGGAATCGAAATAGCAGATGATATAGTTGAACACCCCCGTTCAAGAATCTTCAAGCAAGTGGGCAATGGGGTTTATGCCAGGATGGCCATTTTGGAATGGGCAATGAACAGAGGAATGAAATGAAAAAGATGATAAAGCTGATTCTCGAGACAGGCGATGAATATATTGGTGAGTCTGTCGGTCATGACATCACTGAGGCATGCTCACTGGGAGAACTGGTTTTTAATACCAGCATGACTGGTTATCAGGAAATTCTTTCTGATCCCTCCTACTGTGACCAGATGGTGGTCATGACTTATCCCCTGATTGGAAATTATGGTGTTAACAAGGATGACTTTGAATCTTTGACACCGGCACTTAAGGGATTGGTAGTCAGGGAGTCGCCCATCACAGGATCGAACTGGAGAAATGAATATTCACTTCGGGAATTATTAAAGCGTTTTAAAGTTCCTGCTATTGCGGGAATAGATACAAGAGAACTTACTAAGAAAATACGTAATAAGGGTGTCATGAAAGCTGTGCTCGCACCTGAAAGCTTCACACTGAAAAATGTAGAAGCTCTTATGTCAAAGCCACTGGGCACAGATCAGATTGCCAGGGTGTCTGCTAAAAGTCCTATTCACTTTCCAGGTGAAGGTAAGCGCATCATCCTCATGGATTTTGGTTACAAGAAAAATATCCTGCGCTCGCTGCTAAGAAGAAATTGTGATGTAGTTGTCGTGCCGTGGAATGCTTCAGTGGATATGATCCAAAGTTATCGTCCTCAGGGAATACTCCTTTCTAATGGGCCTGGTAATCCTAAGGATGTGCCGGAAGTCCTGCCCGTCATCAGGGAACTTCAGAAAAGCTATCCCATGTTTTCAATTTGCATGGGTCACCAACTTTTTGCCCTTGCCAACGGTGCAGATACTGAAAAGCTGAAGTTCGGACACAGAGGTGCCAATCATCCTGTTAAAGACTTAAAGCTTGGAAAGGTTTTTATGAGTTCCCAGAATCATGGGTACTCTGTGACACTTGAGTCGGTAGGAAAAAGCAATCTGGATATTACACAAATAAACATCAATGATAAGTCAGTAGAAGGTTTGAGGCATAAGACCCTTCCAGCATTCTCTGTGCAATACCATCCTGAGGCTTGCCCCGGACCTGAAGATACTGCCTGGCTCTTTGATGATTTTATATCTTCTATAAGGAATTAATATATGGGTATCAATCCTGATCTCAAGAAAGTCCTCGTCATTGGTTCTGGTCCAATTGTAATTGGCCAGGCAGCTGAGTTTGATTACTCAGGTACCCAGGCAGTAAAATCACTTATCGAAGAAGGTATTGAAGTCGTACTCGTGAATTCAAATCCAGCAACCATCATGACTGATAAGGAAACGGCCCATAAAGTTTATATTGAGCCGCTGACTACAGAGTTCCTGTTGAAAATCATCCACAAGGAAAAGCCGGACGGCATTCTTCCGACACTCGGTGGTCAAACGGCCCTTAATCTTGCAGTAAAACTTGAAGAAGAAGGACATTTGAAGCGTCTTGGCGTTCAGCTTATGGGTTGCAAGGTCGACACCATTCAGAAAGCTGAAGATAGAAAATTATTCAAAGAGCTCATGCATGAAATTGGCGAGCCAGTTCCTGACGGTAAAATAGTAACCACTCTTGAAGAGGCACGTGAATTTACCAATAAAATTGGCTTTCCCATCATTGTTCGCCCTGCTTATACGCTTGGTGGAACTGGTGGGGGAATTGCTTCCAATGAAGAAGAACTCTCTACAATCGTGCACTCAGGACTCGCAGCTTCGCCAATCGGCCAGTGCCTGATAGAGAGATCTATCGCAGGCTTTAAAGAAGTTGAATATGAAGTCATCCGTGACAGCAATGATAACTGTATCATTGTTTGTAACATGGAAAATATTGACCCTGTTGGAATTCATACTGGTGATTCTATCGTAGTTGCTCCCAGCCAGACCTTGAGTGATAAAGAATATCAACTTCTCCGCACATCTGCGCTTAAGATTATTCGTTCACTCAAAATCGAGGGAGGATGTAACGTTCAATATGCAATGGACCCACATTCCTTTCAGTACTATGTTATTGAAGTTAATCCCAGAGTCTCTCGCTCCTCAGCCCTTGCCTCTAAGGCAACAGGGTACCCGATTGCAAAGATAGCAGCGAAAATATCCCTTGGTCTGACATTGGATGAAATACTTAATCCTATTACCAAGAAGACCTTTGCATGTTTTGAACCTGCACTTGATTATGTGGTTACGAAGATTCCACGATGGCCTTTTGATAAGTTCGTCACTGCTAATCGCCAGCTTGGCACACAAATGAAGGCAACCGGCGAAGTCATGGCATTGGGGCGGACACTTGAAGAATCCTTACTCAAGGCCGTGCGCTCCCTTGAAATTGGAATCCACCATCTTGAGCATATGGATTATCGTGGCAAGTCCAGAGAAGAACTTATTGCCAAAATCAGCCGCAAGGATGATGAACGCCTTTTTGTTATTTCAGAAGCCTTAAGGGCCGGCATGACAACCAAAGAGATGAATGACCTGACAAAGATTGACTATTTCTTCCTGGATAAAATTCAGAATATCATTGAGATGGAGAAAAAGTTAAGTTCAACAGATAGAGATCCCAAGATTGTCCTTGAGGCCAAGCGTATGGGCTTCTCGGATAAGTTCTTTGCAAGATTGTGGAAGACCACTGAAGTTGATGTGTATAACTGGCGGGCCAAGCATAAGATAATGCCTGTTTATAAGATGGTGGATACTTGTGCTGGCGAATTTGAATCGTCTACGCCTTATTACTATTCAACATATGAAAATGAAGATGAAGTTCTTCCATCGACAAAGAAAAAAGTTGTCGTTCTTGGTTCAGGTCCGATCAGGATTGGACAAGGTATCGAATTTGATTATGCGACTGTTCACGCTATCGATGCCATTCGACAGATGGGCCATGAGGCGATTGTAATTAATAATAACCCAGAGACTGTCTCTACTGACTTTAATATATCAGACAGGCTTTATTTTGAGCCTTTGACGGTTGAAGATGTCATGCATGTTATTGAAAGGGAAAAGCCTATTGGAGTCATAGTTCAATTTGGCGGGCAAACAGCCATTAATCTGGCAGAGCCCCTGGCAGAACGTGGAGTGAAGATTCTCGGAACATCCACAGATGATATTGACCGCGCAGAAGATCGCAGGCGCTTTGAAGAACTCTTAAGAGGACTTAATATTGCCCAACCATTGGGTTGCACAGTCATCTCAGTTGAAGAAGCCGTAGAAAAATCTGCGCATCTTGGATTCCCGGTTATGGTTCGTCCTTCATATGTCCTGGGTGGTAGGGCGATGGAGATTGTTTATAACGAAAAAGAGCTTCTGGATTACATGAAAAGAGCAGTCAATGTGAATCCAGAACATCCAGTCCTGATTGATCGCTACATGATTGGACGCGAGATGGAAGTTGATGCGATTTGCGACGGTGAAACCGTCTTCATTCCAGGGATTATGGAACACATCGAGAAAGCGGGAGTCCATTCTGGTGACTCAATCGGTGTCTACCCTCCTCAATCTGTTTCACAGGATATTTTAAATAAGCTATCCGAGACGACTATACTAATTGCACGCGCTCTTAATATTAAGGGTCTTGTGAACCTTCAGTTTGTCATCTATCAGAATGAAGTCTTTGTGATTGAAGTAAACCCACGCTCGTCACGTACGATACCGTTTTTATCAAAGGTTACCGGCATTCCAATGGCCAAGATCGCAACCAAGGCAATCATGGGTGAATCTATTCTTAAGCAAGGTTATTTTCACGGAACCCTGCCTCCGAAAGATTTCGTTGCTGTGAAGGCACCTGTCTTCTCATTTGCGAAACTATCCGATGTAGAGATTGCCCTTGGGCCTGAAATGAAATCCACCGGTGAAGTCATGGGCAAGGATAAGGTTTTTGAAAAAGCCCTGCACAAGGCTTTTGTAGCTGCCGGCATGATTATCCCTGACTCGGGAACAATTCTTGTTACTATCAGTGACCAGGACAAAGATGAGGCCCTTCAGCTTTGCAAGCGCTTTTACCAAATCGGGTTTGATTTCATTGCGACAGAAGGAACTGCGAAGTTACTTCAGGCAGCAAAAATCCCTGTCAGGACAACTGCGAGAATTGGCCAGGGCGATAATGACATTATAAAAGAAATTAAGTCCGGGAAAGTTTCGTTGATCATCAACACCATTTCTAAAGGTAAGAATGTTGAATCCGATGGTTTCAAAATGCGCCGTGTGGCCGTTGAAAGAGGTCTTCTTTGTCTGACCTCTCTAGACACCACTGAAGCATTGCTTAAAACCCTTGAACGTAACACCTTCATGATGGAGCCACTCTCATGATCTCGCCTACTAAAGTCATCGTGGCACTCGATACCCAGGATCCTGCCAAACTTGCAAAATTGTTTGTAGCTCTCTCGGGCTATCCGGTTTGGGTGAAGCTTGGGATGGAAGTTTTTTATTCAATTGGCCCCAAGGTCATTCATGAGGCAAAAGATAAAGGGTTCAAGATTTTCCTGGACCTCAAGCTGCACGACATTCCAAATACTGTTGAACAAGGTCTTAAATCCCTCATGCGATATCCGGTCGATATGATAAATATTCATGCAGCAGGTGGCTCAGAGATGATGAGAAGGGCAAGCGACGCGGTTAAAGCAAAGGCAGATGCCCCACTTTTAATTGCTGTTACTCAATTAACGAGTACTACCCAGTCGCAAATGAATAATGAACAATGCATTCCCGATGAATTAACAAAAAATGTCATGCACCTGTCCCGTCTTGCCCGTGAGGCCGGATGTGATGGCGTTGTCGCCTCTCCACTTGAAGTCAAAGGCATCAGGGAAATTTGCGGGCCAGATTTCAAAATCGTTACTCCAGGTATACGTCCTAAGGGTTCTGAGGCCCTTGATCAGAAGCGATACGCAACTCCAAATGAGGCCATTCTCCTAGGCAGTGATTTCCTTGTCATTGGAAGACCTATTACAGGTGATCCTGAGCACAGGCTGGCCCTTGAGAAAATCCTTAAAGGAAACTAAGAATGAGTACGCCTGAAATAATCGCCAGGATTTTGTTAAAAGAGAAAGCAGTTTTCTTAAGACCTGAAGATCCATTTACCTGGACCTCCGGGATTAAGTCTCCTGTCTATTGCGATAATCGCCTTCTTTTTTCCACAGTTGAATCACGTGAAATAATTGTTGATGCTTTTGTGGAAAGTATCAAGCTTCTCAATGTTCATGTCATTGCCGGAACTGCCACCGCTGGTATTCCATGGGCCTCTTTTATTGCCATGAAAATGAAACTTCCCCTGATCTATGTACGGAGTTCAAGCAAAGAACATGGCAGACAAAATGCCATTGAAGGACAGGCGGCTGCAGGCTCAACCACTGTCCTGGTCGAAGATCTGATTTCTACCGGCAAAAGCTCAATTGCAGCTGCCCAGAGACTTGAAGAGGCCGGCCTTAAACTGGAAAAAGTGATGAGTATTTTCACTTACGGTTTCCCACAAGCGGAAGCTGCCTTTAATGAAGCCCATATAGCTTTTAGTTCCCTCTCAAATTTTGATATATTGGCACAAACTGCCTTTGAAAATAAACAATTCGATGAAAAGACTCTTGGACAAGTATTGGCCTGGAGAAAAAGTGTTAAATTTCCATGAATGACTTAATTTATAAAAACAAATCATTGGCATTTTCGGGCATGGAAGTGTCTGAGGTTGCAAATAACCATAAGACACCTTTCTTTCTCTATTCGGAAGATGTGCTTTCCAAAAATTATACCGAATTTTATGAGGGTGCAAAAAATGCTGGCCTCTATAAGCCTTTGGTATGCTTTGCCCTGAAGTCTAATCCTAATCGTGAACTCTTGAAAATCTTAAGTTCGCTTGGATCAGGTGCTGATATTGTTTCAGGTGGAGAACTTCGTCGTGCCCTCGCGGCCGGAATTGATCCTATGAAGATAGTCTTTTCCGGTGTTGGGAAGACTGAAGATGAAATTTACTTCGCCCTGGAATCTTCCAAGCACGGTATCTATTCATTTAATGTCGAGTCTCTTGAGGAATTAGAGCTAATCAATCATTGTGCCAAGACTCTTAAGAAGACTGCACGCATTTGCTTTCGCTTTAATCCGGTGGTTAAGCCAAAAACACATAAGTATATCTCTACAGGGAACAAGACTCACAAATTCGGAATACTTGAAAAAGATATTCTTGCTGCTGTTAAGAATAAATCCCTGTGGACACATAGTAAGCTGGTTGGACTTTCAATTCATATTGGCAGCCAACTCCTGGATTTGAATGCTTCCAAGGAAGCACTTATCAGGTTATCGGACATGGCCCTGGCAACGAAGACTGATCTTGAGTTTTTAGATGTTGGAGGTGGACTTGGAGTTGATTATCATCCGGATGATACGGCCAGGGTTCCGACTGTTGATAAGTACATGGGTTTAATAGCGACTATTCTTAATAAGCATTACTATTCCAAGACTGAAAATAAACCGCGCATTGTATTTGAGCCTGGTCGCAGGATCGTGGCACGCGCCGGGATTTTTGTGATGAAGGTTCTTCGCAATAAGTTTTCGGAAGATAATCACTTTGTCATTGTTGATGGTGGGATGAATGATTTTGTACGACCATCGTTGTATGAAGCTTATCATGGGCTCTTGCCGGTTATTCAGGGCAAGGCGAAGAAAGAGTGTCATGTCGTTGGTCCGATTTGTGAGACGTCTGATTGCTTTGGATCGAATCGATTGCTGCCGCCGCTTAAAACAGGTGATTTGCTTGTTTTGCAGGATACAGGGGCATATGGGTATAGTATGGGGTCCAATTATAATTTGAGAGGGCGACCGCTTGAGTTGTTAGTTAAGAAGAATAAGAAAGTGAAAGTGGTTAATGAGGCTCAGAAGTATGAAGACCTTACTTGAATTCACTTCATTCAGATGAAGTCACAAATTCATTTCAGATAAATAGCTTCTGCGCTGGCGAAGCCTTGCATAATTTAAGTTCATTTAGATGAAGTAGCCTCTGCAGTGGCTTCGGCGCCGGTTAGGCCATGCACAATTTCACATCATCCAGATGAAGCAGATTCTGCGTCGAGTAGCCTGCACAATTTCACTACATCCAGATGAAGTACCTTCTACGCCGACGAAGTCATGCACAATTTCATTCATCCAGTGAATTAGCTTCTTCGCCGATGAGGCCATACACAATTCACTTCATCCAGATGAAGTAGCTTCTGCGCCGACGAAGAAGCCTTGCACAATTTCTTACTTCATCCAGATGAAGTAGCTTCTGTGCCGACGAAGCCTTGCGAAATTTCACTAAATACAGATGAAGCAGTTTCTGCGCCGACGAAGCCTTGCACAATTTCACTTCATCCAGATGAAGTAGATTCTGCGCCGACGAAGCCTGAAAATCAATAAGGCCCCTTCAGTAGGGGCCTTATTTAAAATTTTAAATTCTTCAAAACTAGAGCTTGAGCAGCAGCGTACGAGAGGCTTCAAGTTCACCAAACTGGGAACCGTTTAGCAATGTACCTTCGGCTTTGAATTGAACTTTTGGAGTGAGGCCGAGACGACCGCCGCCAAGGTTTACGCCAATGCGCTCAAGGTTTACAGCTGCTTCGGATCCATTTGCGGCCGCTTTGAGGTCGATTTCAGATGAAGCAAGCTCACGATTAAACAGCACGGTGTTTGAACCGAAGATTGGACGCTTGATAACACTTAAAGAGAAGCTGACATTCTTGGTAGAAGAAACTTTGCCCAGGCCGAAGTTAAGAACACCGTTTTCATAAGACAGGCCATTCATGCTAAGGGCTGCAAGCACTGGAGCTGCTTCAACCAGTTCCAGGGCGTAGAGGCCATCAATCAGTTTAACTTAACCGTTCATAGTTCCGCGGATGTCTTGCTTGATGAGCATTACGAAGAACTTTTTAGAACCATTTACATGAAGAGTAAGTTCATCGCCCAAGAGAGTAACTTTCAGCGTTTCAACTGAACGAACGTCAGGAGCAAGTTTTGTAACATCAACGATTACGCGTGCATCGACGTCATAGTCCTTAACTTCATAAGGAATAGTAACTGTCTGGATACATGAGTAAGCAACCTGGCCGTAGACCGGCTGACGGTAGCAACTTGAAGGCGGTAATCGACCTGGACCGCGAGGACCGGGGCCAGGTCCGCCGCCTGTACAAACAGTACGGTAGCCCACAACTTCAGTGCGGTAACAGATTGAGCGGCGCTGTTCGTATCAATAGAGTTTTGAGAGCCATCGTAAACGAAGGTCTTGGATTCACCATTGCTTGCAATTGAGGTCATGGACATTACAAAAGCAAAGAGGACGATTAGCATTTTCATAATACTCCTATGGAGGGTTAAATAATGGATAATAGGTATCATGCTCAAATTAGGAGGTCATGATCAGGGGGGCGGGTGTTGGCCGATGTAAAAATTACATTTTAAATGGGGTCAGAATGGCACCATCTAAGTCATGAAAATATTTCATCTTTTCAAAATGATGCATGACAAAATACGGTTCTTTATCTATTTTGACGCACTAATTAGGAGTCCTCATGAAGCTATTGGCAATATTTTTTGCATTTGTATCGCTATCTGCATTTGCTGGAACCATCACTACACTTGAATGTGAGATGGCTTCATATCCTAAGCACACCTTCTCATTCAAAATGAAAGACCTAGGTAGGAAGACTATGGGATTTATTAATCAAGGTGATAATGAAAGTCCGGTAGTTTTTGTGACCAAATCAAAGAAAGAAATAATTATCGATTTCGTTGCAACTCTTAATGGTCAAGGTGGAGATCTTAGAATCCTTAATGACCGTATTCATTTTCTTGGTGTTAACTCTGCTGACCTGGAGCTTCTCAAAGAGTCCGGCTTCAAAACAGGTTTTGCAAGAATGGGTGAAGAGAACAGCACAGTCCTCTGCAAAGAAAAGTTTAAGTTTACTCTTCTTTAGCACCTTCTACTGCCGGGAAATAATTTAACTTCTCACCAATCGTATGTCCGGCCGGAATTCCAGTCCCAAGCTCATCAATTCGAAAAACGTCCTCTGGAAGATTGAGTGACTGACGAACTTTATCCATAGTCTCGGGGGCAAATGGGTAAAGCAAAATCATGAGATTTTTCAAAACATAAAAACAGCTATAGAGGGCATCTTGTCTGCCCTGAAGGTCGGCCCTGTCATCATGGGGCTTGTATTGGACAAAAAAGCTGTTAATCAACCGTGCATAGTTTTCTATCTGACCGAGCAATATAAGATACTCTGCTTTTTCCATGTTCTTCACATAGAGTTGCACAATCTTCATTGTTTCTTTTTCTGCTTTTTCTAAAAGCTTACCTTGAGGGACCTTACCATCAAAACGTGAATGTACGGCGGAGATGGGTTTCTCAATGGCAGCATTCAAAGGGCCCGCGAGAAATTTATTTCTCTCTTTAAAAGTCTCAAAATCAAAGTTCGATTGCTTCTCTGGCAGACCCAGTGTTGAAAGAAAATATCTTACCTGGTCGGAGCTATAACCCATTTCATCCAGAAGCTGGTCACCGGTATAGAAGTTCCCGGTGGACTTACTCATCTTTTCACCATCAACCATCAGGTGAAAAACGCTGTAAACGTCATTCAGTGTGTATTCTCCAGCAACCGGAAGGCGATTACTATTGGTCTGAGTACCCAACCACATCGCCGCTTGCATGAGGACATAGAAATACACATTGTCCTGACCCATGAATTGGAAGATTTTTGCTTCAGGGTCTTTCCAGAAACGCTCATACTCATTCATATCCCGTCCCTTCTTTTTCAAAGCGAGCTTTGTGAAGGAAATTGGAGCGATAAGTGAGTCAGGCCAGACATAAAGGGTCTTACCCTTTAACTCCGGATCAGTGTCTTCGGGAACTGGAATTCCCCAGTTCACATCACGGGTGATTGAGCGATGGGCCCACCCATCAAGGACCTGGCCAGGAATCCCCTTCTCCTGCAGAAGTTTGGATCCGGTATCAAAATCAGTCTTGTTCTCAAACTGCACGACTACTTTCTTCCCTGGAGCATAACGACTCTTATGTTTTGGAAGCGTGGGACGTAATTCTTTAAAAATGGGTTCATGAGTATTATCAAACTGGAGCGCAGGTTGAACGGTCTCATAGACTTCGTTGAATACCCCTTTGCGCCATTTATTCTGCTTTGTCTTGATCCATTCTGTAAGTTGATCAGAGACTTTCCACATATCAAGCCACCAATGAACCGTATCTTTCAGGACCGGAGTCGCATCAGAAAGGGATGACTTAGGATTAACAAGCTCGGAAGGATCATACTGTGTGCCGCAGACTTCGCAGTTATCGGAATAAGCACTTTCATTAGTGCAATTTGCATTGGGACATTTACCAGTGACATTCCTGTCCTGGAGGAAACGGTTAAGCTTTGGATCAAACCACTGCTTAGATGTCTTTTTCTCAAGCATGCCTTTCTTCCATAACTTCCTCATGAAGTCCTGGCAGAGTTCGGCGTGCATTGGATAAACATCAGGTTGCGAAGTTCCGGAAAATACATCAAATGAAATTCCGTATCGCTCGATGGTTTTCTTCTGCTTCACATGAATTGAGTCAATAAACTCTCGTACAGGCATGTTATTTTTTAAGGCGGCCACTTCTGAGGTTGAGCCATGATCATCATTACCGCTGACAAAAAGAACATTGTCCTTTCCGATGAGCATGCGCATATAGCGCGCAATTATATCCGGCGGAACCATGGCTCCTGCCAGGTGACCAAGATGCAAGGGACCGTTAGCATATGGCATTCCTGCAGTGATAACCGCAGTCTTGGGTTTCTTAACGTTGGCCAGGACATCCTGGACATTGGCCGGCGGTGTAAATGGCTTATTCATTGTTCTACCTTCCAGCTAACTGAGCCATCAGGATTGTCCTGCATAATAATTTTCTTCGTGGCCAGTTCTTTTCTAATTTCATCAGCACGGCCCCAATTTTTCTGGGCCTTAGCTTCTTTACGCTCTTCAATTAATTTTTCAATAGCTGCGGCATCGATGCCTGATGCCGAAACATTCTGGTCATTTTTTGAAAGTGCATCCAATACTGCCTGAGGTTCATGACTTATAAGACCTAGTGTCTCATGCATGAATTTTACTGTTTCATGAACATGCTTAAGTGATGCCTCAGATAATGAATCTTTTTGTCCACGCACATAACGAAGAAACGTGAAAAAATGTCCCATCGAACCTGCTGAATTAAAATCATTAGAAAGTTCATCACACATTTTCTCAATGCATTTATCAATTTCAGGGTCGATTGAACCAGAGTTTGAAGCTTTGAAAGATTTAATATCAACTGCGAACTCATGAATACGCTTAACTTCTTCAATCGCACGCTGTAGAACTTCTTCTGTCCATTCCAGACGGGCACGATAATGGACCGATAAGTATATATGCCTTAATACCTGCCCATGATAAGTCTTAACGAAATCTCTAATCTTAACCACGTTACCAAGAGACTTACTCATTTTCTCAGTGCCAAAATTTAAAAATTCATTGTGAGCCCAGGCATTACAAAAAGAGCATTTGTTAGCTGCTTCGGACTGAGCAATCTCATTTTCATGATGAGGAAACATTAAGTCGATGCCTCCATGATGGAGATCCAAGGTTGATCCTAAAAACTTTTTTGCCATGGCAGAGCATTCAATATGCCAACCAGGACGCCCCTGACTCCAGGGTGAATCCCAGAAAGGTTCACCTGGTTTAGCAGGTTTCCAAAGAACAAAATCTGCAGGATTTTTTTTGCGATTATCAACTTCTACACGAATACCATGTTGAAGCGTTTCGAGGTCTTTCTTTGAAAGCTTACCGTAGTCATTAAAACTGGGAACACTAAAAAAGACTTCCCCTTCGCGAACATACGCATTTCCATTTTCGATTATATCTTCAATCATCTTAATAATCTCAGGCATGGATTCTGAAACTTTTGGTGTATGTGTTGGAGGTAACATCCCCAGAGAGAGCATGTCTGTCTCACATTCTTTTACAAAAATCGCAGCATGCAATATGGGATCACGATTCATTTCGTGGGCGCGCTTGATGATATTATCGTCAACGTCAGTGTAGTTTCGGACAAAATTCACTTTATAGCCAAAATTCTTCAGGACTCTGTGAAATAGATCGGCTACCACAAACGATCTACCGTTCCCAATATGAGAGAAGTCATAGGTTGTCGGTCCGCAGGAGTAAAATTTTACTTGTCCAGGTTCAACTGTCTTAAGCACTTCTTTTTTACGAGTAAGATTATTGTGAATTTTTATTTCCCGGGCCATTTCTATTAACCTTTAAGTTGAGCTAGACGTTTTTTAATAACATTCACCGGAGTAAGCGGAATAAGGAGCTTAAGTTCAGGTCCATGATCCTGACCTGTAAGTGCGGCCCGTATTCCCTGAAAGAGGAACTTGCCCTTGATTGCAAGGTCCTTCTTCACAGCATCCGTCCAGGCACCTAACTCCACTGCAGTGACAAATTCAGAGGTAACTTTTGAGAGTTCGCCCTGAAGGTAGTCAATAATTTTCGGAGTTGATTCCCATGAGATAATCTCTTTGAGGCCATCAGTCATCTCGAGGTGATCAAGAAGGATCTTCTTTTCCACCATGACCGGGAAGTCATTGATAAAATCTGCGTATTGCTTGATGACTTCAACGGCACTGTTTTTCCATTCTGGAGTTTGCTTCTTAAAGAATTCATTCCCAGGCAGCTCGTCTACCATCTTGATGAGATCAGGATTTGGTGTCTTCTTAATGTGCTGGCTATTTACCCACTTTAATTTTTCAAGGTCATACATCGCCGAGTGAGCAGAGAAGCGTTCAAGAGTGAAGATTCCAAAGAGTTCAGGCTTATCGAAAATGTCTTTCTCGTCCGGGTGAGACCATCCAAGAAGAGTGAGGTAGTTACATAAGGCTTCAGGGAGATAGTTTTCCTGACGATAGAGATTCACAGAAGTGGCACCATGGCGCTTAGAAAGTTTCTGACGGTCATGGCCAATCAGGAGAGAGACGTGGGCGAACTCGGGCAACCGTGCACCGAGTGCTTCATAGATCATAAGCTGTCGTACAGTATTGTTAAGGTGATCCTCACCGCGAATAACGTGTGTTATGTCCATCAGCATGTCATCGACCACACAGCAGTAATTATAAACAGGAAGACCGTTTGAACGAACGATAACAAAATCCCCTACCATGCCTTCAGGGTATACGACGTCGCCTTTAACTTTATCATGCAGTGTATATGATTTTTTAGGTGCCTTGAACCTGATCGCGGCTTTTTCACCGCCAGCAATTCTCGTCATCGCTTCAGCGTGATGAGCAGGATCTTTCCACTTACCCTCATAATGAGGGTCCCTACCTTCCCTCTCGGCCTTCTCTTTCATCGCCTCAAGTTCGATTTCAGTGCAGAAATCATAATAGGCCTTACCCTGTTCAATCAGTTGATGGGCATATTTGGTATAGATTTCCTGTCTTTCGGACTGGCGATATGGGGCATATTTGGCATTTGGCTTATCCGGGCCTTCATCATGAAAGATTCCAAGCCACTTTAAATCTTCGATCTGAAGGGTTTCATATTCAGACTTGGATCTTTCCATGTCAGTGTCTTCAATCCTGAGAACAAATGTCCCACCGACGGCCTTGGCATAAAGATAATTATAGAGTGCTGTTCGTGCCCCTCCGATATGTAAGTATCCAGTAGGTGATGGTGCGAATCGAACGCGAACGGTCATAAAGGGGCTCCTCATTGTCTAATGAGGAAGAAGATACACTTTTAAGAATAAATTGGAAATTGACTAGGTGTACATCGAATCGATTTTCTCAGAAACATCCCCTTCAGTAGCACCTGAAGAGAGAGAAATTTCTTTTACGATCAATTCCTTGCACTGGTCGAGCATCTTGCGCTCGCCAAACGAAAGTTTCTTGGTCATCTTCAATAGCAAAAGCTGGCGAAGAACATCAGCAATTTCCAAAAGTGAGCCGGTTTTAACCTTAAGTGTATATTCGCGGTGACGACGATTCCAGGTGGACATGTCGACTTTCACATTCTGGTCTTTTAAAAGCTCAAAAACACTATTGATATCAGTTGAAGGAATCAGCGCACGCAGTCCTTCCTTGCTATCAACAGGGATCATTACTTTCATTCCGTTAGAAACGACTTTAATGATGTAGAAACTCTTCATGTCACCATTCAATTCTTTTGTATCAACGCTGCAGATCTGGCCCACACCGTGGCCAGGACATACAACATGATCGCCGAGATTAAACATGTGAACTCCTTAACATAATACTATTAGCCCTCCTGTTATAACGCAGTTTGACCAATCTGTCCCTAGATCGTGAATATATTACAGGATAATCAATATGTTAGAGGCTATTAGATGGGTAAAAAGTATACGAAAAAAAAGGCCCTGCATAAAGCAGGGCCCTAAGTAGCTAGATTAGATTACCAAAGTACTGAGAATTGCAAAAGGCGAAGCTCAATGCTCTGAGTATAGTCAATTGAGGCACTGGTTGAAGAGTTGATGGTTGTAAAAGCCACCTCTGGTGAATAGGTCACGTGTCCTACACCCCAACGAGTAAGATCCATACGCTTACCAATGGCCATTTCTGCATTGGTTAACTCATCTTTTACCCTGGCATTACCATATGAATTGTTCCAACCAAATCCGATGAAGGCAGAGATATAGGCACTATTCATTAAATCTACTTCGTCAGTACGGTTCCAGCCTGAAATATTATAGTAACCACCTACTTTAGCTCCATAATTTTCGCTATCGCCTGGCCCTGGCAGAGTTTGTTTAAGGTAATTAAATTTACCACCAACCTGAAGGCGTCTATGAGCTGGAATTGCATAGGCATAGTTCAGGTTTAACCTAAGCTGAGTATCATTATCAGCCTGTGCATTGGCATCCTTTGAACGGTTAAATGCCAAAGTTGTCTGAACCAGATCATCGGCACTGAATTCAACCATGTGTCTGTAATTGGCCGTATTACCAGCACCTTGTGCATTAGCAGTATTAATAGTAATTGAACCCATTAATACAGCGGCAGCGAGAGCAAAAATTGTTTTCATAACAATCCCCTTTTGTGAGTAAAGTTTCTTACATAGAAACTGGTTATGTAGATTTATTTCAAAGAGCATATTTCAAGCCTCATAAAACTATATGCACACCTGATTCCAAAGTCATGGGACGATCAAAAACTTCAAGTTATATAAAGGGTGGGCTAGCATTGCGTAAAACTTAAGCTAAATGGTTGTTAAGTTTATCTAAAACAAATGATGAACAAAAAAAAAGCCCTGCCTAAGCAGAGCTTTTATGACTTGCTAAAATGTTACTTTCTAGAATCGGTTTAGTACTTCGTTTCTCTCGAAGAAATAAGCAATCTCTCTTTCTGCAGCAGTTGCAGAATCAGAACCGTGAACAGAGTTTTCACCAACTGAACGTGCATAAAGCTTACGGATAGTTCCTTCTGCTGCGTTAGCAGGGTTTGTTGCACCCATGAGCTCGCGATTTTTTGCTACTGCATTTTCGCCTTCAAGAACTAAAAGCATAACGGGGCCTGAAGTCATGAAGTTAACAAGTTCGCCAAAGAATGGACGCTCTTTGTGCTCAATATAAAAGCCCTCAGCTTTCTCTTTAGAGAGCTTAGCAAAGCGGGCCGCAGAAACACGTAAGCCGTTTTTTTCAAAAACAGAAATGATGTTTCCGATATTGTTATCGAGTGTAGAGTTAGGTTTGATAATAGAAAATGTTTTCTCAACGGCCATAATAGCTCCTTGTAATTTTTTTTTGTCTTACTTCTTTAATACTTCTGCGATCTTTTGTCCAAGTTCTGCTGGAGATCTGGCGATAGTAACGCCACATTCTTGTAGAATCTTGAACTTAGCTTCCGCAGAATCGTCTGCACCGGAGATAATTGCCCCAGCGTGTCCCATTCTTTTACCGGCAGGAGCAGCTGCACCTGCAATAAAACTCACAACGGGCTTAGTCATATTGGCCTTGATCCAACGGGCCGCTTCAGTTTCTGCAGTTCCGCCAATCTCGCCAATCATGATGACGGCCTTCGTTTCAGGGTCTCTTTCAAACATTTCAAGGCAATCAATAAAGTTGGTCCCATTTACAGGATCTCCACCGATACCAACACATGTAGATTGTCCGATTTCCCGCTGAGTCAGCTGATAAACAGCCTCGTAAGTCAAAGTCCCTGAACGGGAAATAACTCCGACACTTCCAGGCATATGGATATGGCCTGGCATAATGCCGATCTTGCACTCTCCAGGAGTAATAACGCCCGGGCAATTTGGCCCAATCAGACGGGATTTTGATCCTCTGAGAGCAGCTTTTACCTTAATCATATCCTGGACTGGAATACCTTCAGTGATAGCGATGATAAGAGGGACTTCAGCATCAATACATTCAATGATGGAGTCAGCAGCGAATGGAGGTGGAACGAAAACCATGGCAGCATTTGCACCAGTTTCTTTTACGGCTTCATAAGTCGTATTAAAGACAGGTATGCCCTCGTGAATGGTTCCGCCCTTACCAGGAGTAACTCCGCCAACAACATTGGTACCGTAATCACGGGACTGTAGTGTGTGGAATGTTCCCTGCTTACCAGTCAAGCCGATGGTAATGAGTTTTGTATTTCTATTAATGAGAATAGCCATATTAATGGGCTCCTTTGGCGGCAGCGACTGCTTTTTGGGCAGCATCAGCAAGGTCATTTGCAGTCGTGATCTTAAGTCCGGACTCACTCAGAATTTTCTTACCAAGAGCGACGTTAGTTCCTTCCAGTCGAACCACCAGAGGCACTTTGAGTGCTAACTCTTTAGCAGCGTCAACAACACCCGATGCGATGATGTCACACTTCATGATTCCACCGAAAATGTTAACCAGAATTGCCTTAACATTCTTATCCTGGAGAATAATCGTGAAAGCTTTTTGAACTGTTTCCTTGGTTGCCCCACCGCCCACGTCAAGGAAGTTTGCGGGTGCGCCACCATAAAGCTTGAGAATATCCAGAGTTCCCATGGCCAGACCAGCGCCGTTTACAAGGCAGCCAATGTTTCCATCAAGTGAAATGTAAGAGAGGCCATATTTACCAGCTTCCAGTTCCTGAGCTGACTCTTCAGTCACGTCTCTCATGGCTTCAATTTCAGGATGGCGAAAGAGAGCGTTATCATCAAAGTTAAGCTTACCATCGAGGGCAATTACATCCCCAGTCTTGGTTGTAACCAGAGGATTGATTTCTGCAATGGAACAATCTTTTTCTACATACATTTTATATAGAGCTTCAAAGAATTGGTTCGCCTTCTTTAAAGTTTCGCCTTTCATTCCTAATGCATATCCGAGCTTTCTTCCATGAGCTGGAGTAAAACCGGTGGCCACATCGATATGTGCCTTCACGATTTTTTCAGGAGAATCATGGGCGACTTTTTCAATCTCCATTCCGCCTTCTGTAGACACCATGAAAGCAACTTTACCGGCCGAGCGATCAAGGACTATCCCACAGTAGTATTCGTGATCAATATCACAACCTTCCTCAACCAATACCTTCAGGACTTTTTTACCTTCAGGACCGGTCTGGTGAGTGATGAGCTGCATACCCAGAATTTCTTTAGCGTTCTTTTCAACTTCTTCAAGAGTGCGGGCAAGCTTAACTCCCCCACCTTTACCACGACCACCAGCATGGATCTGGGCCTTAACAACCCAAATTTTACCACCCAACTTCTTGGCCACTTCAACGGCTCCCGCGGGTGTATCGGCCACGCCACCTTTTAATACTGCAATGTTATATTGCCGCATTAATTCTTTGGCCTGGTACTCATGAACATTCATAGGCTCTCCTTAAAAACTAACAATGGGATATAGGACATTATAGGCATTTTCCGGGCTCTATCAATGAAAAGGAGTTGAAAAACATGGTTTTGAAGAGGCATGATGGAGGCGCATACAGTCAAAGGAAAAAGACATTATGAAAAAATACTTTGCCTTGCATCCAGCAGTTTTCAAGCTTGATGGAGGTGCTATGTTTGGAATAATTCCGAAACCATTATGGTCCAAGGCGATCCCTGCTGATGAATTGAATCGGATTGAATTAAGTTTACGTGTCATGTTAATCCAGACTCCCACAAAAAACATTCTGATTGATACTGGAATTGGAGACTATCATGGAACAAAATTTGATAACCGTTTTGGTATCAAAGGAATTAAAAATCCTTTAATCCAGATTCTGGCAGAAGACTTTGCGTTAGGGCCTTCAGATATTACTGACCTGATAGTGACGCATCTGCATTTTGATCATGTGGGAGGATTGGGTGAATCTAATCCGGAGCACGCGATAATTTTCCCCAAGGCCATTTTGCATGTTCATCGCAGTCATTATCAATACGCTCTTAATCCCACCCCCCGTGATACCGGTTCATTTCATGCCCAGTACTTCAGGCCTATGATTGAAGCTGCTGAAGCTCAAGGCCTCGTTCATTGGGTTGACGGTGAAGAAGGTGTGGTTTTAGAAGACATCCGTTTCCGTTGCTCGCATGGCCATACACCTTTTTTGCTCCATCCTTATGACGACAAGTTTATTTACATGGCCGACCTGGTGCCTACCAGTCATCATATTCCTGTCGCATGGGTAATGGGTTATGACATTGCTCCTGGCAGGACCACCATTGATAAGATCCACTTTTACAATTTTATCATTGAGAAAAATCTGACGATGATTTTTGAGCATGACATGGGTTTCTGGGGAGCTAAGCTTGGACGGCATGGTACAGAAGACTTCTTTCCTGAGAACCTATGTGAAGTTACAACGACCGATCATCGGAAATTTGAATTATCTTTTGATTAATATCACTTTTCAGGTCGGCAAAAGTCTTCTTCAGCCGGGTTGAAAAAGTATTGAGCTGGCCCTTTTTGGGATTTTTCATCTTCTGCAGTTCTTCAATGAGCTTCATGGATTCAAATCCAATTTTCTTGGATGTGGACTTAATCATTAATTCATAATTGCGCTTCTGGGATCTACTTTCCATTTCACCCAGCTGGGCAAAGTAAGCTTCATTGGTAGTTACAAAGCTCGTCAGGAAATGTCCGAATTTTTTGGTATAAAAATCCACCGTTGGTTTGAGATTTTGCCTGAAAACTTTTGGGTCATCCCCGAGGAAATCCAGCAAATGCTGTTCAATCTGAAGGCTAAGGGCCAGGAGTGTCTGAAATTTCTGTTGCAGGTCCTGCCAGTATAATTCTTCGCGGTTCTTCTTTTTTAATTCATTATCGGACTTCTTCTTTACGAGAATATTAAGAACCTCGTTAAACTCAGCTGCTCCCTTGGGATAGAGGATCACCTTCATACGGCCAACATAATCATCGTCCATAGGACGGAAAAAGTTGGCGAGCCTGGCCGACATTGAGGTCCATTTGCAATTAGTGGCCTTAATATCCAGTTCATACATGCCAGGGATTATCTTATTGCCTGATTTGAAATCAAATGAAGAGAGTTCAACCACATGGTTTTGTAAATGACCGCGGCTGCGAAAAGAAATCGGATCGTCTTTCACTGTGAGAAGCTTGCCTTTAATAGAATTGAAATTTGCTTCAACTTCACATTCATGGAAGCTCGAAGTAACGAGCCAGATCTGCGAGATATCAGCAGGTACGTACTCTTTGAAAAATATCTTCTCATTCCAGCCTTTAAACGAAAGTTCATTTTCTATGCGTTGGTGAAGCTCCAGGCTCATCCTGGCATGCCTCCTGATACTGAATCCCTCATTTCCTTTGATCCATTGGATGATGAAGAACAGGAAAAGACCTGAAACCAACATGGCGAAAAAGGCATAATATCCGGATTTATTCCTTACGATCCTTGGCTCTTCTGCAGCACTTGCATAGGCCTCAAAGGGCAAAGGTGGAATATCATCTTCTGGTATCGGTGGAATGTCCTCACTCATGGCCGCTGCAAGATGGTGGGCCATTGAGACTGGTTCCACGACTGGTGCAGAAATTTCTTCAGGTGGGAGTGCATCTGCTTTTTCGAAAGCGATTCTGGCAGCGACAGGTTGTTTTAACCCTTCTGCCCAGATTTTAACTTCATGTCCAAAAGCGCTTCGGCCACATCGTTGTTTTATGGAAATCAAGTCGTACGGACCTTCATGGCCCGTGGGCAACATGATAAACCATCTTACAGAAGTCTTGTCAGTCCAATCAAAATTTGACAACGTCATTGAAACCCATTGAAATAAAATTATTTTATGACGAAGCCATCCATCACTCAATCACAAAAACGTTACTCCGAGTCTTTAGGCTCGCTTTTTAATGTTGCGGACAGGGCAAAGACCCTGCTCTTGCTCAAAAGCTCATCAGATGTTGGGGTTATGAGAAATGGTGGAAGAAATGGAGCTAAATATGCACCACAATCATTCCTCTCAGCTTTTAAGAAATTAAATCAGGATGAGAAGACGTCCGAATACCGATTTGTGGATCAGGAAGTTGCTTCCCAGGAGGAAGAAATACAGGATTTTGGTAATTCTCAAATAAAACAAAGCAAAAGAATCGGCCAGGCATTAGAGGCCAATCCAAAAGCGCGCATCCTTCACTTTGGGGGGGGCCATGATCATATTTTTCCTTTGCTCAAGGCCTTGTCTACCAATTCTGCGCATATCATAGTAATCAACATTGACGCACATGCAGACACCCGTACAGACACTGAGGCACACTCAGGAACTCCCTTCAGGCAATTTGCCAAAGAGTTTCAGGGCAAATTTGAGCTTTTTCAGATTGGGCTTCATTCTTTTGCCAATTCCATAAGTACCCTGGTGCCACTCGAGAAAGGGGCCATGTCAGTCCTCTGGCGTGAGGATTTACGACATAAATTAAGAGTCGATGACTTTTTTAAAAAGATTCAGGCATCGGTGAATGAAGGGAGTCTCGTGGTCTTCAGCCTGGATGCTGACGCTATGGATGGTAGTCAAGTTCCGGGAGTAAGCGCAGTTAATGCTAATGGGATTAATTTTGATGAATTAAATGACCTTTGGAAGCGCTATCAGAAATTAAATTTCAAACATCCCACTGTCATGGGAATTTATGAATTGAATCCCGTCTTTGATAGTCCTTCCATGTTAAGCATGAGAAGGATGTCTGCTTTTGTTTATGAAACACTCAGATCCTGATTTGACAAAAAAAAAGCCCATCGTTTAGATGGGCTTTTTTTCGAGAGAACTAATTGAAGTTAAAAAAATCCTTTCATTAACCCCAACACACACACAACTAATCTAAAGCAATCCTTGTGCCAATATTAAGACCGTGTGCATTTATGTTATTACGATTACTTGCCGCGCGGCGCGTACATGTAAACCGTCAAGGAATCAACATGTAGGCTGAATATGTGTCAATGCTATGACAAAAAAGCCTGCGTCTTGCTCAGTTTTCCCTTCAAAAAACATCGCTCTTTATGCATACTAACGAAAATCAAAAAATAGTTAATGATGATTTACTTCAAAGGAGAAGTTACATGTTCAATCGTGCTTTTTTCACTACTCTTCTTGTTGGCTTTTTGGCCATCGGTTGCGCTTCTAAAAAACCTACTAATGCTCAAGATGCTGGTGGTGCAACTGACTCTAATGGAGCAAATGCGGGCCTATCTCTTGAACTAAATGGTGATTCTGATTCAAATACAGCTGGTGGACTCCAGACTGTTTACTTTGACTTCAATGAATCATCACTTTCTTCAGGCACAAAAGATGCACTCAAGAACAATGCTGAATTCCTAAAGACAAATGCTACTGTTGACGTTCAGGTTGAAGGCCACGCAGATGAGCGCGGCGGCCACCAGTACAACCTTGCCCTTGGCGAGCGTCGTGCTAAAGCTGTTCGTGATTACCTGGTATCTTCAGGTGTAGCTTCAAAACGCATCTCTACGATCTCTTACGGTAAAGAGCGTCCAGTTTCTGAAGGTCACGATGAAGGTGCTTGGTCTAAAAACCGTAGAGCAAACTTCGTTGTTACTGCGAAGTAATTTGCGGGTAACCCGTCGATGAAATTATTTCTCCTTGTTTCTTTAATATGCCTTGGTTCGTGTGGTCTAGCGACCACACGACCTAAGGTTGAAATGAGCCTTGCCCAGGCAGCCTTTATGGCGGCAAAAGAGGCCGGAGCTGACATAAGTGCTTCCAGTCTTTTCCGAAAAGCCGAAGATTATTATCTCAAGGCCAAATCCGCTTACCGACGAAAATACTTCAACAAGGCCCAGGAATACGCCCTCCTCTCCAAAAAATTTTCAGAGCAAGCCGAGTACGCTGCAATTAGAAAAAAAGCCCTTGAAGGTAATGCAGAATAGCTAAACTTGCTGTAATATCAATTCATCCAAGACGACCAAAGGTGATTTTGATATGACAAAAATTCTTGCAATACTTTTTATACTCTCCCTGAGCACTTCTTGTATAAAGACGGCCGAGCAGGTCCAGCGTGAAAAGCGCTTTGATAATATGTCCGAGCAGATGTCTGATTCTCAGTCTCTGATTGGAGACATGGTTTCCCAGATGAAAGATATGCAGGGTCAGCTCGATAAGATGAATGGCCGACTGGAAGTCATGGAACATAAGCAAAAACAAATCGATCCTGATGCCGTTAAGGAATTAAATGAAAATGTTGGTGTTATCCAGGGTCAGCGCCAGGCCGATACTGCGCAGATGACACAAATCCAGAATGAATTAAAAGATCAGAAAGCATTTCTTGAAAAGTTGATGGCAACTTTAAGTACCATGGATAAGGAAAGTAATGCTCCTCCGGCCAAGGCTAAAAAAAAAAGCGCTAAGGACGATGTAGGTTCTGCACTGGCCCTGGTTAAGAATAATGAATTTGACCAGGCGAAGTCGCAGCTACTTGGATTACTCGAAGAGGATTTATCACCCGGTGATCAGAACAAAGTTCTACATGGGCTAGGTCGGGTTGAGTTCTATAGTAAGAACTATGACAAGGCGCTGGTCTACTTCAGCAAGATATATACAAAGTTTCCTAAGGCATCACTCGCACCGAGCTGCTTGTTATTCATTGGAAAATCACTTCAAAAACTAGGCAAGAATGATGAGGCCAAGGAAGCATTTGCGAAACTTACCGAGGATTATCCTCAGGCACGCGAAGTGAGTGAGGCTAAAAAAGAGTTGTGATCAAAAGAAGAATCATCCTTGGCATAGAAACCAGCTGCGACGACACATCCATAGCCCTGGTTGATGTCCAGGACGGAAAACCCACTATACTTTCACTAAATAGTTACAATCAAGACTTCATGCTGGCCAAATGGGGTGGTGTTGTTCCTGAGCTGGCCGCCCGAAGCCATGTGAAAGCTATACCACCACTTTTGGAAGTTGCTTTTCGGGAGGCGAAACTTAGGCCGGAAGATGTAACAGAAGTTGCTGTGACAACTCACCCGGGTCTTATCGGTTCACTCTTGACCGGGATTAATCTGGCCAAGACTTTTGCACTCATAAGAAAATTACCGATCATTCCGGTGAACCATCTATTCGCTCATCTTGAAGCTATTCATCTTACGGAGACCGTTGCGTTCCCATATCTTGGTCTCCTGGTAAGTGGAGGCCATACTGCATTCTGGTGGGTAACAGGTCCCAACGAAATGAAAATCCTGGGATCAACACTTGATGATGCTGCTGGCGAGGCTTTTGATAAGGGTGGGAAACTTCTTGGTGTTGGATATCCGGCCGGAAAGTTTATTGATGAACTTGCCAAGTCAGGAGATTTGAAAAAATTTCCATTTCCTATCAGTTATATGCGGGATCGCCCGGGGAAGATGAGTTTCTCAGGTGTAAAGACGGCCATGCGTGTTCAGCTTTCCAAGATGACTGAAGAAGAAGTGAAAGTTGAACTGCCCCATTTATGTGCTAGCTATCAGGAAGCCATTGTTCAGACCTTGAGAATCAAGACTGAAGAAATCATAGAAAAAGTCCTGGAGCGAAAGCTCAAGACTTTTGATGTCCCTATTGTCATTGGTGGCGGAGTAGCTTGTAATTCACGCTTAAAAACAGTGATGGAAAAGCATTTCAAGCAGGTTCATGTAGTGAAGCCACTTTATAGCACTGACAATGCCGCCATGGTGGCCAATTGGGCGGCCAGGGTTCCTGAGTTACAAGTTCCTTATCCTGAATGCTTAAGCCTCGATGTGCGAAGTCGTTTTGTGGAGAAGAAGTAATGGGACGATTTCCCACAGCTAATAAAAGTTTCGGTCAGCATTTCCTGAACAGCCCTACGGTGATTAATAAAATTACTTCCCCACTGCCGGCCGGAGTTGATGCCATTGTGGAAATCGGTCCTGGACCAGCAGTTCTCACCCCCCTGCTTGCGAAACATGGACTTCCAATATTTGTCATAGAGATGGACGAGCGTTTTGTAGAACTACTCTCACCTATTGTTGGTGCAGAAAATGTGTTTCGCCAGGATGCTTTGTTGTTTGACTGGCAAGCTTTTCTTCAGAAGTACTCCTTTAAGTCTATCTGGCTTGTTTCCAATTTGCCTTATAACGTAAGTGTTCCGCTGACTCTTTCATTCCTCAGGATTCCAGAAATTACGTGCATGACCCTGATGTATCAAAAAGAAGTAGCACAGAAGATCCTGCCAAATGACCCAAGAAATTCGATGGGGTCGCTTCATGTGCTCAACCTCACACAATTTGATCTCTCACACGTAGTCTATGCCCCTCCCGGAGCTTTTGTTCCACCGCCTAAGGTTGATTCCCAAGTCTTGAATTTCAAGCGTAAAGCGAAGCCTGATATTGCCTTATCGCGGATAGATCAATTTGAGACATTCCTGCGTCTGGTTTTTGGCCAACGTAGGAAACAATTGGGTGGAATTCTTAAGAAAGAATGGGGAGTTGATCCGGCGCTAAAATGTCTGGAAATCGCTGCTCTTGATCCAATGGTACGCGCTGAATCCCTCGCCTATGGGCAAGTCCTTAAGCTTTTTGAAGCCTATTGCGCCCTTTAATGATATATTCCTCATCCTTATGGGCATTAAATTAATCTGCAAAAACGCTCGGGCCGGATATGACTACTTTCTAGAAGATAAGTACGAATGCGGCGTTGCCTTGCTTGGAACAGAAGTGAAAACCTTAAGAATGGGCAAGGCCAAAATCGAAGAGGCTTACGTTACGATTGATTCAAACGGTGAAGCCTGGCTTCAAAATGCTACTATCCCTCATTATGCATTCGGAAATATCAATAACCATCCAGAGACGCGGCGCCGCAAGCTCTTGTTAAAACGAGAAGAGATCCAGCAAATTGAAAAGAAAATGTCTGTGAAAGGCTGGACCCTGATCCCGATAGCTTTGTATTTCAAGGAGTCCCTGGTCAAGTGCGAAATTGCCCTCGCCAAAGGGAAAAAACTCTATGATAAGCGTGATACTGCTGCTAAAAAGGACGTCGAGCGCAAATTAAGACAGGGACAATTTGAATAATGGAACACTTAGATAATGTCCGCACTATCTATCCTTTGAACCAAACTAAGACCTTCAGTCATGAAGAGGCTTTGGAATTGATTCCTTTGCTTATGCATATTTCTGCTAAAACGAAACGTGAACTTAACGTTCTCAATTCGCAGCTTTCTTTTTTTAAGACCAATTCTGATAAGGCCCAGAGTATTCAGGAAAAGATCAATATTGAGCTTCAATGTTGGTCGGATAAGATTCGCAGGTTGGGAACTATACCGGTGTCTTTGTGTAAAGTTCGTATTCCAGGGGAAGAAGGTCATTTTCTTTGGGAGTATCCTGAGAACCGATTGTTCATGCATTAACGCACCAACACCTCCGCCGACGGAGGTTACAGTAATTCGTTTATTCCTTCGACCAAAACTTTAATTGAGATAAGTCCAAGCAAAATATTTACTGCGAGTTCAAACTTCGCATCTGGAATTTTTTTGCCAATTGGAATTGAGATAAGAACACCTACCAGTGAACCAAGAACTAAAATTCCAATATTTTCTTTTAGGGCGATGAAGTCAATTCCGGCGGCGCCACTAAAAGCAATAATCTTTGAAAGCTGCAAAAACATCTGACCTGCGCTTTTTGTTGAAAGATTTCCTTCTCGCGACATTTTAAGCCGGTTGAAGAATGGCGTGACCATCGGGCCTACAGCACCAACAAAAACTCCCAGGAATCCAGAAGCGGCTCCCGCCATAACAAAAGTACGTAGATGAGGTTCATCCTTGGGTTTCCATTTCCAGGGAATGATGGAGATCAGGATAAAAACTCCAACGACAATTTTTAGCACGCTGGGATTTACATGTTCGAATACTTCAGCTGCAAGCCAGGCAAATGGCAGCATGAGTGAAGCATAGGCACCCACTACTTTCCAGTTAACTTTCTTGAAGAAAATTCCGGCGCGCAGGCCATTGGCAACCAATTGGGTAAAGCTATGAAGGGGTATGGCAACTTCAGGTGGATATGCGAGGAGAAGACCTGCTAGGATGAGAGTTCCGCCGCCAAGGCCGGTAAGACTCGTAATGAGTGAACCCAGGGTAACCAGGAGAAAAAGCAGGAAGTAAGATCCCACTACCAGCTCCGGTAATCTTTATAAAGTTGATTCTTGCGCCTGATGGATTCATAGGCGAGATTCAGCTCATAGGTAAAGAGCTTACTGATCTTGTAATATTTATCAAAATTTTTGGTGAAGTCTTTTTCGAGAATTTCGGCCTCGGCCGGATTTTTAAGTCCCTTAAAATGGCCTTTTCCAAGCTCAGAACCTACTGAGCAGGCAAAGTCGCATTGCTCGTCCTTGTTAAGGAATTTTTTCACCTTGATGGCGAAGCTTGGAATATCGCGTCCCCAATACTGGACGTTTTTAAAGGTGCAGAAGCCGAGCCTTTCTTCCATTCCCGGAGCATAAACTTTTCCTGCCTCGATCATACGCTGGCCATGATGCGGAAATGGGCTATAGAAAAATCGGTTATCCTTTTCTTCGTACACTTCCTTGATATCAAGCAAGATTGAGTCCTCATGAGAGTCTCTATCAATAGGATTAAGGGCAAAAATATAGTGCCTCTTACCAAAGCTTCCTGGCGCTTCCCCGACTTCTTCTACGCGGTAACGATTAAGGAGACTAAGTTCATCCCTGGATTCGAGGAATTTTTTTAGCAGTCCTGTTGAAAACTCTGACCTGGGATCAAGGGGTTTTTCCCTCATCTTCTTGGCCCATTTTTTATTGCCTGCCAGATATTCCCATGTACTCACCTGCCATTTTTCAGGTTGGGCATTCTTAAGCATCTTAAGTGGCTTAGAAGGGATGTCAGGATAAAGGAAATGAGTGATGTAAGAGTCTATGAAATGCTCAACTACCTTCCGGTCAAGGAAGCCGTTGTTTTCAGCCCGGCGAAGCGAGAGTGAGCTTAAAAACCGGATAATATCCCAGCAATAAGGACCCATGCGGGAGCGATCAAAATCAATCATGGCAGAGCCCCGGAAGGTTCGCACATAATTGTCTAAATGAGGATTACCATGAAGGAAAGTTACCGGAACCTTGTTCAGGTCCAGAAAACGGGGAAGCTTGTTCTGCATCAAAGGACCGGCCATGCGAAACAACAGGTATTTTTCCTCTTTGCGGGGCAAAGGTGTCGTACCGAGACGCTTTTGAAAGATTTGGCTTCGTCGAATATACTCTTCCATATATTGACTATGATGCTGATTGATTCCGGGGTCAACAATAAGTTAAGATGGAAGCCATGAAAGACAAGTTGAAAGCACATTTCCTGAAGTTCGGTCCGAGACGTTTCGTAGTGTTAACGGTTTTAACACTACTTATGACGGATCTTATAAACTGCTATTACCTGAAACTATATTGGTTAAGCAAAAACATGTCACTGACACTGGTTAAGCAAACCTTGACACGAAGTGGACAGCTAGTTGAAGGACTTTCGCCCAGTACGATCCAGGAGATGACTGGATTCGTGAGCAATGCTTTTTATTTTTTCATCTTTATAATTCTCGTCAATAACCTGTTCTTCTATCTCTTCTATCTCAGGAGAAAATTATGGGCGCAGGGATTTATTCTTTTTTATGTCCTGACAGGTGCCATTCTGCAATTAGGTTTTGTCTTTGATAATAGTGGAATGGGATATGGATGGTTGGCGTATAATCTTTTAACTGTGCCATACTATATCTATCTTTTCCTTGGAGTAAAATTACTCAAGGCAGAAACAACAGATATCAGCCCTGCAAGTGGAAAGAAGGCACGATAAAGTTCCCGCCATCTGTATTTCCCCACATGGGAATTTCTCTCAGGCCATTCATCAGCATTCTTTGTCCGACAACGGATAACAGGAAAGACTCAAATGCCTGGGAATTCCTGATGATGGTCTCGAGGTCATTTTCGTAGATAAAAATATCCATGTGCTTTTCTATATTCACAATTATCTGCTCGCGGGCGGTAGCCGCCAATTCCAGGTCAAAGAGTTGAAGCAAGAGTGATTTGCTGACTACCCTGGCACGATAAAGTTCCAGCATGCAAATATGAATATTACTTTCATACATGATCAGGTCACGAGGCAAATGCCGGAGCAGGTAATTAAGTCTCGCAAGCAGCATGACAGATACATTTCCAAAAGACTCATAGGAAATCTTGAATACTTCAAGCAGCTGGTCGTAGTAATTTTTCCAGACCCAGAAATCAATTGGACGATGCCAATAAGGTGTAAATCCTTTTCGCAGCTTTCGCTTAAAGGATTTTGAGAGCATGTGTTCATCGGTATTTTTTTTCAGGATATTGCGGGAATAATCTATTTCCTGAGAAGCTTGGCGATCTTGTTCGTATTTTTTCGGATTCTCGGTGTAGAACTTGGCATCTTCATCAAGCAATAATTGCATCTCTGCACGGACATCCTGTACCTGCATTCGAGGGCAAACATTGGCACCTTTGCATATAGTGAGACAAGACTCTTCACAGGGTGGACGGCTTAAGGGAAAATCAACCACTAGCTGCTTAAGTCCATATTGCTGTACCCATGATGCAATAATCTCGTCCCGGTCTCTGATCTCCTCATCCTTGACCTGATGAAGAGACTTTAAAAACCAGCGTTTTTTTTCGGGATAATATTCGAGCAGTGAAAAGAAAAAATTTTCTTTTCTTCCGCCGCCCAGGCTCATTCCTGCCACATTCTTAACTGGTGAGATCAAAACTCCCCCTTAGAGAGGCGACTCAACATGAAATGGAAGGATCTCCATGCCGTGTTCTTTTACTTTTGCCTTAATGACATCGGGATTAAGTCCCTTGTGGATTAAGATAAAGCAACCGCCGCCACCTGCTCCGCACATCTTTAATCCTAGCACATTTCCATCTTTTTTGAGTTCAGTAGTAAATTGGCGGATTTTTTCGGTGGTTATCCCGGGGAAAAGATTCTCTCTCTCAAGACCCTCAAGAGCGATCAGACTAAGCATCTTGTCCCATTGACGGGCCTTCAAGGCTTCGTAAGTGGAATAAGAAATCTCCGCTATGCGGTTAAGTCCTTCAACGACATGGGGTTTTTTATCGAAGAAGCCTTTGTAGACTTCCCAGTTATTGATACCAGAGGCCCGGGATTGGCCGGAATAAATAAGAGTTAAATGACTTTCGAGGATCTCTTTAAGTTCGTTTGAAAAAAGCTGCTCAACATTGATTTTTCCTTCAACACCCTTTACGGCCAGAACCCCTCCTGTGAGGGCCGGAAAATAATCCTGGTAACCGGCCATACCTTGGTTAAGGATGCGGCTTTCAACTGACTTGACTCGCATGACAGCAGTGTCCCTGTCATACTTCTCGCCGGTAAAAGTGCAAAGTCCCTTATAAAGAGTCACACCCATTGCCGAAGATCCACCCAGGCCTGAACCCGCTGGAGCGCCGGAAGAGAGTTCAAGACGCAAGCCTCGGTTAAGGTTGAAGAGTCTCAGTACCTGAAGGACGAAAGTCATTTCCTGAAATTCGCCCGAGTACAAGACACGATCCTCTGTTAACTGAGCTGAAGGGTAAGAATAAGTTTTGTTGTAGTCTTTTGAGAGAATTTCAATTCCATCAAAATCCGTCTTATCAATTGTGACTTTTGCCTTAAGGCCCGTGGCCACATTCAAGGTGATAACATTTTTTATAATAAGATTTATGGGCTCTATATCGAGGGTTCCACCAACCAGGTCGACCCTGACACTGCCCTGGCTAATTACCTGCATTGAGCATTCCTATGTAAGGTAGTTCACGGTAGCGGCCGGCATAATCCAGGCCATATCCAATGACAAACTTGTCCTCGATTTCAAAACCGAGGTAATCGATTTTCACTTTATGCTTAAGCTTGGATGGCTTGAAAAGAAGAGACGCAAGCTTTACTGACTTCGGTCTTCTGATTGAGAGGATTTCCATCAAGGTCTTGATAGTAAGACCTGAGTCAACGATGTCTTCAACGATCAAGACATGCTTGCCTTCGATGTTGGCCGTAATGTCCATTTCAAGTCTGACGTTACCTGAGCTGTTAGTTGAATCGCCGTATGAGGAAAGCGAAATGAACTCAAGCTTGATTGGACGATTGATTTTCTTGATAAGGTCAGAGCAAAACATAAATGCGCCCTTTAGGACACATATGACTACAATTTCCTCATTCTCAAAATCCTGGGTGATGGCCTTTCCCAAAGCTTCGATACGTAACGCTATTTCGTCTTCAGCAATCAGGGTCTCAGGGGTATAGTGTTCCATTTTTTTCCTCCGTCCTAACAGTACGAATTATTCAGGATCTCTCCTAAACCACCCGCTCCGGGGACAATATATTGATTATCATTCAAGCCTTTCTCTTTATCCCAATTCTTGCCTGGTTCCTTCAGCAATATCTCCGGCGAGGAGAGACCACGATCCAGTCGTAAGGCAAATATATGGAGGTCAGGACAAAGCTTAGTCACTTTTTTTACATATTCAGGTGTAATGATAAGATGCATGGCAATCATCAAGCGTGGAGTGCCTTTTACTTCTTTCATGTAATGTTCATAGGCCTGAACAATAGTTCCACCAGTTGCTCCCATAGGATCTGGAAAAAGAACGATGGCCTTTTCTACATCTCCGCCGATTTTGGAACCGGCCACACTGACTCCGGTTACCTGTCCCTTCTCATTGGTGAGACGGCCTACATAAAAATGATCCTGCCTCACGAGCTCTGGATCCATCAGGTAATTAAGCTTGTTATAGCAAAGGTGAGAGGGAAAGGTTCCTGCACGGGCCAGGTCCACCGACACCACAGGAACATGCGGATCAATAATCTGCCCCTCGTACACAGCTTCCTGATGAGCTTGTTTCATTCTGGTATCAATCATGACTTCTTTGCGCGGAAACAATTGATCAATAACCATATCCATCAGGTAGGAATAAAGCATTTGTGTAAGTTCATTAATTTGAGGCTGAACTGTCTTTGGATTTCCAAGTTTAGCAAGCAAGGAAAGCATTAGTGGTGAAGAAATGAGATGAACATTCTCACCGTAATGATGATCCATTTCATTGGAAACAAATTTCAAGTTTTGATGCTGCGAATCTCGAGCCATGACTAATCCTTGTTTGGACACAAGATTAGCATGTGGAGACAAGATATGTCTTTAGTTAGTAAGCTGGCCTGCCAAAGGCTTTATTTCTTCTTCCAGAGGCAAAAGACCCTGCTCTTCATGATCATCATACTGATAATGTCCCCGACATCGCGCTTCATAAGCATCATGTTCGCCGAGGAGAAAGCGTTGCTTATCATTTGTTAGTCGCTGAGACCTTGTGGCAGGAGCTCCGCAAACTGTACAGATAGCGTGAATTTTTACAACTTCATCGGCCAGGGCGAGAAGTGTCCCCATTGGACCAAAAACCTGTGCCCGGTAATCAAGATCAAGACCGGCGCAGATGATCCGGTATCCACGAGCGGCCAGTTTAGTTACGACTGTAATGATGGCGTCATCAAAAAACTGGACTTCATCTATGGCCACAATTCTAGTGGAATCTTTTAAGCGAATAAGGATATCGACAGCATTTTCCACGGGCTCTGCTTTGATGGCATTAGAGTTGTGAGAAACAACATCTTCCTTGTCATATCGAACATCAATAGCTGGCTTGAAAATTTGAACCCGCTGCTTAGCAATCTGCGCACGCTTTACACGACGGATAAGTTCTTCCGTCTTTCCAGAGAACATAGGGCCGCAAATAACTTCTACGGATCCATGAAAATACTGATGCGTCATCTAGGGGCTCCTCGAGCAATCAAAAACTGGTGGGTGTGACAGCATAATTTCAAAAAAGCAGGGAGATGACAATCAACAGTCTTGCTTCAAAGGCATGAAATTCCATGGCCGTAAGAAAATTTAACTTACTAAATAAAATATGCCGACAGAAAAGAGACTCAGAAGCATCATGAGCGCGAGAGTGGGTGTCAATAGAATGACCCATGCCAAAGATCGTGAAGCCCCGAGATTGGCCCGCAGTCCCGCGTATAACAAGAAAAAGTAAAGGGCAGTTTGAATGACATCTCCCAGTATGGGAATAATGTTGAAAAGATTTGAGCTGAGCGCGTGTGTTGTTATTTGATCCGCTATGAGTTCTTTTGGAGCATCTGGACTCAGCCATCCGGAATAAAGTCTTATGACCCAGGCCCATAATTCTGTCATCACCAGGGCGCCAATAGGAAAAAAGATAATGTCGAGGGCAGCAGAAAAAAGCAGGAAATAATAAGTAGAATATCCCGATTCCTTAAGTAATTCCTGGATGACCGGAAACTTTTCACTCTGCATGCTCATAAATGAATGAAGGAAAAAATTCAGGATCAAGATTTTTCCCAAGCCGCGTACGATGGCAAAGATCCAGGAGATGCCAAGGGATTCGGCCAGCGTTAGAGGTTGGTAGAGATGACCTTCCTGGTGAGGGATAGGTAGGTTATGCCTGAACTGCTGGTGCATCCTGAAAGGATGAACCAGTACCATTAGATAAGTCTCAAGCAAGTCTAAAACGTTTTTCATGCTGTTCTCACTCTAACACATCTTCGAATTGGCAGTTAAGCTTTTCAAATGGCAACATGAAATGGGCCTTGAATCCTTGAGTGAGGTTGGCCACTATCAGCTCGTCTTTTTTCCTGAGACATATGAGTTCTTGTCCCATTACATCGATCCTAAGACGGTTTTCACTTATGTACTGTTTTTTGTCGGTGGTAGTAAGCTGGGAGACCCGATGCGCCTGATCCCTTTCGCCCAGGTTGAGCAGGAACTGCATCAGGTCCTGCATGTTGCCAGGCTTCACCTTGTAATTCTTTACATCAAACTCCAGGGGTTCCCTGTCCAGGACATGAACCAGTGCCTGCTTTGAACCTTGTGTGAGAGTTACAGGTAGACGATCAAAGCCCTTAAAAGCGTTCGCAGGAATAACTTTCTTATCCCAAAAATCCTGAACATGGAGGAAGAAAGGTTTCAAAGATCCTCCCTTCATAAGAAAGGCACGTTTGTTATCATCATCTATCAGGACAGAGTCGGCCGAATCCTTGCTTCTTAGCCATACTTGCCAGGTGACATCTTTAGAACCAGTGGCGGAAAACTTCATGGTAGCGAGTTTTTTGTACTTAAGATTTTCATTATAAAGAATTTCTTCCTTGAGAAAAATCTGGGTTACGACAGACATGAGCTTATTTTGCAAATCGGCCTGTGGTAACACTCCCTTAATCGGTGGGGGTAAGGTTGTATTTTCTTTAATTAATAGCTCGTAATGAGAAATTCCCTCGGCATGCAGCTTTACCCGCTCAATTGGAAGGTTTGGATAGAAACGAAAAAGTTGTGTTTCCTTGAGTTCTGGCAATGTAGTTAAGAGGAGCTGCTTAACCTCATTTACCTTACCGGCCCCGACCTCTTCTTCACTGGAGCTCGTACCTCCACTGGGGCCATCTATAAATGCCAGGCTGATCTTGCCCGACTTTGAAACATAGAAGGCTTGTTTGTCCAGGGTCAAATCCCCTAACAACCAAGGCTCTCCATTAACTTCAATATTAATAGCATTGGACATGAAGTTTTTTGGATCACCCTCAATATCCTTGAAGGTGGTAATCTCGCTGAGCTTTTTTTCAATCTGCTTGAATGTATTATGGGATAGGAGCTGGTCTCCACTCCACCATTGGCCTTCTTTTTTAACGGCACTCACCGCAGGTAGTTTTAATTGGGTTATTTCACCTTGAATCAACTTACCCTTGGTAAGTTGATCATTGTACTCGCGCTCTACCCTCTTTTCCTGCAGGAAGTAAACCGCTGTAAGAAGTGCGATCAGCACGCCGAATAAAATGAGATTTTTCTTCATAGTAATCGACGTCTGCGATAAATAAAAATGGCAGTTCCAAAAAAGAGAATCGGAACCAGCATGATTGAAATGACAAATATCATCTGAATATGTTGTGCGCTCAGGATGACTGGATATTCCTCTATACCAGGGCGATTAAAGGAAATGATTCCCTCATCATCAACCATCCATGAAACCGTATTGAGAAACAAAGTTGAGTTGGCCGATTGATTCTGATAAGCGTTTACAAGAAATGAGCTTGATCCCATCATGGCAAAGCGTGAGCCTTTTGTAGTCTCAGTAGATTCTCCTATGCCAAGCAGGGCCACAGGTCCTTTCCTGTCAGTTTTTTCGTTATAGGTTGCCTTGCCTTCTGTAACGCCTTTCAAGTCCGATTCGGCCCAGCTACCAGGGAAAGAAGAAGTGAATGCGAGGAGGATGGCCCCATCCTTACCGGGAACTGTCTGGATAGATGAGCTTAGTGGAAAAACTGTTCTTTGAGTAAAGCCAGCAGTAATCGGGTGATTTGCCTCATAGTTATTAATAATAGGGATGGTTGCTTCAGCACCCTGGACGGTGGAAAGGCGATCCACGACAATATCTTTACCCATAGTCAGGCCGTAAGGTTCTGCCAGCTTGATCAGGTCATCATAAAGCTCTGCCTTGAAGGCGGGTGCCAGGGCCAGAAACATGCTTCCGCCCTTCAGCAGATATTTTCGGAGCTGGTCAATTTCATTTTTAAGAAAGCCCGAAGTTGGACCAAGAACAAAGACTGCATTTGCATCTGCAGGGACTTCAGTGGTTGCTGTCAGGTTGAGTTCTCGTATTTCATAATTTTGTCCTACGAGTAACTGGCAAATCTGGGAAATGCCTTCCTGCCCTTTTTCATTGCAGGTTAATTCCTTATGTCCTGTAACAAAATACAGCACAATTTTTTCTGTCCTTAGAGTCTTGAGTAAGGCGTTAGTGACGGATAGTTCATCCGTAATCTGGAACAAGGACTCCTTACCTTTATGCTCTATGATAATGGTACCATTTTGAGTGATGCCCTTGGACTTAACCAAATCCGGCCGTAAATCTGTATCAATGGCCTCAAGCTTTATATGCTTACTTGCGGCTTCATAGAGTTTTAATAAATTGAGAATTGGTGTCCATTCTTCGCGTTTTGAGTAGATGGTTAACTTAACAGGTTCCTTGATCATGTCGAGAACCCTGAGGGTTTGACCAGTCAGGCTGTTTCTCTTTTCGGCCGTGACATCAAATTCCTTGTAATTCTTATTACCCATGTAATTAACCAGGCAAATAATCATGATGACCAGCAATGAATTCAGGACATGATAAGAGGCCTTCCTGAAATAAGAAGTTTTTACGAACGCCTTGATGGAATTAATTTTTATGAAACCAAGTATAAGGGCCAGAGAGCCCGCAAAAATTGTGAGGCCAATATTCAGGGTGAGATATTCAGGTGCTGTAATCCAAAGTGCAATGACAACCAGGAAGATCAAGACATCAATAATGACCCATAAGGGAAATAACCAGGATTTCATTACCAGTTCCTCCGGCCGAGACTTTTCACTGTGAGAAAGCCAAAGGTAAATATAAAGGTCGCATAGTAGATAAGATCCTGAGTACCTAATAGTCCACGAAGTGTCCGCTCAAAATGAGAGGTAATACCTATGTAGGTAAAGACCTCGGCCACCAGATAGTTGGAGTTAAGGTGTCCACCCCATGTGATCATCCACAGGAACATAATTGAGAGAATGGAAAGCAGTCCCGCTATAATCTGGTTATTGGAAAGCGAAGAACAGAAAAGTCCCAATGAAATATAGGCACAAGCATTAAGACCTACTCCCAGATAGGCCGAGCCTAATAAGGTGAAGTCACGGACTCCAACGCCAAAAATGATGAGAGGATAAATGACCGTCATTAACAACATAGATAAAATAAGAGTTAAGGCAGCAAGACCTTTCGCCAGAACTAATTGCCAGTCACTTACGGGTGACATCCAATAAAGGTCAAGAGTCTCGGCTTTGCGTTCCTCTGAAAAAAGACGCATGGTGATTAGTGGTACAAAGAAAAGGAAAAGAAAATTGATATTACTGAAGAGACGCAGGACTACTTCTTCCACAAAAGAAATAGGCTCTGTCATATTCTGGGGAATGGCCGCTATTCCATCAGAGTAAGTCACGAGCAGGTTAAAAAAGATTATTCCCGTGATCAATGAAAAAAGGCCAATAAGCACATAGGCCAGGGGAGATGAATAATATGAATCGACTTCTTTTTTCCATAGGGTCCAGATCATTTCTTTTTCTCCGTCATATGCAGGAACAATTCTTCCAGCTCAGGTGATTCCGCTTGCAAGGTCAGCAGGCGAACACCCGAACTGACCAGCATTTTGCCTAGCTCTGCCCTGCAGTCACGCTCATTTTCAAAGCACACATGATACTGGTCTTCGTGACCTAATGAATGCCTATGAGTGATCTCATACTTACCAATACTATTTAAATCCGGAAGGACATCTCCCGGTGCCATTCCGATCTTAACCACAAAGCCCTGACGAAACTTACGATGGATTTCCTGGATATCGCCTGAGGCGCGTATCTTACCCTGATGAATAATCGTAATATGATCACAAACTTGCTCAACTTCAGAGAGGATATGCGATGAGAAAAGGACCGTCTTTTCCAGAGCAAGCTTGCGGATAATGACCCTTAATTCTACAACCGCTTCTGGATCAAGACCATTTGAAGGCTCATCCAGGATAATAAATGGGGCATCGTAAACTAAGGCCTGGGCGAGCCCTACTCGCTGCTTATATCCCTTAGAGAGATTTCCAATCAGGCGCTTGCTGACATCAGTTAGTGAAAGAGAAGTTAGCACCTTCTCAACATTACTCTTAACATTGGTGACTCCATGGAGCTTGGCCACGAATCCAAGATACTTCTCTACCGTCATGTCAAAATACAAAGGTGGGTTCTCCGGAAGAAGACCAAGCTTGTTTTTTAAACTATGACTCTCTGTGGTTAAGTTCTCCCCCATAAAAGTAATCTTGCCAGATGTCGGAGGTAGCAATCCTGCAATCATTTTCATAGTTGTGGACTTGCCTGCACCATTGGGACCGAGGAAGCCATGAACAGAGCCTTTCATCACTTCAAAAGAGACCTGAGAAACCGCGGTTCGACCGGGATATTCCTTAGTAATATTATCAACTACTAGTATTTTATCCATATTTTCCTGTTTAAGTTTGACCAAGATCTAGAAAGAGTCCCAAAATCAAAGAACATAACTTAGTTCCCAAGGGCGTATGCCGATAAAGATTTAAAAAACTATGACTATATTAGATGTTTTTAAAGCAAGAATACAAGGGGCTCAGCGGATTCTCATCACAACACATGAGTTCCCTGACGCCGATGGCATAGGGTCGGAAATCTCCCTCTGTCTTGCCTTACGTGAGTATGGCAAGCAAAGCTATTGCGTAAACGAGGAACCTCTTCTTGATCGCTACCAATACCTGGATGAAGATAAGGTAGTGATGGGAATTAAAGATTTCACTAAGCAGTATCCGGATTTTAAGCCCGATCTTATGATTGTGGTTGATACAAACACCAAAGACCGGGTTGGCATAAACGCTGGACTCTTTATTGGCGAGACGCTTCCTGTTCTTTATATCGACCATCATCCTTGCAGAGGCCAGGATCTTTCTAACCACTGCATTGACATTACTGCTGCTGCTACAGGGCAGATGGTGGGAGAAATGATCGAGCACCTAGGGATCAAGTTTTCCAAGAAGATTGCCCTGCCTATCTATACTTCAATTATTATTGATACGAGCTCATTCAGATATCCAACTGTATCCGCCGGCACCCACCGTTTAGTGGCTAAACTGATGGATACCGGAATAAATCCTCCAGAGGCCTATAACGGCATTTATGGAACCAAGAAAGTTCATCACATGCACCTGCTTGCGAGAATTCTCAATACTGCATCAACAAACAAAGATGAAACTATTGCCTGGATCCTGCTCAAAAAAGATGACATTGATTGCTTTTCTTCTGATGTGGAAGATACACATGGGTTTATCAATAACCTGCTTATCTTAAATAATATCAAAGTGGCCTGTATGTTCCGTGATGACGGAGAAATGATAAAGATGAGCCTGCGGTCTTCGGGTGAGTTTGATGTTGGTTGCATTGCCATTGCCTTGGGCGGTGGAGGTCACTCCCATTCAGCAGCAACGCTTTTCAAGCGCGCTCCCGGCCAAAGTACGGAAGAAGTGATTTCAATAGCCATAAATAAGGTGGAAGAAACACTCAGGAAGCTTGAATTAATCTAAGAAAGAAATTTAACCATCCGTGATTTAAACAAACGCTCATTCCATTTAAGTCCTGCCCTCCGCAAAATCCTGCGATCAGCATTAAGATAACTTCCTTCAACATCCTGATAGAGAGCTTCAAGCTTGTCCAAATCCTGAACAAAGTGGACACCATTTGTTAAGTATTCACGATTCAAGGCCGTTTCACGAACGACAACTGGTCTTCCCGTGCAGAATGCCCCGAATGCACGGGCAGGGAAAAATCCTTCTGAAAAATCCCAGATAACCTTGGCCTGATGAGAATACAAAGCACTGGTAGCCTCACAATGATCCCCACCAAACTCAAGCCTGGGATTCTCACTTGTGGCTTTTTTCAGATGGGCATCCGGTCCAAGTACTCTCACAGTTTCCCCCTTATCCAGGAGGAATTCTGTGATCTGCTTAAATTCCGGGACTGTTAGGCCCTGGGTATAAAGAAGGTGATGACTGAAAAGGAAATTATGATCTTCATCTTTTACGAAAGGATATTCCTCAGTCCTGAAGGTTGGCTCAATGACCTCTGCATTTGGCAAAAAAAGTTTTGCCTTAAGAGTCTCTGAACTTACTGCGATCCTGGGAAACTTAATCAAGGCCTTTTCACGCCAATCATTAACAAAAGGCTTGAATAACTTTTGCCAGCCGACTTTTTCCTGGTTCACAAGGTTCCAGTCCAGGATATAAAGATATTTTTCAACATTGTCCGGCAGCTGCAAACCGTGAATATAGCCGCGGCTTAGGATAATGACCTTTGTAATCGTAGGATGAAGGGGTATGCCCTTGACTGCTGAAGGTAGTATCCAGAAGTTTTTCCTGAAGACTTCAGCATCCTTTGCCTTATGGGCCAGGAAACTTGAGACTATGGATTTGGTTTCAACCGTACCCAATATCCCGCCTTGCTTATGTGCAATTGTATAAATTTCTGATTCAGGAAATAAATTGAGAACTAATTCCAGTAAGAAGATGGACTCATCCCGTGACAGGAGTGAATCAATAGCTATGGCCGTTTTCATATTAGTACTTTTTAAGTTGGATCACCAGTGAACCGATGATGAGAACTCCGCCACCTATGAGCTGGAGTTCAGTAAGTTGTTTCCCAAGGAAAACCCAGTTGGCGATGATGGCAAAGAAAGGGAAGAACATTTCTGCAATCGCCGTGGTCTTGGCGGGGATTTTTTTTAATCCCTGATAATAAAGATACATGGCGAGAGCTCCGGAAATAAGCACCATGATAAAAATTCTTACGTAATCGTTTACTTCCGGCAGGATCATTTTTTCCTGCCATTGAACGAACGGTATCAGTACTAATAACCCGATCAGGAACCTTCCACCCAGGATGGCCTTGGTGTCAAAACCCTGCATACTTAAGCGCTTTCCAAAGACTGTAGCACTTCCCCACCCCAGGATGGATATAGCGACCAGTCCATATCCCTTGATCGCAACGTCTGAAACAACGACATCGAAATCACTGCGCATCAGGTGGTAGAGGCGTTCAATGTCAGGAGAACTGATAAGAATTCCCCCAAGCATGCAAATAGCGGCCCAAATCAGGAAGCGCTTTTCAAGTTGCTCCTTCAGCACAATAGAAGCCAGGATGATGGCCACTATGGGTTGAAGTTTCTGCAGCAGGATTACAAGTGATGGATTGAGATAAAGAAATGATTCAGTGAAGGCAACGGTTGCAATGGCCGAGCCAAGTCCCCCCACTATGACAAAACTCATGACATCAGCAAGCTTAAGTTCACCCAGGCGCTTAATGGCAGGAAACAGGCCAACTGAAAAAATAAGAGTCAGGACAACGTGCTCATAAAAGACAATAGATACAGGATGAATCCCGCGCTCCACTAAAGGATAGCGGATCAGGGTATCCATACCCCAGAGTACGCATGCTAAGACAATCAGCAGGATTCCAGTCATGTGTTATGTTAACTCGGAAAGAAAGCTTTTGAAAACATCTTGTGCACGACTGGCAACCAGTTGCTTCTTGAGTTTCTTGCCGCCGGCCTTGCGTTGCTCTTTAGTGAGTTCAATTGTTGGTAACAGGCCGAAGTTGATATTGGAAGGACATGGCTTCTGGATAGTCATAATATAATTTACCAATGCGCCCATGGCCGTTTCCACCGGGAAATTGATGGGTGCTTGACCTTGAATGCGCCGGAAAAGCTGAAAGGCCACGTAAAGACCCATGGATGCAGACTCTGTATAGCCTTCAACACCCGTGATCTGGCCGGCGAAGTATAATTCCGGAAATTTCTTACTCCTAAGGTCAGAATCAAGGAGATTTCGTGCATTGAGGAACGAATTCCGGTGGCAGGATCCAAGATGAATAAAGCTCGCCTCTTCCATTCCCGGAATCATGCGGAAAACCCTGACTTGTTCCTTGTAAGTAAGACGGGTTTGAAAGCCCACCAGGTTATAGGCCGAGCCAAGTAAGTTTTCCTTACGCAGTTGGACTGCTGCCCAAGGCTCCCTGCCATCTTCACGCTCAAGACCGATGGGCTTCATACAGGAAAAACGTGGAGTATCCTTGCCTCTTTCGGCCATTAAATCCACCGGCAGGCATGATTCAAAAAATTTCCAGTCTTCAAATTCCTTAGGCGGGACTTTTTCAGCTTTGGTGAGTTCCTCAACAAATGTGTAGTATTGTTCCTTGTTCATAGGGGCATTGAGGTAATCAGCAGATTCCCCAATAGGTTTATGACGATCCTTAAAATACATTTTTGAGTAATCGAGGCTGTCGGCATCCACTACCGGAGCAATAGCATCATAAAAATAAAAATCGTCTCCGGAAATTTCTTTCAGGATCCAATCTTCCATTCCCTTTGATGTTAAGGGGCCTGTTGCAACAATCACATACTGGCATTCAAATTGGGCCTTGAGTGCCATCGGATCGGCCGCTTCCAGTTCAACCACTTTGATCAATGGATGATTATGTAGTCCATCGGTAATTTCACCAGAGAAACCTTCACGATCAACGGCCAGTGCATCTCCAGCAGGTACGGCGTGTTTTTCGGCAGATTCAATTATAAAAGATCCCATCGATCGCATTTCAGCTTTTAGGAGGCCGTGAGCTGATGATGGATCCAGTGACTTTAAAGAATTGGTGCAAACCAGTTCAGCAAACTTTGGTATTTTTTGGGCGGGGTTTAGTTTAAGAGTCTTGCCCTCAACTACGACTACAGGAATCCCTTTTCGGGCAAGAAACATTGCTGCTTCTGAACCGGCAAGCCCTGCACCGATAACCAGGACACGTGGGAGTTCAGATTTCTGCATGAATACCTTCTGCTTTTATGTATAATTATAGCGTTTCCAATACCTTTTTATTAGGCAATGTGTCAAGCATGAAAACGACCATACACCTGCATCAAACTCATCATACACTCGCTGATTTTGATGCCATTTTCGAGTCAGCGGTAGAAGTTTTGAAAGGAGATGGTCTTCACCTTTTTCCAGAACTTTTTTTAACCGGTTACCCTCTTCAAGACCTCGTGCTGCAACGTCCATTTATGGATTCCTATGTTGAGCATTTAAATGACCTGGACCTTTGGGCGAGAAAAATTCCTGTAGCTTCTTGGCGGGCCCTTATGGGTGGTCTCCATTATGAATTTGAAACCAGTGGGTTAGTTAAGCGCATTCAAAATGTAATTTTTGAAGTTATCCCCGGTCAGGGAGTGAAGCGACTCTATACCAAACGGCTTCTTCCAAATTATGACATTTTTGATGAGCAGAAATATTTCTCCCCTGGCTCATCAAATGCATTTTATGAATTTAATGGAGAACTCTTCGGGTTACAGATTTGTGAGGACATGTGGGCCTCCAGCTTTCATCAAATGGATCCTTGTGAGTTGATGCTTCAGGAAACAAAGGCCAAGGGGTATAAGCTCAATGGCATTATCAACCTTTCCGCTTCACCTTTTGATATCGCCAAGAAAAAGAAACGCATGGAGCGAGCGGTTAATATCTCCCTACTTTTTAAATGTCCTTTTATCTATATAAACCGGGTCGGGGGAGAGGATGAAATCCTTTTTGATGGCGGCAGCTTTGTAGTTGCCGGAAGCCAGATTGCTCTTGAACTTAAGACATTTGAGAGCGAATCAAGGTCACTGGAACTTAATCATCTGGACAGTGATTATGGCCGGGCACCTGAGTTTAAGCAGGAAAATACATGGGAAGGCCTTTTTTCTCCCTCTATTGATACGTCAACCGTACCGGCCAAATTAAGATATTTTGGTGATGCGGAATGCTCTGAGGTTTTGAAGGCCCTGCAGTTTGGGTTTCAGGAATATGCTACCAAGAGTGGCTTTTCAAAGTTTTTGGTTGCCCTTTCAGGGGGGATGGATTCGGCTTTGGTTCTGGCCATTATTAAGCTATCGCTTAAGCCAGGACAGAGTCTTGAGGCCATTTATATGCCAAGCATTCACTCGGCTTCTATCAGCACTGAGCTCTCAGAGAAGATGTGTAATGGGCTTGGAGTTCGTCTCTCTCATTTACCAATCAAGTTTCTTCACTCCACGGTGAAGAACGCCTTCACTCAAACATTTATTGAACCGTTTCAAGGACTTACCGATGAAAACGTTCAGAGTCGCTTGCGTGGGATGTTGCTCTATACGCGTTCAAATCAAACCGGCGCGATGGTTATCAACACATCCAATAAGTCTGAACTGGCTGTTGGCTACTCAACTCAATATGGAGATTCAGTGGGGGCAATTTCACTTTTAGGTGACCTCTATAAGACTGAAGTCTATTTGCTGGCGGCCTACATTAACCGTAAGTTTGGGTCCCCTATACCGGCCGGTATAATTGATCGTGGACCTTCAGCTGAGCTGCGGGAAAACCAACTGGACCAGGATTCTTTGCCCCCATATGAGCGCCTTGATCCTATCCTTGAAGGTCTCTTGAGTTACCGCTTGGGCAAGTACCAATTGTGTGAATTGGGTTTTTCAGAGGCGGAAGTTACAAAAGTACTTCATCTCTACTTAAAAACAGAGTATAAAAGAATTCAGTTCTGCCCAATCCTAAAGGTGAAGGCAAAAAGTTTTGGCTTTGGTTACCGGATACCGTTAAGCAAAAGCCTAAGTTATCAATTGCATTCCTAGGGAGGAAACGTGGAAGAGACAAGTGCAGACAAAGCAGGAAAAGTTATGGGCAAGATCAATGAGATCAAATCAAACATTGAATCTTTTGTTTCTGACGTAAATGTCAAAGACATTAAGGCGAATTTCAAGACCATCGTTAAAGATGCTCAAAAAGAATTCAACAAGCTCGTGAACAAAGATCTTGAGCTGATGAGAAAAAAACTGAAGAAAGAAAAAGAAGACGTTGAAAGAAAGGCCAAGAAATTTCTTGAAAGCCATAAAAAAGAAATCAACTCCCTTCAGGCACGCTTTGAAAAGCTTCGCCAGGCAAGTTCTAAGCTGAAAACTAAGGGCACTGCCAAGAAAGCTACTCCAGCTACAAAGAAAAAAGCTACGAAGAAAGTTGCTAAGAAAGCTACAAAGAAAGCAACTACTTCTCGTTAGTATTTTATTAGAAAAAAGTTTTTAAAGAGACCCACGGTTAATAGCTGTGGGTTTTTTTAAGTTCTTCTATGTAATGTACATAAGTTTTTAATATTCTCATCATTAAAAACAACTCTTCATCTAAATAAGTTGTTAGTTTAAAGCCCTACTTCAGTCCATCCAGCAGTATTCTTCTTAAGGTTCATCTTCACTTTTTCCAGACGAAGTCCATATCTTTTTATCCTCTTCAATTCATATAGATGGTTGCATACCTTAGTGTCCACGTCACACATGCAGATAAAGCTACTTACCTTTGTGTCCACGTCACTCCATCCAGATGAAGCTACTTACCTTAGTGTCACGTCTCTTCATTCAGATGAAAGCTTACCTTCGGTGCCACTTCACTTCTTCGGATAAAGTTGCGTACCTTAGTGTTCACGTCACTTCATTCAGATGAAGTTGCGTACCTTAGTGTTCACGTCACTTCATTCAGATGAAGTTGCATACCTTAGTGTTCACGTCACTTCATTCAGATGAAGTTGCGTACCTTAGTGTTCACGTCACTTCATTCAGATGAAGTTGCGTACCTTAGTGTCCACGTCACTTCATCCAGATGAAGCTACTTACCTTGTGTCACGTCTCTTCATTCAGATGAAAGCTTACCTTCACTGCCTCATTCACTTCATTCAGATGAAGTTGCGTACTTAATGTCCACGTCACAACATCCAGATGAAGTTGCGCACCTTAGTGTCCACGTCCTTCTAAATTATCCATATTCACACTATTTTCAAGTTGACTTATACGTACGGTTTCCGTATAAGGCAAGAATGAATTTACACCACATTGCTGATAATATTTTGCGCCTTGATTCTAAACGTGCGGCCTTCCGGGAGAAGGAGGCCACAACTTATTTACTTCACCATATTAAGGAGGTTGATCGCCGGAAGCTT
>DATLXC010000033.1:0-9118 GCA_035575985.1 Bacteriovoracaceae bacterium | reverse complement strand
GACCACCCGGGGACAATAACTTGGTAACCATTTTACTTTTAAACTCATCTGAATAGACGTTAGGCACATAAACTCTCTCTCGCCACCCTTTGAATAATTATTAAATTAAAAAATGGTCAACTTTCCTGAGACAGGGGGCTTGCTCCATTGAGCAACTGGGCCATCGTCCAGTTCTTTGAAATTCGAATATTAATCTGCCAGTTGAACTATCCCGGAGCGGGCGGAGGTGTGCCTTAAAACACCTCTTTGTGTGCAAAGTTACCTAGACACGAGAAAAATTTGGGGTGGCGAGGAGGATTTTTGTGATGAACGACATAGCTGATCTCGGAACAGAACGGGGTTAGGGATTTTTTTGTGACTGAAACGTCACGCGGAGTGGTTTGTGGGGCTTAAGGACGGATTTGGCAGATAAGCTTTGGAAATCTTTTGTCTGTGGTTATTAATAGTTAGATGAATATTTCGTTTGAGGGAATAAAAAAAGGCCAATCGTTGAAAATTGGCCTTTGGTATTTTGGTGGATGATACTTTGGTTTTGTAAAATCCGTTGTTTATCTAATAATGTAGCCATTAATAGCTAACTACAGAGATGAAGAGAGATTTTTAGTTAAATATCTTAACTTTTGACATGGAATTCAACCCAATCAAAAAGGTCAGCCAAAGCCTTCTTTTTGATATTTTGTACTCTATATCACTTATGACAAAAGATTCATTTTTATGGAAAACGATCACTTTTGTTGAAGATTTATTACTATGTGCAAACAAAGGAATCACTGAGTCCAAATAATTCCATGAATAAGGCAGCTTCGTAGGAATTATACTTGTTCTCCCATTTAAGATTGTTCTTTTTAGGTCAGATAATCTTCTATGATTAAGTCCAACAGAAGCATTATCTGGATAGTCCCCAAAACTTTCTGCTGCACTCACTAAATCATCTGCGGAGGCTAAATTGTGAAGTGTACAAGGATCATCAGCAAGAACTAAACGCTCCATTGCATCAGCAAAAGCATCAAACGAACGAAGCAAAATTGCTTTTTTATACGGAGCAAAGCTTTGCTCTGTATCTCCAAACCATTCATTAAAAAAATATGATTTAGCAAATAAGCTACCATAGGTTGATTGGGGGATTTCAGGTAAATCCCCATCTTCAAATCCATATGTAATTGAGAATGCTCCATCTCCTAAAACAACAAATCGGCCACCTTGGTTCTCTACAACAGGAATACCAATCTCTGTTTCGAATTCATCTTTAAGTTCTTGAAATAAACTCATCTATATCCTTATGGGCTTAAAATAAATTTCCCGATGAATGAACTATTTAGCACTGTATTCCTCACTGACTTGTCAGCGGTAATTAACAATGGAAGCTTTGATTCTTGAAAAAGGTTAAGAATCATGGCATCGGCGGAGCCAATCCCTGAATCCCCAAGAATCTTAATCATATTGCTCCATGACGGGTGCTTATCAAAAAATTCTTTGCTCTCAATTTCTCGTGTACCAAGGAAGTTAACCTTCAAGTCTTTAACAGCATCTTCCCATACATCAGTAATATATGGAGCAAAATAAGCCTGGCAAAAAGCTGTCCAGCCACTTACTCCCTCAGGACGTGGTTCATGCCCCAAGAGTTCCATATATTCTTTAATTTCTGAATCATTAAGCTTGAAAGGACGTCCTTGATCTCTGGCATCTTTTGCTCTTCTTTTCAGATATTTTAACTTTTCATAAATCTTTCCATCTAATGATTCAGAAAGATCGTCGTAAAAATCAACAAGTCCTTCAGGGATTAAAACTCTGCGGTGCAGATCAAAAAACTCTGAACGGACATTGAGATTAGTATAGGAAGGAATGCTAAGGCGATTTAATGTTTTAAAAACGTCATCGGCCCAATCGTTATAAGTATCAGATGGATAAGAACCTGCAAATAGTACGTTGGTATCTATAATACAGCCTCGTCTTAATTCAGGATATTTTTCTACTGATTTTTCTAAATCAGAAATTTTAACTTCCATTAAGCTCCAGCTTCAGGGGTGAACGGTCTCGCCACTTTATTTTTAGCATTTTCATTTTTAGTCTTAGGCTTTTCTTTCTTTGAGAAAATCTCAACAAGTTCCTTAGATGGCTTAATACTTTTTTTGATTCTCTCGTGCCTCTCTCTCATCTTCTGGACACCTGATTTTTCTTCTTGCTTGCTCATTTCATACCTCCTGATAATTGGTAGTCTTAGTCACAAGATACCACGGCTTTTTTGGCGGGGAACCTCTTGATATTAAAAGGGTTTGGGGAAAACCCCAAACCCTCAAATATCTTACCGATGCAGTGGTAAAACTTTATCAAGAATACTTCTATCTGGCAAAACATCTAAGCCTTCGGCCACACCCTTAACATCTACCCCAGAAAGCCTGAGATAAATCTGGAAAGTCTTAAGGTCACTCCAGCCACCCATTCTCATAACCCGCAAAGGTTCAACCCCTGTGGATAGTAAGTGGGTTGCAAAACACGCCCTGAGCGCATGGAAGACAACAGGTTTGTTTATCCCAATGCGCTCAAGAAACAACCTTAAAACGACACCGGCTTGACCATTTTTCCATTCTGAAAAATTTGGAAGAACGTGGGTTTCATTTCTGCGTTCATGCCGCAAACTGCGAACCAATCCTGCAAGCTGGGAATTTATATCGACGTTGCGCCAAGTACCATTTTTGGGACACTTGTTGACCTTCATCCGTTTATTGAAAGATTTCGATACGCGGATGATGCCATTTTGCTCGTCAATATCTCCCCATTCAAGCGCCATCAACTCGCCACTTCTCATTCCAGTCAGAACAGCAAAGGCCCAAATTGGATACCAGGGATGCTTTTGAATTTTGGCCTCAAGAAGAAACTTTCTTACCTCAGCTAGAGTTAAGATCGGTTTCATCTTTTCTTCGTTACCCTCAAATCCAAGTCCATAAACTGGACTCTTCCCAGAAAGGTTTGTCCCTGAGATCAATCCTTCTTCAGATCCCCAGTTATAAACCAGATTGATGGAAGACTTGATCTTGTTCAAAAGGCCTCCCTTGACACCTAAAGACTCGGCATAAGAAAGAATTCTTCGGCCATCTGCTTTATTAAGATCAGAAGCAATCAGCCCTAACCAAGGAGCAGTATATTTCCTTAGTCGGTTTACATGGTCAGCAATTGTAAAGCGGTTAAGCTTCTTCCCAAGATGACCACAGTAAGCCGCATTCTCCCAACGAAATAAAATCTCCGACCAAAGAAGACCTTTGCCTTCAAGTTTGGCCAGCTTCTCAGCTAGCTCTTTTATTATTCGTCTCTCTTCTCGTCTTGCGACAGCCAGTGATTCAATATTATAGACGACTTTCTGGACACGGAGTCTCTTGATCGTCTTTCCACGAAATTGAACATACACTTTGAAAACCTTCTTACCGTTTTTTTCGTATTCGATAATTGCCATTGATACACCTCCTAGGTGAAAGATGTATCAACAAGGTCATTCAGTTCCGCTTTCTTAAAATAAAGACGTCCTCCAAATTTTCGTGGATGGATTTTGCCTTTGTAAGTCATCTGCCTTAAGGCGTGGGATGACTTTCTAAGAAAAGTGGCTGCCTCATCTGTAGTTAACCATATTAAGTTTTCAATGAACGGGTGAGCATTAAAATGCTCTCGTTGATTATAGCTGTTTTCACTCTGAATGTAAGTAGCTTTTGAAGATGTTTCAGGCATAAATGCTCTCCTAAAATTAAAAAGTTAAGAAACCGAGATCATCTGCGCGAAAGTCCAAACACTTCTTTGTCTCTCCTGCAGTTGTTCTGTATTCACGCTCAAGATTTTGGCCCCGCACAAAAACCTGGCCACCTTTCTTCAGGAACAGACTGGCCTGTTCCGCTTGTTTTCCCCAGACAACCACATTGTGCCAATAGGGCCTCTCCTGATCTGAAATCGTTTCAGCGACAGAAAAATAACAAACTGGTTCCTGTTTCGACGTGTAGCGGAGTTCCGGGTTCTTTCCAAGGCGTCCAAAAATAACTTTCTTTCCGGCCATAGATTAATTCCTCCTAGTTTATTCCCAACTTCTTCACTAAAAACTCGCCTAGAGTAAGGTTTGAATCATTCTTTTTATTGTGTTCATCCAAGGCCCGCTCCACCTTTTCCATCTCGCTTAGACTTCCTTCCTGGATCTTCTCAATTTCTTTTGAAGTAAGTTTAGGAAGGGCCGCAAGAACGAGGTCTTTCAAAATAATTTCTCGTCCATGAGATTTATTATTTGCTTGTGTAAGCAGAGATAAAATCATCTGCCTGCTCTCTGAATCTTTGCTAAGATCAATAAAAAATTTGTTCTGTTCTTTATTTTCTTGGACTTCCTCATTTAATTCCTTTTTCTTTGGACCCCGTTTATTCTTAATCGCTCTTTCTGCTGCCTGACCCCTTGTATCCATAAAATTGCCTCCTTGTTCAACACCTTCCTCATTCCTTAAACCGCCGGCCCTTGACTCCGACCTTTTCCCAGCATTATCCTTAATTTCTAAATTCACTTCTTTACTCAAAACATTTATTCCCTGATCCATCTTTTTTCCCTCCCCTGTATTTCCCAACCGTACGAACTCTTTGTTTGCCTCACTGAAACTGACCTCCTTCTCTTAACAACGTGGTGAGAGGGAGGTCAGTTTCAGTGAGGCAAATTCCTTAAGGAATTCGTACGGTTGGGAGATGGTAAAATAAGACCATGCTCACCTCTGCCCTCTCTTTGTCATGATAGTTTTCACGCAATTGTCACCCCCTCTTTTTTCCGAAAACACTTTCCAGGGAAGTGAGCTTACCCCTATAAAAAAGCTCTATGTCTTGAAGTCTGCAATTGTGAGAGATGAATTTGGGCTTAAATCCAAACATAAAACGAATCTCGGCTTGCTGACTCTTCTTTACATCCTTGCCAGTCATGACTTCAAGAAGGATACGTTTATAGCCCTCATAGGTTCCCCGGTCGTTGAACAGGTAAAGGACATACTCAAAGACATTATTATTTAAGTAGTCCTCAATCTTGTTTTTCACTCTGATCTTTGACTTCCGCGATATCTCCATCTCTAAGGCCAGCTTGAATGGCCTTCCCATATTAGTTCCTTCCAAGACAGCATCTGGAAGCCGTCTCACTCCCTCGTCAAGGCCACGACCTGAAACTTCATGAGGGAGCTTGCTTCCCTTAAAGACTTCCCAGGTCAGAAGTTCACAGCATACAAGTGTGACCATGGCCTCATGGGATAAGCTCTCTTCCTGAATCAAAATCCCTTTACTTTTTGTAATGGCGGCCAGCTCGGCAGTTGGATAGACGACTTTGGCCATGCCACTAAAATGGCCGGCCTTCAAAAGCCCTTTTGCTTCAAGGTTTCTTATGACTCGGCAAAAACTTGTCTTGGTCCCGCTATAACCAGAGAGATCTTGAAGTAGAAAAAGAGGAACTGCACGCCACCTTATAACCTCTCGAAGGATTGAATCATAATGCTCAAGGTAAAAATCCATGCTCATGCTTCACCTCTTAAGGCCTCAAAGTTTTTGTTTTCTTTTTGTTCCTCCTTCTTATCTTGAGTTGCTTTGGCATCTCGTATGTTCAAGAGATGAATGTCTTTGGGGTTTAGAGTCAGAAGAAGTGCTTGTCCTATGTTGATTGATTTTAATACATCTGGGTGGCAGAAATACTCATAAGCTTCACGCAAACTTCCTTTGGAAGACTCCAATCCTCCTTCTGTCACCACTGTCTTTTTTTCGGAAAGGTAAGTTCCAAAAATACTTGCAAGCTTTTCCGTATTCTCCGGGTTGAGTTGCCTTTGGATAAACCAAGTTGAAAAAGACTCCATGAGCTGCTTCATCAAAGTCTCTGACCTGGAGACCATCTCCATGTCAGAGTATGATTGAACAGCGATGGTAAGGTTGATACCACTTGAGCGAGCTTTATTTGCAAGATCAATGAAGTCAGGAAAAAGAACACTTCCTGCTTCATCAATAAAGACACCTATTGATTTCTGGATTGCGTCTTCCTGCTTGTCAAACTTTGTTCCTATATTGTGGGCAAGTGTTTGCAGTTCGCTTACAAACATTTTACCCACCGTTCGAGCGAGTGTTCCATAACCCATGGTCGAAATACCTAAGTAAAGGCAAGCTCCCTCTTCCCAGGCCTTTTTAAAGTTCATGGGAGTTTCTTCATTTGAAACATCAAACAAATTCCCGAAGGCCGAATGGGTTAAAAGGTAAAGCTGAGTTCGGAGTCCTGAAGTTTCTTCAATGCCATGCTTGGCCTCAAGTTCCTTATAAACCTCTAGTAGGCCAAATTTTATTTGGGAGCTGTAGAGATTATCCAGAACCTGCTTTAAGGCCTTGCGTGAACAGTTAAGATAATATTCGTTAGGAGAATCACCCCAATCAAAAGATCGCATGATCATGATTAAGGCCTGATCCGCATCTAATGATGCCAACGGATTAAATCTTTTTAGTCCGGGACTATGTTCCGAAAATACATAGCACTTCCTCTTATACATCCGGCACATGGATTCAAAATGCTTGATGGATTCCTTGGTACCTTTGGGATCAATGAAAATCACTGGTCGTCCACTTTTAAGGTTATCCTCCATTAGAATATTTAAGAGATTCGTTTTTCCCCAGCCCGAAGCTCCAATGATAAAAGTATGAAGATGTGGAGATAAATACTGGAGCTTATAGACACCTTTTTGATTTACTGACCATCCTAGCTCATCTGGCCCTAGGGCCTGGCCTCTTTTGAAAAGCATGGAATAATCCACTTTCATCCGACTTTGTTTTTTACTGGGCCTAAATATATTCTGACATCTATCGCCAAGAATTCTTGTACCGACTTCAACTCCATTTTGTAAAAGCTCAACAAACCCCTCCATTAAAGGTGAAAATAAATCGAAGCTTTGTCCGTCTTTTTTACTCAAAACTTACCTCCCAGGCCTTATGGGCCTCAATTGTAATGGTCTTTCCGTTCTTCATTTCCTCGACCCGTTCAGGAATTGTGTGTTCAATGATGTAAGGGTTTTTGACCTTATCCTTTAGGTGGTTTGGTAAAGGGCCTGTCTCAACCTTGAATTTCTTAGATTCGCTGGGAAAAACGATGGCCTCATCTAGTTTTCCTTTTAAGGAAGTGGATCTTTCACCAGAAGGAAGAATCATGGATGGGAGTTCACGATTTTCGGGATCATCCATGTGAAAGAAATAACCAAGACCAGCACCAGCTAAAAGACCCAGGCTTCCCCAGACGGCCATATTGGGTGCCTTTGATTCTGGATCTGGGCTTAGAGCACTTCCCGCAATAACTCCTATGGCCGCTCCGGCCATTCCTCCATAGAGAAGAGACTTCTTAACAGAGGAACATGAAGTAAGGATCATCAAGATAATCAAAAGCACGATTTGAAATTTCATAGTTTGAACCTCTCGTGAAAATAAACCAGGACTTCTTTTCCAGACTCCACGTAAACCTTTGTCTCCTTGTTCTGCATTTCATTCTTCATTAGACTATTGATGTCATCGGTTGCACTTAAGGCCCCATTCAAAATTCGATTTTTTGAGGTATTGGCCGTAATTTCACCTAAAGGGGTTGCAAGACGCTGAGTTTGAACCTCAATCATCCCCCGTGCAAATGAAGTGGCGACTGAAGCCGCAACAAATTCCTCCTGGCCCGTGTAATAGTAATCGGCCTTAAGACCACTGGACCCATCTGGATTAAGAAGACTTACTTGAACTTCGAATTCTCGGTCTTGATCAGGCATAATTAAACGATTGCAGGCGGCCACCACTCTTTTGTACTTGGTCACACCGATACAAGAAAATTTTGCTTTGGGAGGAAGGCCTTGACCCGCTTTGACTTCAACAAGCAAGGGGGATTCAAGATTGGTTGAAACAATTGAATTAAGGAGAATCCCTCTAAGGACTGTTCCTGTTCTAAGATCATACTGATTGGTAAAATCCCAAATTCCAGGCTTTTGTTGTAAAAGACCAAGACCCTGATTGATCTGTCTATTTTGCTCTTCCAAACGGGCCAGGGCAGAATCAATTTTTGAGTTCCTATTAACCTTCGAAGTGGCCTTATGCTTATTAATGGAAGCATCAAAGGTCTTTAAAGACCTTCTTGGAAGAATTTTAAGTTGCAACTCCTCTGCCCAGCACATATTGCTGAGAAGCAGAAACATAATTGTTCTATTCATATTAGTTTAGAACCCGTTTTGAATTTATAAAAAGGGGCACCCCTTTAGAGAAATATTCATCCCGTTCCACCAGCACATCATTGACTTTGATGGGACCGGCCTTTCTATTACGAACCAGCACTGATGAATCTCCTTCTAACAGCCGGAAGTCTTCCGTTTCAACTTTCTTAACGAAGGTTTTATTTATAGCCCCGGGATAGACATAGACAAAGGCATGATGGCCTTTATCCACCGTCTTGAGCTTGAATTGGAAATGCTGGTCTTTGGTTATGATCACCATGTTTGTCTCAGTGATCTCCTTGAGGGGCTGGATCACAAGGATTTTTTGATTGTTGGAACGGTTCAAAGAAAAGTCTCCATTCTTTCCCGCACTGACATATTCAATTGGTTCCTGAAAAACCAATGTCGTAGGGGCGTTGAGGGACAAGAAAAGATAAGCAATGCTTTTAGCAAGGATATAGAAATCCATTAGTTCACCTCCTTATCAAAAAGTTCATTTTCTGTGATTTTCTGCACTAGATAGTAAAAAGGATATGATCCTGAGGTCGTGAGATAGAAATCAAAAGACCTTGGGACCTCTCCCCTGATCATGACCTTACATGCCTCATCACTGGACCAGACACCTGTAAGCTTTTCTTCTCCGCTCAGAAGGAGAGCAGAATACTGATCACGGGAAACAAGATCATAAAGAGATTCCTCAAGAAGCTTAGAGGACAGCTTCTTCTGAATCATCTGGTTCATAACAAGGGAGCAAAAATCCCTTTTGGATGTTTCACTGTATCCTTGCGGTAAACCTGCTTAACGAATCAAAATTATTGTGCCACGAACTTCCACGGCAAGTAATTATCTGGTGCTGACTTAATCTCATTCTTATTTTTCATCACCCAGACAAAATAATCATATGGATTAGTATTGGC
>DATLXC010000032.1:0-37237 GCA_035575985.1 Bacteriovoracaceae bacterium | reverse complement strand
CAAAAAGTAAAAGAATACAAAGAAAAAAAGATTTGACAAAAATGGCAATGAAGTAGCAGTAATTTCATTAATAGTCTTACTGTCATTTCAGTAAATGGAATTCAATTTGATTAAGGCTGATTTATGGATTTTTATCTCTAGAGAACGATTCACTCACTGAATACTAATACAAAACAAATCAGCACAAAGAAGGCCCGCTCACAAAAGCGGGCCTTCGTTTTAAACTAGAAGCCTTTTGTCTTGGTCATTCTCTGCGTGAAGCCTGCTAACTTACTCGAACCTTTCGATGCTTTCTTGAGTCCAGCTAGACGGATTTCGCCCGCTAGTAGACAGATCCCAGAACCAAGTAAGCTCACTGCAATCACTGCATGAATAAAACCAGAAATCGCGGAAATCAATTTTCCCATCTTAAACCTCACTTTTTTTTGTTGAGTTCAAGACAATGCATAGAAGGAATGAATGGTTCAACCACCGACTAATTACCGTCACCCCAACAGGTCGTCATCCTGGCCGGTAGCAAGCTGGTAGTAAATTGGAAGCATACTCATGAAATTTCTCGACATTTCACGAAATAATAGCGACTGAAGACTGCTTGGCCCTCGTGTGTTTTTAAGTGTTTGCTATTGCTGATTTTTAGAAAAGTAAAAATAAATTGGAAAATGTGATTTCAGAAAAGTGGTCGGGGTGATTGGATTCGAACCAACGACCACCTGCTCCCAAAGCAGATACGCTACCAGGCTGCGCTACACCCCGACACATTTAGAAGCCATATTTTTAAGGCTATTTACCTATTTTGTCTATGCTTTCTTTAAAGAACTGTAACGCAGACTGGACAGCTTTTGCTCTGTGCGAAAATTCATTTTTCCATTCGGGCAACTCGGCCAGGCTCTTACCATCGGCTTCTTTTCTTTCAGGAATAAAAATCGGATCGTAACCAAAGCCACCTTCCCCTTTGAGTTCTTTTCCTATGTTTCCATGAACTCGCCCCTCAAAGAAAAAGACTTCGTCTGGAGAAAAGTAAAAGCACAGCACACAGGTAAAGCAGGCACGACGGTCTTCGCTCTTAAGCTTCTCCATCATTTCTAAAAGGTGGCGGTTTTTGTCCGGATACGTTTTAAGTTCAGGAGCAAATCTCGCACTGTGAACGCCCAGGATGTCCGGCAACGCTTCAATAGTCAGGCCTGAATCATCTGCTAATGCCGGAACTTTGAATGTTTTGTAATATGCCTCGGCTTTGAGAAAGGCATTTTCAGTAAAGGTGCTTCCAGTTTCATCAACTTCCAGGCTTTTCGGTGCAGCAGTGATTGTCATGAGTCCACTAAGAAGTTCTTTAAACTCCTGGGCCTTGTGGGCATTACCTGAAGCCAGAATAAGCGAAGTCACGATAGCTTTTCGATGGCAGCTCTCTGCTCTTTAATCACAACTTTTAAGGCTGTTTGCGCGCATCCAAGAAGTGCCTGGAGATGTTCCATTGAAAATGGTTCACCTTCTGCAGTTCCTTGGACTTCGACAAACTTGCCACTAGCCGTCATGACAATATTCATATCAGTGCCGCATGAAGAATCTTCTTCGTAGTTAAGATCTGCGATAACTTCATCGTTCTTATTGATGCCGATTGAAATGGCAGCAAGGCCATCCTTAATGGGATTTTGCTTTAAGAGTCCATCCTTCATTAGCTTTCTTACGGCCATTTCCAGGGCAATATAAGCGCCAGAAATTGAAGTGGTACGGGTTCCGCCATCGGCCACAATCACATCACAATCTATCAGGATTGAACGTTCACCAAGCTTCGTGAGATCCACAACTGAGCGCAATGATCTACCGATAAGACGCTGTATTTCCTGAGTTCTACCTCCTGGCCCTTTTCTCTCTCTATCAGAACGGGTATGTGTAGAAGAAGGTAGCATGGCGTACTCGGCTGTAACCCAACCTTGACCTTTACCTTTTAAAAAAGGTGGCACAGACTCTTGGACCGAAGCTGTGATATGGACTTTAGTATTTCCAAACTCTGCCAGCACTGAACCATGAGCATAAGGATTAATGCCGGGAGTAAATTTAATAGGTCTTGGTGTATCACGTTTGATCAAAGACATTGGAACCTCGGATGATTAAGCATATTCATGTAAAAGAATGTGATTCTACACAAGATCTCCTCAAAGAACAATTGGGCCTCTTCAAAGATGCCAATGAAATCCTGGTCAGTTGCGACAATCAATTGAAAGGGAGAGGTCGTGGGATTCATAATTGGGAAGCACTCCCGGGTTCACTCTGTTTCTCGCTTACAGTCCAGCCTCATCCAATACCGAGCTTCACTGCGATTGAAATGTCCTTACTTGTGGCCCGATTTTTTGAAGGCAGTGTCCTGACTCTCAAATGGCCCAATGATATCTGGAACAGGCATGAAAATAAATGTTGTGGCATCCTTGTCCAGAATCATCATGGAATTATGATCGCAGGCATTGGACTGAATCTTTATAGTGAACATCATGAATTTGGTGGGATCTACGACACTCATTTTGAATTCAACAAAAATTCCTGGTCATTTGAAATAGCGAACTTCATTCAGGCCAACAGATATAAAACTGACACCTCACTTAAGCGGGACTGGGAAGCACGTTGCGGACATATGGGTTCACTTGTGTGTATTGAGGAAAGTGGCCAGTTTACAGAAGGAATATTTGAAGGATTAGGTGAGCATGGACAAGCAATGCTTAAAACTCCCCATGGAATACGTCACATGTATAATGGAAGCCTAAGAGTTCTTAGTTCTGGTCATTAATTATTTTGTTGGCGATTTTACTTAGTTCCTGGCGGATAAGATTTTCTGCGAGATCAGGAATAACTTCCCACGTGATCTTTTCAACATTGGACTTGAACATCTGATCCATGTATTCCTGGACATGTTTTTTTACCATTGCTTCCATTTCGATTTTCAAGGCTTCAAGATCAACTGCAGGAGCAGGTGCCACTGAAAGTGTACGGGGTTGTTCTTCAGCAGCAGCAAACTTCGGCTCACTTTGAAAATCAACCTTGGTATCATTTTCATCCAGGCGACCAAAATGTGCTTCATCGAAAGTGTCGCCACTAGGATCAAAATCGGTTTTCATTGCTTCGATTTTTGACGAAACTTCACGCTTTAATTCTTCAAATTCATCTGCATGCCACAGGTCTTCCTCTACTTCGTCCCTTATCTGTGCTTCAATGCTGCTCACATCCGCTGCATCTTCAACGTAATTACCCTGAATTTCAAATTCAAGGTCTTTGTCATTGAAACTATCAATAGAGACAAGCTGGGGCTTAGGCTTGGATTCTGTCTTGGCTTCTAAAATCGGTGCTGCGTCAGCAACGGGTGCAGCCTTTTGCTGGAGTTCTTCAATAGTTGGATAATCCAGGTCATTAGTTTCAGGGAACTTGATTTCAAAAGGCTTATAGTCCTGCTTCTCAAGTTTCGGCGATTCAACCTTAAGAGCTTCAGCTTTAGGGGCCGGCGTTTCTGCTTTCGCTGCAGTCTTTTCAATTATAGGTGGCAAATCAAAACGAATCTCTTGTGGCTCTTCGTTATTGATAATATTCGGAACACTCATACCCCAATCAGAAATTTCAAGTGTGAGAGCATCTAGTTTATTAACTGTCGGGCCTGCTATCTTCGGTTCTTCAATTTTAACTTTAACTTCCTCAACAGATCGAGCAGCGGGATTACTCATTTGCCATTGATCTTCGGGCTCCGCTTCAACTGCCGGTTCATCCTGTGACTCTTCTGAGTCGTACTCTTCTTCATCATCCCCTGGCATCTCCAGGTCCTCATCAGCAGGAACTGCTGATTGCTCTGATTCTTCTGACTGCTTGATAAGTTGCTTACAGATGGCGATGAATTTATTTGAATCAAATGGCTTAACAATTTTATCCGAGGCACCACATTTTTCCAATGCTGCATCATCGACAGTATCAAAGGTCCCCAAAAGCAAAAGTACTTTGGTTTCCGGGCAGATTGCCTTTATTTTTGAAGTAAGCTCATAGCCTGTGAATTTTTCCGAAAGGTTGAAATCTAAAAAAACTATCTTCGGCTGGACAGCAGGAAGCTTCTGAAATAATTCAGCTTCATTTGAACAATCAGTAATATCGTACGGCTGATTGGCCAACGTGATCTTTATGACTTTCTGAATCGTCAGACTGTCATCTGCCAATAAGACTTTGTGGTTCATCCCGAAAACTCTCCTATGATGCTCTAGAGAAAATTATAGGTGCCGTCATAGATTAAGTGAAACGAAAAAAGCTTAAAACTCGAGAATCATTGCAGTTTGGTTATCCAGGTTGCCCCGAGAGTTGGATAGTTTTAGTAAGCTATTCACTCTTTCCTGTGCATCGGGTGCCTGACGATTGAGTGCATACTGAAGTTCATCCTCATTTAAATTGGCGTAGACCCCATCTGTAAGCAAAAGGACTTTATCCTTTTCTGCCAATCGTACCTCTTTCATCTGGTAGCCCAATTCAGGATACATTCCGATAGCGGTCATAGGCGAAGTGCGAAATCTCGAATTAAACTGATCTTTGGCAAGATACTGAAGCGTGTCCTCAGTAATAACCTTTGAAATCTTCCCTTGTCTGTAATGATAGGCACAACAATTCCCCACTCCAACTAAAACCAGGAGACTCTCGGCCCTGACAGCGACAAGTGCACTGGCCCCTGCCCTTTGGTTGATGGGTTTTTCTGTATTGGCCTTCAACAAATTTATGTGGGCACTCATCATTGAGTTGAGTATTGCGTTGCCTTCTAAAAGGTTCTTGGGATTGTAATAAAGGGGCATAGTCGCATTTGGATCATCAGAGATCTGCGTATAAAACGTTTTGATCTCCTGCTTGAGCTTTTCAACTGCGCGATCACCAATACCTGATCCGCCAAAGCCATCTAGCACCATGAATAGATCATTTTCAAAATCAAAGTCATAGCTGTCCTCATTGACTTGCAAGTAAGGACCCTGATGTGTCTGGGCGGCATAGGCTCTGAGTTTCATGTTACTCCATGTAGTTTTTAAGCTTATCCGAAGCCTTGCGATAATACTCACTATCAGTTGGCGAAATCTGCTGAACTTCCTGGAACTTCTCCTTGGCATCGGCAAAAAGACTCAATGACTCGGAAATAATGGCTTCACGATAGATACGCTTTGACCTCGTCTCCAGTTGAGACTTGATTTCATCCACTTCATTCAATGCTTCAGGATTCGTTGGCTCAAGCTTGAGGATTTCCAGGTAAGATTCGTAAGCATTCTTATAATCCTGCCCTTCCTTAAGTGACCTGGCTTTTCCAAGTAATGGACCCAGCTCAGAGGCAAGCTGATTCTTGGAATCGCTTAACATATCACTTCCCTCTTTAACGAGGTCCTCGTCCATACCAGTAATGCGCATGAACTCTTCAAGCTTCAGGATAGATCGATACCATTCTTTCTTAAGATATGAAGTCTTGCCGGGAGCAAGCTGGTCCACCATCTTTTTTCGGGCTGCGATCTTGGCAGCTTCTTCAAGGGCCTTCCTCTCTTCATCTTTCTGCCAGCTCTCTAACTCAAGTTTGAGCTGGCTGACTTCTATATTCTCTGGATCCATTTCTGCAATCTGGCTGAAGATACTTTCAGCTACCTGTACTTTTTTATCCTTAACTGCTTCACGTGCCTTTACCAGCAACTCTTCAATCTTTTTCTTCTTAACGATACGTTCTTCTTCGGCTCGCTTCTGAACCTCTAGTTCTTCCAGTCGCTTCATCGCAACTATGGTTTGCTCAAGGTACGTCTGAACTTTCTTGTATTCTGGATCAATTGTTACCACTGTATCAAATTTGTCCTTGGCTTCGCTATATCTGTTCTGCTCAAAATAACTTGCGCCAAGTTCATATGCGATTTCCATTCGTTCTTTATCGGCGTCAGATATTACTTTAACAGGCTTGCCATCCTTGGACTTTTCATCGATTTTGGTTTCTGTTGCTTTCTTGAGCTCCTGGGGAATTTCTTCCTTTTGCTCAGGTACAAGAATTACATAACCTATTACCACAGCAACTAGTCCGTAGATTAATTTCTTACGCTTAACAGGATCTTTCCATATCCGCTTAAGAAGGCTTTTTTCCTGGGGAGCATCGGAATCAAAATTGATATCCCCATCCCCGGCCATCGTTACTTCTTCTTCCTGGATTTCCTCAGTCTCAATGTACTGGCCTTCTTCAACCGGCATCAGTCGGTCAGATTCGGCATCCAGAAGGTCAGATTTAACTTCCAGTGTGAAAGTAGTACTTCCAACGATAAACTCATCACCGGTATTAACGTGGGCTTTGTTGATGCGTTCGCCATTGAGAATGGTACCGTTGGAAGAATTCAAGTCCTCCAATGTAATATCATTTCCTTTTTTCCTGACTACAGCATGGACTGACGAAACTTCAGGGTCATCCAGGATGATCTGGCATTTCTTGGTATCTCGACCAATAAAGATTTCATCGGTTTCGATTTGAAATCTGTCATACGGGGCGTTCTCACCGAAAAGAACTAATTGGTAGTTAACGAATGCACGGAAAAAACGTGTTCCTTCATCTCTTTCAGCAACTTCTCCGCCTTCACCCTCGTTCGGGAAGGCTTCGAGGGCAATGCTTGCATCATCAGCAAAGCCTGCTTCTTCAGTTGAAGGAGCAGCTTCGTCACTGTCAAAAGATTCCCCATCATTGCCAAAATTATTATCGAGATTTTCTTCTCCATGCCCATCGTGTTCATTCAACTCTTCGGCCGGGGCTTCTTTATCAAGCGGACTTGCTTCTTCCAGGGTCCCAAGCGTTTCCATGGAATCATCAAGTAATGGCTCAAGGTCCTGCAAAGGCTCAGGGGCCGGCGTTGGTTGATAAACCGGGGCAGCAGGCTGTTGATATACCGGAGCGGCCTGTAAAATTTCAGGCTGTGCGACCTGCATTCTTGGTATGTCAGTAACAAAAATCGAATATGGACCGCACTTTATCTCGTCTCCGCCAGTAAGCTTGGTCTTGGGTCCCATGCTACCATTGACCAGGACGACACCAAGTTGGGTAAGCTTCTCACAATACCAGTCTGCTTTTTCATTCTTAAGGACAAAGTGGTGCCTGGAGATGAGTGGATCATCAATTAATACGTGGCAGTCGTCTGCACGACCCACATAAATTTCATAACGTTCCTCAAGGTCAGGTATTTCTACCTCAACTTCATTGATCGGGACGTTGTTTTTTAATACAATCAGTTTCATCTGGCTCCTGGCCTAATAAACTTTCGAGAGCATGAATCTTTTCAACTGCATTCTTATATCTCTTATCTTCTGGAACACTGTAGAGTAAGCGAATAGTAGCGCAGTAATTTTTGATTGCATGCTGGTATTTAAGTGCACCTTCTTCTCTCTGTGCCTTGACCATGTTGTCTTCTATTTGATTATCCAACTCTTCTTTTGTTTTGCGAAGATAGAACTCTGCCTGGGAATCTCCCGGCATGATAATAAGAGCCAGATTGAATTCATGAATCGCCCGATAATAATTCCCTTCACGAAACTCCCTGAGCCCGCGTTGGTAAATTCCATTAAGCTTTGACTTGGCTTCCTTGTTTTCCTTGGCTTTCCGTCTTTCAAGTTCAACATACTCACTGGTTACATCCTGGGCATTTGAGTTGGACCGCTTTTCCCGACCAGCTTGTTCAACTTTTTTGTCATCGCCCATGAAAAAGAACGCAAGAAGCAAGATTACCATCACCAGGATTGGAACCATGGTCTTTTTTTTGTCTCCGGCCTCTTCAGGACTTTCTTTAATGACCTTTTTAGCGGTCACCTCAACCTTCACAAACTTGAATACAGTTTGCCCGATAATGAGCTTGTCGCTTTCAATAAGCGATTTTTGGGTAACTTTCTTATCGTTAACAACTATCCCATTTTGGGATCCAAGGTCAGTGACAACCCAGTTCTCTCCGACTTTTGTTATTTCAGCATGCTCCCGGCTGGACTTGGTATCATTGAGCCTGATGTCGGCTTTCTCAGAACGTCCTATGACAATCCTGTTTCCCATCAAGACATAAGACTCGCCCTTACTGGCCCCAGTAAGACAAACAAGTCGGTAGTAAACTCCAACCTCTTTTGGCGATTCAAAATGTTTAAGAACGAGTACGTTCTTTGACATTAGTCATTTCTCACAAACGTAATATAAAATCCTTTTGCAAACCTATCTTTCCCAATCAAGGCAGAAACATTAATACCCATCTGCTTTCCGCCAATTTCATAAATTTCTTTCTGGTTACAACCTTCGTTATTGGCCGACTTGTCACACAGGTCAATAAGAGTTGCTGCAAAACCCTGGTCCCTTGCGGTATCAAGGATACTCTGTCCTGCAGATGCGTTTTCCCTGATCCCTACCAGGTCCTCACATTCAGCATTGAGGTTCTGGATAATCTTTTCCGAATTCAGGATCATCACTGCACCCTGGCTTCCTGCCATGAATTCTTTCAGCGTACGAAGATACGGCCCGTCTTCTTCCAGGGTCTGCGTCTCTCCGGAGTCTACATTCTGAAGTTCTTTCAGTCGGGTCAGCAAGCTATTAATAGTATTTCTTAATGGATGAATTTCCTTGAAAAGAGTCTTGCTCGTAAGTTCCTTCTGGCGACCACGAAGGACACGCTCAATCTGGAATTTCAGCTCATCGAGCGGCTTAACTGTCATGTAATAAAGAAAGCCAAAGAAGACTATAGCAACCATGGCCGAAGTAATGAGAGACTCGAGATAGGCCTTGGAGTTGTTCGAAGCTTCCCGTGCCAGGGATGTTGGTGAGAAGTAAAGTGTAATAATAGCAACTACTGTGTCTCGCCCAAGGACCTTATCGTGGGCCTTAATTGCCCTGCCAATGCCGATTACGTTATTACCCAGGTCGGAAATAATCTCCCTGTCCTGGTTTTTTTCAACCCGATAGAAGGCCATGGCATCAACCGAGAACTGGTCATTCACAATAGTATTTAATTCTGTGACAGGCCGAAAAACACGCCCTTCAATATCGAAGAGCTTGTAACTCTGAACACCTTCAGCATCATCACCTTCAAGGAAACCGGTGGAAACCTGGTCAAGGTTCTTATCTCTCAGGTTGACGTTGTTTAGCCTGTCCACTTCCGCTGCATATTGCTTACCGCGAAGGGCAACTTCCTTGATCAAGAGCACTTTACTATCTCTTAATACAGGAAGAATCGTTAGCGTAATGTTGAAGGCAATAAAGATGAAGAGCAAAATACCCACCAGGGCAGCCCATTCATACGATTGGTTAAAGCTGTAAATAATCGGCATGATCTTATACTTAAAGACCCAGATAGGCTTTCCTATCAGACTTGCTGGCATCGGTTCGGTCTGTTCTTCCCCATTGTAAGCATCATCATCTTCATCACCGGCCTTGACCACTTTCTTCTTGATGATGACTTTCTTTTCCAGAACATAAACGACCTGAAGAATTACATTTGGTAATGCTATCTTGTCCCCGTCTTTCAGGGTTATGCGCTTGATGATTTTTCCATTTACAATAGTTCCATTTGAACTACCCAGATCTTCAGCAAAGGCAGTATTACCGTTTACAGTTACCTGAAGATGTTTTTTGGAGACACCTTCGACAGCAATCGGATGATCACATTCAGCTGCTCTTCCAAGGACATTTTCACCTTCTGCCAGGATGAATTCCTTGCCTCTGAGTTTTCCACCAACAGCTACGAGTTTAAACATTTTCCACCTCCAGGTAATCTCCTTCCTTAACCTCTTTTGAAAGGTCACCGGCCGGTAATTCCAGGGTTTTTGAAGCCTTGAAATAAATCCAGGTCATTCTCCATGGACGAATATTATGTATGATCTTTACAACTTTGTTATCAGCACTTAAGAAGACAATATCCAGGGCATATCTCATAAAACAAGTATGAATAGAGTTACAGGGATTCAGCAACAGGCCTTTGCTGTTTTGTGGTGGAGAAGAACCAAACATCAGGCCCACTAACCGTGTGTGCAAGGTCGTTGCAAGAAGGACATCTTCCGCAATAACTTTTTGATTATGTTTAATACGTGCTTTCATATTTTACCGGCCATCATTTTCAGAATCATGGGTGCGAAAATCGCAACCAGGACTGCTGGGAGAATAAAGAAAATCATTGGAATAAGGATCTTGGTAGCGGCTGTAGCACCTTGTTGTTCCGCCCTGGATGAGCGCTTCACACGAAGTTCACCGGACAGCTGCTTTAAAATGGGTGCAATGGAAGCACCGACTGAGTCCGCTGCAATCAAAGTCGCGCAGAAAGAGTTGATCTCGATAATATTAATTCGCCATCCCATCTGCCTTAAGCCTTCTGCCCGGGATGAACCGATCTTAGTTTCTTTAATCAATGTTTCAAATTCTTCGACCAGGGGACTTGGCGGAGCCTTCTCGATCACCCTTGAAATCGCTGCCATAAAGTCGAGTCCGGCTTCAACAGAGAGAGCAAGCATGTCTACAATAAATGGCATCGCCCGCAAGATCATAGTCGCGCGGTTTGCAATCATTCCGTTAAGCCAGATGTTTGGATAGAAGTAACCTATTACACCCATTATTGGAGTAATGGACAAGGTCCAGCTTTCCTCAAGGATATATCTCACGGTAAGGAATGCGAAAGGACCACCCAAGATCATGAATATTTTAAGTGCCATGAATTCTTCTGGACTCATTTCCTTCAACATTCCAGCGTTAGCAAGCTTCTGCCGGTACTTTGTCTTCAAGGCCTGCTTGTTCTTAAAGCCCATGACCATCGGCAGGAAATATCTCTTATAAAATGGTTTTGTGATCTTGAGAAAAAGCGGCTGGGGCTTGCCCTTATTTGTGTTCTCAGCTTCTTCCAGTGCTTCCGAAGTCTTAAATTTTTCCTGCTCCTGCATGAAGACGTTAACAATCAAGAAGATCGCTATGAACACCAGGACAAGCGGTGCAAAGTACAGGAGATTATTTGCATCCTTTATCTTTGCCTCTTCCTTCCTATATCTCGCTATCTCTAGACCCGCGGTTCCTCTGAAGTAACAGTAATCTGGCTCACCAGCTTTTTCTGCATCTGGCTTTACTTCCTTTGACCCGGGCTTATCTCCAACAGGCAATACTTCCTTTGAACCGCCATGTTTAATTCTATTATATGTCCTCTCCATTTCAAGTGCTGTCTGACCACCCCTGTCCATGAAAATCTTGTTTTTTAGCCAGTGATTATTATCGACACTAATGGAAAGGGATGAGTTAGGAATGTAGCTTTTTCCATCTGGTGTGAAAGTAACAGCATCAATTAAAAGGGTACATTCAAGTGGTGCGACCGTAGTGCCGACTACCTTTAACTTTCCATTTGCAATGAGATTGCCTTTTTTGCTTTTCGTCTCATCAGCTGGATCCTTCAACATTTCATATAGATTATAGAAAAAGATATCGTTATTCATCCCTTCATTAAGTCGGATCGGTTCTGTAGTAAATTTTGTTCCCTCTATATTTCCGGCCCATTCTTTGGTTTTGGTAAGGATACATTTTGAATCAATCCGGTTAAAATCCGGAGCACACTGAGACCATGCTGATACAGCAGGCAGCATTAAGCCCAATAACATACAGAGACTTTGCAAAATCTTACGCATCTTTAAAAAAACCTCACATTAGAGATCAATTTAAGAGTAACAATAAATTGCTAAGCGTTGGGAATTTCAGGAAATGGGAAAAAATATCCCTATACGTCAGACGGTCTTAGTCTGAGAGGCCTGATACTGTTCCAAGAATTTTTTGGATTCAATCGAATTGAAAACTTCGGTAATTTTTGGAATATAGATCGGCTGGTAATTTGACAAAAACTCTTTTTTACAGCGTTCGACCCTTTGAAGTTTTTCTGTGAGTGCTTCTTTCTTTATGAGGCGTTTCTTAGTGGCTTCCCGGATTGATCCCAGGGCCTTCACGGCATCTTCCATGAACCGATAAAGCAACATATCCGTACCGGCATTCAAAGCAAGCACAGCAGATTCTTCTATAGTAAAACGGTCAGCGATTGCTTTCATTTCCATATCATCAGTTATGACTATTTTGCTAAATTTTGTTTCATTTCTCAGGAACTCATATGCTTTGGGACTTAAAGTCGTAGGCATTTTCTCATCTAAAGCATCTACTATTAAATGCGCCATCATCATGAATTCTACGCGGGATTTAGAGGCTTTGATAAAAGGGATTAGTTCCCGTTGGCGTAATTCCGCAAGGGAAGTCTTAACCAGTGGCAAATCAAAATGCGAATCTTTAGTGGTTCCACCATGACCGGGAAAATGCTTGGCACACGCCAAGACCCCGTGAGTTTGCAAGCCCCTGATAGCAGCACTTATATATTTTTCCACTGTAACAGCATCTGTTCCGTAAGCCCTGTCCCCGATTACTTTATTCTCAGGATTAGTTAAGATATCGCAACAAGGGGAATAACTAAGGTTGATTCCACAAGCGGCCAGTTCCTTTGCAACAATCTCATGCGCTTCAAAAATAAGTTTAGGAGAATCCATTTTTGCCAATGAAAGCATGGAAGGAAGTTGGGTAAAATGTTTCTTAAAGCGAATAACCCTGCCACCTTCCTGGTCGACCGAAATGAAAAGTGGATACTCATCCCTTAGTTTTTGAATTGAATTCACAAGTTCTGCCAATTGAGCAGGATCCTCGAAGTTCTGGGCGAAGAATATAATTCCACCCAACTTTTCATTTTTAATGAATTCGGCTTCTTCTGGTAACAAGGTAATGCCCTTAATACCGGAAACAATCAACTGGCCGTAGTTATCAGTTGAAATATCACTGCTCTTCATCGGGAATCTCCTCACCAGGTGGGACAACTGTTATCCCTTGTGCAATCCATGACATATTAACCAAATCAAAGGCTTCTGAGAAATTATAGTGAATTGCCTGCCCTTCTAGTTCTACCATATAACGGAGGTTTTTTTTCACTTCACCTTCAAATTTTAACTGGGCCCGCTCAAAGAGTTTATGGCCAATACCATTATACTGCTCCTGAATGAATGGATAAGCATCCCACACTACATAGAAATTAAGTTCCTCATTAGGCTTTTTGATTGATCGTTGCAGGAACTGATTATGATAAAGACAGTCCGGTATTTGCGAGTAAAAGCAAAAGTAGCTGCCCTTCGGAAAAGCAACCTGTGAAGTTCCGTTAACCTTTGCATCTGGACTCTCCACTTGGACCGTCATGGATTTATTTTTCGTATCTAACCGCATCACGGAACTGTATTTTTTCCCCTCCAGCCATACTGTAAATTCAGAGGCCATCGGCCTCACAGTAACAATGCGGGATTTTTTATTTTTGATAGTTCCAATTTGGGAAACAGTAATACTCTTTTCAACCAACTTTCGGGATTTCACATCCGTTAAGGTGACCCTGCTTACAAGTCTTTTATTTACAATTTTGTTCTCACGATCAAATGAGTATTTTCCGGAGGCATCAACAAAGGCATAGCTTGCTCTGCCTACCCTGTCCGGAGCTTCAGGTTTGGTAGCACAGGAGCTTAAAATAAAGAGAAGGATGAGCAGGCCTGATTTCACTTTACGAAAGTCTCAAAATCTTTATTGAAGTCATTTTCACGAAGAAGCTTATTTATTTTTTTCGAAAGAAGGTCATCGACCGTCACGCCGAGGTTAGTAAAGTTGCAACCTATCTTGTAGCGCTTTATGTTCTTGTCATTGGAAATGTAGTCTACCACGTAGACAATTTTCACATTCGGAATTTCAAGGATTTCGTCAACGAAATTGATAAAAACCTTGGTGTAAGTCATGTCTTTCATGAAGTACATGGCTTCAAGGTCACTAATATGAATCGACATTCCGGTAGCAGAAATATCCTGCACACGAATCTTGATTCGCGAGAGGTTTTCCGGTTCAGCAGCCTGTTCATCGGCAAGCTTTAAAAAGTTTTGAAAAAGTTTCGTCTGACGAGTGCGGGGAGCGCGCGCATTCATATCCAGCACATTACTGCCTTCGTATTTTACGCCTAAGTCAAAGTCGGCCCATACATTATAAAGAGGATAAGTTAAAAGCCTGTAACTTGTTCGTCGCTCAGACTTAAAAAGATCATTTTTAAAATGGAGGATTGAATTATTACCGGCGCTCTTACGAAAAATAACCTGTGAAAAAAAAGTCATTCCACGTATTTGAAAAGTACAGAGGATTTCTGTTCCATTAGGAAAGATCTCCTCCTGCGAGTCCACAATAAGCTCCAGACGTTCCTTGTCATACATAGCTGCGGGTAGATGGTGCTTTTCTTTCTTGCCCTTGATCCAGATAGTTATGGATGTCTTGGAGTTTCCCAATTGGCCAAGCCTATTGTTCTTCTCAGGGACATCTTGTTTACTGAAAAAAGTTTGTGACATTAAAGCAAGACTCTCTAGCTAAGTGTTGTCACCTGGCGAAGCAATGTCAGGGATTCCAGCGCCATTCCACAACCGCGGACAACACATGTAAGTGGATCTTCGGCCAATGAAACTGGTAAGCCTGTTTTTTCCTTGATCAGGATATCAAGGTTAGCGAGGAGTGATCCTCCGCCAGCAAGGATAATACCATTATCAACAATATCTGCAGCCAGTTCAGGTGGGGTCTTTTCAAGAGAAATCTTAATGGCTTCAACCACCTCAGATATAGGATCTGCAAGAGCCTCGCGAATTTCATCAGAAGTAACTTCGATAGTCTTTGGCGCGCCTGCAATCAAGTCACGACCTTTAACTTCGTATGTCTTAACTTCATCATCAAATGGATAAGCGTTACCGATAGACATCTTGATCATCTCGGCAGTTCTTTCACCGATAAGGAGAGAATATTTTTTCTTAATATAAGAAACGATGGCTTCATCAAATTTATCACCAGCCACACGCACTGACTTTGAATACACAATACCACCGAGAGAGATCACTGCTACTTCAGTTGTACCGCCTCCGATATCCACAATCATATTTCCAGAAGGATCTGTAATAGGAAGGCCTGCCCCTATTGCAGCGGCCATCGGCTCTTCGATCAAATAAACTTCACGAGCACCGGCCTGTTCAGCTGATTCTTTAACCGCACGCTTTTCAACTTGTGTAATACCAAAAGGAATACAAATAATAATTCTAGGCTTGATAAGCTTCGAACCATTTAGAGATTTTTGAATAAAATACTTAAGCATCGCCTGGGTGACTTCAAAGTCTGCGATAACTCCGTCTTTCATCGGACGAATAGCCTTGATTGAACCAGGAGTTCGACCAAGCATTTCTTTAGCTTCCTTACCAACGGCAAGAACTTTTTGCTCTCCGCGGAAGCCTTGGTGTACGGCAACGACAGAAGGTTCATTAACTATAATTCCACGATCTTTGGCATAAACTAAGGTGTTTGCTGTCCCCAAGTCGATGGCCAGATCATTTGAAAACCAATCAAGCATTTTTTTAAACATACGAATCCTTTCAAGAGCGGTAGCTAAAGACATTTTGTCAGTCTATAAAAGTAAAATTTACCATCTAGGCGGGTTTTCAACAAGCAGTAACAGTATAAAAGTCTATTGCTGAGCAAAAGTATCGGCTAAAGCATCCTTTTCAGTCGACAACACCAAGGTTAATATAGACCCAAAAAGGACTCTAAAATGAGTGATGAAAAAAATAAATTTCCCTCTACTTTTGTCTCGAGCCAGTTCGTTAAGTACATTGACGCAAAAGAGGTCAAAGGTATCGTTGAAGCACTAGGCAACACACTCTCCCAAAAGTATAAAGATCAGGATTTAGTCCTGATTGGTGTACTCAAGGGCAGTATGGTTTTTCTTGCCGATCTGATCAGGGAAATTAAGGGCGTGAAGGTCTACGTGGATTTTGTAAAACTTCAAGCAGTGGGTCGCGGGAAGGAAAACCACGGGACAATCACCATCAGCAAGGACTACACAACTAATGTCATGGACCGTAACGTAGTGATAGTGGAAGAGATTGTTGATACTGGCAGGGCCTTAAGCTTTTTAAAGAAGCGTATACAGCTAAGCTCTCCAAGGTCCCTCGAAGTCATCACTCTTTTTGATAAGCCTTATAAAAGGGCCGTAAATATCCAGCCAGATTTGACTGGCAAAAAAATCGATGACCAATTCGTCGTCGGTTACGGCCTTGACCTTGAGGATTTTGGCCGTAACTTCGAACAGGTTTATTATCTGAAATATCCAAACTAATGAGAGGCGTCAGGTCCAAATAGTTTCACTATTTCGCCACGAGTAATGGTCATCGTATTCATACGCTTGAGCCATACGCCATCCTTGTAAACCCAGGCAGCAGCAAGACCTTTCAATTCACCTTTCTCTTTGATCTTAGTGTCAAACTCATCTCTGCCGGAAACCGGGCCGCTGGCCTGTAAAGCTTCGGCTCCTAGCTTCATAGCATCAAGCGCCATTATCTCAATCAGTCCGGCCGGTTTGCCATAGATTTCCTGAAACTTCACAAGCATATCCTGATTGATGTCCTGTGGATCATCACCAACAAAGTACAATGTACCGAGATGCTTTTGTTCTTTTACCATGGATTTAGAGCCCCAGCTTGGGCCACCAATCACTTTAATCCTGGTAGCATCATAGTAACCAAGGGTTGGAACTAACTGCGCTGTTTCCTGCGGATAACTCGCCATGAACACCCAATCAAAATCAAGCACGGGCGGAAGTGTTTGAACTCTTCGAATGGAAGTTTTTTCATGAGCATATACATCTTCCAGGATTTTAAGCTCCTCAGATCTTTCACGAGGGTGCTTGAGTCCAAGAAAAAGTTGAGCTGTATCCCGGTAGTCATGTGTGTTTCTTGGGAATGAAGCAATACTTGTAACCTGCAAATTCTTCTCTGCACTCAAACGCCAGATTTCATCCATGTAGGCTTTGCCACCTTCATTTTCCGGATAGATGACACCTACGCGTGGACCAAACTTCTTGATCATCTCATCCGAGAGAAGAGTCTCAATTTGAGATTCAATTGAACCCTGAACTTCTATCAAGTGATGATTTTTATCTTCTTTAGGCAGGTTAATTTGTGAGAGTGAAATATAAAGCACCCCATACTTACGGGCCTCAAGATATTCAGCTTTGGCATTTTCTGGAAACAAGCCGCCAATAATAAAGGCAACTTTCTCCCCCCGGATAAGCTCAAGTACGGCTTGCGCTCCCTGGGCCGGAGAATCTGCCACATCTTTTGTGTGAACTTTTACTCTTTCATTCAAGGCCAGGAGCTTAAGTCCTGTATCTATTCCACTCAATGCCTTTTGTCCGAATGTTGCTTTCGTTCCCGTCATAGGAAGTACAACACCAATGGATTCAATACTTATGCGTGAAGAGTTTTCAAGGCGTAGTTCGAAATCCTTGATGAACCTGTTTACTTCTTCATTTTCCGGGAATTCACCTTTAAGCCAGGCAACAACATCCTGGGCCCCACTCTTATCACCATTTATATAACGATCCTCAGCTTCCAATTGTGCAAGCTGGGCCACCGCCAGGTTATTGCTCTCATTGAACTCTTCAAGCAAGGCGATCTTTTCATTTTGACTAAGCTTCTTGAAAGATGCCTTCATCGGCTCATAGAGATTCGAGGATGTTATTTCAGCAAAAGTCTTGAGGTCAGAGAGCAGGATCACAGATGATGAAACTATCAATGGATGATTCTCAAACTTAATTCCATAGGCATGATTAAGTTGGGCGAATTTTTTCTGCTCAACTTCTGAAAGCGCTTTGGGGTCAATCATCCCTAACCTGGTTTTTAATTCATTAAATTGATTGAGCTTGAAGTGCGCACTCGCCATATTGAGCTGCACCTGACTGTAAAGCTGCGTGTCTTTCGGGGAATACTTATCTGCAATGACAAAATTGGAAAGGGACTTATCCACTTCACCCAAACTAAAATGCGCAACACCTTTGAGATTATATTTAAGGGCTTTTTCAAGGGGACTTAATTTCTCATCCCCAAGTTCGGCCAGTTTTACGATGGAAGGCTTGAATTGATTGTTGCGGATTAAGTCACGGGCTTCCTGCAGCTTTAATTTAGCAGCTTCGGAAATATCTGAATCTTCTATTGAAGTTTCTTTTTGCGTGAGCTGACTACACGAGGCGAAGCAAAAAATTAATAAGAGAATGAGCAAGTGCCGCATGGGTGGTATCCTTTTTAACAGAAGTACCACCCAATTTTAGACGTAAGGCCGTATTATTGGAAGAGCTCTCTAACCTTTTCAAAAAAGCCTTTCGACATGGGATTCGAAGAGGTTTGTTCTAGCTCAGAGAGTCGGGCAAAAATCTCCCTTTGTTCCTTGCTGATTTTAGTCGGAGTCTCAACATGAATTGTAATTATCTGATCACCAAAACCATAGCCTCCAAGCTTCGTAATACCTTTATTTCTCAGTTTCATTTTTTGCCCCGATTGTGTTCCTTCCGGAATTTTCATCGAGACGCGCCCGCCTAAAGTTGGAACTTCAAGATCGGTGCCCAGGGCAGCTTGCGAGAAACTGATAGGGACTTCACAAATAACGTCATATTCTTCACGTTTGAAAAACTCATGCTCCTCAATATGGATAAGCACATAAAGGTCACCATTCGGCCCGCCATTCATCCCTGCATCACCCTGGCCTGAAAGCTTTAGGCGCTGGCCCTCATCTATTCCTGCTGGTACTTTGACGCTAAGCTTTTCGCGCTTCTTATTTCTTCCACGACCATTACAACTCTCACATGCCTCTTTGATCATCTGGCCTGATCCGTGACATTTTGGACAAGGCTGGGCAATGGTAAAAAAGCCCTGTTGTCTTCTGATTTCCCCATGACCTTGGCACATTTCACAAGTTACCGGACCTGAACCTTTCTTAGCTCCAGAACCATGGCAATCACCACATGCTATTGATCGATTTATATGAAGCTCTTTCTCACTTCCAAAAGCCGCTTCTTCAAATGTAGTAAAGAGCTCTGTCTGAAGGTCATCACCCGCCTGAGCACGTGCGCGTCCACCTCTTCTTCCACCACCGCCACGGCCACCACGCTGGCCACCCAGGATATCCCCGAAAATATCACCGAAGATATCTCCTAAGTCACCAAAGTCGCCGCTGAAGCCACCGCCACCAAATCCACCAGGACCACCACCACCCATCTGGGCACCATCGTGCCCAAACTGGTCGTACATCTTGCGCTTACTATCATCCAGAAGAACGTCTGCAGCGTGAGAAGCTTCCTTAAAGAGGGCCTCTGAATCTTTATTGCCTTCATTTTTATCAGGATGGTGTTGCATGGCCAGTTTACGATAGGCCTTTTTGATATCTTCTTTAGTTGCAGTTCGTGCCACACCTAAAACCACATACAGATCGCGTTTTGTACTCATATCTTACTTTCATCCTGAATTGAAAAAGCCCCTCATGCGAACATGAGGGGCCAATTTTTAATTAATCAAAAAAACTATCAGACTTCTTTATAATCAGCATCGACTACATCGTCTCCGTCATCCTTCTTACCATCGGTCGGACCGCCCTGTGCCTCGGGCCCGGCGCCCTGTGGCCCCGCGCTTTGACCGGCATCAGCTCCCCCGTACATGAATTGGGCCATGCTGTGAGCGACGTTTTGTAATCTTTCAGTCGCTGCTTTAATTTCGTCCAAAGACTCTGAAGGGAGTTTGGTTTTTGCTTCACTGATAGCTCCTTCAAGTTCTGCTTTTTTATCTGCTGGGATCTTATCCCCGGCATCTTTAAGTGCCTTCTCAGATCCAAAGACTAAACTGTCTAAGTTATTGCGAGCGTCGACAATTTCGCGACGTTTTTTATCCGATTCGCGATTTTTCTCTGCTTCAGTAACCATACGCTTAATTTCTTCTTCTGTCAGACCAGATCCGGAAGTAATCACGATATTTTGTGATTTCCCAGTAGCCTTGTCAGTGGCATGTACATGCACGATTCCGTTGGCATCGATATCAAAGGCCACTTCAACTTGCGGAACTCCACGTGGAGCAGGGGCAATTCCCTGAAGGTCAAACTTACCCAAGCTCTTGTTGTCAGTAGCAAACTCACGCTCACCCTGGAGAACATGGATAGAAACAGCAGGTTGATTATCAACAGCTGTTGAGAATACCTGAGACTTTTTAGTAGGAATTGTAGTGTTCTTCTCAATTATCTTAGTGAACACACCACCAAGTGTTTCAATACCCAAAGACAGAGGAGTTACGTCAAGTAACAGAACATCCTTAACTTCACCACCAAGTACTCCACCCTGAATAGCTGCACCAGCGGCAACAACTTCATCCGGGTTCACACCTTTGTGCGGCTCTTTTCCGAAGATCTCTTTTACTTTCTGCTGAACGATTGGAGTACGAGTTGCACCACCAACCAAAATTACGTCCTGGATTTCGGCCAGAGTAAGGCCTGAATCTTTGATCGCCATCTTACATGGTCCAATCAGGCGTTCAATCAGGTCACCAATAAGAGACTCAAACTTGGCCCTTGAGAGGTTCAGGTTCAAATGCTTAGGACCAGTTGCATCCATAGTGATAAATGGAAGGTTAATATCAGTTTGTGCCACTGAAGAAAGCTCATGCTTGGCCTTCTCTGCAGCTTCTTTCAGACGCTGAAGCGCCATCTTGTCATTCTTAAGATCGATACCTGATTCTTTCTTAAATTCTTCTGCAAGCCAGCTGATGATCCTGTAATCGAAGTCTTCACCACCAAGGAAAGTATCCCCGTTTGTAGACTTAACTTCGAACACACCGTCAGCAGTAATCTCAAGGACAGAAACGTCGAAAGTACCACCACCCAAATCGAATACGGCAATGTTCTTATCTTTCTTTACGTCCTGACCGTAAGCGAGGGCGGCAGCTGTCGGCTCGTTAATAATTCGCTTAACATCAAGACCTGCAATTCGACCGGCATCTTTAGTTGCCTGTCTCTGTGCATCGTTGAAGTAAGCTGGAACAGTAATAACTGCTTCAGTTACTGGCTGACCCAGATAATCTTCAGCAGCTTTTTTCATTTTCTCAAGAATCCTGGCCGAGATTTCCTGGGCAGAGAATTCTTTCCCATCAACTTTTACCCAGGCATCACCATTTTTATTTGCGAAAATTTCAAAAGGTGCCACTTGTTTAAAATGAGCAACTTCCTTATCTGTAAACTTACGACCAACCAGGCGCTTAACTCCGAACAAAGTCTTTGTTGGATTTGTAACTGCCTGGCGCTTGGCCACCTGGCCCACAAGTATCTCTCCATTGCTGGCAAAGCCTACAATAGAAGGTGTTGTGTTATGGCCTTCGGCGTTTGGAATGATTTTATATGAACCATTCTCCATCACGGCCACACACGAATTTGTTGTACCTAAGTCGATTCCGATAATTTTTCCCATATAGTTCTCCTTATTATTGTCTTCTTATTATTGTTTATCGCTCGCCACTACAACTTTTGCAGGGCGGACTAATCGACCATTGAGTGTATAGCCTTTCTGGAACTCTTTAATGATTTCATTCGGCTTTTTGCCTTCGGCATATTCCTGGGCCATAGCTTCATGAAAGTTAGGATCAAATTCTTTCCCAACAGAATCAATCATGGTCAAACCATGCTTAGAGATAGTGTCAATAAATTGCTTCCGCACCATATCCAGGCCCGTGACAATATTTTTGACCTTCTGATCAGTATCCGGCTTCAGCATTTCAATTGTACGGTCAAAATTATCGACTACCTGGAGCAGGTCAGAGAGTACTTTCTCATTTCCATACTTGAGCAGGTTTTCTTTTTCCCTTTCCATGCGCTTACGATAGTTATCCATCTCTGCCGCGACATAAAAGTATTTTGCCTTGTAATCAACTTCTTCTTTCTTCGGTGCTTCAACTTCCACTTCCACTTCAGTTGCTGCATCCATCTCTTCTACAGCTTCCGGAGTCTTGTCTTCTTTAGCTTTTTTCTCATTGGCTTTTTCTTTAGCTTCCATAGTTCTCTCACATTTCTGAGTTATTCTTGACTTCAAGATGGTGTGCATTCCATTAGTGTCAATGGCACCATATTGAAAAAATAGCAAAAATAGTGACTTAATCAAACTGGGTAAATGCTTGAAATCATATGACCAACTAGCTTACAACGCTAACCTTTAGCAGAAATTCTAAAAAGGTCATCCATTAAAGAATCTAACATTACGAACCCAACGGAATTTAATTTGATGCGTCTGCCATCCCATTTTCCATAATTAAGCGAATTCCATTGCTCGAATAAATTAAGCAAGTTCTTACTTACCTCAGTTGGTTTCCAACCTTCTGAAGTCCGAAGTGCCAAATATGTTGCCTCAAGCTCAAGCTCCTGCACACCTAAGCTTTCAAGTTCCACTTCCGGACGTGTTACCTTCCATTTATACCGGATAGCTTCGTGAGTATCCTTAACCAGAAGCCCTGTACCAGTAGGACCCAAAGCTGCTACAGATTCAGATCTCCAATACTTCATATTATGTTGTGATTCGAAACCTGGGAGAGCGAAGTTTGATACTTCATAATGATGAAAGCCATTTGAGCGAAGTTTTTCGCTGACCAGCAGATACTCTTGTCTAATGAACTCATCATCGGGCAAGGAGGCGGCATGTGGGTATTTTGAACGCGCGTTCAAAATATATAAACTTATATGCTTGGGTTTGAAGGCCAGGAGCATGTCAAGCTCAGCTTCAATGTTCCGGGATTTTTCCCTTGAAAAGGGCAGGCCCAGCAGGAAATCCAGTGAGAAGTTCATATCATTTTGTTGGCAATGAGAAAGTAAGGCATAACTCTCCTCAAGGGAATGGACACGATCCATAATCTTAAGGAAGTGAGGATCAAGTGTTTGAGTACCAATGGAGATTCGATTCATGCCAAGGTCTTGCCAGGCCTTAAGCATTTCAACTGACCATGTTCCAGGGTCAACTTCCATCGTGAACTCCGCTCCGGTCTTAATATCCAGACCCATCTGCTTAAAGAAGCCAGCACCTGGAAGCCCCCAAAGTGATGGAGTTCCTCCACCAAGATAAACAGTTTCAAGCGGGGCCCAGCTCATGCCCTGTTCCTGCATAAGTTCGTTATGACGCTTCAAGCTTAGCTGCAAAAACTGATGAAACTCCTCAATCTGAGAATCGGGAGCATCAAAACGCTTTTTATAAAAATCGCAATAATTGCAAAGATGGCGACAAAACGGCACATGTAAATAAAGACTGGACACCTGAGTCATTAGCGAGAAATCCCTTCCAAAAAGACGTTGTGAGTAGCGATAATAGAACACAAAAAGTAGAAAGAAGGAAGATAATGAAAATCGATCAAGTCCAGTTAGGTAATAAGTTAAATACCCTATTCATCCATGCCCCCGGTTCAACTGCAGGAACTGTTCAAATGTGGTTTCGCGCAGGAAGTGCCCTGGAGAAGAAAGACAATGAAGGCATAGCACACTTTCTGGAGCACATGTTCTTCAAGGGCACACCTGAACGTCCAGGTCCGAAACTTGCCCATGACATTGAATCATTCGGTGGTGAGGTAAATGCTTTCACATCATTTGATTACACCTGCTATTACATCAATACGCCAAGCCTCTTCCTCGATAAATCAGTTGATATCCTGCTCGATATGGTGGCAAACCCTTTATTTGGCGAGGAAGAAATTCCTTCTGAAAGAGCCGTGGTCTTCGAGGAATATCGCAGGGCCATGGATAATCCTTCACAATATAATTTCATTCAACTGCAAAAAGCATCCTTTCAAGGTGGATATGCCCATCCCATCCTCGGCCGGGAAGATACAATCAATAACTTTACGCAGAAGCAGATAAAGAACTTCCGTGAAAATTTCTATAACCTTGAGAATGCCATGCTGGTTGTAGCCGGAGACTTAAAAGACAGAGAAGCACTGGAAAAGAAAATCAATTCTTTCAAGCTTCCCTCTGGAAAGAAGTCTGAATTTGAATTGTTCAATTTAAAAAAAGAAGAATCAGTAAATGTTCATGAGAAGGACATTCGACAGGCCACTCTGACTCTGTGCCTTGAAGCTCCTGACTATAGCGATGAAAAAGCGGCCGCACAGGACCTGGCCATAAATTGCCTGGCCCATGGTGAAACTTCCCGTTTCTATCAGGCGCTGGTAGCGAAGACATCTCTATGTAATGGTGTTGCCGGATCAACCATGTACTTTGCCAATGGTGGAGTCCACATGCTTAAGATGAGTTTTCCCGTAGAAAACCTTGCGAAGATTTCAAAACTTTCCATGGAGACTCTTGACGGGGCCCTTAAAACTGCCTTTAAGCAGGAAGAACTTACTAAGATTAAAAACCAGTATATCTCTTCCAAAGTTTACGAGCGTGAATCAATTGAATCTTATGCCTTTAGCTTGGGCCATGGCTTTGCCCAGTCCGGCAACATCTTCTGCGAAGATGCTTTCATTGAAAAAATCCGCAACACCACCCTTGATGAAGTTTGGGATGGCCTAGTTGAAGTTGTGAAAAAAACCTCTCACTTCACATTGCAGGTTCCTAAGGGAACAAGCATGTTGCCGCTTGAGCGTGAACTCAAGAAATGGCAAAGCACACTTAAAAAATCAGGGGAAAAGTTAAAGGTAAGGGCCGAAGCAACTAAGTGGCTCGGATCAGAATATGATCCGACAGTTCAGGTTGTGCAGCTCAAGCCGGGCATTAAATTAATCTATCGCCAGAACAAGATGACTCCTACATTTGTCATGCACGCTTATATGAAAGGCGGACAAACTGCAGAGACGGCCAAGACTGCCGGAGTCCATCACCTCCTCAGCCGACTCGTTACTTATGGGTATAAGACCGTTGGATATGAGAAACTAAAAAATGAACTTGAATCTCTTTCGTCATCACTCAATGGATTTTCAGGAAAGAATGCCTATGGCCTGACCCTGCACGGACAGACCAAGGATTTTGAAAAACTTTCTGATCACTTCTTCGGAACTTTGCTTAAGCCTGAAATACCAAAGAAATTCTTTGAGCATGAAAGAAAAGTTATCATCCGCGCCCTGGATAACCAGAAAGAAGATCCAATGAAGCAAGCCTTCAAGGCATTCTACAAACTCGTTTTCAACCAGCATCCTTATTCACTGGATCTAGCAGGCACTCCAGCCACACTTAAGTCCTTTACTCCACAAACACTCCTGAGACTCCATAATTCACACTTAAAGAATTCAGAATTAGTACTGACTTATTGTGGAGAACAGGATTTCTCAGTTGTCCTGGCCCATCTACAGGAAGCCACTAAGCATTTAGGCGAAAGAAGGCCTGCCAAGAAGAAATTAACCAAGCCCAAGGCCATTGTAGGCAAGACTGCTCACCTTGAATTTAAGAGGGAGCAATCCCAGATTGTGATCGGAACTTCTGCCTACGCTATCAACAACGTTGAGGACCTCTATCTCAAAATGATCACGGCCCACCTTTCAGGTCAGAGTTCTGATCTCTTCGTTGAAGTCCGCGATAAACAGGGTCTCTGCTACTCTGTATCTCCAGTGCATGTCTCTGCCCTCGAAGCTGGCTGTTGGGGAATTTACATTGGTTCAGGCCATGATAAGACCAAGGCAGCCGTTAAGGCGATCATGTCTATCCTAAATGGCCTTCGTGATAACGGAATCAAACGTGAAGAGTTTAACCGGATCAAGAGCATGATCGATGGCCAGACTTTGCTCGGTATCCAGACTAACGAGGACTACGCCCAACTCTATTCCATCCCCGTACTCCATAACCTGGGACTTGATTACCCACACAAGAACAACGACGCCATCAGAGGTGCCAACTACGAAGACTTCCAGGCATTCCTGAAAAAGTTTTTTAGTAAGAAATGGAATATTATTGAAGCGGGACCGCTGCATTAGCTTTTTATTGATTCGGAAGTTTACATATTAGCTCATGGAAGAGCTGGCGTTTTCAAAATTGATTTTATTAGCAGTTACACAGCCAACTTAGCGACAACATCTGAACCGCTACCCTAGATTAAACAAATAGCATGAAAACGGGATGACTCGGGGAAAGCCTCCGACCCGTCATCTCGATAATTTTAATTGACACTATCTTCATAGTGTCTGTATAGTGTGGTACGGAATGGCTCAATGGGAATTTGTCGAATGGCTCTTGTTCTGGATTTTGGAAACCTCCCACTTTGAGTTTGAATGGGATGAAGGCAATTCCACAAAAAGTTCCAAGAAGCATGGAATAGAAACCAATGAGATTGAAGCAGTCTTTCGTTCAGGACTGGCACTCCCACTAGGCATCCAAATATATCCAACTGCCAATGAGCAGAGATTAGGAGTTATCGGCCCAAACTTGAATGGGAAAACCTTGCAAGTTGCCTTTGCATTACGGGGAGGAAGAGTTCGAGTCATTAGCGCTCGCACTGCTAACAAAAAAGAAAGGACACAGTATGAAGAAATCTTACGCAAAATCACTGAAAGTGTATGACTCTGAGTCAGTACTGGATTCCAAGAAGATTCTGGCTGCAATGAAGCGATATAAAGAATCGCCAAAGAAGCCAACAAGTGTGGCCCTTGATGAAACAACCATCCAGGAACTCAGGGCAGTAGCAGAGTTACAAGGCATTCCCTACCAAGTGCTCATCCGAGTCTTTATTCTTGATGGCCTTGATCGCTTGAAAAAAGCTGCTTAACTGAGTTTGATTAGACTTCCTTGTACCATTCGTCAGGGTCCAGGTGTATACAAGCAAAAACTGAATTGCCTGGAGCAGGTAGCAGTCTCTAAGAAACCTTGTCAGTTCTGGAGGGAAGAATTCCTCCCGCCAGCATCTCCCTGTCAGAAACATGTTCATTCCGCATGAGTCGTTGAAAAAGATGATGGTTATCCTGCCCCCTGCTGGTTGAAGCAAGGATGGACATGAGTGTAGTGATAGGCTCAAAGCTTGTAGCAACCATGCCGTAAAAACTCGGGATATCCAGTAGCGAGGGGATCACATTGTTAAGATGTCCGTAGGCCATCTTACCCAGTTGGGCGTAATATTGAGTATCGATAATTTTCTTGTTAATTGATTCCGAAAAATACCCACAAACCATGAGAGACATGTCTCCCACTTCTTTATAGACCCGGGTTTGTTCTTCACGTGAGAGATGGGCCGCTTCAAGTAACTTCATGCCAAGGATCTTTTCCCGGACCTTCCCATCAGAGACTTCAAAGAAGTCCTGGGACAGTGAAAACTTATCTAAAACATCGCTGGAATAGAAAATGAGGGATTCAGGTACCGGACAAAGGGACTTCTTATTTATTTCAACCAGGCCTTCAAAGAAAAAGCCCTTAAGACTGCCACTTAAGATAATCTTCTTTGCACTGTCGTCTTTATGCATTGGTTTATCTCCCTTACCTAATTATATCATACGCTTAAATTCTGGACTCAAAATGCCCGGAATAATTTGCCTGCTTACCTCAAAGCATAGAAAATACATAGATATGAAGCGAATTAAGATCATCTTTTCAATCGTGTTGCTCGTCCTTGCCATACCAATGTGGCGATACATGGACTTTTTAACATGGATTTGGGCCAGTGAAACCCTCTACGCCTTGGCCTTCTTCTTCTGGGGCCTCACGTATCTGGTCCTCCCAGCCTGGCTCCTGAAGCCCAAACTTCTCCCTACAATTGCCTTTGCCTTGGTCTTTATTGGCACAATCCTTAGTTATAATCTAGGCCCACTTTCCAAGATGGCAACCAACGACTCCTCCCATAGTCATTGTGGCCCAATGTCTTTTACCGGAATGTTCTATCCCACTATCAACTTCATGACCCAGGCACCGGCAGATGATCTTGATGCCCGAAACCAGCTATGCTGGATCAAGAAGATGATCCAAAGAATCCCGGAAAAATTCAGCACCAAGCATGAGCTCGAAGACTTCATTAAGCTCACTCAAACCAAACTCTTAAATCCCGAGAACAAATACAGGGTGAGCCTGCCTCTTATTGCTCTTCTCTATGCCATTGTCCTGGCCCATGAAGAAGGAGTCATGCCAAACATAAGCAATGGAAAGATGTTCATCGACAGTCTTAAATTTTGGATCGATCAATATACAGATGAAATAAGCTCCAGACAGTATTCCTGGTGGGACTACCCTTACGGACCATATATCCAGTTTGAATATGGATTGGTGGAAAAAAATTGGGAATCCATTGTAAATTCGCTGATTCTCGAAGAAAAGTAAGAGCCGATAAAGTGATCGTTTTTTAGACAATTGAAGCAAAAAACATAATCGCTAATTTTGCTGATCTTGGAATTGGAAATGGTGGAGTTACCTTGGGATCGGTAATGAAAAAGGACCACAAGTTGGTGTTGGCTGGACAAGATCGTTAACTGACGTAACTCATGGTGAAAAAGACCAGTTTGATTTCATGATCCGGGTTCCATTTTCTTCAAATGATGAAGATCGTGGTATCAAGTCGAAGGGTGATTTAGACTTCGGTGGCTCTGATAAAAAACCTGAGTCTGCTGGCGCAGTAAACGCTTAATTCCAAAACTTCAAGGCCACTTTTAACTGAGTGGCCTTTTTTATTTCAGCTCTTCAATTTCTACCATTAAGAAACCAGCTTCTAGTGCCTGCCCTTCCTTAACATTAATTGTCTTCACAATTCCATCTGCTCCGGATTTAATCTCGTTCTCCATCTTCATGGCTTCAAGAATCAATACGGTTTCGCCTTTGGTGACTTTGTCTCCAACTTGCTTTGTGATTTTGACTATTTTCCCGGGCATCTGAGTAATCAATGCCCCAGCACCACCTGCATGTAACCCAGAAGGCTTAAAGCCCCTGAAAACCCTATATATCTCTGAGTTTGAAACCAGGGCTTCATTTACTCCCAGCTTAGGCAACTTCCTCCAGGACTTCTGGTCAAATGAACAATAATCCTTACCGGCCAGTGTCCTTACGTAAAGGTTTGTCTTCTTACCTTCAAAAGTAAATTCCATCACCCTATTAACATCCACTTCAACGTCCATGGCGAAGTCTTTCATTTCCTGGTTCATGAAATAATATCTCACGCTTTACCTCCGACTTGATTCATCTCGATGGCAGCGATCCTGATCATAAAGGCTTCAGGTTCTTCCTTGATGGCCACTTTCTCCTGTGGTTTGACCGTTCCTATATAACTGGTTGAGTACTTGCCCTTGATAAAATTCTCCTCACGCAGGATAACTTTATGTAGGGCTATGTTCGTCTTGATTCCTTCAATTATTAATCCATCAAGGGCATTGCGTATTTTCCTGAGTGCTACGTCCCTATTGAATCCTTTAGCAATCAGTTTTCCAATCATCGGATCAAAATCAGGCGTAATGGTAAACTTAGGATAAATACAATGATCAAATCTTATACCCTGAGGAAACGTAGTCTCAAAACCTACGATTTTTCCCGGTGCAGGCATCATCGTAACCGGATCCTCCGCACAAATACGAAGCTCGATAGCATGTCCATGAATCTGGATATCATCCTGGCCTTTAAAATCCAGCGGCTGATCGAAGGCCACTTTAATCATATTAGCGAGAAGATCAATTCCAGTAATCTCTTCAGTAATCGGATGCTCAACCTGGATTCGCGTATTCATTTCAAGGAAATAAAATTTCTTGTCTTCACCCATGATAAATTCAACAGTCCCTGCCGAATCATATCCAACAGCCTTGGCACAACGAACCGCCGTCTCGCAAATATCTTTCCTCACAGCTTCATCAGTACCAATAAACGGCGATGGAGCTTCTTCTATAATCTTTTGATGACGTCGCTGAATAGAACATTCTCTCTCAAAGAGATGATAAACATTACCTTTTTTGTCGGCCAGAATCTGAACTTCAATATGATGAGGATTAAGGACATATTTCTCAACCAACAGCGCCGCATATCCAAAGCTCGAAAGAGCTTCTCGCTGAACTGCTGCAAAATTCTCCTTAACCTCTTTTTCATTATTACAAGGACGCATGCCCTTACCGCCTCCACCTGCCACGGCCTTAAGCAATATCGGATATCCTATCTCATTCCCAATCTTAATTGCTTCCTCAACACTTGCCACTTCCCCAGTTGACCCAGGAACCACCGGCACCCCTGCTTCCTTTGCAATCTGCTTGGAAATATCCTTCGCACCCATCTTATAAACCGCATTGGCATTGGGTCCGATAAAAGTAATACCCTTCTTCGCCAGCGTCTCCGAAAACTCCCGGTTCTCCGAAAGAAACCCATAACCTGGATGCACACCATCTATCTTATGAACCTCAATGAGCTTCATGATTTTCGGAATATCAAGATACGTCTCTTTATTATTTGATCCCGCCAGATGTACCCACTCCTGGCAATATTCCAGATGCGGTGGTTCAGTTTCATTATCAGTCCACACTCCAACTGAAACCAGTCCCAGTTCGTTAAGTGCCTTGGCAACCCTGATCGCAATCTCGCCGCGATTGATAATTAATACGCGTTTACCTTTCATAGTGGAATATTCCCATGTTTGCGTTCAGGTCTTGCAACCTTCTTATGCTCTAAAGCTTTGAGATACTGATAAAGCCGCTGACGGGTAATCTCCGGGTGAATAATCTCATCCAGATACCCCAACTCTGCCGCACGGTAAGGATTAGCGAAGTTATTTTCGTAGTTATCCACCAGCTCAGTTTTCTTTTTGTTGAAATCTGCGCCTTTTAAACCATTCAGCTCATTTCGGAATACAATATTAACGGCACCCTCAGCACCCATCACCGCTATTTCAGCTGTAGGATACGCAAGATTAATGTCGGCCTTAATATGTTTTGAGGCCATCACATCATAAGCACCACCATAGGCCTTACGAGTAATAAGTGTTATCAAGGGAACTGTGGCTTCACAGTAAGCATAGAGCAACTTAGCTCCATGACGAATGATTCCGCCATACTCCTGAACCGTACCCGGTAAGAAACCTGGAACATCCACAAACGTAATAATTGGCAGATTAAATGCATCACAGAAACGAACAAAGCGCGCGGCCTTAACCGATGAATCAATATCCAGGCAACCGGCCAGGAAGCTCGGCTGATTGGCAACAATCCCCACTTTAATTCCACCTATCGAAGCAAAGCCAGTAAGGATATTTTTTGCAAAATCCCTATGAACTTCCAGGAAGTGCTGATCATCTATAACCTCTAAGAGCAGCTCATGCATGTCATAAGGCTTCTTTGAATTATCCGGCACAAAACTTTTCAGTTTATTATTCTGACGACTAACAGAATCCGTAGTTAACCTGAGCGAATGCTTTTGCTTATTACACCCTGGTATAAATGCAAACAATTCTCTTACTCGCTCAAAGCAATCATCTTCATCTTCACAACGAAAATGCGCCACACCTGATTTTTCATTGTGTGTATGAGCTCCACCTAAAGCGTCCTTAGTGACTTCCTCATGTGTAACAGTCTTAATAACATCAGGCCCTGTCACAAACATGTAAGAGGTCTTATCAACCATAAATGTAAAATCAGTCATGGCCGGTGAATAAACTGCACCACCCGCGCACGGGCCCATAATCAAAGATATTTGTGGAATCACTCCCGAAGCCTGTACATTTCTATAAAAAATTTCTGCATACCCAGCAAGAGACTCAACCCCTTCCTGAATCCTCGCCCCACCAGAATCATTCATACCAATAACTGGAATTTTATTATCAATGGCAAATTCCATCACTTTGCAAATCTTCTTAGCATAGGCCATGCCTAAGGCCCCACCCCAACATGTAAAATCCTGCGAGAACACAGCAACCTGCTGGCCATTTATTTTACCAATTCCAGTAATAACTCCATCTCCAAGATACTTTGTCTTCTCCATTCCAAAAGAAGTGCATCGGTGAGTTACGAATTTATCAAACTCAATAAAACTATCCGCATCCACGAGTTTTGAAATCCTCTCGCGGGCAGTATATTTACCTTGTTCGTGTTGTTTATTGATTCGTTCCTGACCTCCGCCCAGCTCAGCTTGGCCAGACAGGGTAGCGAGTTGATCACGTCGTTGATCATTGGTCAGCATTGGTTTCTCCCCAAAGTAAGTTTGAGTATCTTTATACTTTCAAGCACTTAATAGATCAAATTTAATCTATTTGGACAATTATCCGAATAGATAACATGAGAAAATTACTGGCACTTATATTTTTTTGTTCAAACGCATATGCGGTTAATTTAAACGGCACTATTTCAAGGGACCCTGCTTCAGAAGCTTCTGGGATTGAAAGAGCTATTTCCACCTTAAATAATAGCAAGGCTCCCCCAAGATCAATTTCTGAAGAAAAGTTTGAAGGAAAAAAATATAAGTCCATAAAGCTGAAGGGAGGTCTTCTCCTTGACCCTTCTTGCGCCCTGGAAGCTTCCCGCAAAGGTCTTAATCCTGGAGATTTAGAAGAAAAAATGAACTTGTTCATGGGTAAGATGATGGACAAAGTAGTCCGCTGCATGGAGCAATATCCAGAGATGAAAAGCTACCTACAGCAAGCAGTTGAACAATATCGAAGTCAAGATGTGAGATGTGATGCCCCCCAGGGAATTAAGGGTCTCGTAAATCCTGATAGATTTAATTATGATGCCTCTCATAATTGGAAAGGCATTCGACTTTCAAATGCCTTGCTAACTAGAGTTGTTGGAAACGACAAAGCGGGACAGGACACAGCACTTTCAACAATCTTTCATGAGTTGCTCCACGGCACTAAATGTAACAACCGCCACGACCATAATGACATAGAAAGAATTGGAGTTACTTCCGGTGACGATAACGTCGACTGCAAAAACAATGTAACCATGGATAGAGTCAGTGTTGTAGAAAGTCTTTGTATGGGAGAAAAGCTAGGTTACGCCAAAGAAACTGCTTCCCTCGTATTGGCCAAGCGCATGAACAAGTGTGGAACGGATCGTGGATGCAGGGACATGTTTACTTCAAAAGGTAACAATATTGATTTGATCCTCGGTCTGACTGGAATCTCGCCGAATAAAGACCTTGATGATTCTGCGGCCACAGCTTTATGCCAAAGAATCAAAGACGACGGAATGTGCCTGCATTACAGAAATACTCAGGGCAAGACCATTACCAGCACTAATCCGAAAGTCATCGCAATTCGTGAACGTCTGAGATTACGCCTCCTTAAAATTGGCCCTAATTCGAATCAAATTCAGACAGAATATTTGTCTTTATACCCCGATCTTGAGAAGCGATTTGATAAATTAAAAAACAACACATGCTTTAAGAGACATTTTTATATTTCCCCAGCTCATCCCAATGAAATAAACGCACTTCGTACTGAAGCGAAGACAATTGTAACTGGAATATCATCACATATAAAAAGGTTAAAAAATGACCTTTCTAAATTCACATCCAGCCTTCCACCTGATTCCTGTAGCAATGATGAGAATGAAATGATTTCAGTGCTTACCGACTTATCTGAAAACCTTCCCAGTAATCCTGTCTTTAACAAACTAAGAGATGCTGTTTCTCAAGACGAGAATCTTCACTACCCTGACTCAAAGTCCCCTTTTCACAACCCGGATCTTGCCAATCTACTCGGCAAAGACTTAACGGCTGACTACTTAAAAACAATGGATCAATTCCATCACGAATCTCCCAACTATGACTGTGTGGCTGCCGGCTTTGCACCATTCAGAGTCATGGAAGCCGCAAATCAAAAACCCAATGCTTGCGAGTAATCAGGTAGTTAACCTAAGGCAATTCAAGCTTTTTCAAAGAATAGCCGACTAGTTTGCATGGGTAAAATATTTTCATTTCTTGTCTTGTGTATATCTATGGATGCATTCGCACTCAAAAAGGATGGCTCATTTCCTCCAAGTCCCGAAACAGAAAGTGATGCTGTTGACCGTGCAACTAGATTAGATCCACTAGGTAACAGTAAGCCTACCGAGAGTATTCCATCTATTACATTCGAAGGTAAAGAGTATCAATCCATGCGACTCGAAGGTGGTCTTCAGCTTCATCCTTCTTGCGAACTGGAAGCTATCCGCAAGGGTCATAATGTGGATAAGTTTAAAAAATCAATGAACTCAATGATGCAGACAATGCTTGACCGCATGGTCAAATGCACTGAGACCTACCCTGAAATGAAAAGTTACGTAGAAGAGGCCATCTCCCAATACCGTCGCCAGGTGGTCAGATGCGAGCCCCCAAAGGGTGAAAAGGGCATGATCAAGTCCATCAGTATTGAAAACTATTGGGCCTATAATGATCAAAAAACCATCACCATAACCAGCAGCTTGATGGATTCAGCTATCCCGCTCGATGGCTATCCCGGAAGTGACAAGGCCATGTCTTCTTTCTTCCACGAGTTACTCCATAGTACATCATGCAACAACCGACATGACCATAATGAGATTGAAACCAAGTCTTCCAATGCAACTATAAGCAAGGACTCCTGTAAGGAAAACGTGACAATGGACAGGGTCAGTGTAGTTGAAAGCCTTTGCATGGGCGTTAGGCTCAATTCATCCAAGCAAACAGCCTCTCAGATTCTTGCCCACCGAATGGCCATGTGTGGAAAGGATAGAGGCTGCCGTGACTTATTTACAGCTCGTGGTAATAACTTCGATATATTCACAACTCTTTTTTCTTCCAAAACTCGCGACTTCAAAGACGATGCAGCAACAAGACTTTGTCAAAGAATCAAGGATGATGGAATGTGCCTGCATTTCAGGAAAAGCCAGGGCAAAGTCATGACCGAGTCCAATCCAAAAATAAAAGAAGTCCGAAGACGTCTTCAAGATCGAATTAACAATATCTTGCCAGGTGTGACCAATAAATTACCTACGGCGTTTTTGGCATTATACCCGGACCTGAACAAACGCTTTGATGCCCTCAAGGGCAAGACTTGTTTTAAAAGACATTTTTACAGCCCACCTGATAAACCAAATGACATAAGTGCCCTTCGTACCAAAGTAAGCACTATTCCCGCCGATCATTGGTCTCATTATAGTGCAATTCCGAATCACTTCAGTGGCATTGCTTATGACTATAGCCATGCCCTGGCCCGTTGGGAGCCGGATGCTGAATGCAATTCAGAGGAAATCGAAATGAAGGCATTCCTGAATGAACTCACTGACAAGCTTGATTCCAATTCCAAAAAGGCCATGATCCCGCTGGGCCATTTAATTAGAGCAAACGAAAAAGGTGAATACCCAGATTTCACTGTCCTCCGTGATACAAAATCTGACCTGGTCAAACTACTCGGAGAAGATCTAGTAATCGATTACATGAAAACCATGGATGAACTGCACCACGAATCACCAACATTCAATTGTACCGCTGCAGGCCTCACACCTTTCAGATCCACGGAAGCTGCCCTCAAAAAACCCAACGCATGTGAGTAAAAAAAAGGGCCCCCGAAGGACTTACTATTACCCACATCTTTTACAGATGTGGGTTTTTAGTTTTAGGGCCCTGCGTATAGGCCAACTTACTATTACCCATAAGTTAGAAAACAATAGCTCATTTTTCAAGTACCAACACTCAGTTCTGTCGAAAAGTATAAACTTTAGGGAAATTAACTCTGTCCAAAGGTCAGTGAACTAATTTTAAAAACAATAAATGAATTTTCAATAGGAAGTGTTCTAAAAACAAAACTAAAAAATAAAAAGTGAACAAATTTCTTAAAAAGCTACGTCGCTGTTATTTCCCACATCGATGTGAAGTCTGCCAGTCGTTGCCACCCAGTCCAAATTGCAGAGGGTCCTGGATGACCATCATTTTTACGATTTAAGTATCCCCCAAGTCTTGCAATCCAAACAACAGCTTGTTTTACAGTTGGAACTTTTTGCGGAAGAACTTTAGTTTTATGAATCCTACAAAAGAGCGCTTTCCACTCACTGTCGGATAAAAACTCAGTACATTCTATTTCAGGATCAACCCTTAAGAGAAATGTCATCCAAAGTATTCTCCAGGAAATAATGGAAAATAAGGCGACATATCTTTTAAGACGACTGAATTCTTCTAAGCGGCAATCCTCAACATTGCATCCAGACTTTATGGTCTTGAAGAATGTTTCAATAGTCCACCTCATTGAATAAAATTTGGCCATGAGTTTGGCTTCTTCGACTGTATTTATTTTTAACGATGTAATTAAAATCCATTCAAGTAGCTCCTCTCCTTCATAAAGCTCACGCTCTTTTTCAGAAAGACGGATAACGGTAAGATTATAATCAAATGGGTGAGCATTTCTATGTCCAGTTGGAGAAAGGCGAGCAGTAAACTTTGTAAACTGAATATCTAAAGAAATATCTTTAAAGTAATCTCCATCTTCGGTTCGAAAGCGTCCCTTAAGCTTCTTTTTTGCCCTACAGCTTTTCTTTTTATTAGGAACCCTGAGTTCAAGCGAGCCCTCTATTGGTTGCATTTTTATGTATTCATGCAGTCGTAAAGAGGATTCGTTAATGATTCTGTTTACCTTTGACCTGACAAGGAAATGAGTGTCCATGTTATAATTATTGAAAAAGAACTCATTGAAGTCACATTCACGATCTGCAACCGTAAGAATGTTACTCTTCTTCTGATTTTTATCTTGATAATCAACGAGAGCCTGGGACCATCTCTCTGACTCCTTATCTTCACAGTCGTTATCAGTATTGTCTCCTTTCCAAAAAATACTTGATAGGAGACCAAGGGGCTGTCCATTAGGGGCAACGGCCATCGTTTGATGTAAGTAAAAGCCCTTTGATTCAGTCGCTCCTTCCTCTCGAGAACCATACCCGATTTTACCAAGTCCTTTAGTCTTAGTGTGGTTAGTGTAATTAAAAACGGTAGTATCTTGAAGTCCAAGAACGAATAATTTAAAATTCTCTTATGAGTCTGTTCAATATGGGGATTCAAAATTTTATCACTGGATACTTTTTCATTCTGAAAAAAACGATAAGCCGCTTTTGTATGTGCCCAGTCTTCGGATGCCTTATTGATGGACTCCAATGGTTTATTGGATAGATCTAAAGCAATTTTCAAAAAACGTTTATTGAGCCGATTATCACCTAGTGATACATTCTTTAATTCACCATTGACCCAGTCGCTCTCTTTCATTGTAGATCATTTTAATGATCCACTACGATTGGCCAATACTCAGTGCGAAATCATGCCAAAAAAGATTGAAAATGAACTTATGGGTAATAGTCAGTGCCTCGAGCAAACTAAGGCCCATCTTCCTTCGGGGACCAGGGCATTGGTTGTTGCCGATCGTGAATGTGATATCTATGAATATTTTGAGTGCGCTCAAGATCTTGATTTAGATGTGCTGGTACGCCTCCAGCATAA
>DATLXC010000031.1:0-62484 GCA_035575985.1 Bacteriovoracaceae bacterium | reverse complement strand
GACCACCCGGGGACAATAACTTGGTAACCATTTTACTTTTAAACTCATCTGAATAGACGTTAGGCACATAAACTCTCTCTCGCCACCCTTTGAATAATTATTAAATTAAAAAATGGTCAACTTTCCTGAGACAGGGGGCTTTCGAACCAGTATCTTAGAATCTAATTACCCTAAACTCTTCTTTTTACTTATTCAACTGTCTCAAACTACATCTTGACTTACTACTTAAATGTAGTATTGTTATCACATGAGAGTCTTCAAGAATTATAAAAACGAAGACTGCTTCCTAACTACTGAGCAGGAGCAGCATATTCAATTAGGTCATCCTGAAGCCAGTACTACACTCATTTCTAAATGCCTATTGGCCCCAATGGAAATTAGACAAAGCTCATCTCATGCCTTAGCCCAACTTTATTATATCTTAAAAGCAAATGATCGATATTTTTGCGTAGTATTAAAATGCTGTCCTGATGGTCATTTTATAACGACGGCCTATACAACGACGCAAATAAAAAGTGGTGATCTTATTTATAAGCAAGGAGTTTAAAATGTATATCTACTATGACAAAGATTTGGACTATGTTGAAATCTTTTTCAGTAAAGAGGACAACTATATGGTGCCCTTGGAACATAACGATCAAATAGGTGAATTTAAATCAAGCAAGAATGATGCCGTAATTGGTTATTCTATTGAAAACCTAAATGACAATTTTGATTCACTGAACTTTCTCACCCCATATCAGAAGCTTTCCATTGTCATTAAAAAATATCGTATTCGAAAAGGTAAGACTCAACAGGAAATTGCTGACGAACTTGGAATGAAACTTCTCCCATATCAGAGGCTTGAATCAGGTGAAAATAATCCGACTCTCAAGACCATCTTAAAGGTGAAAGAAATTTTTCCAGAGATCGATTTAAATAAAATTGCGTCATGAACAAAACGCTTAAATCAATCATACTTTTGTCGCTATCTTTTATCCATCATTGGGCTATTGCATGTCTTCCAAATGAAATTCATGTTAGGGAGCATACGGTTCATGCTTATAAAAAGAAGGATGGCACGAAGGTATCAACACACATTCGTTCAGAGCATTGCAGGGAAATTGAAGGCCATAATTACTTTCAAAACTCCACCAATAACCATTTTCAAGGTCTAAAAGCAAAATTTAAGAAGTGGGATGAGAAAGAAAAATCCCAATTAACCAAGGAAGTTGAAAATCTTCCTTCCTGGCTTAAAAAGTACAAATTAACGGAAGTACTAAGAGCAGACAAGCAAGAGCGAAATGCAAGCAACCCTGCTATGACCATTCCTGCGACAAAGACGCTTCTCATCTTTGATAAATTCTTTGTTCATCAAAATAAAAGAGCTGTACTCATTCATGAATTTTCACATATTGCTTTATGGGACTTTCCTCCAGATGACCTAAAAAAATTCTTTCTCGCTAATGGCTGGAAGTATAAAGATGGATCGAAGCCAATTCCACCTCAAAAGGCTTTCAAGGATGATTCTAAAAATTCTCCATCTGAAGATTTTGCGAATTCCGTGGAAGGTTATTACTCTGCTCCAGAGAGATTAAAGAGCTTCAACCCACAGGCATATTCTATCCTCGATCAGTTAATCAAACAAAAAGAGAGGCAACCATGAGAATACTTATTTTTCTACTCATTCTTGGATGCTCAACTAACAATTCAGATAGGATTAAGAACACCGATGAATTTGATAATATCATCGCAGTTATGAAAACAAGAAACGTCGATGAACTAATAAAAGTCTTCGGTCCTCCTGATAATCGAACGGTTGAAGAACTTTCATATAAAGAGACTGCAAAACATTCAACAATTACGGCATATCTAGATAAGGACAAAAAAATCTCCCGGATTTGGGTCTTTTATTGGAAAGATTTCGATAACTACACAGCTTTGAAAAAAAGATTCAAGTCCTATACTTGGAAAGAAAAGAAAATTGCCGACAATTCGAAGAGTGATGTTCTTACCGATCTGTATCTTGTCTCTGTCCCAGAGTTAAATATGACCTTTGAGTATGATAACTATGCTCCTCAAAGAAAAATCATGTGGATTTATTTTAATTGAATCGAATCGGCTACATGAGTGTAAGAAATAAAAAAAGCCAGTGTGGGTTAAACACTGGCTTTTTATTGGTGCCCGCTCGCGGAATTGAACCACGGACACAAGGATTTTCAATCCTTTGCTCTACCAACTGAGCTAAGCGGGCATATCGAAATCCGGAACTTGTACTTCTAAAAAAGTGAACTCTAAGTTAATGTCTGTGAGGAAAATCGTCAATCACTAATACTGAAAAGATCGTGCTAACAATGCGAGTCAAAAGCCAAATATGACCTCAAAAGTTGTCATTACAGAACTCTCCCTCCCTTGGTTTCAAGTTAATGCCCTGGCATTTCTGCCTGATCCCCAGAAGAAAGTTAAATGTGAATGGGCCTTGTTTAGTCATGGATACACTTCTCATAAGGGAGATTGCTTGAATTGGGCCACACGGCTGGTGGATGCGGGTGTGCCTTGCCTGATTTTTGATCAGCCGGGCCACTATCTGGGCAGCTTTCATGAATTAAGTTCATTTGAAGATTTCAAGCTTCATGTGCATGAACTCTTTGGTGAAGCTTATCTTCGACTTCAGGTTGCGCTCGAAACTCACATGGGCTTTGGACTCTTTCCAAGTTGTACCGGAATTATCCTGGGTGGCCATTCTTTAGGTGCTTTCACGGCCTTTAAGGCCACAGAGCTGCCAATATTTAGCAAACTCCAGCGTGTTGGTGTGGGAATCGGTATAGGCATTGGTCAAAGACAGGCAACCCACATATTTGAAACTGCCTTTTATGAAAAGACATTATCCATCAGGCGCCAATTAGTATCGCCGGTGCTTGATTCAAAAGATGTATTTCCGTGGCTTAAGCAGGAAAAAGAAAACATGAGCATCGCAGGACAGAGATTACATTTAATTACAGGTGAAGATGATGTGGTAGTGGGCGAAGGTGGCCTGGAGGCTTTTGTAACTATACTAGAAGCACATGGAAATAAAGTGACGTCCGAAAGACCTAAGCGAATGCCTCATCATGAGCCAGGGACAGCGGCTCCTCACATCTACGCCTTCCTTAAGAATCACTTCGGCTGGACTTAAGATTTTTCAGCCATCCTTCCTTTCCTGGACGATCCAGGGCAGTTCCTTGAAGCTTCTTCTTCCAACCCCGTCCAGATTCTTTTGAAATCATCTCTTTTAAATTTGAATGAGTGGTCTCGAACATAAGCTCTTTTAAAAATTTGAATCTGTCCTGCAAATTCAGCTCAGGTGAGACCCTGTTCAGCGGCTTTCGATTCCACGGACAAACATCCTGGCAAATATCACAGCCAAAGATCTCTCCCCTTGAATTCTCAAACCCGGCCGGTGGCTCGGCTTCTTTCATGATCTCTATTGTGAAAGTTGAGATGCACTTACTGGCAATCAACGTCCGCGTTCCCGGATCAATAGCTTGAGTTGGACATGCATCAACACAGGCAACACACTGGCCGCAATGATCAACATCTACTAAGGCTTGAGGAAGATCCAACTTCTTATCAAGCAGCAAACTTCCAATAATAAAGTAACTTCCATGAACTCGGTTGATGATCATGCTATTCTTGGCAAACCACCCAAGGCCCGCACGATAAGCAAGATCCCTTTCCAGCACTGGCTGTGCATCCAGTGAAACGAACGCTTTTACCTTCAGATGTTCAGAAATGGCCTCCAGGCGGCGCTTAAGTCCATGATGATAGTCCTCGCCTTCAAAGCCAAGGGCATAGGCCGCAACTTCATGATGATTGTTTTCCAGCATCCACTTTTTTGTCGGCTGATAGGAAAATAAGAAAACCAGCGCAGAGGCAAATTCAGGATAGATAAGCTTCAGGTCCTGGCGTAAATCCTTACGATGGTCGGCCAGATAGCCTAGAGGACCATGATGACCGGCATCCGTCCATGCATCGAATTGCCTATAGCTTCTGGGCACTGACTCTTCGGTATAACCCCACTCAAGAACTCCCAGACTATCCATGAGCTCTTGTGGGAGCAATGAGTGTTTCATAAATTTAAGGGAATGATCTCGATAGCACCGGTCGGACAGGCCTCAACACAAGTCATATCAAGTGTGCACTTGGGAGCATTAACAACACTTATTCGGGTTTCATGATTTTCATCAGGGGCAACAGTCCAGATATCAAATGGACAAGCTCTGATACATGCCTGGCACGAAGCGCAGATCGATGTATCAAGTAAGATCTTTCCCTGGTCGAAAGACACCTCCTGGATAAGGTCCTGGGTGGTATTCTTCATGGCCAGTGGAACGTCTTTGATGATTTCAACCCGAATAGAATTTGTTGTGCCCTGATGGAAGAAGCGTCCGTCACCTACTGTGATGACAACCTTGTCTCCATTCTTTAATAAGCGCTTTTCTTTAAGGCCCTCAAGCATCAGGTCACCTAACTTTGTCAGATCCTCATTGGAGTGGATGTTATAATAGTAAGCGGTAATGCCCCAGTAAAGGCTCATGCGTCTAATGATATTCAGGGAATTTGTCACACCTAGAACTTCAGTCTTGGGCCGAAACCTTGTCATCTTCAGGCATGAATTCCCACCTTCAGTAATAGAGATAATCCAGCGAGCCGAATTCTTCTCAGCAACAATGGCAGCTGCAACCTGAACCGAGGACGTAACACTATTTATCTTCATATGCCGGAGGAGAGGTCTTTCAATAGGGTTTTTCTCAGCTTCTTCAATAATCTGGCCCATTATGATAATTGCATCCAGGGGATATTTACCGGAAGCTGTTTCACCTGAAAGCATAACGACATCCGTACCATCCCAAATAGCATTGGCCACATCCGAAGCCTCGGCACGGGTTGGTCGTGAGTTCGTAATCATACTCTCAAGCATTTGAGTGGCAGTGATAATGGGCTTACCAAGGGCATTACATTGCTTGATCATCTTCTTCTGGATGCTTGGAACGAGATGGTTCCCCACTTCAACACCCATATCACCACGTGCGATCATAATCGCATCAGATACTTTTATGATTTCCTCAATATTATCCAGCGCCTCTGGTTTTTCAATCTTGGAGACGATTGGTATCTGGACTTTCATCGAATGGAGAAGTGCTTTTACTTCTAATACATCAGCGGCCGTTCGAACGAAACTCAAGGCCACATAATCAACACCCTGTTTAAGTCCAAAAAGCAGGTCTTCCCTGTCCTTTTCAGTGAAACTTGGTGCAGACACATTTACGTAAGGAAGATTGATCCCCTTGTTTGACTTGAGGATACCGCCAACTTTGACCTTGATCTTCAGGATATCACGATCCTTTTCGATAGCTTCAGCTTCTAGCAAACCATCATCAAAAAGAATACGGGCCCCCACATGGGCATCCTTAACCAGATTCTTGTAAATTGTGGGAATGAAATTTTTTGCGTACTCTGGATACTGATCCTTCACATGGGAAGGCCCAATAACCCAGACATCATTGTCATTCAGGACCAAAGGCTCAGGCAATTTGTCGACTCTGATTTTGGGGCCCTGAAGATCTAGCAGGATTGCAATTTCCTTACCTGTTTTAAGGGAGGCCATGCGAATGTTCTTGATGGATTGTTCATGAGCTTCATAAGTACCATGGGACATGTTGACACGTGCGGCGTTCATTCCTGCATGAATCATCTTCTCCAGCATCTCAACAGTATTGGAGCTAGGACCAATGGTCGCTATGATCTTAGCGCGACGATTTAACATATTAGATCTTTTTGCTAAAGGTTAACGTTAACTAACTTAAACGTTTAAAATCTTTAAGTTGGTCCATCTGGTTTTGATGGCCTTTTTTCATCTCTGTGATCTTGTTTTCATAGCCAGAGACTATACGTACCTTCTCAGCTTCGAAGTCTTGTTTCATTCTTTCTTTTTCTACAGAATTGTCTAAATCCTTATTATTCAAATCCATAGCGGTAGAGACACGTAGTTCTTTTAACTTATTCTCATAATCGTTTGTAAGCAACTTTAATTTCGAATCGCTGTCCGTCTGTAATTTATCAATTTTTTTCTGGAAATTAGTACTAACCAGGTTCATCTCAGTTCTAAATTTATAGTTATTCTGATCATTCATAAGCGCTTGAGCTTTCTGGTCAGCATTACGCCTTGAATTGGAATTCTTAATTTCAGCTGACATGGACTTTTGGCTTTGGTCCGCAATAGTCCCGACTTTTTGGTCCATAGTCATTTTTAGATGCTCATTATCACGCTGATAGTTGAGAATTCTTCTCTCATAATCCTCTATAGTACTATCCATCATCTTTCCAAATTCACGCTTCATTTCAAAAAGTTCTTGAGTACGATTATCAGTCATCTTTTTCACAAATTCGGACTTATCTTCATTGGCCGTTTTAGTCACGTCATTCAGCACTGCTTTATTTTTTTCTTCCATTGCATTCATGGTTTTATTGAATGATGCCTTAAAATTATCTAGACGATTTTTTGAAGTATTCTTCTCAACCATGAGCTGTTGTTCATATGCTATGCGCTCTTGCTTAGTCATATGGGTCATATTGTCGAGAAGCTTATCATTCTTAGCTTTTGCATGTGCAATAGTATTCAGTTTGTTGGCATTGATTTCATTGGATTTGCGCTCCATCCTGGCAGCGCCTTCCATATTCTCGGATTTCAATGTGTCATTAAAATTATTTTGTTCGACTTCAGATCTTTCTTGATAAGTCTTCTGAGCGTCTACATATTTATTCTGGAGATTTCGCAATTTATTTTCAAAATTCACTTTTTCATTGAGGCCCTTCTGGGCATTCATGACCTGAGCAAATTCTCCGGAACCATTCTCACTTCTTTTCTTCTCAGCTTCTATGTCACGCAAGTCACCTTCAAAAGCACGCTTTGCGTCCTGGAGCTGGTTCGTGTTTTCATGATTTAACTTTCCAATCTCATGCTTTTGGGCCGTCGCCTGGTTTGCAGTTTGCTGACCAAAATCATGCGCCAGTCCCGCCACTCGAGTCTGATTCTTAGTACGCGTCAAACTTAAGTTATTATCAGCATATTCTTTTGCAAGACGAGCATCTGTAACATTCTGGTCACCGGTCCGCTTCATCTCTGCTGCAATTCGATCCTTTAATTCTGCACGACTTTTTGAAGCATCCTTGATGGTATCCTTGATGGTATCTTCCTGGGCCCTTACCAGCTGCGCTTTTTCATCGATAAATTGTTGCTTTAACATTTCGCCGGTAGTTGTTACCTTTTCCTGGTAATCCTGGATTTTTGCAGTGGAATCCTTACGATTGTCCGAGATATTTTGATCGTAACTTTTTTTCTGGTTATCACTTAGGTCCTGGTGTAATTCCCTTTCAGATCCAAATGATTTCCGGTAACTGTTCTTGATATCACTAAGGCGCTGGTCAAAGTCCCTGCGCTTGCCTTCTGATTCCTTGGCGAAACTATCGCGCTCAGAACCAAGTTTTTTACTGTAATCATCCTGATTGCTTTCAAAAGCTTCGTGGGTCTTCTGGCTGACATTTCCGAGATGTTTTTGATAAGACTTTTCCATCTTGGTCTTGTCTTCAGTAAAGGTATCTAACTGCTTTTTTTGAATATTTTCATTACGTTCATTATTATCAGCCACACGCTTCTCAGCGGCGTCTTTATTCTTCTTGATTGAGGCCTGATAATTCTCACGCTCTTTGGACAGCTGTTTTGTGTAGTCTACACCTTTCATCTTGAACATCCCTTCTTTATCACTTCCTGTGACATCATAGAAGAGTATAGCATTCAGCCAGAAACAAAAAAGCCTTGGGTAAATCTTGCTGATTCGACCCAAGGCTCTTTTTATGGTCTTTTTAAGGGCAATTAGCGGGTCATTTCCTCATCTATCAGGTCTGAGAATACATCTATAGCCTGGGCCCCATTAATAAGCTGACCGTTGACAAAAAATGTCGGAGTTGACTTAACCTTAAGGGTTTTCCCCTCTTCCATTTGCTTTTGAACTTCTGCTAAGTACTTGTTTTCATCAAGGCACTTATCAAAATCAGGAGTCTTAAGTCCGATTTTTTTGGCCGTTTTCTTAAGTCCCTCCGGATCCAGGGCATCCTGATGGGCGAACATTTCATCGTGCATCTTCCAGAATTTATCAGCTCCTTGCTCATTTGCACAAAGACTGGCCACAGCGGCTTTTTCAGCATGATTGTGGAAAGGTAGCGGGAAATTCTTGAAAGCAACCCTGACCTTGTTGCCATATTTCTTTTTAATCTGGTTCAGGATGTCGGCACCCTTGGCACAAAACGGACACTGGAAGTCGGAGAATTCAACTATTGTTACTTTTGCATCCTGGTCACCCGCTGATGGTGCTGTGCCAACTTCAACAGGGAAGGTCGGACGACGTGGCTTAGGGATGTAAACTTCAACCGGCGTCTTCTTCGTTTGCTCGGCCAGCCAGCTATCAACTGAAACTTTTTTTCTTTCCATACCCAGGTAGTTTTTGATTTTTTCCCTGACCTGAGGATTGATGTGTTCTGCAGGAATGTTCTGGTCCTTGATGAAAACATCAATTTCTTTTTCAGTAACTGCTACGTTTTTAGCAATGAACTTATCCAGGAATTCATCGTTTGAAAGACCTTTCTTGCGTGGGTCCTGGTCCATGTATTTTTGAAGCAGCATTGTTTTGAGTCGGTTGAATTTAAGTTCAAAGACCTTGCTTTCTGCCTCGTATAGCTCAGATTCAATGCCATCTGTAAGTTCCGCATTAGTAATTTTCATTTCGCCAACTTTAGCTGCGAGTCCATCTTCTGATGCGGGCTTAAAAAGGTAACTTGGCTTGCTTGTTCCATTGGTACAAGCAGTGAGCAACATAAGTGTTAACAGTGAAACTAAGCTGATAGTAGCTTTCATTTGGTAGTACTCCTCTTAATAAATAACTTGGGACATCTTAGCGTAAGTTTTTTAGAATTAAAACCGACCTCTTTGATCAACTATGCAAATGAGCGAGGAATTCCTGGTATCTTTTATTTTCACGCAGCAATGTAGGACTCCCCTGTGCAAGGACCTTTCCTTGTTCCAGCAAGATCAGGTGATCGGAATTGAATATTGTCTCAAGCCTGTGAGTAACAATGATAGTGATCGAGCGGGATTGAAAAAACTTGATGAGGTCCCTCAGGGCCGATTCCAGTTCTGAATCAAGGCCACTGGAGATTTCATCCATAAGAATGATGGGTTTCTTTAAAAATAGAGCACGAAGTCCGGATGCAAGTTGCTTCTGCCCCATTGAAAGCATGCTGGACTTAACCACATCAGCTGTCTTGATTTCCCATCTTCCCAGATACGGAATGGCCTCAATTGCCAATTCCCAAAATTTCTCAAACCCATCATCATCACCCAAGGTGATGTTAAATTTAAGTGTGTCTGTGAAGACGTGTGAATCCTGGGCCACAAGGCTTACATATGAAGAGAAATTCCTGAGTTCACTATCACTTCCCGGATTAACCGCCTTTTCATCAATTCTTATAAGGCCTTCAAATGGATGGTACTGTCCGGAAAGTAATTTCATCAGGGTGGACTTACCACATCCGGATTCTCCAAGAATACCCAGAACCTGCCCTCGCTCTAATGAAAATTTGATATCAGAAAGAATGAACCCCTGGTCATACTGGAAATGCACAAGTGAGAAATCAAGATGCTTAACCTCAAGACCTGTAAAATTCATCCTGTCACTGCTCGTCTTCTCAAAACTTTCATTGAATTGATGAACCCTCTCAATACCTGTTCTAGCGCGGGAAATGACAGAGATTTTAGATGCCACGTCCTTGATAGGTGTAATCGACCGCTGGATGAGGTCAATAAGTGCGGCCAGGACTGCAACTTCAACTATCTTTGAGTAGGGAACAATCACCATCACAAGGGCGATCAGGATTGGATACAAAGATTCAGCTGCAGAATAGTAGCTGGCGTCCCAGATATTTGCATGCAGTTGCTTGTTCAGGAAATCCTCAAATACTTTTTCTCCACGCCTCGATGCGTAGTGATTATTGGGAGAAAAGAAAAGTTCCCTGAGTCCTGATGTAAGATCGGTAATCTCCCGGGCCAGGTAACCTGTAACCTTCCTTACGTCCATGAAGATGAAGGCCATGGCCTTGGAACCTTTGATGAGCAGGAAAACAGCAACAATTTCGGCCAGGAAGATTGCAAGACCTGTAGTCGAGTTAAGCTCCAGAAAACTTATGAGACTTGAAAGAATAAAAATAATATCAATAAAAATTCCAAAACTCCCTGAACTCACGATTTCCCGGACAGCATCAGTATCATTCATTAACCTGGCGAGAACTTCTCCCATTGGATACTCGTCATGCTTCCCCCCTGCTTTTTTCTTAAAGGGAGCTTTTAACCAAAGAGAGAAGCTTTGCCCGCGAATCTGGTTCAGCAGGATCTGGATGTAACGATGTGAGCAGACTTGAAAGACAAAACGATTGGCATATTCTGCCAAAAAAAGTCCCAGCAGGAGCCAGAAGTAATGGTCGAATTCCGCTTCCTTTTTAAAAGAGTCATAGAATTGCGTGATCAACCTTGGTGTAAGGTAGCCGGCAATGGCAGTCACCACCAGATTGATAAACATTAATATGACAAGTGGGACCTCGGACTTAAGCCAGAGGTACATCCACCATTTGTTCCTTGAAGAACTCTGCAAACTGGATATCCTTAAGTTTTGTTTCAACTGGACCCTGGGCCTTCAGCCCCTGGTTCTTATCTAAAAATATGACTTCATCTGAAAGCCGTACTGTCGTTAACCGATGACTTGAAATTATAAATGTCTTTTTGTTCCACATGGGACTAAGTCTTAAGCCTTTAATGATCTTACGCTCGAGGATGATATCAACTGAAGAGAAGGGATCATCCCAGATAAGTACATCCGCTCCGGATAACAAGGAACGTATCAGGGCCACTCGTTTCATCTGACCGCCAGATAGCCGCTTGCCATTCTCCCCTACTTCCATTCCCAGCACCTCATCCATACTGCCTGCCAGGGAATCAAGCTGGAATATCTGGAGTAATGACCTGGCCTCGGCCCTGAGCTTCTCGTCCGATTTTTTTCCCAGGAAAATATTTTCCTGAATGGTATCGTTAAAAAGATACGGCTCCTGTTGAACCATGGAGATAATCCTTCCCTTGAGGATCATCACAGTGGCGAGCTTGGACATTAGATAACTTTTCCCACTTCCCGTTTCGCCAATAAAGGCGGTCCACTTCCCAAGGGGAATTCTGAGTTCAATCACCTTATCCCAGAACTTCATACTGGTAACCTGATGGGAATCACTGGACTCAAAGGGAATATCCTTAAGCTCAAGTTCTGTATCAGAGGGTTTATTCAAATTTGTATGAAGGGTTTTCACCCTGTTCCAGGCCGCCAGTCCCTGGGACATGATGACTGCTACCCATGACATAAACATAACTGGCTCAAGGAAGAGGTAAAGAAAACCAGAAAAAAAGACAAGATCAGATGGTGAACCGCCTCTTTCGCGGATGAGGAGGGCGCCCCATAGAAGTGAAGCTCCCAGTCCCAATTTCACATAGGGTCCGGTGAAGGCATAGCCCAGCGAGGACTTGAAAAAGAATCTTAATTCTTCTGTGGATAACCTGAGGAAGCCCTTGATAAAGGTATTTTCCCGATGGAAGTTTTTAATGCTTTGCTTGGCCTCATAAGACTCAATAATGAACTGCTGGACCTCACCTCTTTTTTCCATCATCTTCTTGTAGATTCTCTGATTCCATATGGTCATGGCCGAGAAAAAAAACACACTTAGGAAAAGAGGAATGAAAGCAGGCCACAGGTAAGGATCTGATTCGTTGATCTTAGGAATCAAAACCCAGGCCGCAATTATTATATTACAAACCTGCAAGAGTCCAAATCCAACGAAAGCACGCAAATTAGCTACATCATCAAATAAGATCTGAAATATCTGACCCTGATTATGGGCGGCATATCGGGGTCCTGGAACAGTTTCGAGCAACCCAAGTAATTCCATTCTAAGGTACTTTTGTTGAACCCTGGCCGGATAAAAGAACAGAAGACGCGAAAGGGTTCTGAAAATCAGGATGCCTAGGGCCAATCCGACAAAAACCCAGACTGATGCTTCCCCAATCTTCCCGCCTTCAATTAATTCGGTCAGCTCGCGAATTTTTTTAGGGATATTACTCTGGAATTCCTGCAACACATAAAGACTGACAAAGGCTCCAAGATAGAACCATTTAAATTCAAAAGAATGATGGCAAAGCCATGATCCAAAAGATCGATGTAAACGAGGAAGCATAGGCTAAAAAATTACCGTAAATTCTGCTCAAAGTCATGGAAGTACCTGAATAAAGATTAGTGACAAACCGGGCAAAAGTTTTTAAAGTATGGACCAATGCGAGGTTAGCTCAGTGGTAGAGTTCTTGGTCGACATCCAAGCTGTCACAGGTTCAAATCCTGTACCTCGCACCATCGCTTCTCTCTTGCCAAGCTTAAGATTATCTCAAGATTTATCCTGCGTTGTGTTTTAAATTTAATTTATGTTAAAATATTAAAAGGATACTCAATCTAGCAAGAGAGAATCTTGTATGTCAGAGACTTTTCAGCATCTTCATTCGAATGGAATTTGTGGACATCGCGTGGCCACTCATGACCACTTGGTTAAATTTTATTGCGATTTACGTAACCTCACTGACTTGGTTTGCGACTATGTCGTTCCAGGAATTAGTCGTGGGGACGGCATCATCATCATTGCAACACAGACTAACCGAAAGGCATTTGAAGCAGCACTGGAGAATCGTTCTATCGATGTAACAATGGCAAAAGCAGCAGGTCAGGTTCTGTTGCTTGATGCTGAGGAAACACTGCGGAAAATCATGTCAGGTGGCATGCCAGTCACTTCTAAATTTAATGCAGTCATTGGCGAAAAAATAATCAAGATGCTTGAAAAATATCCAAATATCCGGGCCTATGGCGAAATGGTAAATGTACTTTGGAAGCAAGATTGTGTTGAGGGAACCATTGCCTTGGAGAAATTCTGGAACAGCCTCGCGGTTATCCATCCATTTGCACTTTTGTGTTCTTATTCAATGGATGAAAATCTGATGAAGAAAGGAAAATCATTAAGTGATATTTGCAGTACTCACACCCATTACATAAATGACAAGGGCGACTTCTATAAGAAGAAGCTCTTACCAGAGTCCTTTCTCTAGCAAGATCTGCTTCATAGATTCCTTGGCAAGATTTCCCCCGAAGCCAGGCTCATTATCATCGAAAGATAGAACAGATAGATATTCATCGGTACCCGATTTTACATTAGCAACAAACCATCCCAATCGACGCCTGGAACCTTCGCCCACAAACCCTGATCCTGTCTTACCAGTCAGTACAGATCCCCTTTGGGAGGTCTCAGAAGGAAGTAAATTTTGGGTCATTGTCATGGCATTAAGAGATACCGGAAGCCTGTAAAGGTAGAGTGCTTTCATAAACTCAATCTGTTCCATGGCAGAAATCATGACCGTTGTCTTTGGAGGTTTCTCCAGGAATGGTGCCGGAGTCAGCCAGGCATCTTCAATTCCGCCCGAGAAGTCCCTGTTCCCATAATTAAATTTATCAAGGTAACCCTGGATTTTTTTTCTTCCCATATCCTTTGTCATACGTTGCGAAAACCAAACGACGGAATCCTGCATCCATGTTTTCCCTGTATGATTCTTATTCCATGTTAGGATCATTCGCTTTTTTCCATCCCATTCATAAGGACTGGAATTTGGACCCCGTAGTATCCCTTGGTCAAAGGCCATCACCGCAAGTGGAATTTTAAATGTCGAGCATGCAGGGAATCGCTTATTGCATCTATCTTCATTTATGACTTCTACAACTTTTTCTTTCTTGAGATCATAGAGGATAAAACAAGCGCTTGTCTTTTCCAGTGTGGCAGGTAGCTTATGGGCCTTTTGCTCTCGCTTGGGATGCAAGAATCCACAGCTGATGGCAGTACACATCAGAATGAGTAACATCAAAGCAATAATTTTCATGGAAGACCTTATGAGATTTAATTTGTTATACTTTAAGGCATGTATAGCTGAATAGGAAGTCCAAATGCTTAAGCTCCTCGAAGGTATAAAGATCCTTGATCTAACCCGTCTCTTGCCAGGCCCCTTGTGTACACTTTATCTGGCAGAACTAGGTGCTGAGGTCATAAAGATTGAGCCACCTGAGGGGGATTATGTTCGTTACATTCCTCCGAAGGCCAAAAAAAATTCTTATATATTTCTTCAACTCAACCATAATAAAAAAAATAAGACCTTTGACTTGAAAGATCCGGAGCATAGAAAAGAGTTCCTTGCTTTAGTTAAAGACGCTCAGGTGGTAGTTGAATCATTTAGACCTGGGGTTACAAAGAGCCTTGGAATAGATTTTGAAGCCCTGAAGAACATCAATCCATCATTGGTGTATTGTTCAATAACTGGTTATGGTCAATCCGGACCTTATCGGGATTTTGCGGGCCATGACATAAATTACCTGGCCACTTCAGGCATCCTTGAACAGATGGGTAATCTTGCAAACTTCCAGATCGCCGATCTTGCTGGTGGTTCCCTCTCAGCATGTGTAGGCATACTGGCCGCTCTACTGGATTCCCAAAAAAACAAGCGGGCCCATTTTATAGATGTGTCCATGCTTGATTGTGTAATGGGACTAAATCATGTGGCCCTGGCAGGATATCAATCAGGCCGGATCGATATTCCCCTGGGTGAGGATTTGCTTTCAGGAGGCTTCCCCTTTTATGGTCTATTCACCACAAAAGATGGAAGGCAGTTTGCCTTGGGAGCACTGGAAGTAAAATTCTGGAAGAATTTTTGTGAGGCCACAAACAAAACTGAATGGATAAAGTGGCACTCCGAACCACAAAGAAATTATCCTCGATTTAAGTCAGAAATCGCCGGGCTTTTTCTAACCAGAACAATGCGTGAATGGGAAGATCTTCTTAAAGATAAGGAATGCTGTGGCTCTTCAGTACTTAAGTTTTCCGAGGCGCTGATGGACCCTCAAGTGAAGTCTCGTCAGATGTTAAAGGAACACCAAACCCCTGAAGATGGACCCTTCAAGAGCTACAAGTTCCCCATCATCATTGAATAATTATTCTTTGTTAAGTGAGAGACCATAACGACAAATCTGTTTCGTGGTTTCATCGTAAATAGCATACGTTCCTGCAAAGTGCTGCCGGCCTCTTTCGATTAAAAAAGTCCCTGTGAGATTTAAGCGCTTACAGTGAGTCTTGTCCCCGGGAAGTCTTGTGCCTGCAAGTGGACCACAAGTCCTGCTGGTCACATCTATTGGGTTTTCCGGGTCCGGGGGCACCTGGCCAATCCTATGGGTAGGAACATCTGCGACGAGTTCATTGAGCGTTGAAAGATAGAGGGTGAGGTTTCTCTCTGTATCCAGCTCCATGCTTAAATCATCTTCAGTCAGGAGATCACAACTATTCTTATTATCGGATTCTTCAGAAATCAATCCACCATATCTGCCGCAATATCCGGCTATCTCTCCGAAACCAATATTACACTCAGGTCTTTGTTCTTCCTTTTGTGCAATCATTGCCGGATCTGGAAGATCTTTAACTGCTGGCGGCACAGGAGGCACGTCTGATACAGCTACGAACGGGGCATCAAGCTTGGTGGTAGTTAAGGGATTACCCTCACCATCACGGGTAATGATACTTACAGGTACAGAAGTACCTGTCTTGTCCGGGCCCGCCTTTGAAGTTATTAAAGCTATGGATCGAGCACCCTGCTTGTCCCCTCTGAAATTGACAATAAGTTGCCTTCCCAGATCATCTGCAACACCCACCACTTCAGCTCCTTCCCTGCTAAAATGATTGTCGCTATATCGTCCCGTAATCTTGCCCTTATCTTCCTCCCAGGCCAATTCAAAGTTGACCCCTGTCTTCTGTGAATTATCCAGGACATATTCACCATTGATCTTAAACTTTTGGACCTGCCCAAAAGCTGCAAAAGAAATAAAAAATAGCAAAGCCGAAGAGATTTTCATAATATTCACCTACAGTATATTAAGATCATTCCAGAGTAAGGGTCATCGCCCGGAGCAATATGCATGGTTAAATTGAATAAAATACTTTGGATTATTCTTTCGATTCTTATAGGTTGCGCTGCTCATAAGGTAGAAACCGTAAATACACATGGTCTTGAGATCACTGAGGTAAGTCCTGACAAGCAAACCGCTATCACCAAGCAAAATCTCTATCACCTGGCACAAGTTTACGAATTAGAACCCTTCCTCTTTGCAAAGAAAATACGCATAAATGCTATCGAGGAACCCGGTCCCTCTAATATCCTGACTGTCCATACCAGATATGCCAATCAACCTAATAAACTCCTTTCGCAATGGTTACATGCTGAGCTGCATTTTTGGGCGCGATTAAATGCCAAAAAGATGGCAGCTGCAATCCAGGAATTGAAAACGCTATATCCAAATCCTTCCCTGGAAAGTAAACCGGGAGACAATTATTCAATATTTCCCCACCTGATAATATGCTTTCTGGAATTTGAGGCCCTCGCCTACTTTCTGGGTAAAAATCAGGCCATTTCAATTATTACTGACTTTATGAAGGACGATAAAATCTTGCCGTGGACTTATTCCCAGGTGCTGACCAACAGTGATCCTATCAGGAAGATAATTGAAAAGTATGAACTGATGCCGGCACCATTAATCTAGAATCCTACGAAAAATCCACCTGATTGGTCCGCTAGCGAGCTTAAGAATTTGTATTGGTCACTTGTCTTGTCTTTAAGAAAGTCTGTTCCAACACCTATGGTACTGATCTGAACTTTGGTCTTGTTCTCATCGCGTACGGCCTTTAGAATGTCATAGATGTCATCTTTCTTATTCGAATTATGGTAAGTCGGTACACCATCAGTCAGGAGGATGATATCTGTTATGCCTTCATAGTTCTGGAGCACAAATAAAAGTGCATCCCTGGTCGGAGTTCCTCCAGCAGGACGTAACCGCTGAATGAATTCAAAAGCATCAAACTTGTTAATCTTCTGGGATTCCCTGGTGACACCCCATAAAGACTTGAAGGGTGCCCGCTCTCCAAGGGGATATTGAACCATTTCTATTTTATAAGTTGATGGCAGTGAAGTGAGAAGCATTTTTAAACCGGCCTTCACTTGTCCCATCCGGTCCTCTTCAACCATGCTATAAGAGGTATCTACAACAAAGACTATATTGTTTCCCTTAAACTTAAAGCCGACATCAAAATCTGACTTACCGCCAGCCTTTTCTTCACTGGCCACTGATTCTTTAGGTATTTCAGCAACCACTGGTTTCTCGGCAAGCTTATTTTTAAGTTCCTTGATTTCCTCACTGGCCTTAGTCAGCTCACTCCTGGAGTTCTCAAGTTCTTTTTGCATGGCCTGTTTGACGATGTCACTTTGAATCATCTCTGGAGTTTTATTTTTTGGCATGGCCACATAAAGAATAATAACTGCACCAAGTGCACCACTCAGGAGGTCAAGGAAGGAGATGGAAAATGCATTAACTTCCCGCCTTTTTCTCATTGATCCTCGATCTTATTTATAAGATTCTCGAGGACGAATTCTTTAAGGTCTGAGTGAAAACGGTCCGTCTCTTCCTGAAGCTGATGCACAAACCACATAATGATAATTGAAAGTAACAGGGCGATTAATGTGGTATCAAATGCCACACCAAGAAGTGTCGTGATCTTTTCCATGTCCCCGGAATTGGCAACCATCAGGGCCTGGGAAATTCCGATTACTGTACCGACGAAACCGATAGAAGGGATAACCCATGTGAGATAGCGAATGACTGATTGCTCGCCTTCGGCCTTCTCCTGGGAAACTTCAATCTGGATGCTTACGATGTTAATCATTTCTGATAATGAGCCTGATACCCGGTATTTTGTACAGGCCTTCTTGAGCAAGTCACTGAGGATGTATTTTTCCTTCCTATCAAATTCAATCAGCTTGAACTTAAGGTTCTTGATATCTGAGGCCAGGAAAACTATTTTCTCGCCAGTAGGAATCAGGTTCATCTTGAATGCTTTCCGCTCACGGGCAATTTGAGTAAGCTTTTCTTTTACTTCAAACCAAGACCAGACAAAGGCCAGATAGGTCATACCCTGAATATACCCACCGTTTATTACATCACCACCCAGGAGAATTAAAATCCGGTGCATTGCAGGGGAACTTTCTTTATTCGTAAACATGAGCATAATCATGCACACAGCTGTGAACAAGAACGCTATCCCTGATGAAATTGTTAAGTTCCTACCGTTTTTCATCTGACAAATTCCGTGTTATTAATGATGTGCTATATGTATCGGCAATTTGCCTTAAACCCTAAGGAAAGACCTATGAAGAAAGTGGAGATCCACGTTGAGGCCGTTGAGAGAGTAAAAAGATACAGTATAAACGATCCCCAACTGGGTTTTGGCAAGTACGTAGCTCCAATAATGATCCAATCCGCCTATGACAATGGAGAATGGCAGCGTTTTGATCTACTACCATACGGTCCCCTGCAACTCGATCCCTGTGCTAAAGTGCTCCATTATGGTCAGGAAATATTTGAAGGAATGAAGGTTTTCCGCCACCCGGATGAAAGTGTCCATATGTTCAGGCCGGAAATGAATGCACGCCGGTTTAATCAATCTGCCCGCCGGATGGCCATGCCGGAAATGCCTGAAGACCAATTTCTCAATGCCTGCGATGTCATCTCTTCCTATTGCAAGAATCTTGTTCCTAAGCGCATGGGTGAATCACTCTACTTACGCCCATTCATGATTGCTACCGAAGTTGGGATGGGAATTAAACCTTCCAAACAATTTCTTTTCATCATAGTGGCCTCGCCTTCCGGTTCTTATTTCTCGGGGGATTCAGTTAAAGTGTATATCGAAAGAGATGACATCCGATGTGCTCCCGGTGGAATTGGCTTTGCAAAAACCGGCGGTAATTACGCTGCCAGCTTGCTTTCCTATGATAAGACTATCAAGCTTGGATGTGACCAGACCATGTGGCTCGATTCAATTGAACACAAGTATATTGAAGAAATGTCCGGGATGAATTTCTTTGCCATTATAGATGGTGGACTTCAAACTCCAACTCTTACCGATACAATCCTTGATGGCGTTACACGCAGGTCAATTATTGATATTGCCCGTGCCGGAAAATTAAACGTTACTGAAAAGAAACTCGCCATTGAAGATGTTCTTAAGCTGGTCGAAGAAGGACGCTGCACAGAAGCTTTTGTTTGCGGAACTGCTGCAGTCATTGCTCCCATTTCTTCTTTCATGGATAAGGATGGTTCTATCCATCACCTGAAGGAACCTCAGGGTAAGATCTCAATGCAATTGCGTGAGCAACTTGTAAACATCCAGGCAGGAAGAGCGGAAGCTCCGGAAGGGTGGTTATACAGAGTAAAAGATGTAAATTTTTAAGCAAAAAAAAGGGCCCGTAAGGGCCCTTTTTTTACAACGCTATAGTAGGCAATAATTCAAAACAAAGAATCGCGACCGCAGTCGGGAACAAGGCACCTTTCAAAAGTCCCAATGGACTAATACCATCTTTTCCGAATGACTCTTTCAGGATTCCGAAACCTGCTGGGTTTGGGGCGTTAGCAATAACTGTTAAACCACCACCAGTAACCGCACCGGCAACAAGGAAATACTTAGCCGAATCCGTGAGATCAACCAATGATCCGAGATAAGTTAGGGCAGCGTTATCGGTAATACCAGTCAGGGCAGTAGCTCCAAAGAAAAGGGCCTGATCAGAAAGAGAAGAGATCAGAGGCTGTAGCCACCACTTCTGTTCAGCTCCCAGAACAATCAATCCGGCAAGGAAGAAACCCACCATCAAAGAAGACTTAACTTGAACTTCATCCTGGAATTCCTTCGTCACAGTAGTGAAACCTAAGAAGAAAAGGAAAAGTCCCATGAACACAACCATATGGTGAGCTGTAGCAACAACCAATGCAAGGAACACAACATGGGCCAATGTAACCCACCATGGAGGAAGCATTTTAGTGTTATTATCGGCACGTAACTGGAAATCGCCTGTTAGTTCTTTCTTGAAAAAGAAAGAAATAACAATGGCGCTTACAACACAAGAAATGAAAGCTTTATATCCGAAGGCTCCGGCCATGTGGGCCATGCCCCAACCCCATTTACCTGCAACCATAAGGACTGGAGGAGCAGCAAAGTGTGTGAGTGTTCCACCAATTGAAACGTTCACAAACAAAAGGCCGATTGTGGCATATTTAAATTTAGTGCTCATTTCATTGGTGTAAAAATTCTTGAGAAGGATAATTGCAGTAACCGTCATGGCAGCTGGCTCAGTGATGAATGATCCAAGCATAGGTCCGATTACCAAAGCAGTAAGATAAAATGCCATTTTACGAGGTATTGGAATGAGACGTGAAAGAAAGACAATAATTCTTTCAGATAATTTAATGACTGGTCTTGTACCTGCCATTGCCATGATGACGAAAACGAAAGCTGGTTCAGTAAAATTCAACCCTTCAAGGTACGCAACCGGCCCACCAAGTCCTTTCTGACTGATAACGACGAGCATGAAAACTGCTGCCCACATCCCGAAAACAGCTTCAACTTCGGCCATAAAATGGAAGAAGTTCTCACCCATAGAGCCTTCAGGATAGTGATGCGCAATGTGAGCGAATTTACTTACAAGAAATGTATGCAGGATTGCCAAGGCAAAGATAACGGTCGCCGATATCTCAATGATGCTAGGATTCATGGATTCCCCTTTTAAAAATCTAATCTCTTAATCTTAAGAGAAAACAGATCAAAGGGAAGAAAAAAGATTTACCCGTTTTTGCCAATTGAATTAACCGGACACGCGTCCATTTGTTCTTCACACAAAGCAATCTCATCAGGTGTTGAAGGTTGCTTTTTAACATAGGCATTACCGCAGTCATCCTCAGCAAAGAATTCCGGAGCCCCCGAGTAACAGACATTACACGCGATGCACCCTTCTCCTCCGTCATCATCAGGATCAGTACAATAAAAGGGACCGGGAATATTTTTAGGATGTTTGTTTTTTGGGTTGGCCATGGCGGATATCTTAGAACTAGAGAACAGGAGTTTCAAGACATTATCAGACAAGAGCAGAGAGTCATTTTTGACATTCACCCCTATAGCTAGGTAGTTTTGTTGAGCCTACAAAACAAGGAAGGAAACTATGGACCAGAAGATCATTGCAGAGGCCAGACTGTGGGGGCAAAATTCCTATTTCAGTGAAGCTGATCGGGCCGAAATAAATACACTGTTAGCCAACCTGCCGGAATCTGAATTAGAGCTTACAGAAAGATTTCATCGTGACCTTGAATTTGGAACCGGTGGTTTGCGCTCCCCCATGGGTATTGGCCGCAATCGCATGAATAAATACAATGTGAGGAAGGCCACTCAGGCAATGGCCACAGTTGTACTCAGGCATTTTGGCCAGGCGAATATTCCCCTGGCAGCAGTCATCTCCTATGATTCACGAAATCGCTCACGTGAGTTTGCCCTGGAAGCGGCCGGAGTATTTGCAGCGAATGGGATTAAGGCCCACGTCTTTAAGGCATTAACTCCCACACCAATGCTCTCCTATGGAGTTCGCTACTATAAGGCCCAGGCCGGAATCATGATTACGGCCAGCCACAACCCACCTATTTATAATGGCTATAAGGCTTTCTGGAATGATGGTGCCCAGGTTGTTGCCCCTATGGATAAGGAAATCATTGACGCCTACAATGCTATTACTGATTGGGCCGAGATTAAATATCTTCCATTCGAGGAAGCAGAAGTAAAAGGTTCCGCTGCCTGGACCACAAATGAAGTAGATGAATCTTTTTATCAGGTAGTAGAGAAAAAAGTTATTCAGGATCTTGAGATGTGCAAAAAGCACGGATCGGAATTATCTATTGTCTACACAGCTCTTCATGGAACAGGACAAGTCCCATGCAGTGAAGTCTGTAAACGCCTGGGTTTTTCAAATTTTTATAGTATTCCCGAACAGGCCATGCCGGATGGAAACTTCAGCACGGTCAAATCCCCTAATCCAGAAGACCCAATGGCCCTGGCCCTGGCCATTGACCATATGCTCGCCAATCAAGCTGATGTTGTTTATGGAACTGATCCGGATGGGGACCGTCTGGGTGTGGTTATCAATAATCATGGTAAGACTGCCATTATTAATGGAAATCAAATCGCTGCCCTGATGCTCTATTATATATTCACCACGAAGACTGAGAAAAAAACCATGCCAAAGAATCCGCTGGTTCTTAAGTCTATCGTAACCTCTCCTATCCAGAATGCCATCGTTGAACACTTTGGAGGAACAGTACAAGACACTCTCACTGGATTTAAGTGGATGGCCGCCTTGATACGGGAACATGAAGAAAAAAAGGCACCATACAACTTTGTCTTCGCTTCGGAAGAATCATTTGGTTACATGCCCCATGCAGAATGCCGTGATAAGGATGCAGTCAGCTCAGTTGCCCTCTTTTCTGAAGTGGCCCTCTCTTACAAGCTCCGTGGCAAGAACCTGGTAGAGGCCCTGGATGAGATATATGAAAAGTTTGGCTTTTTTTATGAGTCATTGGTGGCACTGGACTATGAAGGCATCGCCGGCTCCCAAAAGATTGCCAGAATCATGGAATACTTCCGTAATTATCCAGAGACACAATTTGCCGGGGAATCGATTTCTTCACGCGAGGATTATGAAAAGGGTATTAACCTTCCAAAGAGTAACGTCCTGAGCTTTACCTTTGCCGGCGGAAACAAGCTTTTCTTGCGTCCTTCCGGAACTGAACCTAAAATTAAGTTCTACACAATGGTGAGGGAGACCCAAGGTTCGTTGGTTGAGAAAAAAGCCAATGCAATTAAAAGGGTGAAGATTATTGAGGACAAGGTCAGGGAACTTTGTGAAAAGGCATAATGGATAAAGCGATTGTACTTATAAGTGGCGGAATGGATTCCCTGGTTTGTGCCGGGATTGCGGTAAAGCAGTTTAAGGATGTGTCCTTCCTGCATCTGAATTATGGCCAGAAAACTTCCAGCCGGGAAAGACAATCCTTTAATCAGATAGCTGATTACTACGCAATCCCTGCCGAGAAAAGAAAGGTCATTGATATGGCCTTCCTTAAGCAAATTGGTGGCAGTTCCCTGACTGACGAATCCATCCTTGTCAAAAACTATCAGGGTGATTCAAAAAACATTCCTGATTCCTACGTTCCTTTCCGCAACTCAATCATCCTGTCACTGGCCGCTTCATGGGCAGAGGCTATAGGGGCCACCAGGCTTTTCATTGGTGCCAACCATGAAGATTCCCCGGGCTATCCTGACTGCAGGCCTGCTTATTACAAGGCCTTTAATCAAGTCATTAAGGAAGGGACAAAGGAAGGAAATATTGAGATCCTGACTCCTGTTATTTCCATGAAGAAAAAAGATATTGTCCTTAAGGGCCAGGAACTCAAGGTTCCATTTGCCATGAGCTGGTCCTGTTATAAGAATACAGACAAGGCATGTGGTATTTGTGATTCATGCGCCTTACGCTTAAGGGGCTTTCAGGAAGCAGGTATCACTGATCCAATCGATTATGAAAGTAACTAAGTACAAGGAGTATTTATGAAAACGTTTTTTATTCTTGGCCTCACCTTCTTGTCCCTTTCAGCTTTCGCTGATAAACATGAAGAAGGAACTTTTGAAGAACTGAAGCCAAAAATGATAGAAAGGGTGGATAAGCACATAGCCCATCTTCAGGAAGTTAAAAGTTGTGTATCGGCGGCCACAGATAAAGCTCAGCTTAAGGCTTGCCGTGACAAGATGAAAGCACACCGTGAAGAAATGAAAAAAGAGAAGAAAGCCAAAAAAGACAAAAAGAAAAAGTAGGAAGGATTACTATGAAAATAACTTTTCTTATTGCCCTCGCATTCTTTTCACTTGTTGCTTTTGCTGATCAATCCATAATTGCTTCTCAACATAGGGTAATTGAAGGCGCTCAAAAGCGCTTAGCTGTTAGAAAGGCATTCATGGAATGTGATAAATCCGCAAAAAATGAAAAACAACGTAAGGTCTGCAAGACCAAGTCGGAAGCCGATGACGCAAGAATAGTAAAAGAGTACTCCGCAGATGTAGAGAAATTGCAAAAAGCCGAGAAGAACAAATAATTGAAAAGCCGCGAAAGCGGCTTTTCTTATTGATTAACGTAAAACTGGTAAGACTGGATGAGAATGTAGTTTTTGCCGTACTTCTCGAAAGGCACATTCTTTGTCACTGCATGGGCACAATCCATGAAGTCCTGGTCAAGGCCAGTTTCATTGGATGAAAAATCAAAATATTCCCTTTGTCCCTGGTCATCAATACCAACCACAAGACAAGTTTCAAACTCTTCAGACCCTGTCCGCTCCTTGAACTCAACATAACACTGCTGCATACTCTTATGAGTACCCACCAACTGCTGGATAAGATCGGGGTTCCGAAGGGCCACTTTTGTTTGATTCCGGGGATTTCTTAAATATTTCAGGGACTGGTTGGAACAGACTTTTTCTTTCACAAACTTAGGTTTTTTATCAGTAGCACATGAACCGGCCAGGACCATCGCAATTAATAAAAAACATAACTTCATCTCTTCCTCACCTTCACTAATGCCTGAACAATTTTCCTGAAGTTCACATAGTCATAACGACTATGGCATTTCAGGATAAAGTCGTCCATGGATGGCTCGTCATCTTTGAGGAAATAATACGAGAAGTCATTGGCCACAATGAATAAGGCCGAGAGAGGTGAAATCTTGTCAGCGCGAAGTCCAAACGGAAAGCCACTTCCATCAGGTAATTCCTGATGTTGAAAGGCCAAAACGTCTGTATCAGGAGGTGCCAACTTAAAATAAGTTTTGATAAGGTATGCTGAATCCTTAGGGTGATTCAGGTAAATTTTCTGGTCTTCTGCTGAGAATGAATGCTTTAGGCCATCAAACTCACTCTGGCCTTTTATATTAAGTAGGTCAGGCTTCACGGCCAGGGTTATGTCACAAAGAACGGAAGCATAAACCAACTTGTCCATAGTAGTCTTGGAAATCCAGTCCAGCTGCTTTGCGATTACACATGACATAATACTCATCAAGTTCATCTTGTGATTAAAAAACGCATGATGATCTTGCTTTTCCTTAAGTGTCTTCAGGTAACTTTCGACCTTGGGTTCCTTCTCAACAGAAGACTTTATTCTATCCACAACTTTATTTATGCTATCCCGGAATTCCTTATCAATGTGCACTTCATCTGAAATACGGAGAATCTTTTGCTCAAATCTTTTCTCCGGAGAATCTGATGCCCCTCTCAAGATAAACTTGAAGTTATTGGACTTAAGAAAAATATCAATCTGGTTTTGAATCTGATTCAGGACCCACTCAGCCGTATCACGCCGGAGGTAAAGATAATTTATACCCTTCGCCTTATACTTGTTGATATCAAGCACGCCAGTCGTCTCATCTTCATTGAAGATCTTTATGTACTTATCGGCCCCTATCCTGATAAAAAGATTCTTATTGATCCCATCCAGAATGCGCAGGAAATCTACATCTATCCTGCAATACTCATCCTCATTAATCATGGGCGAGCCAGTAAATAGCTTCTGGGCTTCTTCAATCAGGTTCCTTGGCAGGCCCGATTCATCCATTAATTTAATCTGGCGCACGTCCCGAAGAAGATCTTTTCCCTCTTCCCTGACTTTATCCATGAGAACAATAATCCGTACTGTTTTTGAATGTTCCTTGAGATAGCCCAGGAAGTCCTCAATCAGAAAAGCATTTGGCACATAATCATAAACGATCATGCTTGGTTGCTGCTCAAGGTTTTTCAGGAATAACAAAGCCTTTTCTTCACTCTCAAGTTCGGTAACCTCAGTATGTAAATGAGACTCAAGCACAAACTTAAGAATGCCCCTCATGTAAGGGGAAGAGGATACTATAAGGAATGGAACTTTTTTTATTTCTGTCATATTAGTAAAGCTGGACAAAGTCCCCTTCTGTAACGGATCCACCAGAATGCAGGATGCAAACTGCTCCGTCATTTGCAATATAGTCAATGACTTCCAAAGTGCCCTTAACTTCACCCTGAGAGACACCAATCATTGCCCCGGATTCAGGGTCGTAAATTTCCTGGCCTTCAGTTATGACTTTAAGGATGTCACCTATATTTATGCCTGAACTACGTCCGGCATTAATGTAGATTTTTGTCCCGATGATTTTAGCAACCCTGCCCATCCAGTCAAGCTTTGAGCCCAGCTTGTTCATGGTCGGGACAAACTTCCTGACCGCAACTTTGACTGAGTATCTTAACAATTCCTGACGATACGAAAGATTGTCTTCAGTCTCGGATTTATAAAAACGGAGGTTATCATCAGAGACGTTGCCATCAACTGTTTCAGAGAACAGTTCCTTGTTTGCCAGCACATCGTAAACTTTGATCTCAACAAATGTCTCGGCAAGGGATTTTATCTTCCTGACAAAGCCAACTTCGTCACTCTTCTGCCTGACTCTCGCCTCTTTTACCCTTCCGAAGACCACGACGTTTACACCGGACATCTTTGCCTTGCGGGCAAGCTGGGCAAGCTTGATTCCGCCGCCTGCATAAATTTCCTTTGAGTTACCGAAAATCGACTCACCCTCAGGATCAATGATGAAATCCCTGGATTTGGCCAGTTCCTTACGAAATTCTTCTGTAGCAGTAATGGCAATATCTTCACCACCCATCGGTGATTCATTGTAGAAGGATAGCAGGGCAATTTTTTTCTTGATTGGGCTAAAGTCTGAAACCTTATTTACCTTTGAAGCCTCATTAATAGTCCTTCTACGGGCTATTGGTGCGCATGCCTCAAAAAGGAACGCCATCATTAACAACGGTAGCAGGCCAGCACGAAGAACAACCATGTCCATCCCCTAAAGTTTACTCAGTCACCAATTGTAACACATGCTCGGGGCCTGTGGATTGATTAACCAAGGTATAGCTATGGGATGATTTTAGCTCTTTTAGTTGTGACAATAAATCATTAAACGCTTTTTCTTCCCCTTGATAATAACAAAGGAGCTGGGCTTCCTGCTTTGTGAACTCAGAAAGGCCCACGCTTAAACCTAAGTGAGTTCCTCGGGTTTCCAATAACTGCCCGGCTTCTATGGCATCCATGAGGTTTTTATGGCCTTTGATCTTCACATAGGTCATTTGACTCACCTTCGTTTCCCTGGCCAGGACTTTGGAAATTTTCATGAAACTGTCCAAGGGAGACCTATAAATATGATTGCCAAGGACAGAATTAACCCTGTTTTGGGCCAGCTGAATAAAACGCTTGTCCTCTGGATAAATCGCCAAAGCACCCATAAGTCGTTTTGTTTTAAGATCGAGCAAGACCGTCCGGCCTTCCCAACGAAAAGCATGTTCTGTTGAGTCACCGGGAAGCTTCCAGATATTTATTATCACTTTGAGTAAAACGCCATTTGAGTATTCAGTTGGTGTGGATGACATGACCATCTGAGGCGGCTGTGTTTCCCATTCTTCAATAAAAGGCTGGCAACCTGCTGAGCAAATGACAGCTTGTGCAACGGTTGGAGGCAGATTGTCCGAAAGCCACTTTACCCATGCCTCGGTGATAGGAAGGGTAAAACTTTCTTCCCTGCTGAGTCCCATGTCCTGCCAGCCGAAGTTCATGGGAATGATTTCACTTTTGAGCCATATTTTGGAAATGGGTTTGGGAGATTCAGGAGAAATCTCAGCTGCCCGTGAAACATTTATGAAAAGAAAACTCAGCAGTAAGAGTATTCTCACTGCTGCTCCACCTTTCCATCAATGATAAAGGAAACAGAATTTGAATTAAGTATTTCATTAAGTTTGGCCGCCATTTGTGGCGATGGACTCACCATGAAATTATCATCAAGCTGCATCCGGGCCTTACCATCTTTGGTTTCAAAGATCATATGTATAGGAACTGCTCCACGATAACTCAGGAGTATCTGCTTTACCTGGCCTAATGAATATGGGTTAAGCTGCTGGAGAGGAACTGTTACTCTCACAGAAGTAACCCTGTCATCAGACTCATTACTCAGTAAGGTTATCTTGTTAGGGAAGAACTTCTTAACATCCTCACTCAAGTTAACAAATCCATACATGATAAGTGGTTCATTCATGGTCAGGAATTCCTGGTATTCAGCAAAGATCTTGGGAAAGAACAAGCATTCAATCTTCCCATTCAAATCTTCGAAAGTGACAAAGGCCATCTTATCGCCTTTCTTCGTCAGGATGACTTTTGATTCTGAAACCATGCCTGCAATAACGATACTGCGCTTGCTTGGATCATGTTCATCACCCAAGCGTGGGTTAAAGCCTTCCGGTTTCTTAACCGTCGGCAGCTCCTGAATCTGGGCAATATTCATTGAGGTAAGCTTATCCATGATGGGCCTGTATTTCATGAGCGGGTGGCCCGAAACATAAATCCCCAGCAGTTCAGCTTCATAGTTGAGCATCTGCTTCTCATCAAATTCCTGGGACTCATTGATATTGAGCTGTTCCTCAGAAGTCTGGGCCGCGCCATTTCCCATATCAAAAAGGGAAGTCTGGCCATTTAGCTTTTCTTCCTGCTTTTTTTCGGCAAATGAAATAATAAATTCCATGTTATCGAGCAAGGTCTTGCGATTAAACTTTTCACAAGAGTCAAAAGCCCCGACCTTAATGAGAGACTCCATTACGCGCTTATTGACCGCCTTCAAATGAACTCTTTCACAAAAGTCCACATAGCCCTTGAAGGGACCATTGGCCTCTCTCTCCCTGACTATTTCTTCAACTGCTGATTCACCCACGCCCTTGATAGCTCCAAGTCCAAATCGAATAGTGTCGCCAATGACGTTGAAGAGCCATAATGATTGGTTTACATCAGGAGGAAGAATACTTATCCCGAAGTCTTTTGCTTCCTGGATGTAGGTTGTGATCTTATCCTTGTTGTTAATCTCGGTACCAAGGAGTGCTGCAAAGAATTGAGCGGGGTAATATCGCTTTAAGAGTGCTGTCTGATAGGCCACAACTGAATAAGCAACGGCGTGAGACTTGTTAAAGCCATATTCTGCAAATTTTTCCATGAGTTCAAAGAGCTGTATTGCCTTCTCTTCGTTAAAGCCCCTTTCAACGGCTCCCTTCCTGAAGATCTCCTTGTGCATCTGCATCTCTTCAAGTTTTTTCTTACCCATGGCACGTCTGAGCATGTCCGCCTGACCAAGAGAGTATCCCGCAACAACACGGGCAATGTTCATCACCTGTTCCTGGTAAACGATAATCCCATACGTATCCTTGAGAACTGACTTCAGTTCCTCAAAGGTATAAATTTCAGGTTTTTGCCCGTGCTTGATTTCGGCAAATTCTAGATGCATGCCAGAACCCATAGGTCCAGGACGGTAGAGAGCATTGATAGCGGTAATATCATCAATTGAATCGGGCTTAATGCGCTTACATAAATCCTGCATTCCGGATGATTCAAGCTGGAAGACTCCAACTGTCTGTCCATCGGATATTAGATCAAACACTGACTTGTCATGATAATCGATAAATTCAATATCAAAGTCCGGCTTGATATCCCTCTGGATAAACTTTGAAGCCTTATCAATTACAGTAAGAGTCTTAAGACCTAAGAAGTCGAATTTAACCAGGCCTATTTTTTCAGAGAAGTCTTTATCGAACTGGACTACCTGCTCACCTTTTGAACCTCGGAATAAAGGACAATAAGTAACGAGTGGCTCGTTAGTAATAATAACACCGGCGGCATGAATACCAGCATGTCGATTAAGGCCTTCGAGTCTTTTGGCAATCTGGAGAATGCGCCTGATCTTCGGATCATTGTCCTCCATCTCCTTGAGCTTGGGCTCCTTATCAATAGCATCCTGAAGCCCAATTCCCAGCTCTTCCGGAACCAGCTTGGCGAGAGTATCAGCTTCAGAATACGGAAGCGAAAACACACGTGAGACATCCCGGAGGACGGCCTTGGCCGAAAGAGTTCCAAAAGTTATGATCTGGCCTACCCGCTCTTCCCCATACTTCTGCGTAACATACTCAATAACTTCCTGACGCCTGTCCTGGCAAAAATCGATATCAAAGTCAGGCATCGAAACACGTTCAGGGTTAATAAACCTCTCAAAGAGTAGATTAAAAGGAATCGGATCCACGTTGGTAATCTTAAGGGCATAGGCCACAATCGACCCAGCTCCAGATCCCCGACCAGGACCTACCGGAATCCCCTGGGATTTTGCCCAGATAATAAAGTCAGATACTATAAGGAAATATCCAGTAAACCCCATCTGCTTGATGAGACCTATCTCAACTTCCAGTCGATCCACATAGACGGCCTTTAATTCTGTTTCCCAATTTGGCTTGGCGAGCAAGTGCTTGAAGTGTGGGCCGTTAAAACGCTCTTCCAAACCTTCCCGTGAAAGCCTTTCAAAAAATTCATCTTCAGTTTCTGCCGTCTTGATTTCAAACTTTGGCAGGAGATAAATCTGCTTGCCCTTGTCATCTTCCCACCTGATTTCCAAATTGCACTTATCCGCAATCTTCAGGGTATTATCACAGGCCTCAGGAATGTAATCAAAGGCCTTGCGCATTTCCTCTGGCGACTTCAGATAAAACTCAGTGGTTGAGAGTTTCATTCTCTTTTCATCTTCAAAGGTCTTGCCGGTCTGAATGCACATCAGGACTTCCTGGGCGGCGGCATCCTCACGGGTAATATAATGGCAGTCATTGGTAGCAACCAGGGAAATCGATTGTTCCTTGGCAAAAGCAATGATTTTTTTATTCACATCCGCTTGTTCAGGAATACCGTTTTCCTGGATCTCAAGATAAAAGTCATCCTTAAAGACTTCCCTGAATTTCAGGGCGGCAGCATAGGCCCTTTCATCCTGACCGGTGAAGAGATTATAACCAACCTCACCTTTCAGGCATGCCGTAGTGGCAATAAGTCCTTCTGAAAACTCACGCAGGAGTTCAATATCTACTCTGGGCTTATAATAAAAGCCTTCCTGATAGGCCTTTGAAAGTAGCTTACAAAGATTCCGGTAACCGGTGATGTTCTTACAGAGGAGGATTAAATGGTGGATCTGATGCCTGCCCTCAACTTCATCCTGGGAATCCAGGGTCTTTAAGTTCTTGGGTGCTCTTCGATCATGACGGGAACCAGGGGTAAAATATATCTCCGAACCAAGTATTGGCTTGATCCCGGCCTTTAAGGCACGGGTGTAAAAATCAATACCACCGAACATATTGCCATGATCAGTACAGGCAATGGCCGGAACTTCCATTTCTTTGGCACGCTTGAATAAATCGCTTAAACGGATGGCCCCATCAAGCAAGGAGTACTGAGTATGCAGATGAAGATGGGTAAAACTATCCTTGCGAGTGTTTTGAAAATCACTCCCAATGTAGGGGTTTTTCATGAAGAGAATACCTCTGGAAATGAATGAAAACTAAGGTTGTTAGATAACCATTTTTGGGATGAAATGGCCAAAAAAGGCAGTGCAACAAGGCAAGTAAGTAATTGTTGCCGACGCATATTGTCAAGCAAGGTTTTTTAAGATATAAATGGCCTAGATTTCCTGATTTTTTGGAAGATATTGTCTGGTTGACCAGGGTGATTGGATTGCCTTGCCAACTGGATTACCCCCACCCTCAAAATATCCTTCAATAATCATGGTAATCACGATACGAAAAGGCCCTGATAACGAATGTTAGAGGGGCCTTTTATATGTTTACCGGTACAGATCTCAAATTAGCTGAAAAACTTGTTCAAACCATCCGGTTTTTTAATGCCAAGGGCTGGTCCCCGGCCACTTCTACCAATTATTCTGTCCGTTCTTCAAATCCCAATGAATTTATCATTTCTAAATCCGGAGTGGATAAAAGCCAGTTTGAGCTTACAGATCTTATTTTAATTAATGATCAAGGTGTCGTCCTCCCTCCCTATAACTTGACCGGGGTGAAATCTTCGGCCGAGACTGAAATTCATACAGAACTTTACAAGAGATTCCCTAAAGTCAATTGTGTCCTTCACACTCATTCCCTACTTGGAACAATCCTTTCACAGGCCATGGTCAAGCAATGGGAATTGCGCTTTGAAGGACTTGAGATTTTAAAGGGGCTTGAAGGCAATGCCACTCACGAAATGACAGAGGGACTCCCTATTGTTCCCAACTCCCAGGACATGAAAGACATCATGCAGTTTTTGGAGCCGCAGTTTAATAAACAAGCAACTCTCCATGGCTTCCTCATAGCAGGACATGGCCTTTACTCCTGGGGCAAAGACATCCCCACGGCCAAGAGACATATTGAAACTTTCGAATTCCTGCTTGAATGTTATCAAGTAACGAGGAGAATCTAATGGCCGTATTAACCCTGCTGGATCCCGTCCGTAAAGAAGTCAGAGACCTCCGGAAAATTAAAAAATTCATGAATGATCGCGGAATAATATTTGAGCAATGGGAAGCTTCAATTCCCCTCAAGGATACTGATTCCCAGGAAACAATCCTTAAGGCCTACGAGCATGAGCTCGGTCCCTATATGAAAAAAAATGGATACGTTAATGCTGATGTTATCAATGTTCACAAGGACACTCCGAATATAGAGGCCATACGGGCGAAATTTCTTTCTGAGCATACACATGCTGAAGATGAAGTGAGATTTTTTGTTGATGGTGAAGGCCAGTTTTACTTCCACCTGCCTGAGAGCATGGAAGTATTCAAGCTGCTGTGTGAAAAAGGTGATTTTATTTCTGTTCCCAAAGGCTACACACATTGGTTTGATCTTGCCCCGAAATACTTTGTGAAGGCAATCAGGGTATTCCAGACACCTGAAGGATGGGTGGCCAATTACACTCAAAGTGGCAAAGAACAAAAGTATAACCAATGACTAGTTTGTATCTTTTTGACATTGAAGGCACGACAACCGATATAAATTTTGTGCACAAGGTACTCTTTCCTTATGCCGCTCAAAATATGCAGCAGTTTATCCTGAATCACCAGGATGAGCCGGTAGTGGCCGCTGCTATAGCAAAAGTCAGGGATACGGTTTCGGCTGAAGAAAATAAGAAGAAATTATTAACCCATGAAGTTACCGCCAAACTACTGAGCTGGATCAAGGAAGATAGAAAACATCCGGCCCTCAAGGAAATTCAGGGTCTCATCTGGGACCAGGGTTATACCAAGAATCACTTTAAGGGACATGTTTACCCTGATGTCCTTCCCTTCTTTAAGCTGATTTTATCCAGGGGCCATAAAATCGGAATTTATTCTTCAGGTTCAGTCCACGCACAAAAACTTATCTTTGGTTTCTCACTTGAAGGTGATCTTACTCCCCTTATCTCCTGCTACTTCGACACGAAAGTTGGTGCAAAACGGGAGAAGTCTTCATATGCACAGATAGCCCTGGAAACTGGACTCTCACCCCGGGAAATTCATTTCTTTTCTGATATCTCCCAGGAACTTGGAGCTGCAGAAGCCGCAGGACTAAAAGTAACTCTTGTGTCACGTGAAGGTTGCAAGGAATCTCCTTATGAATGCATCACGAGTTTTAACGAAGTAAGTTTTACATAAATATCGACACTTCAGACCGGGATCAGGTAATACTGCCCAAATAAACAGGAGTCCCATGAAATCACTATTAACAATTGCCGTATTATTCATGTCCGTAAATGTTTTCGCAGCTTCTGGTCTTGATGCAGTTAAAATAGTCCTCGAGCAAAATGAAATCGTGAAACTTGAAGAGAGCTTGCAGACTAAAGGATTTACACTTTCAAAGATTGAAGATGTTTTCGCCACTCGTGGAATGGTTCCACGTTGTCCTTGCACTAAGCTTGTCCTTACATTTTCAAGAGGCATGGCCGGTAGCGGAACTGAAACGAAGAAAGTCTTTGATGTAGACGCAAGGGGCTTAGGAACTTCACTTCAGTTAACAATCGTAGAAAATAAGTAAAAAAATAGCACTCTGAGACCGGTTCAGGAGCGTATTCCTGGCCGGTCCCAAGATGCGGGAATTTAAATTTTATTTCTTCTTCATCTCACCACAAAGTGATTCCATCTCAATACACGAACGTGTGAATAAAAGTGTAGTCCACCAGGTTTCTTTCATTTCTGTATTCACCAGGAAATCCTTACCTGGACAAAGACTTCTTACCATAAACGAAACAGACTTATTTTTATCTGCTTCTGCATTTGAGAGGAAGAGCCATTGATTAAAACAGGCCTTGAGGTCATCCTTGCCTTGAGGCAAAACTTCTATCAAAGTCACAGGCCTTGAATAAGTCGCGCGCTCAAAATCAGCTTTCCGAATCAGATCGTAGTCAGCGTACTTTTGGGTGCAACTTGCTAATATCAATAGCGAAATGATGGTTTTCATGGGCAAAGGAATATCACAGCTACCTATGTATGACGACATTTTATCGCTTGTGCGGAGTTTCCATTTTGTGGCCGGTGCCATTTTGGGGTCTGTAAAAGTTCTCAAGTCATTGATAAATACGGGTTGAAGGTAGTCTTTTTGATTATTATCCCGCCAACTTATTAGTCCGGAAGCTTTTATAATCCCTGCCCTCCTTATGAGCTTCTCTGGCATGGCCCAGACCTTAAAGATTTCCGATCTTAAAAAGCTTATGACTGACCGTCAGGGAATGCTGGGAAGTGTTACTCCGGGAATGAGCAAGAAAGTTACAAGCTTGGGTAGTTTTGTGACCGAAAGTGGTGAGGAATGCAGCTACACATCAACGGCCACTCAAACCATCCTGAAGATTCAAAATGAAAAATTAATTGTCTTATCAATGGAGAGCTTTGCTCCTCAAAGTACAACTGCCTGTATCAATGCGAACACACAAGCTTACGAAGAGAGAATTCTTTTCTATGAAGAAAAACCTCTTCTTTCATCTGATCTTGAGGCCCTGGATAAGGCCACACCTGATCTTGCCTCACTTATCAGAACAGGTGAGATAGTGACCATGAAACTTAATCTAAAAGCTGTGCAGGAAGATGGAACTACTGTGACTGACCTCGTGACCATTCAGTACGATCTATCTAAGCCTTCGTTTAAGAATCTTGTCCTCAATCAGGGTACCGGATATAGCACCACTACAACTGATATTACGAATATCGATCCTAACAGTACGGATTTATCAGATGTGCTTTTCTGTGAAAACAATGACGGTGATAATGGTGAATGTGTTCAGGGCAACTATTCAGATATCTTGTTCTAGTCTATTCCCATTCAATGGTACCCGGTGGCTTTGACGTAATATCATAAACTACCCGGGTGACACCTTTCACTTCATTACAGACCCTGGAAGAAACCTTATTCAGGAAGCTCCATGGAAGTTCACTCACTGAAGCTGTCATTCCGTCCTGGGAATTTACCATCCTGAGGGCAATCACTTCTTCATAAACCCTGCCATCACCCTTCACACCAACTGTCTTCACAGGCAGAAGGACCGTAAATGCCTGCCAGGTTGAATCATAGAGATTGCTTGATTTTAATTCTTCATAAAGAATCTGGTCAGACTCCTGGACCTTGCGAATGGAATCCCGGGAAAGTTCTCCGAGGACACGTACTCCGATACCAGGACCAGGAAACGGGTGACGATAGACCCATTCATGAGCAAGACCCAGTTCAAGGCCCATGGCCCGAACCTCATCCTTGAACAAGAAGCGCAGAGGTTCAAGCAATTTCAAATGCATTCTCTCAGGCAGTCCTCCCACATTATGGTGGGACTTGATGGTCACTGACTTCCCCCCTTTCTTATGTGGAGAAATTGATTCAATCACATCAGGGTAAAGAGTTCCCTGGAGAAGATAATCAAACGTTATTCCATGATCTCGCTCGTAATCGTGAACTTTCTTTTCAAAGACATCGATGAAAGTTTTCCCGATAGTCTTTCTTTTCTGCTCTGGATCTTTCTGTCCATGAAGGGACTTAAGAAATAATTCTGAGGCATCCAGTATTTCAATATTTAATTTAGTTTTTTCCTGAAGCAAGTGAATGGTGTGAATGTCCTGGGGACGAAGAAGGCCGTTGTCGACAAAGAAGCAATGGAGATCATCGCCGATCACTTTGTGCACAAGAGTTGCAGCAACTAAGGAATCAACGCCACCAGAAAAGGCACAAAGGACTTTTGATCCCTTTATTTCACGGGCAGCTTCCGCGCACGACTCAAGCATGGTCTTTGAAGACCAGTCTGATTTTAACTCTGCCACATTGTTCAGGAAGAAGGTCAGAATATCATGGCCATGAACAGTATGATGAACTTCAGGGTGAAATTGAAGGCCCAATATCGGACGCAGTTCATGTTTTATACCAGCAGTAAGTCCATTTTCACTTTGTAAGATAAGTTTGAAATTTTTCGGCAGTTCAATCAAGTGATCAGAGTGACTCATCCAAACATCACTGACCGGAGGGCAACCGGGAATCAGGAAACCAGGAACTGTATGCAAAGCTGCCAGTCCATACTCTCCCTGCACTCCCTTTTCGACCTTACCGCCGAAATACTGCCCGATGATCTGCATTCCGTAACAAATGCCCAAGATCGGAAGGTTTTTGTTTTCAAAAAAGGGTGTGTAATCTGTCTTGTCTTCAAAGACAGACTGGGGGCCGCCAGAAAGTACTAATGCCTTGGGGGACTCAGTCTTGATTCTTTCAAGGCCATCTTCAAGGGTGATGATCTCGGATGTGAACCCAAGTTCCCTGAACTTCCTGGTAATGAGCTGTGTGTACTGAGAACCAAAATCAACAATCCAGACTGCACTCTTCATTCTTTATACCTGTCTATAGTTTGGAGCTTCTTTAGTAATGATCACATCGTGAGGGTGAGACTCTTTTAATGAAGCCGCAGTTATCTTGATGAACTTGGCCCTTTCTCTTAGGAGTTGCATATTCGGAGCACCTACATAACCCATTCCTGAGCGTAACCCACCCACGAGATGGAAAAGATTGGTAGCAAGGGAGCCACGATAAGGAACCTGGCCTTCAATTCCCTCAGGCACTAGTTTTGAAGCTTCATCCACAGAGCCCTGGCCGTAACGATCCTTGGACCCTTTTTCCATGGCACCTAATGAACCCATGCCACGATACATCTTATAGGCCCGACCTTGATAAAGAACCATTTCCCCGGGTGCTTCATCAGTTCCGGCAAACAGTGAGCCAATCATCACTGTTGATGCTCCACCAGCAAGGGCCTTGACGATGTCACCAGAAAATTTGATTCCACCATCAGCTATAAAAGGAATACCTGCTTTTTCACATGGGATCTTGCAATCAAAAATTGCCTGCATTTGAGGAACACCAATTCCTGCAATGACCCTGGTGGTACAAATGGATCCTGGGCCAATCCCCACTTTTATACCATCAACACCCGCAGCGATTAAGTCCTCACAAGCTTTGGCCGTGGCCACATTTCCTGCAACCACATCAACATTTGGGGCAAGCTTCTTGATGATCTTAACCATATCTATTACGGCTTTTGAATGTCCATGGGCAGTGTCTATTACGATGGCATCAACCTGTGCCTTAATCAGTGCCTGGACTCTCAATAATTCCTTATCACCTACACCGCAAGCTGCTGCTACTCTCAGGCGTCCAAATTGGTCCTTGTTCGAGTTTGGGTAAGCAATTGTCTTCTCAATATCCTTGACCGTAATAAGTCCGCGGAGCTGACCTTCTTTGTTCACCACTGGCAATTTCTCTACCCTGTGATTCTGGAGAATTTCCTTCGCTTCCTTGAAATTAGTTCCTTCAGGTGCGGTTACGAGATTTTTTGAAGTCATGACATCTTTCACTTTCATGGAAGTGTCAGTAACAAACCGCAGGTCACGATTAGTAATCATACCCACTAACTTCTTATCCTTATCAATAACCGGAAACCCGGAAATTTTAAACTTGGCCTTAGCGGCAAACAAGTCAGAGATAGATTGATCAGGACTCACAGTAAATGGATCAATGATCATCCCAGATTCGTATTTTTTTACTTTCTCAACTTCAAAAGCCTGCTCTTCAGGAGTGAGGTTCTTATGAATGACTCCAATTCCCCCTTCCTGGGCCATAACAATGGCCGTACGAGATTCTGTGACAGTGTCCATAGCAGAAGAAACAATTGGAATATCCATCGTTATATTGCGGGAAAATCTTGTTTTTAATTCCACTTCAGTGGGGAGAACTTCAGAATAATTAGGGACAATCAGCACGTCATCATAGGTGAGTGCCATTTCGGTGGTGTAAAACATAAAGCTATCCTTTGAGTTAACAAAGAATAGCTTAATTGAAATAAAATTGCAGGCTTAAAGAAACTATATGCGGAGTACGTAACCAAGATTCTTAAGCGTTTTGATGTGAGTCGAGAAAGGCTTAAGTTTACGACGCAAGTTAGAAAAGTGTGTATCCAGGTTATTGACTTCAACATGCACATCTTTCCAGAGCATGTGAATCAAATCATCTTTGTGGATAACACGATTTGGATTCTGTGAGAGAACCAATAATAACTGATATTCTTTTGGAGTAAGGCGAATTGCTTGGTTGTTCAGCATGACCTGGTGGCCATCCAGATCAATAACAAGATCCTTGAACTTGATAACCTTGTTGTTTTGAAGGTTTCTCTTGCTCAAAGTAATACGATTTCTTACACGGGCAATAAGCTCTTCGGTCTGTACCGGTTTGATGAGGAAATCATCAGCACCGATCTCAAGGCCCCTAACTCGTGCGCCTAAGTCTGAGTCTCCAGTTAAGAAAAGCACTGGCAGGTTCTGCTTTGCCCTTTTAACTTCCTCATAAACCTGGAAACCATCTTTACCGGGAATATGAAGGTCCAGGAGGATTGCGTCCGTGTGGTTATTTCGGATAAACTCCAGGCCCTTTTCAGGTTCACTAAAAGTCTCCGTTGTGAAAGAGTCAGACAGCGAACTAGAGAGAACCTCTAGAAGGTCTTTGTTGTCGTCAATAATCGTCAAATGCATTCTATTTTTTTCCATGTCGTATATTAAGACACTTTAAGGTGAGAACGAAACTTAAGAAATCTTAAATCTTGTGACAGGGACGCGTCAGCCTATGACAGCTCTAATTTTAATGACTTATCAATATGTTAAGGCGGTCTTCACATCAGCTCTAAGTGCTAGTAACTCTTCAAATCACGGATAAGGTTTTCCATATCATTCGAGTACTTAGGCTGTTCCTCACCATGCTTCTTAAGACTATCACCAAACTCTTGGTCTAAATTTACTTTATCGGAAGCTTTTTGTGGCATTTTTGCCATATTTGGTACGGAGGCAGGACTTCTTTCTTCATTTGTTGCTTGCGGAGCAACTACTACGGGAACATCCATTTCTCCATAGACTTTGATAGGAGCGCTGGCCAGAGTTGCCTTAAAAGCTAAGAGTTTGGCCTTAGCTGCGGCTTTTTGGGCCTTAGTTTGAGCTACAGACTTCTTCTTGAAATAAGCGTGTGCGTTACCTGTTACAGATGCTGGCATGCGATTAGTGGTCATGAAAATAATCTCACCTTTCTTAACCGCAGGTTTTTCAGAATCAGTTGTCTCAGTGACTGAGGCAATGGCCCTTGAAGGTGCTGATGCCAATCCCTCATCTTTCATTTTATTCGGGAGTTGCTTGAATTCGGCCAGAGCTGAGTTAAGTGAAGCCAGTCCAACTTTTGTTGGTGAACGTGGAATTCCATTCTCAACTTCAGGATCAACCAGGGTGAAACTTCCTGCAGGAATCATGTATTTCATGTTTTTATCAAGCACGTTTGAGACTTCAGCATCACCATTGACTACCAGGATTTGTGAACGTGAATTGGCCTGGTCAAAAGTCGCGATGAATTCAGCTTTCCAGAAAGTTACATTTCCGTTTGCAGTTGTCAGGGCCAGGGCATGACGTGCATTTTTGGCCTGGATCCAGGTCTTACCGCGTTTAAGCTGTACTGATTTGGTAAAAAATTTCATGTGGCTTCCGCCAATGAGATGATAAGTGGCATCGAAATAGTCATTAAGTGTAATCGTGCCGCCTTCCTCAACCATGACCTCGGATTTCTCATCCAGATGATCATTCAGCTTTAAGCTCTTGGTCTTTCCCTCTTCTGTTACGACAAAAACCTGCCCAGTGAGCGAAGTCACTTGTGCCACTGGTTTTGCCCAGAGAGGTACGGCCACAAACATGGCCGAAAGGAGAAGGCTACTTCTTAATTTTGTACGAAATGTCTTCATAATACCTGCTTAATATTTTCCATTCTTCTGTATTTCTATATTTGAGTCGGAACTCTTCAACTGTAGTTAAAAATTTCTGGTGATCACCCTGGTTGTAGTGGGCAAGGGCCAGCCAAAGCTTTGCTCCACGGTAGAATTCTGACTTCGGATGATTCTTCACAAGTCGTGAAAGATGCTTTTCAGTCCAGTCATAGCGCTTGCCGGTTTCAAAGGCCGCAACACCGGCACCAAACAACACACGATCACTTACAATCTGGTGATCCGGGAAACGGTCAAGAAGTTCATTGTAAAATTGGGCAGACTTCTCATAATTCTTGAAGTGCAGCTCTTTCTCACCGATAGCGAGAAGTTTTTCAGGAGTCCACTTATAGACTTCATAAGAAACAAGATCATTAATATTTGTTTTAGGGACACTGGCAATTGTGCGGGAGACAGTGGCAGCAGCTGGAGTCTTGCCTTCGGCCTGTGCCGCGAGATATCTATTTTTTGAATCAAGCTGGGAAACTTCATACTTAAGGTCAGAGATCTTTGTCTTGAGAAAACGATTCTCACGGGCAAGGCTTAAAGCCTTTTGCTCATATTGATATTGCTGGTCCAGTTTGTTTAAAACTGTTTTATCCATTCCTCCGAACTTCCAGAGTGAAAAGACATAACCAAAGGCCAACAAGAAAAAAACAAATACTATCTTCATTAGAAATCATCCTCAGGGGGGTGAAACTACATACTCTTTTATCGGGTTCTGAAAAAAGAACTTTAGGTTAAAGATTTAACTTAAAAGTACCGATGAATAGCTGAGAGGTGTTTTACATGCAGTTTCCAATACTTGGCTTATTCCTATTACTTTTGTCAGGCCAGTCTTATGGTGCTCCCAGCAGGGGACCGGCAGTAGAAGACTTTGTAGGAATAGAAGTTGAGCATGTTGAAGCCACTCCCAATGCCAATGAACCATTATTTAATCTAGAACATGAAGTGAGTCAGATTGAAACCGTCCGTAAGGGTGGTGGGATAGTTGCTGCAAATAAACCACAGATAGCCACTGCCTCTCCTGCTTCTACGCCGTGGAGCCTGACTACGATTCTGGCCTTGGTTATTATTCTTTCTCTTCCTTTGATCAGCTGGGCACTAGTCATGAATCACATGCGCAACAAGGCAAGTGAAGTCAGCAGTTCTAATATTCAGGTGCTTCAGAAATTCAGAGAGGAACGTGAGCTTTCACTCAAAAAGAATAAAGACAATGAGATCAAGAAAGCTTCTTAACTAATACCTCATCCATTCGCCATTACCGAGATACTCCATGATCCGCTGGATGTGATTATACTGGACTGAAATTTCTTTCTGCCCATCCTTGTTCATATCCACCACATTTACCAGGTAATCCCTGCGGAAGTACTGTTCACGGATGGCCTCTTTTTCGTGGAAGATATGAGGTCCCTCCACTATCTTCATCGTTTCGAGGTCATTCTTTTCATAGGTGATGACAAAAATCCTGGCCGTTGCTTCAAATCTCCTGCCCGCAGTAAATCCTTCATCAAGAAAAAGAATCAGGGCCTTCACTTTAGGAGAGAGAGCAACAAGCTTGGCCTTGTATAAAAAGCTACCTGCTCCTACCGCCAGCAACTTTGCGTCGAAGATCCTTTGCTTGGCTGAATTTCTGATTTCTATCCAGTCCACTCCATCCCTTTTCTGGGGTTGAAGAGTCTCTTCGATCCCATCACCATTCAGGTCAATGAGGTAGCTCGGTCCTGCAACATTGAACTGGTGCTCGGACGTTTCCCGGATACCATCTGACATTTTGGGCAGCTCTCCGCTCAGAATCTGACGGTAATAACGCTCATCCTGACCCCAGACCGAGCTAGAGAGACAAAAGATGAATAAAAGAGCCCAATGATGCACCATGAGTCCATTGTAACTTAAAGTTGCGTTTGTTAATATGCATTGGTTCAAAGGAAGGTTTTGCATGATTATTTCAGTCGGTTTCGTCCGTTCCAGTAGCCAGGTCCTCGTAAAGGAACTGGATTGGAACCAAAATACCCTTCAGTCGCGCCTTATTGACGTCACTGACCTTCCTGACCAGAACCTCCAGGCCCTCATGATTGAAGACAATGAGCACTTTAGCTCACTTGTCAGCATGCTCGAAAAAGAGAAAGCTTTCTACCCTATCCTGGATGCCCGGGATGAATCCCTGCCCTATTCAACTTTTGAGGATATGCCTGCCCAGCAGTTTAAAGACCTCTACCTGCGTTTAGTTAACCGCTGGACCATGGCCCAGAATTTCAATAGCATTGAAAATTTATACCAAATCACAAATCACTTCCGTGACCTGTGGAAAAAAGACCGCCTGACTTTTTTTGAAGAACTTTGGTACTGGCTAAAGCGCAATGTTGGATCTGTTGATCTCACGATCTATTTCAACGATGTCATGAAGACCGAAGAAAAAGATGAGAACAACGAGAAAAAAGAGCGTCCGAAACTTACTCAATCCCTTCTGACAGGAAATAAGAAAGCGAATTTCCATCAGGGTGGACTTAAGGAAAAAGAGCTCATGCAAACTTACCTGGATAAGTTCCATGAAGTTTTTGAAGTCACGGAATTCAACTCAACAAAAGGCCATTTTGTGGCCACGGCCCAGGTTGAGAGAAGTCCATTGATCGTCATGGCCCGTGCGGCCCAATTAAATCAACTCCAGCGTACCCTCCTCGCTTCGCTCTTTAATGGATTGCAAGTCTGAAGATCAGGGTTGCCCGTCCAGCAGATGCGAAAGCCTTGCTGGCGATCTATGCTCCCCATGTAACTGGATCAAGCGTTTCCTTTGAATGGGAATTGCCTTCAGTCGCCGAATTTTCGCTGAGAATTACCAACATCCTTAAGGCCTATCCCTGGATTGTAGCTGAGGATAAGTCTGGAATTCTGGGTTACGCCTATGCAGCCTCTTACAGGTCCAGGACGGCCTATCAATGGTCGGTTGAAACTTCTGTCTATATTCGTGAAGATCAGTACCGAGCTGGTGTCGGACGCAAGTTATATGAAAATTTACTGGCCCAGCTTAAAAAACAACATTTCACTACTGCTTTTGCCGTCATTACCTTGCCCAATGAAAAAAGTGTGAAATTTCATGAAGCCCTGGGATTTACCTATTTATGTACCTATCCCAAGGTGGGTTTCAAGCTAAATGCCTGGCATGACGTAGGCTGGTGGTCCCTCGAACTCAATTCCATGGCCAAAGTCCCCAAAATGCCACTCCCTTTTAAAGAAATATTTTCAAATCTCTAGGTTTTTTGATTTGGTTGGCATAAGAAGTCTCAAAGGATTTTTATGACAACAAATGAACCAACCATCCTACCGACGGGTGCCTTCAGAATAGCTATTACTTTGGATCATCAGGAATCCCGCATGGATAATGTGCTTTTAAATTCTTTAAGAGAGCAGGAAGAGAACATGGAACTCAAGATGGTTTCACGGTCAGCACTAAAGGAAATGTTCAATAATAAGAAGATCATGATCAAAGGTCAGAGGGCCAAGTCGTCTTCTGCTCTTGCCAAGGGCACGACTTACGTTGATATTTTACCGTAAGTCCTTCCCGGCCCTTATTTATCAATAGGATTAGCCACGTTATAGACACCTGAATTGCTATAATCTACTCCAGGCACTCTCTCACATTCAGGCGGAAAGACTTTACGCTTATCTGCATAGTAAGCTTCGCGAAAATCCCCTTCAGATACTTTGTTGTATGTAATATAGAGTGCCCTGCGGGCACGGTTACTTGTATTTTTTCCTGAACGGTGAGGAATATAAGAATCGAAAAGCAGAACATCACCCGGCAGCATTTCAATAGATTCCCATTTCATAGTCTTTTCCAATTCCGGGTCGATTGTCTTATCAGTTGCCTGAGGCAGGACGCCCTTCCTATGATAACCACCTTTTACAACTTCAAGACAGCCATTTTCTATGTCAGACTTATCAATACTAACCATCATGGTGATGTGATATTTTTGATTAAAAGTAGTAAAGGCCGGAGCATCCTGATGGGCAGTAAAGCCAGCACCATTAGGCAATTTTAAATTTATCTTTTCCTTGAAGAGCAAGGCAGGTTCCCCCATCAGCTTTTCGAGAATTTTAAAAATTGCAGATGATTTAACTAAACCATTCATCCCCGGATGGAATTGAATAAAGTTCTCCACTCTGCATAGCTGGCGAACACCGGCAGGTTTTTCAAAGTACTTCATCCATTTGCCAGGTGTTTCAGGTAAGTCTGCCAACTCCTGGGTCCATTCGGCCATAGGCCAGCGGATTTTATCACTGAAGAAACCTGGAAGCAGGACATACCCATTTTGTTCCCAGCAGTTTAACTGTTCTTGATTAAGCATTTCCATAAGGCTCCAAAGTGACCTGATTTTGAAAGGTCTTGTGTCCCGTGAAATATAAGTACGAGAGAGCAAAACAGACCACACAGAATATAGAAGTAAAATAACTGAATTTAATGAAAAATGCCACCCACTCGAGATCCGGCTGACAAAAGTTCTTATAAAGCATAACACCTACACTTCCCAGATATCCGAAAGCATCTGATACGTAGATCATCATGCCGGCAGTTCCCACAAAATGGGTCATACCGATCAAATTATCATAAAGCATGCAGCCAAACGGCACATAGGCCAGGTAGAGGCCCATGCCAATTCCCATCATCCACATTTCAGGACCAATAAGGCCTGATTCAAATAAGAACGTGAAACATCCAATCATAATAGAACCAAAAAACATGATGGCAAAAATTGTATTAAATGAGCGTCGATTTCCCTTAATAAAAGCAATCCCCCCTAAGGCAAACAAAACCACAAGGGCAATTGGCATTTCATTGGTTGTGAAGATAGCAGTATCGCCTTGATAACCCAAGCCATCCCATAATTCTCTGGCAAAGTTATCTCTGAAGTCCTTATAGGCGCTTATGACTACATAAAGGACCGTTAATGATAAGATCCCTGGAGCAAAAGTGGTGAAGAAATTCCATCGCTCTTTTGCATCCATAGGTTTTCGTTTGGTCCTGAGAATTTCTTCTTCCTTACTGGGAGATGGGATTTGATCCAACATGAGGACGCAGAATAGTGTAAGTGGCAGAAACAAGGCCCCTGTTACAGCTGGCATCCAAATTTCGGGCAAACCCTGTTCCAAAATCCACTTACCGGCGCTCTTTACGGCCCCACTTCCGATAATGAAGCTGGCACTCAGACCAGGTCCAAAGAGGTCAGAAAGTTTTCTTCCTTCCAGGTAAGAATAGACAAGTCCCCAGATCATTCCAAGGGGAATACCATTCAGGAACAAGCAGATTGAATTGTAGGGTTTGGGAATCAGGGGAAAAAGAATTAAACAAACTTCGGCCAGGATAATCATTCCGGCAATAATGAAACCACGTTTTTTTCTTGAAACCTCTGAGACAAATTTAATTCCAATAAATTTTGAAAGCGCATACCCCATCACCTGGGAAATGATGAGGAGAATTTTAAAATCTATGTGACCGATAGCAGGCAGAAAAATTTTACCTTCAAAGGTGCCGACACTGAAGGGTTTTCGAAATGCATAGACGCAGAAGTAGGTAGAAAAGGAAAAAAATAAGCAATACAGGGCAAATGAAGCTTGGGAGGATTTTTCAAGCCAGAGTGTGACCTTTTTCATTCTGTTTTTATACTATAAATGGAAGGAAAAAGTTGTTAGGATTTGATGAGTTTCAATGGAGAATTCAATGAAGGCTCAAAAAGTCGAAAAGATCATGGAGATTTTGCGAAAGTCTCAACATGATGAATATATTGGCGAACCTATTTCACAACTTGAACACGCTCTTCAAGCTGCCCATTTCGCCAGAAAAATGAACGCTTCAAACGAGGCCATTCTGGCCTGCCTTCTCCATGATTTAGGACACCTGTGTGCAGATAAAAGCGCACCTCAGATGGATGGTCTTGGTGTGGTCAATCATGAGAATATTGGTGGGGATTTTTTAAGGCAGCTGGGATTTAATCCTAAGGCCATTGATCTGATTGAGAATCATGTACAGGCAAAGCGCTATTTATGCCTTAAAAATCCTGCTTACCTTAAGCATCTGTCTGAAGCCTCACGAGGTACCTTGAATTTTCAAGGAGGACCCATGACCGAAGCACAGGCAGCGGCGTATGAAGCCCATCCTTATTTCAATGAAAGAATTCTCGTCAGAAGATGTGATGAGATGGCCAAGCAAGTTGATCTCGAAGTGGCGGATTTAGATTCTTATCACTCGCTTCTTCTTTCTGCTCTCGATTAGCCAATAAAATTTCATCGACCGAATCTTCCCAATTGCTCACCACCTACGAGGTGAAAATGAGTATGGAAAACTGTCTGGCCAGCATGGGGGCCTAGATTGGTGACAACCCTGAAACCTTTCTGGTCAAGACCAGACTGCTTTGAATAGTCAGCAATTGCCTTGAAGACAGATTTTACCTGATCCGGGTCATTTTCCATCATGTCATTTATATCGGTAGTATGATTCTTGTGAATGAATAGATAGTGCTTGGATGCGTGAGGCATAAGATCCACGAAGGCCATGACAGATTCATTTTCAAAAACCCTGGTGGAAGGAATTGTTCCTTCAACAATTTTACAGAAAATACAGTCCGGGTGATTCATGTCTTATCCTTTTACGCGCTTAATCTTGGCACCTAAAACAGTAAGCTTCTCATCAATTTTCTCATAACCGCGATCGAGGTGATAGACGCGCTGGACTTCGCTCTCGCCCTTTGCCACTAATGAGCAAAGTACTAAGGCGGCCGACGCGCGTAAATCTGTGCACATGACTGGTGCTCCGCTTAAAGAATCAACGCCCTCAACTAAGGCAGAGTTTCCCTTAAGGGTTACATTGGTTCCCATACGGGACATTTCCGGTACATGCATGAAACGGTTTTCAAATATTGTTTCAGACACGATTGAATTGCCTTCTACAATGCTCATGAGGGCCATCATTTGTGCTTGTACATCTGTCGGGAAGCCAGGGTATGGAGCAGTTTCGATGGCCACACCTTTCAGTCGACCACTTGGGCGTACTTGAACAAAATCTGCACCTATTTCTAACTTCGCTCCCATCTTGGTAAGTGTCTCAAGTACGAAGGTGAGGTGTTTTGGATTAAATCCCTGAACCTTAACTTCACCACGAGTCATGATGCCGGCGATAATAAAAGTCGCAGCCTCAATCCTGTCGCCAATAACACGATAAGGTTTTGCATTTGGCTTTAGTGCCTTAATGTCCACACCGTGAATAGTTATGCGGGATGTACCGGAACCTTCGATTTTTACACCTTGGGCGATCAGGAAATCTGCGAGGTCATCTATTTCTGGCTCCATGGCTGCATTTTCAATGATGGTTTTTCCTTCTGCAAGAACGGCGGCCATCATGAGGTTTTCGGTTGCTCCGACACTAGGGAAAGGCAGGGTAATTGTAGCTCCGATCAATTTCTTAGCATGGGCCTTGATGTAACCGTTTTCAATTTCAATTTTCGCCCCGAGCTTTTCCATGCCCATAAGGTGAATATCAACAGGACGTGCGCCAATAGCGCAACCGCCAGGTAATGAAACAGAAGCTACTCCATAGCGGGCTAGAAGTGGTCCCAATACCAGAACAGAAGCGCGCATGGTTTTAACCAGGCTGTAATCAGCATGCTGGTTATTCAACGTTGTAGCATCAAGAGTGGTTATGTCTCCACTCTCCGAAACCTTAAGACCAAGGCTTTGCAAGATTTTTAAAATTGTTCCCACATCCATGAGATCTGGAATGGTATCGAACTTCACGGGATACGGGCAAAGTAAGGTCGCAACCAGGATCGGAAGCGAGGCATTCTTGGCCGATGATATGTTAACGGTACCTTTTAAAGTACAAGGTCCGTTGATGATAAGTTTGTCCATAATTATTCCTCACGGGGGTTTGGAGGATATTTTATCTTGGAAGAGGCGCCTTTGCCATGAGGAATCGATCAAGACCCGCAAAGTCTTTAATCACTTCGACGTCCTGGAATTTGAGGCTCCTTAATAGTTGGGCCTGATCCATCAGTTCAAGTTCATGGCCTTCCATCATGAATACTCCCCCCTGCTCGAGGCTTAGGGCCACCTGGGAAAAGAAGTCCGTAAACCACTGGGTATAGGCTTCATCAGGCAGGTAAAGGGCCAATCCCGGCTCAAACTCGTCGACCTTTCCATGCACCAGCTTAAAATGAGAGGTCTGCTTGATGTAGGGAGGGTTGGAGACAATTAAATCAAAAGTGCCACTAACATTGTTAAGTCGATCAGAGAGGACAAATTCGCAATCACTCATGAGCCTGAGCCTTTCTGCATTTAACTTCGCTACCTTCAATGCTTCCTCTGAAATGTCGGCCGCCACACCTTTTTGAACAGCTTTTTTTGAAAGTAAGCTCAGCATGATGACTCCACTTCCTGTACCAATATCAAGGGCACGATTAAATGGTTGTTTCTGTGCTTTCTGCACCAGCAAATCCACCAGAAGTTCCGTTTCAGATCGGGGGATCAACACATCCTTATTGATATAGAAACAGTGATCGTAAAATTCTGAATGTTGAGTGAGATAGGCAAATGGAATGCCCTTCACGAATTGTTTCTGAAGTTTTTTAGTTTCAGCGGTTGAAATACTGTATAGGGATTGATCCAGGGCCAGGAGCGGATGGTGTCTGAGCTTGAGTACATCAATGGCTTCAATGAGAAATCTATTTAAGTTAAGGCCCGGATAATTAGACTGAAGAACAAGGGCTTCCTTCGAGAAGAAATCTGTCCATTCTTCCCTTAAGGTTTTTATTCTTCTTCCCCTTTGAGGAGAATGGCCTGATTGTGTGCAATCAAGGCATCCAGAACTTCATCAATGGCGCCATTCATGAAATTAGGAAGATTATAAATGGTGAAGTTGATTCGGTGGTCGGAGATCCTGCCCTGGGGAAAGTTATAAGTCCGGATACGCTCGGAGCGATCACCCGTTCCTACTAGTCCCTTTCTGGTCGCAGCTTCCTTATTATGAGCTTCCTGAATCCTTAAGTCATAAATCTTGGCCTTAAGAATCTTGAATGCTTTCTCTTTGTTTTTTAACTGTGAACGCTCATCCTGCATGGCAATTACAATACCGGTTGGAGCGTGGGTCAAGCGTACAGCAGAGTCAGATGTGTTGACCGACTGACCACCGGATCCGCCTGAACGGTAAACGTCGATGCGGATTTCATCCATATTCAGGACCACGTCTTCAACTTCATCGGCCTCAGGCATAACTGCAACAGTAATAGTCGAAGTATGAACCCTGCCCTGGGCTTCAGTATCAGGTACACGTTGAACACGATGAACACCGGATTCATATTTCATCCTGGAATAAACCTTGTCGCCCGAAACGCTGACTACAATTTCTTTTACTCCGCGATCACCTTCCGAGAGTGAAATCACATCTGACTTCCAACCCTGGTTATTAAAATAGTTGCGGTACATGCGCCAGCAATCGGCAACGAAGATCGAGGCTTCGTCCCCTCCGGCACCGGCACGCATTTCAAGCAGGATGTTCCTGTCGTCGTTGGGATCCTTAGGCAATAACAGAAGCTTCAGGTCAATCTCAATGGCAGGAAGTTTCGCTTCCAGCTCACCGAGCTCTTCCTTGGCCATCTCGCGCATCTCCTCATCTTTTTCATTATGGATGAGGTCTTTATTATTCTGGATGTCTTCAACGAGTTTTTTGTATTCCTGGAACTTGTGAACAATAGGTTCAATATTTGAACGCTCAGTATTGGTTTCACGTAATTCTGTGGGGCGATCGTATAACGTAGGGTCAGCTAACCTATCAGTCAGCGTCTCATAACGTTTAACTACGGATTCTAATTTATGGAACATGTCCTACTCTAGGAATTCTTTCAATGTGGTGTTGGTAGTTTCTATCTCAGCGATATGGCGTATGTCGATCTCTTCCAGCTGAATGACGCGGGTTTTTGCGTCTTTAAGATTATATTTCTCTTCCAGGAAGAGCACGGCCTTAATACTAGAGAGAGCGACTTCCAATTGCTGATCATCAGGCTCTTTAGTCGTAAGTCTCTGTAGCATCATGCCTGGAGCTGCCATGGCACGTGCCCACCATTGGTCAGAACATTTGCCTGAAGCCTTGATCAATTCATAGCTGATACCTGCTACTGGCAACATGAGGGCGACCTTAAACAAGACTGCGACTACGTGCCTCAGTAATGGAGGAAGGCCAGCACCGATTGGTACCAGTGAGAAAACAGCAGAGAAAAGGATAATGGAGATCAGGATTAAAAAGAAAATGAAGCTTGTTCCACAACGAGGATGGAGCTTGGTGAATTTCCGGGCATTTTCAACAGTTAATTCCATTCCAGCTTCAAAAGTGGCAATCGATTTATGTTCTGCACCGTGATACTGGAACACCCGGTAAATATCCTTCATGAAGGAAATTCCCCAGATATAAGAAACAAAGATTATTCCCTTAACGAGACCATCTACAGCATGGAAAGAGAAACTATCAAGGGTCCAGTCTTGTCCTAAAAGATCACCGATCCAGAAGGCAACTGCATGAGGTGCGAAAACAAAAAGACCAATTCCGAAAGAAAAGGAAACTGCCATAGTAAGGAAAGTCGCAATATCAACTTTCTCTTTTTTCTTTTGGGAGGCTTCAAATTCCTCGATGGTCTTGCCTTTTTTTAGGGCCTTCGCACGCTCTTCCTCGGCCATGGCAATATTGGCCGAATAGTTAAGCGAAACGAGACCATTGGCCATAGTCTCAACCAACATCAGAACCCCTCTTAAAAAGGGCTTCTTCATAAAATCAAATTTTTTTGAAAGTCCGTACCATTGATCACGTCGTAACCTGATTGTTCCATCAGGTTTTCTGACCGCGACTACGAATGCATTTGGAGAACGCATCATCACTCCTTCAATAACGGCCTGGCCGCCAATTGAAGTGAATTGCTTAGCTAAAAGTAAGTGGATGCGTTTTAGATTAATCATCCGTTCATTTTATCTAAGAATGCCGCATTAGTCTTAGTGTCTTTGATCCTTTCAAGAATGAATTCCATGGAATCCATTGTATTCATAGGGTTAAGCACGCGACGCAAAACAAACACTCTTTGTAAGTCTTTATCCACCATAAGGAGGTCTTCCTTACGAGTAGAAGACTTATTGATATCGAGACATGGGAAAATACGTTTTTCCATAAGCTTTCTATCAAGTTGAATTTCCGAGTTACCGGTACCTTTGAACTCTTCAAAGATAACTTCATCCATTCTTGATCCAGTATCGATCAAGGCAGTGGCGATAATAGTGAGTGAACCACCATTCTCGATATTCCTGGCGGCACCGAAGAAACGCTTAGGCTTGTGTAGAGCATTTGAGTCAACACCACCGGATAAAATCTTACCTGATGGTGGAACTACAGTGTTATAGGCACGGGCCAGACGAGTAATTGAGTCGAGAAGGATGACAACATTCTGCTTGGCCTCAACTAAGCGCTTAGCCTTTTCAATAACCATTTCTGCAACCTGTACGTGACGGGTAGCTGGCTCATCGAAAGTTGAAGAAACAACTTCTGCACGAACGTTTCGCTTCATGTCTGTCACTTCTTCCGGACGCTCATCGATCAAAAGAACGATTAGCTTAGTGTCGGGGTGATTATCAGAAATAGAGTTTGCGATATCCTGCATCAGCATGGTCTTACCAGCTTTTGGAGGTGCCACGATCAGACAGCGCTGACCGAAACCTTGAGGAACGAACATATCAATGACTCGAGTTGAGTAATTAGTAGGTTTTGATTCAAGGTTGATTTTTGATTCAGGGTAAAGCGGAGTTAAGTTATCAAAGAGAACTGTAGAACGATGCTGTTCCGGATCTCTGAAATTGATGTGGTTAACTTTGAGTAGAGCGAAGTAACGCTCCCCTTCTTTTGGAGTCCTGATCTGGCCTTCAATGGTATCACCGGTACGGAGACCGAAACGGCGAATCTGCGAAGGAGACACATAAATGTCATCTGCGCCAGGAAGGTAGTTATATGATGGTGAACGAAGGAAACCGAAACCATCCGGGAGAATCTCAAGGACTCCATCTCCGAAAATTTCTTCGTTGTCTTTGGCTTTTTTTGTCAGGAGGGCGAAGATCAATTCGTGCTTTTTCAGGCCGGCAGCATTTTCAATCTGGGCCTCTTCGGCCATCTTAGTTAGTTCTTCGATATCTTTTTCACGCAAACCGCTTAAGTGCATTTGAACTCCACGATAATGTTAAATTGTTTGGATATTATATTGGTCATCATTAGTTGAAAATTATGGGATTTATTTCACGAATACGAGAGTCTAAAAGGCACGATGTCTTAGTGATTCCTGACTATCTTAACTCTAAACTAATAGAAGTCAATTCTTTGTTAATTGACCTAATTATTTTACTTATCTCATTGGAATTCCATAGACCGATCCGTACTTCTTCCGTATAATATTAAGGTATGCGAAAGATCATTCATTTAGACATGGACGCTTTCTTTGCTTCCGTTGAAATGCGGGACAACCCAAAATTACGCGACGTCCCCATGGCGGTGGGCGGCAGCAGTGATCGACGTGGAGTCCTAACTACTGCAAATTATCTGGCCAGAAAATATGGTGTTAAGTCCGCCATGCCTACTTCGCTTGCCATGAAGCTTTGTCCTCAACTTATTGTGGTGAGAACTAATTTCAAGAAATACGTAGAAGCATCAGAGCAAGTTTTTGAAATATTCCATGAATATACTCCCTTGGTTCAATCATTGTCCCTGGATGAAGCCTATCTGGATGTGACAGATATCGACCGTTGCCAGAATTCTGCAACCTGGATGGCCCAGGAAATCAGGAAAAAGGTCTTTGAAAAAACTCAGCTCACGATTTCTGCGGGAATTGCACCAAATAAACTTATTGCGAAGCTTGCCAGCGACCATAATAAACCTAATGGTCAATTTACAGTCGCTCCCAAGGATGTGGATGGTTTCATACGAGGTGTTCCTGTGGAAAGAATCTGGGGTATCGGTAAGGTGACCGCAAAGAAGCTGCATGAACTGGGACTAAAAACCTGTCTCGACCTGCAAGGACTCACAAGGGATGAATTGATTTTCCATCTCGGAAAATTCGGGGACGCGCTTTACGATTTTTGCCGTGGTGTGGATGAGCGTGAAGTTGAAACTGAATACGAAAGAAAGTCCCTGGGTACTGAGGAAACATTTGAAAAAGACCTCAATCAATTTGAGGAAATGAAGGCACATGTCGTGCGTATGGTGGAAGAGGTCCGCGAATCCTTAAATTCTTATGAGGACCGGGAAGTAAAAAACCTTCATGTTAAAATCAAGTATCATGACTTTAAGCAGACAACCATTGAGCGCCAGCTTCCCTTCAGCGAAGAAAATTTCATTGAGCTACTGGAAGAGCGCTGGTCCCAGGATCCTAGGCCTGTTCGCCTGCTTGGTGTTGGGGTAAAATTTGAGGAAGCCTATGTGCCCCCGCAATTCTCAGGCGGCCAGCTCTCACTTTTGACGGAGCCGGAGCAATAAGCTAAAAAATCTTATGAAAGTTATTAATGAATTTCATCTACCAGATACCCACCCACTTCACATGAAAACGCTTCTCGCCATGGATTTTGGTGAAAAATATATCGGAGTGGCCACTTATTGCGTAAACCGAGATCCCTTTCCAACCCCTTATGGACGGATTGCCAACAAGACACAGGCCCAGGTTTTGCTGGAACTTAAAAAGATTATTTCCGATGAATCAGTGGATGAAGTAATCATTGGGCTTCCCTACCTGACCGATGGAAAGAAAACAGCTTCTACGGGAAGGGCCCAGACCTTTGCTGACTGGATTAAGGCGAGTATTCAAACTCCGGTCCATGAGCAAGATGAGACCCTTTCAACCTTTGAGGCCCAAAATCGCATGAAGAATTCGCCCCGATATAATTTCCAAGTAGATCAGTCGCAAATAGACGCAGTCGCTGCCAGTGTTATTTTAGAAGATTTTATTCGCCGCACGATAGGAAATCTTCGGTTATAATATTTCTATGATTAAAAAAGCATTGTTGTACGTATTTATAGTTGGTCCTCTGATTGCGTCTCTTATGATCGCAGGTCACATTACTTATATCTTTAATCAGTCCTACGACGGACCTGATACAACTTTCAAAGTAAATAATGGTGATACATTCGGACGAATAAACCAGCGTCTTTATGATAAGGAACTCATCCCCAATACCAGGCTCTTTCATTACTACGCCAAATATCTTGGAACCATGGGAAAATTCCGTGCTGGTGAATTCACAATTGTTCGTGGAAGCAGAATGATTGAAATTATGGACGTGCTGGTTAATGGACAGCCAAATCTCACTAGCATCACTGTGCCTGAAGGCAAGAATATGTATGAGATTGCCAAGCTTCTCGAAGCCGCAGGGATCACTTCAGAGAGTGCCTTCCTGGCAGAAGTCATTAACCCTGATGTAGTGGCCCTGATAAAGACCAAGGCTCCCTCGCTCGAAGGATACCTTTATCCGGAAACCTACCGTTTTGCTCCGAATACTCCTGCCAAGACAGTAGTGCGAACCATGTTTGAGCTCTTTCAAAAGAGAACTGAAGGCATAAATTTCGAACACCCTTTTCTTAACAAGCACCAGGTTGTGATCCTGGCCTCTGTCGTTGAAAAAGAAACCGGAGCAAAGGTCGAGCGCCCTGCCATTGCCGGAGTTTTTACAAACAGATTAAAAAAACGCATGAGACTTGAATCTGATCCCACCACTATTTATGGAATCTGGAAAAGATATGAAGGGAACATCAGGAAGTCTGACCTCCTGGAATTGACTCCTTATAATACTTATAAGATTCCTGCCCTGCCAGAAGGCCCTATTTCAAACCCGAGCCTCGAAGCTATCAAGGCAGTCTTGAATCCGGAACAGAACGAGTTTTTATTTTTCGTGAGCAAGAACGATGGTACCCATGAGTTCACCAAGACATATGCTGACCATGTAAAAGCAGTGGAAGCGTTTCAAATCAATACTAAGTCAAGGAAAGGTAAAAGCTGGAGAGACCTGAAGCAATAATCAGAGACAAGTATCAGTGATGCCCTTAAAGGTCTGACTGGAGTTATTGTTCCAGAAATAAACATCTGAATGGCCGGAGTTTCTTAATTGCTTGGCAGAAAACTGGATGAAATAGTTTAGTTTTCCATGATCAGTCTCAATCGCCCCAAGTCTGCCCTCTGCATCCATTGTCCGTCTCATTCCCACTTCAGGGAAACTAACTTCAAAAGTATAATTGCCCCTGGAAGTATTGATCACGTAGATCCAGCCTTGGACATCCTTGAAACACCTTGGTGTTATGACCGCACGCTTAATATCCCCGTCCGCAACAAGCGTGACTGTGAAGTTCATAAAGCGGTTCTCTGAAGAAATCCTTTCTTCTAGTTGCTTGCGTTTTGATTCAAAGAAATCATTCCGCTCGTTAAGCATATCCCGTCTTGCACGACTCAGTTCGCCCTGATCAATGACCTTGGTACATTCACGTTCATCCTCAACCGCTGCATCGAAGATAGTGGGAGCACAAGAGAAGTTGGTAGCATGAAACATAGGCTTTAATTTCTGAGTAAGGAATCCCGTTGACTCCAGTTCCTCGCGGAGCTTGGGATCCATCATCTCGGATACCATTCCTCTTACGCGTCCTCTGGCATCCAGGATGGGGGATCCTGTATTTCCATTCTTAAGTACACATCCTGCAAAAATCATATTCGGAGAAGTGAGCTTGCTTGCAAGGGGATTAATCCATGAACCATGGATGCCCTCACAATCCTGCCTGCGGATTATACCTGTCTTGTCATCAATCTGGTCAATACCCCAGAAGGTGTATTCACGGTGATTCTCAATTCCTTCACGATGAAAAGCCAGGGTACGACGTGTAGTTATACTTTTTTCCAGCTTGAGAAAGGCAACGTCATCTCTCCAGAGAGGAGCATCCTTGTTTCCAAGTTCAGAAACCTGGAGGACTTTCGAACAACCTACTCTTTGTGCTGGCAGGTTATTTGTCTTAGGAAAAAAGAAAGTCACTTCTGTGCTGCAATCCTGGTCTTTTAAACGAAGGAGTTGCGGCAGGCAGCTCGTAGAAGTAGCGACGGTATCGTCACTCACGAGAAAACCAGTACAAGTGCGTGGGTTCTTATGACTATCAAAAACAACGATCTTTGTTATGTAATTGGGACAAACTTCACCTTCTGCACAGACCAACAACTGCTTTGAGAGATATTCTTCCAGACTGGTCATGACAGCATCTGTTGCAGGCGCAAGCGCCCCCTGTGCATTTGAGCTCTGCTCTTTTTTCCCGCAACTCATCATGCAACACATGAGTGCAAGCAAGCAGGCAAAACCAGGTATGAGTCTGAGGATCTTCATTAGTAGTCGGTTCCTGACTTGCGTACATGAACCATAGGCTTGGACTCTTCTGAATGAACGTGAGTTGAAAGAACCTTGGCAAAAATTATTTCATGATCACCCGGACGACTTGATGAAACTAATAGGCATTCAATCGAAGACTTGGCCTGGGCCAGGTGAACTCCGCCGTTTGGCCCTATATGGTGCTTAAGTTCTGTGAATGGATTTTGGGTAGCATCGTAACCTTTCCAAAAATGCCTGAGAAAAGTCTTATCGTGATCTCCGACTACATTGATGGCAAAAGGTAGACCCTTGCTTATGAGATCGTAAGCTGGACGACCTGGCTTGATGGCCATGCTGATCATCATAGGTTCAAAGGAAACTTGTTGTATCCAGCTGGCAAGATATCCATCTATTACGCCAGTCTCTGGATCCTGAACTGCCACAATAAAGAGCCCAGACGGTATGTGGCCTACAGCTGTGTATTTCTCGCTCGGCGTCATAAATCCTCGATTTCATTTAGATTAGGGAAAATCACCATAGCTATCACCGATCAGTTTTGTCAATTAGCACCTAAAGTTAGGGAATTTTTACATTCTGGGGTAAAATATTGCCGGTAAGTAAGGTTACTTGAGTAGGTCGGACCCTACCCCTTACAATAGATGGGTTGGTATTTTTTATTGAGGAGGATCCAGTGGACAAAAAGAAGATAGATCATTTTAAAGAGCTTCTGCTTACACACAGGCAGCAGATTCTGAACGTGGGTCTCCTAAATAGATCTGAGGACTTACACGTCAATGAAGAAGATCTTTCAGATGAGACCGATCTCGCTTCTTCTCTCATACAGCAGCAGCTTAGCTGCACAATCCGTGATCGCGAATATGCTAAGCTTCGCAGAATCGACTTCGCCCTGGAAAAAATCGCTGATGGGTCTTACGGCCATTGCGAAGAGTGCGAAGAAGAGATCAATTCTAAGCGCCTTGAAAACGCTCCCTGGGCAGATCTTTGCATCCAGCATGCTGAGGAAAAAGAGCGAGAAGAATCGCAGATTTATCGCCAAGCATAAACAAGAATTAGTTAATTAAAAGAGGGCCTGAATAGGGCCCTTTTTTTATGCCCTTTTCATTCGCTGTCGAAAGTTTAGACAGCTATCAGAATTAAGACGAATAACGGCTCCCTCGCCCCACTAACCTCCCGATACCCCATTACCCCTTCTGGCATTCTACTTGCTGTATCAATTACACGAACACTAAGACTTTTCTTGGTGGAATCTAAACATGTGGTAAGGAACTGGAATGAACAAGGCCCTAAAATCTATCCTTTCAGCAACACTCGCCCTCCACCTCTCGGTTGGATGGTCTGCTACTGAAACCCTAGCTTTTAACCCTGAGCTACTCATTTCTCGTTTCGCCAGCTGGGGAATTGACCCGGATAAGCACCTCGCCAGCATCAACCTCAAAGATTCATGGCTTAAATTCAAGAAGAACAAGGAAATCGTCGTTGCAGTTATTGATACTGGAATACAGGGTGATCACGCTTTCCTTGCCGGCAACATCCACGTTATCGGCGGTAAGAGAGATGCCAACAATTTTGGCGTTGATTTCTCAGGTGCGAAAGTAACTAACTCTCCAACAGACCAGCACGGTCACGGTACTCACGTTGCCGGTATCGTTAAATCTGTATTTCCTGAAGTAAGAATCCTTGCCCTTAAATACTACAATCCAAAAGCTTCTGGTCAGGCGAACCTTGATGCAACTATTCGTGCCTTGAAGTACGCTGTAGATAACAACGTTGATGTGATTAACTACTCTGGCGGCGGTCCTGAAGCTTCTGTTGAAGAGCTTCGTGTACTTAAGGAAGCTGAAAAGAAAGGAATCCTTGTTATTGCAGCTGCTGGTAACGAGCGTTCAAACATCGATGATAAGCGCCATGCTTACTACCCGGCCAGTTATGGTCTTTCAAACATCATCACTGTTGGTGCTCATGATGACGGTCTCAACATCATTCCTTCTTCTAACTACGGTAAGAACTCTGTTGATATCGCAGCTCCTGGTCACCGCATCCGGTCTGCCATTCCAAGTAACGGTGCTGGATATATGACTGGTACAAGCCAGGCAACAGCTTTTGTTTCTGGTGTAGCTGCCATGATCAAGTCAAAATACCCTAAGATGAAATACGACCAGATCAAGAACATCATCCTGAGCTCTTCCCTGAAAGTGAAGAACTTCGAAGGCAAGATTCTTGGTGCAGGAAAGCTTGATGCCGGTCGCGCAATTGAACTAGCTGACAGTGTTAATCAAAAACTTGTTAATCCACCTGCCCGCGCAGTAGCTAACCGCTAATTATTAACTTACAATGAGTCCATGAAAACAGCTCTCCTTTCAGGAGTTATCAGCTTTATAGCAGGCGGACTCTATGCCCTGGCCTACCCATCTGAATTAGGTGCGGGATGGTTCCCCCTACTTTTTATCGCCCTTCCACTTTTCTTCTGGAAACTAGAAGCGGCCAGTTCATTAAAACAATCTGCCTTTGTTATCCTTTGTTATAACTTAGGTCTGGATATAGTCGGCTATTACTGGATTCCAAATACCCTTATGGAATTTGGCCAGCTGCCTTTTCTTGTGGCCCTGCTTTTAGGAATGCTTTTTTCTCTGATCCTTCAGCCTCATTGGTGGCTTTATCTTTTATGGAAGCAATACCGACCTAAATGGCAATGGGACTCAGAAAGGGGCATCCTTGTAACCGCTTTTATCATGACTGTCCTTGAACGATACTTTCCACAACAGTTTCCTTCATATGTAGGAAGTCCGTGGCTGCATCTCGCTCCTTATCTGGGATTAACTCCCTACCTGGGTGTAGTGGCCTTCAGTTTTGTAACCTTCTGGCTTTCGCTGGAAGCCCTGGCCCAATTAAAATCAAGAAAATTCAGGCCTCAGGTTTGGATAGTATTTGTCCTGTTTGTTGTCGTGAATGCTTTAATACCTTTGCAAAATCCGGCCAAGAAAGACGAGCTCAAAGTTCGCTTTGTCCAGGCGAACATAGGTAATTTCCTGAAGATTCAAAGTGAGTATGGCGACGGTAATTCCTACGAAGCTGTTCGTAAAAAATACCTGAATCTTTCTACAGTGGAGAATGGTTTTAATCCAGATCTTATCATCTGGCCTGAGACGGCCTATCCGGACGCTTTTTTTGGTGAAGAAACGCTGGTAAATGAACTTTTTCATAGGATTATTTCTCAAACTAAGGCAGAGCTTCTTATTGGGGGTTATGACCAGGATACAAGTAAGGCTTCAATGGATATCATTGAATCGGTTTTCAATGCTTCAATCTTAATAAGTGATGGAAAAGTTAAATCAAGCTATCATAAGAATATTCTCATTCCATTTGGAGAGACTTTGCCATTTGGGCCATTTAATCGACAGATTGTTTCAATTGTCCCGGCCGTTTCTTTGTTTGCTCGCGGTGATGGAACGCCGCTTATGGAAACTAAGCAGAAATTCAGGTTCGTTACGCCTATCTGTTATGAGATTTTAGAAAGCAATTATATGCGGGGACTGCTTAATCAGTGGAAGGACAACCATTTTATTGTCAATCATACCAATGACTCATGGTACGGAGATACAGCTGAACCTTATCAGCATTTATTTCTTTCAAAGTGGCGGGCATTGGAATTTCAGTTACCAATCTTGAGAAGTACTAATACGGGAATTACTTCTGTTATTTATCCGGACGGAACAGAGTCAAAACGATTAGGAATTGGACAGGATACATTTCTGGATGTGAATTTACCAATTTCAGCTCCACAAAATACCTTCTATCAGCTTTACGGCGCACTACCTATGCTGGCCATTTTTCTTTTGATTTTTCTTGCTACCTGGATCAGGCATTTTTTCCAAGTGAAGACTGAAAGCCGGCCTTAAAAAGATCATGCAGCCGTAAGACTCCCTTAAAATGTCCATCCAGTACCACCGGCACAACAGTTATCTGGCGTTGGGGACTTTCCATTGATTTTAGGGCTTCGAAGGCAAGTGTTGAAGGTGTAAGAGAAATTGGATTTACTGTCATAAGTTCTTTTACAGGTGTCCTGATTGCATCCGGACTTTTAGCGAAGGCCCGGCGAATATCACCTTCGACGATAATCCCCTTAAGCAATGTTCCATCAACTATCGCACACATTCCGACAGGTTTTTGAGTCATGGCAAGGATGGCGTCTTGCAGAGTTGCTTTTTCATTTACGCTTGGGCAATCAGCAGCACCAAGCATCAACCGGTCAACGGTGAGCGAGAGTGATTTCCCAAGCAGGCCCGCTGGATGATTGATCGCGAACTTTTCCTTTGAAACACCCATGACATTTTCAAAAAGAACCGCCATTGCATCACCTAAGGCCAAGGCCACTGTAGTACTGGTGGTAGGGGCAAGATCATTGATACAAGCTTCTTTTTCCACCGAAGCATCCAGAACGATACCGGATTTCTGGGCTATAGGAGAATTAACATTCCCCACTATGGCTATAACCCTTGCTTTTGGCACTGAAACATAAGGTAGCATAAGTAAAAGTTCTTCAGTACTGCCTGACTTGCTGATCATAACAAGTGCATCTGCCTTAGTTACCCTTCCAAGATCTCCATGCATGGCCTCAGTCGGGTGCAGGAAAAAAGAAGGCAAGGCCAGAGACGAGAATGTGGCAGCAATCTTCTTTCCAATATGTCCTGACTTACCAACCCCTGATATTATCAAACTGCCGCCTGTGGCCGACAGGAGTTCAAAAAGGGCCACCAGCTTCTTAATCTCTTCATCTCCAACAAGGGTTGCAGTCCTTTCCAGGGCCTCAGCCTCAATTTTCAATACTTGTGTAAACAGCTTTTTATGATCCATTGGCATCCCACGTTTCTTTTTGTTTAAATCATTGATAACATAAAAGTCATGAAATTTTATCCTTTAATCTTGATGCTTCTCTTTTTAAGTTCGTGCGCAAATTACGAAAAATTTCGCCAGATTACTGAAGAATTAGAAATCCCTACCAAAGTCTATCGCGCTGATTACAACCAGACCTGGCAGGCCGTTATCCAGGTTATGCGAAAATTCGATATTGCCCAACAAAACCAGGAAGCAGGCTTCATCAAGACCCGCTGGATGGATAACACTCTGGAAGTGAACTTTGCCGATTCCTTCGGATCATCAGACGCCGTAAAGGCCGCCAAATATAAGCTCATCGTAAACGTTGTGAAAGGCTTCAGGGCCTCACGCGAAGTAACGAAGGTCACAATATATAAACGCCAACTAGTGGAACAAGACTTCCTCCAAGGCTGGAAAGAATCAATCGCAGACGGAATTATGGAAAAAACCCTCCTCTACCGGATAGAACGCCTGATCGCCACAGATAACAAACTCAAGGAAATAGACAAGGCCCGCGAGAAAGACCAGATGAACAAATCAGGAATGTAGTTCCCACTTCATCCAGATGAAGTCTTCCACGCCCTATGATTGCACTGAAAACACAAAAGCCTTATATTTTCCACACTATTATCCCCACCATGTGAATGTGGTTTCCTATGATCAAAATTAAGCCGATGCTTTGACCCACAATTCACGCATTTCTTATCCCTGGAATAAACCTCCCGCTTAACTTCCGCCATAAGCACTCTTCCAGCAACCTTAGTCCCTTTGGATTGCCTCGGTTTTTCCACCTGCTTAAACTTCTCCTTCTCAACCTTCTCTTTCAAAGCATTAACCATTAACTTCATAAGGTCATCA
>DATLXC010000030.1:0-6406 GCA_035575985.1 Bacteriovoracaceae bacterium | reverse complement strand
TACGCTTAACCATCTTCGTTACCTAAATGGTCCAAGACTCGATGCAGGACCTCTTTTTATGGCTATCCTGGCCGGACTTACTCAATCTATGTAGATTTTTGTTCACCAGCAGATTTACAGCAGCTGTGCCCAGCGCACATTCGCTATTGATATCATGGCCTCTTGTGCTCGGGTATTTATTTCACCTTAAAAACGGATTGCGCATAAAATAAGAATATACATGTTCAAGGAAGATTTATGCGCCTAATTTTTTGGCAAGCTTTTTCTGTTATCGGGCTTTTCCATATAGTGACTTACTTCATTTTTCCCATGGGATTGTTCCTGATGTTTGGAACAGTACCGCTGTTTTGTCTTGGCCTGTATGATATGCATCAGAAGAAGCAAACCCTGCGCAGGAATTTTCCTGTACTGGGTCACTTCAGGTACATTTTTGAAATGATCCGTCCTGAGATCAATCAATATTTTATTGAATCAAATACAGATGGTGCGCCTTTTTCGAGGGAAGAAAGATCTCTTGTTTATCAGCGTGCCAAGAAAGTTACTGATACATTACCATTTGGTACTCAACGAAATGTTTATGAGGTGGGTTATGAATATGTTCCTCATTCTCTCGTGCCGGTTCATATTGATCCGAAAAATCTGAAGACCATGGTGGGAGGGAAGGATTGTTTAAAGCCTTATCATTCTTCGATCCTCAATATCTCTGCTATGAGCTATGGATCCTTGAGTAAAAATGCCATTCTTGCCTTAAATGGCGGTGCACGTGATGGTGGATTTGCCCACAATACAGGTGAAGGTGGATTTTCAAATTATCACCAGGAACCTGGTGGAGATATTATCTGGCAAATTGGAACTGGTTATTTCGGTTGTCGGGACGCCAAGGGTAACTTTGATCCGGAACTCTTCAGGCAAAAATCCAGTGTCGACCAGGTTAAGATGATTGAGATTAAACTTTCCCAGGGAGCAAAGCCTGGTCACGGTGGTATCTTGCCTAAGGAAAAATTAACTCTCGAGATTTCAAAAATCCGTCATGTTCCAATGGGATTTGATGTTATCTCTCCTCCTTGGCATTCTGCTTTTTCAACTCCTAAGGGCCTGTGCGAATTCATTAAGAAGCTTAGGGATTTATCAGGTGGAAAGCCTGTAGGTATCAAGATGTGTATTGGGCGTGAATCTGAATTCATGAGCCTATGCAAGGCCATCATTGAAACCGGGATTTATCCTGATTATATTTCAATTGATGGTGCAGAAGGTGGAACAGGGGCTGCACCACTTGAATTTTCCAATTCAGTTGGAATGCCAGGACAGGATGCAATTGTTTTTGCAGTGGATACCTTGCGTGGTTTCAACTTGAAGAAAGACATAAGAGTTTTTGCATCAGGCAAGCTTACTTCAGCTTTCGGAATTATTCGCCACATGTGTTTGGGTGTAGACATTTGTTATGCCGCCAGACCGTTTCTTTTGTCATTGGGTTGCATTCAGGCCCTTCGTTGTAACACTAATGATTGCCCCACTGGTGTAGCTACCCAGAATCCAAATCTCGTTAAGGGTTTAGTTGTCACTGATAAGCGAACTCGTGTTAAGAATTTCCATGAGCAGACCCTTAAAGGTGTTGCAGAAATTCTTGGAGCGATGGGAATTTTGCATCATGAGAATCTCTCTCCTGATGATTTAAAACGCAGGGTCAATCAATTTGATGTAAAGAGCCTGGCCGAGCTCGTGCCGTGGGTGCAAGAAGGGGCCTACCTTGAAGGCAACATTCCGGAGAAGTGGAAAAAAGATTTTGAAAAAGCTTCTTCTGATGCCTTTTAGAATCCCGAATGCTGTGTCGCAACAAGAAATCCATCTTGTCTTTAGGTGACTGTCGTTAAGAAACTCCACATTATTACGCCACAAATCTTAATGGGAGTTCTATGAAAAAGTTCATCTTAGTTCTTGCAGTATTCATGATGAGTCTAAGTTCTTCTTTTGCTGGCCATAGAATGTATCTGAAAAAAGTTTATTCATTATATAACTCAACGGGATCATACGTTCTTACCTGTAAGTTTTATTCTAACAAAGTTGAGATAACAGAGAATACAGGCACAGAATCTTCTCTTCGGGTTGAGCCGACTGCATACTCCGGAACGACATTTGCTTCTTTAATTACAAGTGCTTCGTCTCGCAGCTTACTGAGCGCTCCATTCAATTTATGTGATGGTGGAAGCCTTTGGACCAGAGCTTACCGGGCTTCGGGTACGTATTTCACCTTGAAGAAATTCGAGGATTGCGGTCCTACCGTAAAAACGAGAAGCGGTACAGCGGCCCGGACTCTTCGTAATATCGTGGAAAGGTATTGTGTGAGCTTCGGACAAAAATAACTCTTCATATTATATTAAGATGTCTTTCTGAGGAGACACCCCTAGTATCGTCCAACTGGAGGCGATCATGGGAAGTTTATTTCTCGAGGGCCTGTTACTACAAGCGAGTTTGATTTTTGCCCTTGGGGCCCAGAATCTTTTCGTTTTAGAATGCGGACTTAAGCGCCAGCACCAATTCACAGTTTCATTCGTATGCTTTATCTGTGACCTTACACTCATCATGTTAGGTGTGGCAGGAGCTGCAACTATGTTTAATCACTATCCCTTACTGAAGGTGGTGGTAGGAATGGTTGGAGTTGGATTTCTCTTTTATTATGGTGTGAGTAAGCTTCTTCCGGTAACAGCTGTAGATCCTGAAGCTGGCAAAGATCTCATTAAATCAACTTTGAAAAAAAGTATTCTTCTCTCAATCACATTCTCGATTTTAAATCCTCATGCCTATCTTGATGCCTTTATCCTGATTGGTGGTTTTGCTTCAAAGTATGAAGTGATGAATGACCGGCTTATCTTTGGTTTAGGGGCCGCTATTTTTTCGGGGATTTGGTTCCTCTTGATTTCTTCGCTCTCATCAGTCATGAAGCCGCTACTTTCAGATCCTCGTCGTATGAGAGGGGTCATGTCAGTGGCCGGTCTTTTCTTGATTTTTCTTTCTATCAAATTGGGTAGCGATGTCCTGCATTGGGTGCCTGAAGGACTGCTGGCCGATTTTGCTTACGGTGATTTGTACACACAAGCACCAGGAACAGTCTTCACAAGTATTCTTTACTGAGCCTTCTTTAAAAATCCCGCAACTAATACAATTTGAATTCCATTCACACGACCTTCAATATGCTTTGGATTATTAGTAAGACTTATATTCTTAACCAAAGTTCCTCTCTTTGCAGTAAAGCCGCCGCCTTTAACTTCCAGATCCTTGATCAAGGTGACGGAATCACCTTCCATGAGCCTCACTCCATTGCTGTCGATAGTAGGTGCAGAGGTATCAATTTCTTCTTCCGCAGGAATGCCTTCCTTTGCCCATTCAAGAATTGAATCATCGAGATAAAGTTGCTCCAGAAGATCGCGGGCCCATGGCTCTGTTTTAAGCTGGGTGAGCATACGGAAGGCCATGACCTGGACTGGTTGGTATTCACTCCACATACTTTCATTTAGGCAGCGCCAGTGGTTGGTATCAAGTGTTTGTGACTTACATGTTTCGCAAAGAATTAGCGTGGTATTCTCATCAAGTTTTTTAACAGGTGGGATCTCGTAGATTGAGAGGTCCTTATCACCTGTGCATAGTTCGCATTTTGAGTGACTGCGAATCATTAACTTTTCGAATAGAGACATAGATTACTCCTGAAGAAATAGCAGGGAGCGTAGCATGACGAGCAGGGTTAGACAATCAGCGGCTTTCTATCTTATAGGCACAGCTTCAAGATAGTCTTATCTCAGGAGGGTTTCTATGTTAAGTAACGCAACTGCTATAGCTACTATTGGTGTTCGTGACATAACAGTGGCAAGGGAGTTTTATGAAAAGAAACTAAGCCTTGTGCCCTTGGAAGAAGACGAAGAAGCAGAAGTGATTATCTACAAAAGTGGGAACAGTTTAATAGAAGTTTATAGATCTGAATATGCAGGAACTAATAAGGCCACTGCTCTGACTTGGTCTGTGCCAAAAGACATTGATAAAGAAGTGAAGAACCTGAAAGATCGCGGTGTAACTTTTGAGCACTATAATTTCACTCAGATGAAGCTCGAAGGGGATTTGCATGTGATGGGTGAATATAAGGTGGCCTGGTTCAAGGATCCTGACGGAAATATTCTCAGCATACATAATCAATAACATTTGAGTCTGAGCGTTATTCTTTGACATAAAAAATCTAGAAGATCTGAAATAAAAGTTTAATAATAGGGCTTCCTAAAATAAGCCATGGAGGCCCAATGAAAAAGAACAGTTTACTTGTAGGTTGTGCAGTTGCCGGTATGTTAATCGGAGCTCAAGCAGCTCGTGCTGATCAGCATGAAGAAAAGACAACAGAGACTTCAACAACATCTACTGAATCTAAGTCAAAAGAAAAGAATTCTTGCAAAGGCAAAAACTCTTGCAAAGGCAAAGACCACGCTAAGAAAGAAAAGAAAGCTGATGGCGCAAATGCTTGCAGTGGTGCAAATGGTTGCGACGGAAAAGAAAAGAAAGCAGAGTAATCTCTTTGGTCAAAACACAAATGGGGCTCGGCTTTCGGGCCCCTTTTTATTCAGACTTAATCCAGGGCCATGCTGAAATCAGCTGGCTGGAAGTTATTACAGAAAATTACCTGTGGGATACAGGCGTGCGCCGTCAAAACCTTTTGAAGCTCAGAGAGAATTACGAACTGGCATTTCATGGAGTGTCTCTTTCCCTGGCCGCTCCAGACGAGCATGATGAAACTTATCTACAGGATTTAAAATCTTTTGTGGATGAATTTCAACCGGTGAGAGTTTCAGATCATCTTTGCTGGTCTTCAATTGGCGGTCATCACTGGCATGATCTTTTACCTTTCCCTTATACAGAAGAAAATCTGAAGCACATGACGAAGAAGGTTTTGCGCTGGCAGGAAGTACTGAAGCGTCCACTCGTAGTAGAGAATCTTTCGGCTTATATCGCCACTACTAAAAGCACGATGAGTGAATATGAATTCATTGCCGAATTATGTCGTCGGACAGACTGCCAGATCTTGCTTGATGTGAACAATATGATTGTTAATGCCCGCAATTTTAAAATTGATCCTTATAAGGAACTTGAAAAAATTGATCTCTCAAAAGTCGGACAAGTTCACCTTGCCGGTTTTACTGAGGGTGACGATTTTGTGATTGATACTCATTCTGAGCCACCACATTCAGCAACATGGGAATTGTGGGAAGCCATTTGTAAAAAAAGATCTGATATTCCCTTCATGATTGAATGGGACTCAAATATTCCTGCCTTTAATGATGTGAAGACACATTTGGATACTGCCTTGAAACTTACCAAGGTGGTGAGCAAGTGAGAGAATGGTTTGATCAGTTTACCAGCTCACTCAAAGGTGCCGTGGCTTCTCGTGATTTAATTGGTGCCGGCACAGCTAATGCAGAAATAGCCGTTGATCATTATCGTTATCAGCATCGGGCCAAAGTAAAGGAAGCCATTGAAGATACTTTTCCTGAATTACTCAGATTGCTGGGTAAAGATTGGAAAGGGTACTGGGATGAGTTCTGGAAAACCAACCCTGCATCACCGCGCTCACTTGATTTTTATCCGGAAGGTTTTCTTAATCATTTTTTGATGACCAATGCACCAGCGCACCTAAAGCAGTTAGCCAGGTTTGAACATTTTCTTGATATTCATCCATGGACTCATGGCCCTCTGGATGTAATCAACTTAAATACTATGTGTGAAGAAAGTTGTCTGACTCTCGCCCCACTGGATGTCCGTCACTTTACTGCACCAGTTGTTGGTCTTTATCAGGAAATCGAAAATCTCGATTTGAATGAAGAGCAGCAGGTTATTATTTGGGTCACTCCAAAGGGTACCAAATTCAGAGTTATGCAGGAATGGGAACTCAAGGTCATGAGTCAGTTGCATTTAGGCGTCGGCATTGCTCTTCAGGAAGCGCCTGAGGATGCGGATGCTGTGAGTACATTCTTTCAATGGTTGGGTAAGTCAGGACTCATCAGGGACCTTTAAATTCATTTATATAAAGTGTTTGTTGGCTTCATCTGGATGAAGTGGATTTTGCATGGCCGTGTTTGTGGGTAGATTACTTCCACTAGCGGCGATGGATTGTTCGAGGCTTCAGCGGCATTACTTCACCTGGATGAAGTGAACTTATGCATAGCTTCGCCGACAAGAGTGTTACTTCATCTGGCTGAAGTGGATTGCGCGAGGCTTCGCCGACAAGAGTGTTACTTCATCTGGATGCACGGCCGACGCATTAAAATACTAGATGCATTCATCCGCTTCATCCGGATGAAGTGACGACCATTTGACTGTGATTTTAACCTAATTTTGTTTGAAAGATGACTTGTTCTAAGTAGCTTTGGTCCCA
>DATLXC010000029.1:0-34294 GCA_035575985.1 Bacteriovoracaceae bacterium | reverse complement strand
GGCCGCCATGACAGTGGTAGAGGTGACACCGAAGTTTGCTACGGCCGCAGTTCCAAGACCCAAGGCAGTCCTGGCAGCAGCAGCAGTTGTGGCACCAGTACCTCCGGAGGCAAGGGGTAAGGTGGCAACACTTGTCATAAGACCGTCAGTACCATTGTTTATCAGGACATGATTTAGGGTCCCGGTAGCAAGCTTTGAGCGTGCAATGGCAGCAGTGGCCGAGACTTTTACATTGGTGACCGCATCGGTTGCAAGTTGTGTAGTATCAACGCCACCAGCAGAAATGCTGACAGTACCTGTGGCAGTGATAGGTCCGCCGGTGAGGCCTGTACCGGTAGCAAGTGATGTGACACTACTTGATCCAGAGACTCCCAGGGCAACCCAGGCCGATCCATTGTAGTAGTTAATTGCATTCGTATCGAGGTTATAAATCTGCATGCCGGTGGGAGCGGTGAGAGCATCTCTTTGTGTTTCAAGCATCCTGGGAATAAGAAAGCCCAGAGTTGTTGAAGTAAGTTCAAGAATGGCAGCAGCATCAGGAGCAGAGGCCGAACCAATGGCGACAGCACCTGAGGCACGGGTAATATTGCCTGCGGCCAGTGCCCAGTGAGAATTATCATCGCTGTATTTTTTTGTTGTTGCATCAGTGTCCGCAGTCGGCGCACCGAGGCCCGTGATCTTGCTGCTGCCCATGGCGATAGCGGCAGTCATGGTGCCACCAGAAAGAGGGAGTTTAGTAGTGTCAGCAGTAGTATCAACGTCAGCTATACAAGACCAACCTGTACCAGCAGTCCATAGTAGTTTTTCAGTGAGAGAGCAGGGAACGAGCCCACTGGCACCAAGGATGTCAGATGATGTAACCCCTACACTTAAGCCCAAATTTGTTTTTGCATCAGCAACGGTCGTGGCCCCTGTTCCTCCTAAGGAGACAGGCAGTGTGGTAACACTATCCATATTACCACCAACATCATTGATGAGGATTTGATTTGCAGTACCTGCAGCAAGCTTCGAGCGAGCAATGGCCGCCCCTGCTGCTACTTTAGTGCTGGTTACTGATCCATCATCAAGTTGAAGGGTATTTATTCCACCTGTAGCGATCTTAATTTCATAGCTTGTTACCGGAGTTGTTGCTGAAGCAGTCACTGTAATGCCGTTGCCAGCTACGATGGATTCCAAGGCACCAGTACCCAAAGGGAGAGGAGCTCCATCCCATTTACTACCATCCCATGTCAGAACATCTCCAATAGTATTTACTGTTGGCGCCACAATCGTTTGCGCCATGTAGGCCATAACAGAAGTTGGAACAGCATGAACAACTTGGGGTGAATAGACCTGGCCGTTGACAGTGACAATATAAGCGATATTTTCATTTGTTGGAATTTCACTTAGTACTTGAGAAATTGTTTTTCCACTATCACAACTCCCCGGGGTAGCATACAAATTGACCTGGAAGAGACCATCGGCGGGTGTGATGCTTACTGTTTCCGAACATATTATGTCTGAAGGATCATCAGTATATATAAGATCAAACTTAGTTGAATGAATACCAGATAGCGCTGTCCCATTTGGATTAACCAAACGTCCTGAATAGTTCAAGGAACTTTGACCCTGAACTCTGGTCACAAAGACCATGAGGAAAAGAAAAGACATTAACTTCATGTCATTCTTATCGGCTAAATGGCTGAAAAAATTAATTTCTTCACACATAATTACAAAAGGCTTCATCAATAAATTCTATTTTCTTAATTTTTCAATTATTTAGGAATATTACTTAACTAGAATACTATAAATGCCGATAAGCCCAGTATGGATAGAAAGCAACTAGGTATAGCGGCGACATGTGTGGCATTAGCTTTTTTGGGGAAATTCTCCTTCGATTTGCAATTTCAGCCGGCCCATGAAGAAGATGTAGAAATTGTTTCAAGTGCGAGAGAGGCCATTAAAGGTGACCGTACTCCTGCTTCTGTACCTAACAAAACATTTACTCCCAATTCTAATTTGCAAGAATCTACCGCCAGCATAGGCGATAAAAGCGATTCACACGAATCCAATTCCCTTGGTAATGGTGGTGGTGAAGAAGATGCTCCTGCTGATACAGCTTCTGCTCCAGCTCAAGATACAAGTTTTGATGGTCAACCCGCTCCATTTAATGATGCTCCCCCTTCTCGTGAAGCCCCGGTGGCAAAAACTCCTGCAGACAAGGCCCCAGCAGCTAAGACATCCTCCCAGTTTGGAGCGGCCCAAGGGGTTATACCTGCCTCAATGTTACCTACACCTGTAGCTGCACCTAGAACGGAAGTACCGGGGGGTACTGTAGCAACACCTGTTGATAATGTGCCGGATGCCATCACGTGTGTAACTGACGTTGGTAGCGGAACCTTTTCTTCACCACAAAACGTTCACATTACTTGTACTGAAAATGCCGCCATCGAATATTGTGTGGGTGCCGGAGCGTGCCCGGCAACTTGTACGCCCAATTTAACTTATTCTGCTCTGGCCGGTATTGCAGTTGGTACTGACGGAGCGACCCATTGCCTGGCCTTTAATGCTGGTGCTGATGACAGTTCTGCCACTACATCAGGTGCCATAACCTATGCCTTCGCTTCTGTCCCGAATCTGGAAGTAGATGTGCCGAAAATTGTCTATCAAACAACCCAGCTTCAAGGGGAAATGAGCTTGTGGAGTGATGATGCTACCAGATCAAACTATTGGCTTGGAATCGTGAATTTGAAAACTAATGATCCCGATGACTATACATGCGAAGAAATAGCTGAAGGTACTGGTACCTTCGGAGTAGTACCTGGTATTGTTCAGGTTCCTTATGATGCTTCCGCAATGACATCAGGTCAGACTCTGGATGTGACTTTCGGAACAGGCCAATTGGATTATGGTGATAACTGGATAACAAGTTACGCTAAGAATATGAATTTCATTTCAAGCAATAGTTATGCCTGCGAATCAATAATGGTTACCCTTGCCGACTTTAATTACTTTGAAGCCTATGATTCTACGCGAGTAGTGAATGGTAGCGGTATTGTTGAACTTTCAGGTGGATTTACTCCCATGGGAACCTTTGAGCCTGATCCAACTTTAACTATACGTGCTCCGGCCGGTACGACTGTTGAGTCACACACAAGTAAAGAGGTGAGGACTGGCATGTTTGGAATTTTCTTTCTGTAAGCGACAAAATCAATCCTTACACCAAGTGCCCCTGTTGACATCATCCTGTACAATCTTTTGGTCATTTGAATCCATCAGGATGTCCCGGTACCACGTACTGCAAGAGCTGTCCTGAGGCTCAATATCTAATCTGAAGTGACAAACATCAGGATCAGCACAAGTCAAAGAGAGAGTCTTCTCAAACGCCGGAAAAGGCCTGGATTGGTAGTATTCATTATAAGCAGAGGCAATCTTTTGACTGTGACATTGCTCACATTTGGCAACAGCGCCTTCCATCAGTGTGCAACTCAAAAGTATAAATATAAATTTTAAAATCATATGACTTTTTAATACTTTGCAGGTGAAAATTCAACTTAAAAACAGATGGACTTGGTTGGACACGGTCTTGAATTTAGACGATACTCGATGACAAGCTATGAAAAAATCATTTTACGAATATACCCTCACAGACCTTCAGAATCTCTTTCAAGTTAATGATCTTACACCGACAGGGGCAGGGAAATTATTTAATTGGCATTACAAGCAAGGCTTCTTTTCACCTTGTGAGTTAGAAATTTCCAAAGTTTCGCAAAATTTTATATCTGAGAATTTAAGCTTTGATCTTCCAACCATTGATGTGGTTCAGGAGTCAGGTGACAAGGCGGTAAAGTTCCTATTCAAGCTCGAGGATGGGAAGAAAGTAGAAACTGTCCTCATTCCTTCCAATCGTAGGTATAGTATTTGCCTCTCTTCGCAGGTTGGCTGTGCGATGAAATGTAGCTTCTGCCATACTGGTTTGCAGGGGCTCGAACGCCACTTAAAGACTCATGAAATCGTGGGCCAGTTGCTCGCAGTCCAGCGTTGGCTGGGACAAAACAGGACTAGCAACGAAAAGATCGCAACGATCGTGTTTATGGGGCAAGGTGAACCTTTACATAATTTTGATGCCGTCAGGAAGGCATGTGAGATTTTCGTCTCACAACATGGGCTTTCCCTTGCTCACGATAAAATCACAATTTCCACAGCGGGATACTTGCCTGGACTTGAACGCTGGAAGGCCGAAATGCCGGATGTGAATATAGCCCTTTCCCTTCATTCCACGAATAAGGAGAAGCGGGATAAATTAATCCCTATCAATGCCAGGTACCCACTTGAAAAGGTGCTTGAAGTCCTGGATCAAATACCTAAGTCCCGAAAGCGCTTTGTTATCTACGAATATTTACTCACAAAAGGCTTCAATGATTCTGTAGAGGATGCTCGAAGCCTGGGGGAGACCTTGCAAGGAAAAAGGGCCTTCGTAAACTTGATCCCTTTCAATCCATTTCCAGGTGCCATTTATGACCGGCCAACCTCAAGAGAAGTGGCTTCTTTTAAGTCCGAGCTGGATAAGTTCGGCGTTCCTTCCCTGGTTCGCTTCACCAAAGGCGATGATATTTTAGCTGCCTGTGGGCAGTTAAATTCGAAAGGTGCCAAGTTTTCGTTACAGCAGGATTTGCCGACTGAATCAGTTTAAGCCTAAAACAATCAGGTACTTGGCTGTAATTTCCTTACAACTTAAAGATTTCATGAAGGTTTTGGCAATAATGGCTGATAATCGCTGAAGTGAATTTCTTTTTAATAAGAGGGAAAATATGACATTTTACAAAGGCCTCCTCAAAACTCTGCTTCTATCCTGTGTGGCCACCTCTGCGTTTGCCGTATCAAGCAATGAAGTGTTTGTTGATACGATGGGTGCAGGCTGGAAACTCAATGCATGGAAATGGGGAACATCAACAGCTTCTGTTTCAACTGCGGACAAATACGCTGGAACTGCATCAGTCTTAGGTGGGACTCAGGTCGCATGGTCAGGGGTCACTTTTGATTCATTGGATGCCACGAGCAATCCTTCATCAGTTCCAACCTCGGACCTTACTTTTATTTCATTCTATATTAAGCCAAAGGGTACACTAAGTGCCGGTCATCAGAATCTTAAATTAATTATAAAAGACAGTAAGACTGGTGTAGAAAGTGCGCAGGTAAGCGTTGCTAGTTATGTAAATGGTGTCCTTAAAGTTGGCGGTTTGCTTCCGGCCGGCGTCTGGTCATTAATCAAAGTTCCTAAGAGTGCCTTGATTCAAGCTGGAGTATCTCTCACACAGTTTAACCAAATAATCTTGTTTAATGCCTCATCAACTGCGGTTGTTGATTTTTATATTGATCAGGTAAGCCTGCTGAGAACAGTTGTTGTTGCTCCGGCACCAGCACCAGCACCAGCACCAGCACCAGCTCCTGCTCCTGCTCCGACATCTGACACTATCTTTACTTCAGCATTGCCAGCTAACTGGAATACTAACTGGAGTTGGGGAACAAGCGTAGGTGCTCCTACTGCTACTAGTGCATTTTTCAGCGTATCGGCAACTTCCTCATGGAGTGCCTTTGCTCTTGCCAGAGTTACTTCTAATGGCGAGCCAGATATGATAGCCGCTGATAAGTATTCTGCCGTTTCTTTTGATATCAATTTAGTTAACCCGGCCGGAACCGCATTATTGCCTGGACACTCTACCTTGCAAGCGAGCTTAAAAAATACTCCTCCGAATATTCAAGGTGTAAAAATTCTTGATCCAAAATACATCGGAGCTCAAACAGCTACGGCCGGCAAGTGGATCAAGGTTAAGATTCCACTTTCAGACATCAATCTTAGCAATCTTCCTTATCATCAGTTGTTAATCCAGAACAGTTCAGGTTCATCAGCATTCTCATATTTAATTGATAATGTTTCTTATGAATTAGCAGCTGCAGGCGCACCAGCTCCTGCGCCGGCTCCAGCACCAGCTCCGGCCCCTGCCCCAGCTCCTGCTCCGGCGCCAGTTGCATCAAGCTCTGGAGAATTGACTTACCTGGCAGCTTGTCCACACGGTAAAATCGGAACATGGGCAGACACTTACCTTTCTTGTAAGGGTGTCCAGCACAAGGCCACTGCGGCCAGAAACATATTCTACCACCTGTCGAATAAGCAGGCAGCACCAGCAGCTGGTCGTCCTCTAATCTTCTTCTTCCACGGTCACGGTGGTACCGGTTACCACTCACTTTCTAAGCTCTATAATAATGCTGCCCTTGACGGAGCGCTCTTCGTCCAGCCAAGTGGTTATGCTCTTCAGGCCGATGGTCTTAAGAACTCATGGAACCTGACCGCTAATGGTTCTGACGTTTCGTATATCAAGGCCCTGGCCGACGCCGCTGTGGATGGGACACTTATCCCAGGTGTTAAGATCAATCCGAAGAGAATCTATGCTTTCGGATACTCTCAAGGAGGGTTCCTTACTCACTCAATCATCCACTCATCCAGCACTACCAACCTCCTTGCGGCCGCCGCTCCAATGGCAGGACATTGCGTTTACTCAACCACCAGTCATTGCCGTACGTCTATCAGTACGCACCTCTTGCACATAAACGGCAACGATGATGGCGGGAACATGGTCTCTCCATACAAGTTGGTCCAAGGTGTTCTTCCGGTCTCAGACGTCGTGGCACCACAGCTTCTTGAACCCGACGCTGCCAACCCTAGATTGTTATGGCCACTCACTGAGCCTTCAAAGTTAAGCGGTTGTTCACCTAACTTTGTCCTGATGAACGACTTGATCCTGGATAACAAGAGGTCTTTCCTCTACCGTAACGACCCAAGTGTCGCCTGCGGTGTTGAAATCCGCTTCCTGAATATGTATGCCACAGGCCACGAGATCGGCGACGGCAATCTCTTCGACGATATTGAAGTCTACGCCTGGGATTCTTTCATGAGATTCAAGACCAGACCATAAGCCTATTGATCCTAGTGAGTCGCACTTAATGTGCGACTCACTATTTTAAGTCCTTGAAATTCCGCAGACAAAACTCCACTAAATAAGTCAAGAAATCCTCCTTTAAACCGATAAGTATTAAGTCCAGGAGGACTAAATGCTCGGTTCAAAGCGTAAGGTTATTCTCATTAACCGCAAATTCCAGCTCAATATCATTGCCCACTTCATGGGACTTTCATTGATTAGTATTGCTGCTTTTTATGCTGCGAATTTATGGTTTTTCCATAAATTTTTAGATCTTGGCAAAGAGATGGGTCTGCCATCTGAACACGTCTTCTTCCAGTTTATAAATTCCCAGAAATTACAAATGAACTGGATCTTCCTTACAGTTTCAATCGTCGTTTTAATAATCCTGACTTTAGGCGGGGCCATTCTTTCACATAAAGTAGCGGGCCCAATCTATCGGCTTTGTAAGCACCTTAAAGGAATTGAAACTGGAGACGAAGTAAAACCACTTTCTTTCCGTGAAGGGGATTACTTCCTGGAAATTGTCGATCATATCAACCCAATTCTTAAAAAAGTGGACATCAACAAGAAATGAGCTACATCATCTCCATTACGTTGATTATTTTTGTCCTGTTGATAGGTTTTGGGCTTAACAATACCTCTCAAACTGAAGAGGTGGTAGACTTTGAAGAAGAACTCAAATCCAATCCCACGAAGCAAAAAGAACTTTTTAATGCCATGGCGCAATCTTTTGTCCCGCCCCCATCACTAGAAATGTTGAATGCAAAAGAGCAGGAGTTGCTGAGGCATATTGACCAGAGCAATTCATTGCAGGTTCAGGTAGGTCACATGCTGGTGGCACAGCTACACGGAAGGATGTCACAAGACTTAAATGTGAGTGTGAAAGAAGGACTCAAGGCAAATCCTGTTGCAGGTTTTCAGGCCATTAAAAGTATTTATGATTTACTTTCCTCCAGTAGTTTCCCAGTCCAGAAAACACTCCTTTTGAAGCTGACATCTGAAATAGAAATTGGCAGTGAGGATGAAATTCGCGATCTCGCATTTAGTACTCTTTTAAAAGATGTGCCACAGGAATCAGATGGGGATTCCCGTTTTGATAAAGTCGTTCTTTCAAAACTTTCTTATGAAATGTATTTGAAAAATACCACTGAACCGGAAATGGCATTAGAACACACTATAAGGATTCTTGAAATCCAGGTCGACGATGTTATCAAAGAAAACATCGTCGAAAATTTTAACCAGAAATTTCCTTCTCATGACAGGGAACTGCAAAAGTTGGCCACTCAAAATAATATCAATACTCAGCTCTATAACCAGCGTGTTCAACAAGCTACTGTCTTTCGAACAATTGCACATGAAGCACAAAAGCTTCATGGGGCGGAAACCTCAAAAGATGAACCTGAAGAAGACATAGACCAATAAATCACATGCAACGAATCGGGGAATTCTCTCTGATATAATCTTCCATGACATCCCAATAATATTTCCCCGTATTTTTCAAACTGGGAAAAAGCACTTTCGCCATTATTGGGAGCTGTTCCTTTAGTGCCCAACCAACCTCTGAAGGAAAAGCCATCGTATAAATTCCCTTGTTTTGGATTTTATCACCCTCGTCAGTGGTAAAGCTGTATGAGAATGTCCTGGCAAAGATACTAAAGGACTTATACTTGACCCCGTAAAAAGTAACGCCCAACTTTTTCTTGATAACAGTGAACGCCTCCATCAAGATCTTCAAAACATCCCCACGTACATTAATTGTGGAAATCTCCCACCCGGGCTCTCCAAATTTACGTACGTGGGGGAAGTTATCGATGAGATCTCCTAAAGTGAGCACTCCGGCCGGAATTTGCTCTCCCTCGAAGTCTGCAAGATGGATCGCCAGGGTTGATCCATCTTGCTTCCCTGGTCATCCTGGCCATATGCTTACCCCAGCAACTTTCACTTTTTTGGGCCCTCCCACCAACGTACCCTGAAAGTGAAATCTCAGATTCTCCTACCACCTCATCCCATCTGCCTTCGAAATATTCATTCCGGAAGTATTCAGCTTCGGAAACGAGGTCTAGCATTTCATTATTCTGGTCAAGCTTATCTTCAATCTTATGGAGTTTGTAATTCACTACCTCGACTGTTCCATTGTCCTTGAGGTCAATCAAGAAACTACCTACGGCCAGTCCATGCGCCCCGGCCTGAACGATAGGAACCTGCCTGTTCTTCTTATTTTTTTCCCAACGGACATTCTCGATAAAGTCATGGGAATGACCGCCCACGATCACATCAATTTCAGATGATGCGCGGGCCAGCTCAGCGTCCTTGCCCTGACCTATATGTGTAAGCGCAATAACGAGCTCACGTCCTTCTTTCCTTGCCTGGGTTGATTGGAAGACACCGGTCTCGACTGAGGGCCTAATAGACCCCTTTTCTGACTTAAGGGAATACTGATGGTGGATCTCATTAGTCGAAAGGCCGATGATCCTGATCTTTATCCCACCTTTCACAAGATCCACATAAGGCTTAATGAGGTTACCAAGTTTCATATCCGGGGTCTGTACGATGTTTGCCGACAGAAACCTTGTCGGTACATTGGCCATTCGAATCTGATCCCCCAAAACCGACCCTCCCATCAAATGATCATGATTTCCTATAACGCTGACTTCGGTCCCCAGCATACCCAATGCCTTGACGGAAGATGATCCTTCTTTTGACATGAAGTATGAGGTGCCTTCACCAAAATCACCTGCATCCAGCTGGAGAACATCTATCCCATTTACACTGGACTCATCTCTTAGTTGCTGGATACGAGTCTTAAGTCGCGCATAACCGCCTCTGCCATCTCTCACACCATTAAAGTAGGAATGAAGGTCATTAGTGTGGATGATGTGAAGGAGCCGCGCCTCTGCATTCAAAGTGAGAATAAAAAAGAAGAGAATCAGGCATGACTTAAGCAGGGTGTTCATGTGGGACTCCTTTCCGTAACGAACCTGCGCAGAATCATAGCCTGAATGGAGTTGTGAAATTTAGTCGGGCACAAAATGCCGTATAAAGAGTGGGTGCCAAAAGGCACCCCATTTTAATGTAAGTCTAAGTTTTTGTATTCTCTGGATTCTCTCAGTTCTTTGTGTTTGGCCTCATACTGTTTCCAAAGCATTTTTATTTTGGTTTTCTTTCCCTTATCACTACTATAGGCCTCATCTAACTCTTGTCGTAATTCGGGAACGACTTTCGCTATCTTTTCAAGTTCTTCCTTTAGTTCAAAAACTTTCATGATTATCCTCCTGTTAACAGATCTGGGACAGAGAGATATCTTTCACCAGTATCATAACAAAATGTCATGATTCTGGAATTGGGCTGGGCCTTGGGCAGGTATTTATGAACTGCTGCCATGACTGCTCCTGTGGAAATTCCTACAAAGAGAGCTTCATCCCTGGCGAGTCTCCTGGTCATATCGAAGGCCTCATCCTTTGAAATGGTAATGATGTCTTCGAAAATCGTAGTATCCAGAATTTTTGGAATGAAACCTGTGCCAATTCCCTGCAGTGGATGAGGTCCGGGTTGACCTCCGGAGAGCACCGGTGAATCTGCAGGCTCAACAGCTATTATTTTTGTGCCGAATCTTTCTTTCAGGATTTTTCCAACAGCAGTGATATGTCCACCAGTGCCTACACCAGTAATTAGATAGTCCAGCCCTTGGGGGAAATCACCTAAAATCTCCTGGGCCGTTGTCTCTGCGTGGACTTTCATGTTGTCGGTATTTTCAAATTGATTGGGCATCCAGGATCCTGGTGATTTATTCAGGAGCTCTCTGGCCTTTTCAATCGAACCCTTTATCCCTTTCTCCCGAGGAGTCAGCTCAAACTTCGCACCAAAGGCCGCCATCACGCGACGACGTTCAAGCGACATGGATTCCGGCATCACTAAAAGAAGCTCATAATTCTTTACGGCACAAACCATAGCAAGACCTATACCTGTATTGCCAGACGTTGGTTCTATGATTCTCATTCCTTTTTTTAAATCACCACGCTTTTCCGCTTCTTCAATCATACTTAAGGCAATCCTGTCTTTAATACTTGCACCAGGATTTTGACGTTCTAGTTTCATCCAGATTTCACCTGGGTATGAGTTAAAGAGGTGGTTAATTCGGACATGGGGAGTATTTCCAATGGCCCCAAGAATTGTATCAATTTTCATAGATACCTCCTGCCTGATTTGCAGCAAGTGAAGGGCCAAGTGTTCCGGCTTCCTATTTTCTTGAATTCAAATATTTAATGCATGGGCATATTATATGTATCAGGCTTAAAGAAGGAGTACTTATGATACGCTTACGAGCGTGTAATGAAGAGTGATGTTCGATATTGATTTGTAATTGATATCTCTAAACTATGAGGTTTTCGTAAGGCCTTCAGCTTCAAGAGCTGCTTTTACGGCCGGGCGAGCTCCCACTCTTGCCACATATTCAGTCAAAAACCTAGGTAACGTCACTTTAGTAGGGTTGGCCCAGCTGCAAACTGTAAACAGGTATGCATCTGCAGCAGTGAAGGTTTCACCCATAAGGTATGTTGACTTGGTTAATGGTGCTTCCAGGTAATTGAACTTTAAAAGAAGGGCAGCACGTGCTTTCGCTTTTTCATCTTCACTTACTACTGGAGAGAATAGGGGAGAGAAGCCTTTGTGCAATTCAGCGGTAATGAAGTTGAGCCATTCAAGCTGGTGATACTTAATCAGTCCAGGACCGGTTGGAATGAGCTCTTTCTCAGGGACGAGGCTGGCAATATATTGAACAATCGCCACACCTTCAGTCAGAACTTCGCCATTGCCAAGCTGAAGTGTTGGAACCTGACCTTTTGGATTGATAGGGAGAAAGTTTTCTCCTGTTTCAGTGGTTTTCTTTTTGAGGTCTGTTTTAACCAGAGTAAAAGGAATGTTTGCCTCCCTGAGGACAATATGGGGAGAAAGCGAACACGCACCGGGTGAGTAATAAAGTTTCATGTAATTCCTTCAAAATATGTTTTTAATCATTTTAATGAAAGGCTTAAAGATATGTCTAGAGAATGATGAGAATAGAGAGAGGGCAAAGAACTCCAACACACATATAAATATGTGTTGGAGAAGATTTTAATAATTAATCAACTGCGTCTTCAACTTTGTCGGCACCGTTTTGCATAGAATGTTTTACTTTTTTAATCGTACAATCCATCTTGCCGTTTACCATTTCACAAGTTTTATCTTTTACAGCACGGACAGTTTTTTTAGAGCCGCGTTTTGCATCATTGCCGGCTTCTTCCACAGTTCCCTTAACCGTATCATCGGCCTGGGCAGAAATGCTCATGAAAGTTGCTCCACCTAATACAGCAACCAAGGCCAGAGATAGCAAGCGTGATGTTCCGCCTCCTCTACGTCCAACAAGGAAACTAAGGATTGATAAAACAACAAAGACAACTAACAAGATTTTGCCGATTTCAATTGAAAGGCCGGCGATGCCATTGATGCCTAGAACCATACTTACGATTCCCAAGATAAAAAAGATAATTGCTGCTCTTAACATAGTAACTCCTGTTAAATACATCTCTGTATTTTAATTATTGCTAAATGAATTAGGGATTTATAAATAAGATTGTGAGGTCTTTAGAATAAATTGAATTCTGTAAGTGAAGGTACTGCAGCAGCTCTCAGAATGCTACGCATATAACCTTTAGATAACCTTATTTTAATGATCTGATATAATCCCAAATCATTTCAGGGGTTCTGCTGGCCATTAACTGGGGCTCCTCTTGTCTCATATCTTCAGGATGTGACCACTAATTCTATAATGCCTTGATGCAGGTGGATTCTGGAAATATGCTTTTCTTCGTGTTCAAGATAATAGTTAAACCCATCAAGGGCCTTCTTTTCATCTTTTAAAAGACTCAAAAAAATCCTGTCTGCTCCTGAACCGAAGAACTTCATGATCTCATCTGGTTCCCGAGGCGGCTCACCTAATTTTTCCAGGTTCAGCATAGCTGGAGCAGGCCTGGTCCGGCAAACCTGGCCGATTCTGAGGGATCGTTATAGTCAGGCATTAAAGTTTCAAGTTTTTCCATGAATTTTCGAAGAGTTAATCAGAAGAAGGAAACACCCAATGTCTGAACTTGAACTCCTCCAATTTATCTCTCTAAAAATGTTTTATGCAGTTATATGTGGTCTGGTGGTTGGTATCGAAAGAAAAATCAATCATGCTCCTGCAGGATTTAAAACACAAATATTGGTCTGTGTGGGTTCAATGCTTTTTACCTGTATCCCCGCTATTGCAGGACCTATAATGGTCCATGAAACTGCACGTGTGATTGCCCAGATTATTACCGGAGTTGGCTTCCTTGGTGCTGGTGCGATTATGCACAAAGGAGAGCATCGCAGTGTTGTCGGTCTTACCACCGCTGCCTGGATCTGGTTTACGGCTGCCATAGGAATATTGATCGGAATAGAGCATGGACCGGTAGCTCTTTTTATTACAACTACACTCGTTGCTGTCATTTCATTTGCCAGATTTTTTGAGCGAAAGTTCTTTGGGTCAAATCATGATGCCCATGTAGAACATCTGCCTCGCAAAGAGAAAGCAGATGATGATATCCGTAAAGCTGGCTAAAAATCTTTGATAGCAGTTATCATTATTCCATCATAAACAGGTGCCGGAACTAGTAACACACTGTCCTTTTTATCAGCAGCTGATTCAGAGCTTGCCCTTGCCCAAAAAGTACCCAGAAAGGCCCCACCAACTATATCACTTGCCCAATGCCGGTTACTCCTTATACGTGACAGGGATATGGCCGTTGCGGCGGCATAGGCCGGAACTCCGGCCTTAGGGCCATACGAATAAGCAAGAGAGCCGGCAGTTGCAAAAGCCGATGCCGCATGTCCTGAAGGATACGACGCTGGGAAAGGCAGGAAATTTGTATTGTTTTCTGGACGATTTCGTCTGACCAGACCTGCAATACTGGCATGAGACAGAGTGGTGAGAATGAGCGCCTGTGCATGACGGATCCCATTATCCTTATCAAAGAACAATTGTGTAACCGCGATGCTGATTCCCATGACCCCATTACCTGCCCGGCCTAATTGATCTGAACTTTTTTCATCAAAAAGTATCGGATGATCATCATTATAATAATTGATCTTCTTATCAAGCTCATGGACCACTACAGAAGAAGTAATTCCTGAACCCAGGATTATCAACCCGGTCTTATCGATAGATTTTTTAAGAGTAGGAACAAAATGATCCTGCCATATTTTTTTCTCTGATGCCCAGGCATTATTCATTAAAAATAACATGAAAAGAAATTTCATCATTAAAACACCCTTACACCAATAGTAGCAAGTAAGCTTACTATATGAAAATGTTCATCATTTATGCGCTCATAGACAACTACTGGAACATCTCCATCATTTCTAAGTCCTGTTTGATCATCTAATTCCTGATAGCTAAGCGCAAATTCATAAAACCAGACAAGATCTTTTTTGGACTTCATATTTTCACCTACAGCAAGCCCGTAGACTAAACCATTCAATTGAATGCGTGAAGAATTGTTTTGTCTTATAACTTCAGGAGCATCATCCAGGTAAATCACTGTAGGAGCACGTCCGAAGAAGGCCCGGAGATAGTAGGGATTATCCCCGAATTGATAGCGTGGTCCTATCGTCATGAGAGTGTCCCAGAAGGTGAAACGCTCAACCCTGTTAAACTTTACACTTGAGCTCCATTCAAGGGACCAGTGATCATCAAAGAAATAACCCAAATCTGTTTTCAGGTTTATTCCTCCACCTAATTGTGTCGCTTCACCATTGGTGTTGTAGGTAGAAGCGTTTATGCCTCCACCTGCCATGAGGTACAAACCCTTGGCATGGGAGATTTCTATAAAAAGGAAAAAAAGGATCAGGATCTTCATTTAATACCTGAAGGACACTGTAGCGCCGAGTGTCCTTTGATTTAATACTGGTGCAGCACTTATCTCATTATTCTTCAACCTGGGCACGAGAGTAAAAGGATTACAAAGATAGCCAAAGGCCCTTCCGTACCATGTATCCCAGGAGTGAAAATACTTACTTAGTTTCTCAGAACCTATTCCCAAAACAGTTCCAAAGACAGGGGTCTGATAAATATCCTGATAACTCGGACGTTCTGTAATTGTTTCGATGGTAAATTCAAAAGCCAGAGAGGACATGAAAGTCCAGAAGAACGCATTTTTTATCGTGTGTCCCCTGGAGCGATACCAAAGATAATAATAATTTCCTGTAAGGGAGTGCTTGAATAAATTGAAGTCAAAGCTATCTTTGTCAAAGTGAGGCCTGAGAGGGTGGCCATACCAATTCTTAAGTGAACCGTGATCTTCAATGATACTTTTCTGGCCAGCAAGATAATAGATCCATTGGGCCCCATAAACTGCTCCAAAGTTTATCAAGTTTTCCTTCTTGCTGAATTTTACGCGATCAATATTTATATCAGTAGGTTGTTCTACTGTGTCGGCCAAAGTGGGACGCATAAAAAATAAAAAGTAAAATAATGACAGGCAGAGCAGCTTCATTCTAAGTAATGGTCGCACAGGCGAAACCCATGCGACAATCATTAGTTAGAAGTAGTCTGGACATGATTCTTCACGCAAACCTATATTAATTCAGAACATAAACTTTAACTAAGTGGTTACTAATGAAAATACTGCTATTAATGATGATTTCCCTGGTTTCTATTTCCTGCTCCCAGGTAAAAAAAGAAAGCAATAAGGCACTACCTCTTTCACTTGAAGAGGCCATTGCTTCAACTAACAGGAACCCTGAGAATAAGAAACGTGACATTTACCGACACCCGCAACAAACACTTGAATTTTTCGGCATCCAACCACACATGACAGTAGTTGAAATATCTCCCGGCGCCGGCTGGTATACTGAGATATTGGCACCTTATTTGGTGGCCAAATCCTCCGGCCTATGCAATGGCCAATGAAGAGAAACTTCGGAAAATTCTCGAAGTCCATCCATTGGTAAAAGAAAAGACTAAACGTGTGGAATTCTCTCCATTAACGAAACCAGACATCGTGGCACCTGGTACAGCTGACATTGTTTTAACTTTCCGCAATGTCCATAATTGGCTTGGTAATGATTCTGCGCAACCAGCTTTTCATTCTTTTTTTAAGGCACTTAAGCCTGGTGGAATTTTGGGCGTTTCGGAACATCGTTCAGTAAAGAAAACAGATCCTAAGAGTGGCTACATGACTGAGGATCAAGTGATTAATCTGGCAAAGAAAGCAGGTTTTAAACTTGTTGCAAAATCTGAGATCAACGCAAATCCAAAGGATACTGCCAATCATCCCGAGGGTGTCTGGACTCTTCCTCCATCACTTAGGTTGGGCGAGAAAGATAAGGCGAAGTATGAGGCGATTGGTGAAAGTGATCGCATGACTCTTAAGTTCATTAGGCCATAAGCAAAAAAAGAATGGCGCATAGTCTAAACTAATGGCGCATAGTCTAAACTATGCGCCATGTTTCTAGTTGACTGAAGTTGCTGAAAGCACCATTTCATTATAAAAAATTCCAGTAAGTCCCTTATGAACACGATCAGTGAACATCTCAAATTCATCCTGAGGCGAATCACTTAGCATGCTCTCACTCGGACCAAACCCACCAGAAACTGTTGAGTCCTGGCTTATGAGATCCTGCTTGCCAGGGAAGGCATCCAAAGACGAATACATACTGGCACGGCGATAGTAATTATCATTGCCCGCCATGGCGAGAAATAGCTTCATTGATTGGTAATCAAAGTCACCTGTATCATGCATCATCTCTACGATCTTCTTCAAGGCCGCATTGATTTTCTTCGTATTCGAAACGGATTTTTCCATATTCGTAATTTTCCAGAAATTCTCGCGAGCATCCTTGTACTTAGGCCAGATTCTTACAAATCTTTTCTTATCGATATCAAGGCCGGAGCTTAAGAATCCAGGAAGAGCTAGGCGTCTCTCACTTAAGTATTCGCAGTCTTCATTAGTCCAGTCAAGCTTGTGGACCTCACTGTAAATTCCGCACATCCTGAACTTTGTCATCTGGTCTTCAAAAATCTTACGCAAGGCCTTGTCTGAAAAGATAGTTTCAATATTCAAATCGAGAACACCAAAGTTATCCAGTACGGCGTTTGGATCAAACTGGATGAAATTATCCGGTAACAATGGTGTATATTTATCCAGCATGTGCTGGAACTTCCACTTGTTCATATTCTGGAATGCACCCGTAAGCTTGATTTTGGCGTAAACTTCATTGGACGTATTCACACTCGCCTGGACTTTGTAATTTGAAGTATGTGATCCCAGGAGGCGCGTAAGCCTGGTTTTTGCAAGTTCACGGACATAAGTGAAATTGCTCGAAGTGAAATCTTTTTCAAAATCGTTATATTCAACATGGATCTTTCTGCGGAAAGCCTCCCGACGGAAAAGCCTGAAAAACCCAAGGGAGAATGAACGCTCACGCAAATGAGTAGTGCGGCTAGCGAGGACATACTGACCTGGAACTTCGTCTGGTAAGAGTTCGTTAAGATTCCCGAAAAGAACGTCTTTATCTTCTTCCTTATTAAGGTCAAAAGAAAAAGTCCGCTGCAATGACTGAAGTTTGCGCAGCTTGGTTTCCATTACAGAAACTTTGATAATAAAGTCAAAAACGTTGAGACGTGCCCTACCGATCAGTTCCTTGAATTTATCCCAGCCTACGAGGAGCTTTGAATCACCCTGGCCAAGGAAAGTTACCCGGTTTGCTTTTACGGCATTGCCCTGGAAAGTTACTGAAGGAACAAACGGCATCATGCTTCCCATGAAGGCCGGCTTGAGAGTTGCCTCGGCCCTAAGTCCTACATAATGGGTCTGAATAAGCATTTCGCCTTTTTCAAGTGAAGCAATGGTCTGGGCGCGGGCCGACTGAAAATGCAATTTAGGCATTTTGAGCAAGTCCATCTTACGATCAAAAAAGTCCTCGATATCCATGATAGGCCTGAGTTTTATATACTCTGCAACCTGATAATGTTTAGCACCGATTCCAAGAGAAAGTTCCCCAGGAATAGCTGCGCCAAAAAATTGTTGTAAATTGGCACCGGCAAAAAAGCCTAGCCTGTAGAGATCTACCAATAGAAACGGAGCTTCAGCATCAGGGTCAGGATTGTCTATTAAAAATCTCCATGGAACAAATCCTTCCACTCCAAATTGCATACCGTGGAAAAAGCATTTCTGTGCACAGGCAGCGGCAAGGGAGATATCATCCAGGTTCATCTCGCGAAAGCCCACTTGACCGTGTTGATTCAAGTTAGTACCACGGAGTGTGGCCTTATAAATGAAATTTCCAATCGTAGTCATGATCTTGAACTTCAATAATTTAATAAAATATGCCTGTGGTTCACCCTCTATATGGCGATTTGTGATACCAGCACCCCAAAAGCGAGGAAAGGGATCAACGGCCGGATCAGTCAGCTTATTTTCCGGATCAGTTAAGTAGCCATTTTCAAAAAATTCTTCATACCCTTCAAGTGAACCTGTGAAACCTTCAAGCTTCTTCAATACAACTGGTGCACCTGAGTTGCTCTGAACTTTTGTGTTCATGAGTCCTAATGCATCTATCAAGGCATTACGCTTGTTGATCATCAAAGCAGTATAGTATTTTGCAATGACATGGGTGAAACCAGCAGCACGGTTAGCGTTATAAATTTGTTCCGGTGTCAGTTGTCCGATTAGCCTGGCGATCCACTTGGCATCAGCAAACGTCACGGCCTCCATGATATCCAGCGGGTAAACTCTCCAGAAGTTGAATCTTAAATATTCAGGATTCCCATTAGCATCCTTAGTTAAGGTATTGATCAACTTGAAGTTATAAAGATTGGGACGATTTGAACCTAATGTAGAGCCCATGTCCGAGTTAGAAAAAGCAAGCTTGTAGCGCAATTGACCGCTGTTATCAGTGTAGGGGATGAGCTTTAAGGCATTGTTGGCGTCTTTGGTGTTTGTATCCCAGACCCACGCCAGGAAAACAGCAAAGGCACGGTGTTCACGCTTAAGGGACTTGCCCAAGCCCTTGCGAACGAAAGAACCAATATTCATATCCGTTTCAAGATCAGTCTTTCTCTCTAGCGAAACGTGCTTGAGTTCAATGTATTTCTTACCGCTTGAATCAATCTTGATATTCTTAAGGGCGGAAGCAGTATTGTAAATATGTCCGTAATGAGTATCAAGTATTTCTACCATCCTGGCGTACTCGGAATCGAATTCACCTTTTTCATAAATATCTTTTTCAAAATAGAGCTTAACAATGTCCTTATAGTAAGTGCCATCCACCGTGAAACCAATGGCCGACGCCAGGTTGTTAGCTACAGTTTCAACGTTTACTTCCATATCCCGGGCAACTTTCATCAGCTCATGCATGACAACTGAAGTTTTGCGTGCACCCATACGGTCCGTAGTGAACTTGATTTTAAATTCAGACTTGCCATATTTGGCAACAATCTTAGGAGTCTCGCCTGAGCCTCTTGGCATAACAATTTTATAAGACATCTCAACAGGAATTTTAGGATCCATTAAGCGTTTGATCTCAGTATCAGTAATCTCTTTCTTGAAATAAGGGATTTCCTCATTTTGATAGTTAGTGGTGTTATAAGCAGAAATTAAATTTTTTGGAGCACGCCAGAAACCTGAATCAAGAGGGTCAAGCAAAGAGATGTCTTCGCCGTTTTCGTCCATCTGTGCGAGTTCTTCAGGCGAGTAAAATACCTGGCCACCATTAATGGATTTAGTAAGGTTGGCAGATTCAATTCTGCCTTTTTGGATTGTGTTGTGCTTTAAGATTTCACGTACCGGTCTTAGTGCATCGCCTAGGCCCTCGTAACGTCCTACCTGGGAATCTTCCTGGACCACACCCTGGTAAATTTCAAGCGCATCAAAGAATGCTTCAAGAAAATTCTGAGAATCAGGCATGTTGATATTATGAGGGGCAACTGATGGGGCATATTGAATCGCTTCCCGCAGGCGCTTGACTGCGTACTTTAAAGCAACGTTGAGATCTTTCTTGTCCCATTTATTTGCAAATTTTTCACCGAGATTGCCTTCTTTACAGCCTGCCTGAGTCAATTTGTCTTCGGCCATCTCGACCTGACAATAAGCTATGCGGGCATTAGTGCGATAATGCTCAATCTCACTAATGAGTGTTTGGATTTTCTGGGTATCGATCCTGCCGGCCACCATATACTTGGAGATGAGTTCAGAAGGAGTATCGAGAATAACTCCATCGCCATAATTCACATCGCGGGTAAATGGACCCTGGAAGGTGCGACTATTTGGATTTAAATCAATATAACCTGGTAGATTCCGTGTATGACGAAAGTCACCAACAACTCCTGCATGTGCTATCCCGGCGCTTAATAGCACCAATAAACCTAAATTACGCATTCAACACCCCTTATATTTTTTCTAGGTATAGGGGGTGGAGGGCATTGTGCCTACAGTGAGTGTTTAAATTACATACCCGGCAGTTGGATAATCAGCAATGACGCATGCGGTCATTTCGAGTAAAGCAGATAAATCGCAAAACTGGCAAGCCAATGATCACCTTCATAGTGCCCACTTGCAACGGCCGGTAAGGCAACCTTTGCATGTTCTTCAGCGGCATGACTAAAAAGTTTCTCGCCAGGGCTTCCTTTAGGGAGGGCAGAGGCAATCTCTTTCATGCACCAGGCGCGACTAAGATTAAGCCCGTCGAGATGGGCAAGTTTTGGATCGGTGCGATCTGAAACAATAGCGGGAGTTAAAATAGGAGCGAGTTTTTTAGATTCAAAGTTGGAGAAGAATTTTGTAGTCCACTGGGTAAAGTCTTTTTGGTTTAGTACCCGGCGCATGAGACTTGCTTCCATGAGCGATGGGGAAAAGAAATCTTCTCCTCCGGGTTCAAGCTGTACTGGAATTTCCTTATCCTTCAGAAAATACGTCTTACTTCGTTCAATAATCAGTTGCTCAAGCTTCTCATCTTTCACAGCGCGGGAGTAATCGAGGGCGAACGATAAACCGAAGGCCGTGTTCGGATGAACCCCAGTCCTGATGGGGTAAGTCTGGCGAGGCATAAAGTCTATATAACGAAGAGACATGGCACTGGCGAGAGGTTTCAGCGCCTCATTCCAACGCTTTCCATCCGGATCGTCCCATCCGTGTAGTTCGGCAGCAAGTTTGAGCAACCAGGCCCAGCCATAAGTGCGCTCAAAAGATTTTCTTCCTTCGGCCTGTAGGTATTTAACTTCTACCTGGATATTTTCGCTGGTCAGTGTTTGGTTCAGGAGTTTACGGATTTCCTTGGCATTAGGTAGCTGTGGTTCAGTCCTGAGCAGTTTCACCAGCATCCAGTGTCCATGGACAGAGGAGTGCCAGTCAAAACATCCATAGAAGGCAGGATGGAGGGTTCTGGGACTTAATACTTCTCCCGCATTATTCATCACATGATCCATCTTGTTAGGATATTCACGGAGGAGACACTTCATAGGGAGTGCGGAGAAAGCAAGGGCAACGGCTTGGGCAAGTATAGTCATTCTTTAATGATAAGGTATTTCCGTTCTGAAAATCAAAGCCAAAGTGGCCAGGCACCCTTTATAGTTAGCTTATGATAAGGATAATTTTAGTCATTTGTTTATCATTTTTGTCCTCTTTTTCATTCGCAGGAACCTGGGTTTTAAATAAAGACCATTCCATGATTATGTTCAAGGTCCCTTACATGGGACTCTCTGAGCTGACCGGAAGGTTCAATGAATTTAGAGCTGAAGTTGATTTGGATGAAAATAATATAACTAAGTTGGAAGTGAAAATTGCTTCATCCTCCATTGATACTGGCAACAGGATGCGGGACGGGCATTTGAAAGGACATGATTTCTTTCAAAGCACTCACCACCCTTATATTTTATTTTCCAGTCAGAATATCAAACAAATCGGTACTGGTAAGTTCAGGGCCTTAGGAGAGTTAACAATAAAAGGGATTACCAGGCCTTCTACGATAGATTTTTCCATCACTGACTCATTAAAAGATACATGGGGTTATGAAAATAAATTCGTTAAGTTTAAGTCCTCTGTTGGCCGTAAAGACTATAACATTAAGTGGAACAAAACTTTGGACAACCAACAATTTCTAGTTGGCGATGTGATCGATTTTTGGGGTACTTTTCAAATTCAACCAATGAATATCAAGACACCTTCGACCAAGCACATGATTCCGGATACAGGATATATAAGGAACCTTGAACGGGTCACAAGAGGTGAGCCAGGCTATCAGGAATCTAATAGGGCCTTTGTTATGCCAGCTCCGGCAAAGATAACAGAAAAGGTTGAGCAAAGGACAATGCCACAAACTGTGCAAAAGGTAGAAGATTTCAGGGACAGTACAATTTGGTGGGCCTCTTTTGTAGTCATTGGGTTATTCGGATTTTTTTCGGTGATACTATTTTCTTTGTATTCTAAAAATATATTAGCAAATTATTTTCCCAAACATTATGTCGAGAATGGCACTCTTGGACTGGTGTCCGATTCGGTGGTTATTGTCCTGGTTATTATCTATTCAGTTGCCTTATGGTTCCTCGGCTGGGGAATAAGATAATTTTCTCATCGCTTGAGAGGTGTCCAGTGGATCCAGCTATCAGAGCTGCCAAAGGCTTCCATCCTTTTTCCCATTGGTAATGAAGCAAAAGTAATTACGAGACCCACAATAAGTGAGTGCCATTGGGCGACTTCACTCATCTCGCCTAAAAAGAAGGCGGAAACTGATAACCATAGGGCGAAAGGAATATTAAACAGTCGGGTGATTCGTGAGACCTCGTTATAAGCAATAATAGAGAAGGTAACAATAAGTGCTGCAATGATGTAGATATTGGAAGCGGCCATTCCCTTAATCCCAAAATAGGCAGGGGCCAGCATGAGCCACATTCCTAAGATAGAACACACAATAATATTAATTAAGTTACCTTTTTTAGGAACGGGCCTTGGTTCCCAAACTTCTGCGGTTTCACTTCCTAGCCAGAATACCCGCCAGAAGGGCTCCCCTGCATTTTTTCTGCGTTTCAGGAATTGAATTGAGGCCAACACTTCATCCACTGCGGGAGGCACCATGATCAACATGATGAACGCTGTAATCAGACAAAGAGTACACCAGGCACCAACGCCAATAGGCTGGAGCATGACTAAAGTAATGCTTGTAACTCCGGTTGGAACGATCATGAAACCAAACATGATGACTGCCCAGGGCATTGTTCGCCAACGGTTTCTGCCTCCCATGGCACCTGCAATGACATCCAGAAGATAGGTGAGGGAGCCCAGACCTGCGTCTGATACTGGAAAGGCCTTAGAGATATCTGATGTTAAAACTCTTCTTGTACCATCGCCGAACCATGGATCCCAAACGTCGGGAATGTGTAAGAGCTGGAAGGATGCGAGATTGCGGGAAAGTAAAAAGCCAATGAAGGCGAGGAGCATAATGGGGAGCCTTTGTCCTGCCGTAGACGGATTATAGGTCCAGCCAGGAGGCTTGCCCAGTTCCGCATCTTCTCCAGGCAGAGGTGGAGTGTAGACCGACAAGAGTATGACTATTCCCCCTATCAAGGTGTCACTCAAGTAAGCTGCATCTGATGTAGTAAAGAAGGCCAGCGGGGCAAACATAAGTAGTGTACCGAGTCCGGCATTAACCCACCTGAACCATCTCAGAGTTGGCACAAGTGAAAGAATAGCTACTAGTGTAATTAGGAAACCTAAAATTATCTCTGCCAGGAATTCTCCTCGCTCTAGATTCCCGAAACCGAAAGGGTTTGCCATGGACCAAATGCCCAGGAAGATATTTCCGATAGCTGCTAACCACAGATTACGTTCAGCATCGCTGCCAATCCATTCCAGTGGCCGGTAGAATGGTTTTTCAATTTTATTGATCGCATACCATTTTGATGGATTTGTTTTAAGATTTGAAACAATGACAGGTAGTTTGTTTCTTAGGTCATGCTCAGGTTGCCATGCTAAAACTGATCTAGACTTGCTTAGATCAACATCGAAGTGTTCGTCTGCATGGGGGATCATCCAGGGCCTGATAAAAGGTGTCCGTATATAGGGCATTTTCTCCATCATCTTTGACCCGTAGGTTGCAACGAAACGTGGAATCCTGATAACAGGCCAGGGCCTTTTGTGAAGAAGCATTCCGCATTCCTGCTGGATTTCACGATAGCTCATGACATTTTCTTCTCCGATGACAAAAGTTTCGAATCGGGCGAACTCTTCTCTTTTTTTAATAAGGGGAGGAATCATCAGGGCCAGGTCATCTATATGAAGGAGAGATTGACCTTTATCCGGATTCGCCGGCAAGGGAACAGATGTCAGCCAGGTTTCATGAATACGCATAATTTGATTGGCCAGTGTTGGTTGGTGAGCGAAGTCATCATAGACTCCTGCAATCCTCAGGTTAACCACCGGGACATTACCTTGTTCCTTCTTCAGGATTTCTTCCGTCCTGACTTTAGATGCAGGGTATGCCCATCCAGGCTGCAGGGGAGAATCCTCCCTGATCTTTTCACCTATTTCTACCGGACGGTAAACGAGCATACTGCTTGAGAAAATAAACTGTTCAGTGTGGAATTTTTCCCTGATCTGCCTCATAAGTGCTCGGGTACCCTGGACTGTGATGGTGTCATAGCGTTTATCTTCCCTGCCATCAAAACTATAATAGGCCACAAGATGGATGACTGAGATGATCCTTGATCCATATTGGTCCTTGATGTCTTGAAGAGTTGTGTCAATGCGACTGGCAGAGGTGATATCCAGTGAAAAATAGGAAACTCCAGGAATCTTTTCCGCGGGGATGTCCTTGTCGAGGCCTATGACTTGGTATTCGGGTGTGAGCACTTTCGCAAAAGCACTTCCTATGTAACCACTTATCCCTGTAATTAAAATTATACCTTGTGTATTCAAAGTGGCCCCCTTTGGTAGGGACATAAGAAGCAAAGCTAATGCCAGTGGCCCATAACCTCCTTACTCAATTCGTTTGAAGCGTATTTGATTATTTCTTTATATGATCCAGTCTCATGATAGATCCCATTTATCTTTTGATAAGGTAATCCATAGGTGAGCATATATTTTAGCAAGGGAATGTCCATCTCTTCCAGGAGGCTTTCTGCCATTTTTCTTAAACTCACAGTATCTCCGTCCTGATTGATGATAAATTGAGCTTCAATACCAGAATGAGAGGCCTGAAAAGTATTAGTTTGAACTGCCCATGAGGGTGGCAGGATCTCACTGAAAACCGAGGGCAATAATTCCTTCAGGGTTTTTACCTTCAGGGCGCTTATTGTATAATGAGCGAGTGTGGAAAGTGCCATGGCCTCCTCAATTTTCGGGACGGCATCCATGATTCTGAATTCAAGAGTCCCAAGGTCCGGACGAGGTCTTATGTCCCAATGAATATCTTTCAGGCCTTTGATTGCTCCAACCTTGGTTGCAGTCTCAAGGTATTTCTCAAACTCTTTCTTATTTGCAAAGACCGGAGGTGTGCCACCATTAAGTCCTGCCTGCAGGAGATATTGCCTGAATGAAACAAACCCTGTCTTTTCTTGCTGCCAAAATGGACAGCAGGCCGAAAGGGCCGTGAATAAGGGAAGGAGATACCTCAACTTGTTCATGACTTGTATTGATTGTTCAAGGGAACTCATACTCACATGCAATTGGGTGGAAAATGTCAGATGGTGGCGAGTGATATAGGGATGTTCATTTGCAAATTCAAGGTACCTCTTTTCCTTTGTTGTTTCAGGTGTCCTTTTAGTGAAAGGATGGACACTTAGGGAGCAAAGGCGGATACCTAAGGGTTGTGCCTCAGCATAAACCTTCTGAAGTTTTTCCAGGATTTGTTTTTTAGCTGCAGCAACATTTTCTACCGGGTCAGTTTTGATTTCAATACAACTTTGAAAGACTTCGTGACATATGTTGTTGTCGCTCCCAATCCTGTCTAAAAGAGGCTCAATCTTATCTACCAAGTCATAGGTGTCTTCATCAATAAGTTGAAACTCCATTTCAATACCAATTCTTTCCATCCACTCCTCCTGCAAGTAACTAAATGATGAATCTCCCTGTCCCCCAATGGCAATGCTTAAGCTGTTTCTTTAAGTTTAAATCAGGAGGCAAGCATTCCCTTCTGGTAGTTCTCTCATCAGGTACAAGCAGATGCTAATAGCTAAGGTTTTGAGGATGAAGATGAATCCACAATAGTAAGAAAAGCTGCTTAGTTATCTTAAAAATGAATTTAGATTTTTTCTCTATTCGGAGAGGAGGCTCTTTAATAGAATTAGATCAAGTCTACGGCCAGTAAAAAGTTAGCAGCTTTCACTGGTTGGTCAAGGCAGTAAGCCTTCAGAAACGTAGATGGAAAAAACGGTCACTGTAAAAAGGTGGCCGTTTTTTTTAATAGAGGTGTGAACTAAGCTCACCGGAAACTGTCTGTTCACCCACCTGGACACTTACCCTGCCGTCATTAAACAAGACTCCCCAACGATTATCCCGCTTAAGCACCAGTGAAAGCTCTTCCAGAAACTCTGGTGTGAAAGAATAAAATTCTATTTCTTGGGCCCGGTGAACTTTCTCATCTCTTAGTTCACTCATGAGTCTTTCAGGGTTTTTGTAAGTATAAACTTTTACAGCTTTTGAAACTTTTGTGGCCTTGTGTAGCTTGCGTGCGCTGGGACTGCCAATTTCGATAAGTAATTTATGGCCGCCGAAGGAATCGGGAATACTCATGGCCGCTGCATCTGGGTCATGAAGTCCTGTGGCCGAGAAGGCCAACCCTTCCTGGGTATTCAGCACAAAGGCCAGGACTCGTGTCACGAGGTAGGGCATGTGCTCGGATGGATGCTGGGCCACTCGAAAATCCAGTGTTTCATAGATCCCACGGTGAATATCTGAAAGCTCGATTTGAAATCGGTAAAGGGTTGTAGTCATGGCCATGACTCAGAATATCAGACTGGTTTGCTTATGGCACCTATAGATAATTAGCCAGTATTAAGGAGTTTTGATACGAATATACTATGAATGATGAAACCTATTCGCTGCGCGCCATCAAAGAAAATGGCAAGTCCCCCTTGGTTCTAATAATTGATGACCTGGAAACTAATCGCTATGTACTTTCCATGCACCTCAAGGAAGCTGGTTATCAGGTTCTTGAAGGCAAAGATGGAAAGGAAGCTTTAAAACTTTCCAAAGAACATCCCGATTTAATCCTGCTTGATGTGAAGCTTCCTGATTTTAGTGGATATGATATTTGCGCCCGCTTGAAAGCAGATGTTGAAACTGCACGTATACCGGTGATCCTGACTTCAGCTGCATTCACCACCGGTGAAGATCATGTGAGAGGTATTGAAGGTGGGGCCGATGCTTATCTTATTACTCCCACAAATCCCTTGATTCTCCTAAGTACAATTAAGGCCTGGCTGCGGGTTCGTAAGGCCGATAAAGAGCGAAACATATTGCTCGAAGAGCGTGAAAGATTAGTTAATAAACTTGCCACCAATCAGGAACATCTCAGTCTTGCCCTCGAAGCGAGCTTAATGGGTACCTGGCAGGTAGATCTCAGAACCGGGGAAATGACTGGTTCGCCCCAGCTTGCTTCCATTTATGGTGTAAAAGAAATTCATGGCAATGTTATTGATATGCAACTCCATCCTGATGACAGGGAAGCGTTTAATAGAATCTGGAAGGAAGCTGTACAAAAAGAAAATCCCTACATCCATCAATTCAGGATCGTTCTTCCTGATGGTAATATTAAATGGATAGAAGCAAGAGGTCAGGGCCTTACCAATGAATCTGGCAACTCTTTTATTGGTCTATCAGTGGATATTACTGAGTTAAAAGAAAAGCATCTTTTGGTTGAACACGATCGGAATCAATTAAAGGAATTTTTCAAGCAATCACCTATCCCAATGGTCATTTTATTAGGCGAAGAACATAAATTCGTTATTGCTAATGTACCCTATGAAAAATTAGTCGGCCGGCAGGTACAGGGGAAGACCTTGCGTGAAGCATTCACCACTGAAGAAGTAGGACATTTTGTCCCCCTTTTGGATAGCGTTTATCATACCGGCATACCTTATAACGGAAAAGAACTGCCCTTAAATATCCCTGATAATGAAGGAAAAATAGTAAACCACTGGGTTAACATAATTTATCAACCATTCAGGAATGAAGAGGATGGGACCATTAAAGGGGTTCTGGCATTAGTTCAGGATGTTACTGAGCAGGTTCACTCCAGGAAGTTAGTTGAAGAAGTTTCAAATGCTATGCCTCATATGGTCTGGACGGCGAGGCTTGATGGATTTGTTGATTGGTATAATGACCGGTGGTACGAATATACTGGAATGGAAAGAGGATCTAATTGGGATGAGTCACCAACTGCAATGCATCCTGATGATATTGAGAGTATTGAGAAGAATTGGATGCACTCAATTCAAACTGGCGAGCCTTACCAGATACATTTTCGTATGAAACGAGCGTCAGATGGTATGTACCGATGGTTTATGTCCAGAGCTGTGGCCATCAGAGATGAATCAGGAAATATTAGCAAGTGGATTGGTAATATTACTGATGTCCAGGAACATAAGCAGATGGTCCAGCAACTGGAAGATGAACGTGAGTTGAGGGAGCGTTTTGTGGCCGCACTTACGCATGATTTAAGAACTCCACTTACCGCTGCCAAAATGAGCGCGCAATTAATAGCACGGAAAAATTATGATGCTGACTCCATTCAAAGAAATGCGATCAAGATTTCTGATCATATAGATCGTGCAGATCAATTGATCCGGGATCTGCTTGATGCAAACAGAATAAGTGCAGGAGAGAAGGTCCCACTTAATATCCAGCCATGTGACCTGACAAAGCTCACGAAGGACACAATAGATGAACTTGCTTCTGTTTATGGGAATCGCTTCAAGCTAAATTCTCCCAAGAAGCTTGATGGCTTTTGGAGTCATAGCGGGATCCGTAGGATTCTTGAAAATCTCTGCTTGAACGCCCTAAAGTATGGCTCTTCACAAACGCCTGTTACGATTTCATTAAATGAAAGGACGGATCTGGTTGAACTGAAAGTTCATAACGAAGGACAACCAATTCCCATGGATGATCAGGCCATATTATTTACCCAATATCGAAGAACTGATTCGGCCAGTAAAAGCAACCAGAAAGGCTGGGGTCTAGGTCTCACATTGGTTAAAGGAATTGCTGAGGCCCACCGTGGAAGCATCGATGTGGAAAGTACTGAAGAGACTGGTACAATTTTTAAAATTATGCTGCCATTGGATGCGAGAACTTTATAAAAGAGAGAAAACCAGATGAACCTGCAAATTTTACTATTAGTTTCTCTTATCTTTTTTTCATGTTCCCACCGGGATAAAAATGGTGACCTGCCACTTCCTGGTAGTTTAGAGGAAGCAGTAAGTTCCAATTCCCGCGCACCTGAAAATGAAGAGCGTGATCATTACCAGCATCCGGTAGAAACGCTGAAGTTTTTTGGATTAAAACCAGAAATGACTGTGGCCCATATTTCACCGGGTGCAGGTTACTATACAGAGATACTTGCCCCTTATCTGGCCGCTAAAGGTCAATACGTGATGGTAGTCCCGCGGTTGCCTTCAAACCCTCCGGCCTTCCTTATTGAAAATGAAAAAAAATTACAGGATATTTTATTAAGTCATAAAGATATTCAAACTAAGACAAGATTTGTTCCTTTTGAGCCGCTCAACAAAAGAACAAATGCCAAGCCGGGGTTTGCCGATTTAGTACTCACTTTCAATACTGTTCATAACTGGGTTGCAGATAATTCCGTATCCTTCTCATTTAAGTTCTTCTACGAATTGCTTAAACCGGGAGGAACCCTTGGTGTGGTTCAACATCGGATCAAGGATGGTCAGAAGAATTATCCTAAAAGTGGTTATTTAACCGAGAAGGCAGTTATAGCCATAGCACAGAGCGCCGGATTTATATATACAGGTGCTAAGTCTGAAATTAATGCCAACCCAAAAGATAAGGCCGATTATCCAAAGGGTGTCTGGGTATTGCCCCCGACTTACAGATTGGGTGATCAAGACAGAGATAAGTATGAAGATATCGGCGAAAGTGATCGGATGACCTTAAAATTCGAGAAACCAAGAAAATGAATGTAGTTATAACCGGAACTTCACGTGGTATTGGACTTGAGCTGACTCGTCATGCTCTCATAAAAGGTCATAAGGTTTTAGCAATTGCAAGAAAGCCTCAAGATTCTCATGAGCTCATGCAACTAAAAAATGAATCAAAAAACCTGATACTATTGCAATTAGACTTAGATGTTGAGAATGCTGAGCAAAAGATAGCTCAAGCGGTAAAAGACTGGTCCTGTGTAGATGTTTTAATTAACAATGCCGGTATCTATAGCGACGACAAATCACGCAAAGATTTTGAGTTGTCTTTTCTCACCAATTCTATAATGCCCCTGTTTGTCACAAGAGCACTTCTCCCTATGCTTAAAAAATCTTCAAGACCGGTTTCCCTGCAGATAACAAGTCAAATGGGATCAATTCAGGATAATACGTCAGGCGGCTCTTATAGCTATCGGGCCTCCAAATCCGCCCTGAATATGTTTTTTAAATGCCTTTCCATTGATGAGACCTGGTTGATTTCTCTTCTCGTTCATCCAGGTTGGGTCAAGACAAGAATGGGTGGGAATGGTGCACCCTTGTCTGCGGTGGATTCCAGTGCCGGAATATGGAAACTCATAGAAAATGCAGATGCAGGCCAGAATGGATCTTTCTTGAATTATCGCGGCGAAAAAATTCCCTGGTAAAGAAAACCAAAATTCATTATTAGTTAAAGTTTAATTCACTTATCTGGAAGTACTATCTCCCCAATTAACCAAACAAGGAGAGCGTATGCCATTCATAAATGTAGGACAGGAAAATTCAACCGAAATTGAACTTTATTATGAGGATCATGGCCAGGGTGATCCAATGGTTTTGATTCATGGATATCCTTTTTCAGGACTCGCCTGGGAAAAACAAGTCTCTTACTTCCTTGAAAAAGGCTTCCGGGTTATTACGTATGATCGCCGGGGTTTTGGTCAGTCTTCCAAGACAGCGACTGGTTATGATTATGATACCTTTGCTAAAGATCTGGATGCAATCATGACCGAGCTAGACCTTGGTGATGTGACTTTAGTTGGCCACTCTATGGGAACCGGTGAGGTAACTCGTTATATAAGCCAGTATGGATCCGAGCGAGTGAAATGCGGAGTCTTAATTTCGCCAATACCTCCTTTCCTTTTAAACGGTGTTGATAAGGAAGTATTCAGGGGTTTTAAAGCAGCAATAGTAAAAGATCGCTATGAGTTTATAACAGAGTTTCTTAATAATTTTTATAATCTTGGAAAACTCAATTTTAGTGTGAGTGATGAAAAACTTCGTGCCGATTTTATTCTTGCTTCATCCAGCTCACCAATTGCTTTTTATAAATGTGTAGACACCTGGACTACAGATTTCCGTGATGACTTAACCCATATTGATATACCTATGCTGGTCATTCACGGAGATAAGGATAAAATTCTTCCTTTCGACTATACTGCCAAGCTTCTTCCTGACCTCATTGATGCTGACCTAAGAGTCATTAAAGGTGGGTCTCATGGAATACCCTGGACCCATGCTGATGAGATTTCCAGAATGATTCTTGAATTTATATCTCAGGAAGCAGGGAGTATTAGCGATTTCGGAGAGGACGCGGCCCAGATTCAGTAAATCTTTCTCGGGCGATCCGGAAAAGGTGCGTTGGAAAAATATTTTTTAACGCTCCTTTTTTTTGTTTTCTCCAAAATATCTGGTCTTTTTTAAATTCCATTACACTTATGGGTGCTTCCTCAGCACTCTGGTATTTCTTATTATATTCTCGCCTATAGCAGTTAAAATCTGGATTTGAACTCGGTGTCGTCTTTCAATTCAAAAAATGAGACACGGATAATTCATTACTAGTCGGTAAGTTTTCTCGGGCGATCCGGAAAAGGTGCGTTGGAAAAAATATTTTTTTACGCTCATTTTTTTTGTTTTCTCCAAAATATCTGGTCTTTTTTAAATTCCATCACTCTTATGAGTGCTTCCTCAGCACTATGCTATTTGTCACTATAACCTCGCTCTGAGCAGTTAAAATCTGAATTAGAATCCGGTGACGTCTTTGAATTGAAAACTCTGGTACGGATAATGTACGCATTCTGTTTTCACCTTGAAAACCTGTGATAAGTTATTTCAAATCACAAAGGAACTTCCCCATGATTTCTAAACTCAGCGATAAAGACCTTCACCTTGCGACACTTAAAGCAGGTAAAGATGAAAAAGCTGCAACTATTATTCTCTTAGACCACCTTCATGAGGTTAACCGCCGGAAGCTCTTTGTCGACTATGGTTACTCCACCCTGCAGAAGTATATGATTAAAGAGCTGGGTTACTCCGAGGGGGAGAGCTGGATTAGGATTCAAGCAATGAGACTGGTGGTCTCTTCTCCCGTGGCAAAAGAAAAGATCCAGTCCGGTGAGCTTCCGATCACGAATGCTGCCATCATTCAGGCGCAGATCATTGATGAAAAGCTGCCTCCAGGCAAGATTGATGAGAAGATCAACTCTGCCCTTGGCAAGTCCAGCAGGGAACTTAAAAATGAAAGTGCTAAAAGACCTGAAGAGAAGAAAATTGTCCTCAATGAAAGGCTTCTGGCCAAAATTAAAAAACTCGGCTGGAATCAATCTGAGCTGGAGGTTTTTGAAGCACTTTTGGATGAAAAGTTAAAAGTCATTGAGGCAACAAAATCAGAACGGGCCACAGCAAATGAGGATAAAGTCTCAAGATACATTCCGGTTGAAACTAAGCGAGAAGTTTTAAAAAGATCTGGGCATAAGTGTGAGCATCATGGATGCAGCGAGAGAAGAAATCTTCAGTATGACCACATACGACCTTTTGCCCTTGGAGGAGACAGGTCTCCAGGTAATATCAGGCTTTTGTGCTTTTCCCATAACCAAAGGCGAGCAATAAAAACCTTCGGTATTAGATCGCCAGAGAAATGCAGCAACAATGATATTAGGGATTCCAATGATGGCATCATGAGCTTTTAAGATATGACTTTATTTTTCATGTGAACCCTTTGTTGATGGAGGAGCATACAAAAACTTGACGCCAATAGTAACAGTTTTAACAGGGAGACACTCTAGCCTTGCTCTAGAAGCTGGTAATAAACCTCTAGGTTGAATTACATCCTACGAATATATTTTAAAGAATATCGATACAAGCCTCCGAGAAATAAAGAGGCTTTGTTGTTAAGTAAAATAGCATCATAGCTCATGGCCATTTAGATGCTGCAGTATCCTCAATAAGCTCCATTTGAGCTAGTCTCACTTGATGAAGGATTCCAGGTAGCTTGCCTGAAGAGCAGGCCACTGCGCCCGGCTATAATGTTTTGTCGAGGATGTTTAATTGCCTAAACATCCTCGACTGTTTATATTTTGGCCCATGCTATTCACAATATTTTTGCTCTCACTATCTGCATTTGCCGAAACCTTGATGGTATCTGAAAAAAGCCTTATACAATTGGCCCAGGAATCTTCTCCAAGGCTCAGTGAAATCAGGTCACAGCTTCTACTCTCCATGGAAGACCGTAGTGTATTAAATGAAAGATATGCACCTGAGCTTTTTGCAAAGGGCAGTTATTCTGAAACTCAGGAAAGACCAATCATTTCCTTTCTTCCTATCTTTTCACCTGTAAAAACGGCCCAACTCGGTGTTCGCCAGAAGTTTAGCAAAGGCTTTGATGCCCAGATGGCACTTGTAGCTGATCAACGCTCTGCCAATTCTCCTGTGGCCGGGCAATATAAGGATGTCACCACTAATATCTTAAGCCTCACGGTCCAAATGGATATCTGGAAAGATTTATTTGGGGCCCTTTCTGAATCTTCACTCAAGCGTAATGACTTAACGGTTTCACGTTCAAAAATCGAAGAAGAGATTAACAAAAAGGCCCTCCAAATTTCAGTCAGGAGAATTTACTGGAACCTGGTGGCGAATGCAGAACAATCCTTGATCTCCGGGCGACTCATGGACGATGCCAGGGAACAATTGGGTGACTCTAAAAGGCGTCTTGCAAAATCCATTGGTGATGAAGGCCCCCGGTTTTTGGAAAGTTGCCCAGTAGAAGTCAAAAGTATTATTTACAGAGATTCCTATAACTTAGGAGCAGCGAGGGCGGAAAAGAAAAGTTTTCCATGAGAACCAGTTATTCAAAAGACTTTAAAGAGTCCATCGT
>DATLXC010000028.1:0-39235 GCA_035575985.1 Bacteriovoracaceae bacterium | reverse complement strand
TGGGACCAAAGCTACTTAGAACAAGTCATCTTTCAAACAAAATTAGGTTAAAATCACAGTCAAATGGTCGTCACTTCATCCGGATGAAGCGGATGAATGCATCTAGTATTTTAATGCGTCGGCCGTGCATCCAGATGAAGTGGAACTTTAAAGGCCATCCTCACTTCATCCAAGTGAAGTGGAACTTTTCCAAATGCCATCCTCACTTCATCCAGGTGAAGTGGAACTTTCCAAATGCCATCCTCACTTCATCCAGGTGAAGTGGAACTTTCCAAAGATCATCCTCAATTCATTATGGTGAAGTAGAACTTTCCAAAGACCATCCTCAATTCATTATGGTGAAGTAGAACTTTCCAAAGACCATCCTCACTTCATCCAGATGAAGTAGAACTTTCCAAAGGCCATCCTCACTTCATCCAGATGAAGAAGAACTTTCCAAAAATCCATTTTCACTTCATCCAGGTGAAGTGGAACTTCCCAAAGACCATCCTCACTTCATCCAAATGAAGTGGAACTTTCCAAAGCCCATCCTCACTTCATCCAGATGAAGTTATGTAGCCTTCTAAATCATCCGCCCTATTTTCCTGCTTGACACATACGTATGATTTCCGTATAAGGCAAGAATGAATTTACACCACATTGCTGATAATATTTTGCGCCTTGATTCTAAACGTGCGGCCTTCCGTGAGAAGGAGGCCACAACTTATTTACTTCACCATATTAAGGAGGTTGATCGCCGGAAGCTTTACTGTGATTGGAAATTCACTAGTCTCTTTGATTGGTGTGTAAAGGACTTAGGTCTGTGTGAAGGCAGTGCCCACTTGAGGATCACGGCCGCAAGGATGATGGCCGACATGCCAGAGATCGAGCAGAAAATTGAGCAAGGTGTATTAAATCTTACCAATATCTCCCAGGTGAATCAGTTTTGCCGGGAAAACGATATTAAAGATAAGGCGAGTATTCTGATTCAGGTGGAGAATCTAACTAAATTTGAGACAGAGAAGAAGTTGATAAAGATCTCGGGCAAGGATAAACCTGCGCGGGAATCGAGGAAGAAGATTTCAGATAAGAATAATAGAGTCACCTATGTTTTGTCAGATGAGACGATGGAATCGATTGCGGAAGTAAAGAGTCTTATTGGGAAGAATATAAGTACTGATGAATTAATGAAGTTAATGGTTAATGCTTTGAAAGAGAAGGTTGAGAAGGAGAAGTTTAAGCAGGTGGAAAAACCGAGGCAATCCAAAGGGACTAAGGTTGCTGGAAGGGTAATTACGGCAGAAGTTAAGCGGGAGGTTTATGCCAGGGATAAGAAGTGTGTGAATTGTGGGTCAAAGCATCGGCTTAATTTTGATCATAGGAAGCCACATTCCCATGGTGGGGATAATAGTGTGAAAAATATCAGGCTATTGTGTTTTCAGTGCAATCATAGGGCGTGGAAGACTTCATCTGGATGAAGTGGATGAATATTGAGATGGGCAGCGATTTATGATGCATTCGATGAAGGGAGAAAAAAAAGCCTCCATTCGGAGGCTTTAAAGTGTGTGTGCAGGGTATTAAATCTCTTGAAAAAATAAAGAGCTAATAGATCCATTAAACCTGTCAAAAGAACAACCCGTCAAATACAAAACACTAGATCTAGTATTATTTCATGTCATTAAATTGACGACTCGTTGCAACGCAGCCGTAAGCTTACTTTCCAGCGTGAGCTTTAAGCAATTTTCTCTTACCAGCAAGGCGCTTAAGCTTGAGTCCGCTCTTTTTGTTTTTTGTCGCTTTCTTTGCAGGGCGCGACTTTTTTAACTTTTTCATGAAATCCTCCTCAATTTAACAATTCGAATGACCTTATAATAAAAGAAAGCCTTTGAAAACGAGAGGACCCCTATGCTTAGTGCTTATTTACTACTTTTTTTGAGTTTCTCACTGTTCGCGCAACCGGCGGCCCCTAAAATTGAGGTGATGCCGCCGCCGAAGAGTGTTGTGGACTTTGAACATGAATTTAAGGGGTGTCCTGAAAACTCCGAATGTGACCAGGTCATGGGACTTCAGATGCAGAGATGGAAGGACTTGATTACTAAACTTGAAGAAGACGAGGCCATCACTCCCCCTAAGAAGGCACAGTTTCTGGAACTCTTCAGGGCCAAGTACGGATTACCTATAGAATTTTATACCATCAAGAAATCCCAGCAGGGATTCAAACCAATGTATTACAACTCACAATGCAAGGAACATAATCCAAAGGGTAACGAGGAATTGCGAGTGCTCAAGGGTATTTCATTTGTAAAAGCACTCTCCAATGAAAAAGCAACTATCTGGAGGGATCAGGCTCAGATTGAAGTTCCTCTTGGTACCTTGCTCACTCCGCAGCCGGTCCTTGTTTATTACAGTGAAACTCCCGAAAAATATCAGCTTCCTCTGGGAGACCAGCCTCTTTATATAAAAAACAAGGAACTTATTGTCCTCAAGGAAGAGGACAATTTCTTCTATGCACTTAGTGTTTCTCCTAAGGGTGAATGGAAAGTGGAGAACATGGATTTTACACGCTTGAGTTACTGGGAGGACAAAAGAGAAAATGTAACCTGTCCCCCTGACAAGACCAATGTGGCCCCTTCACTGTTCAAGGTGGAGTTCTGCAAGACTGTTTGGGATGATGATCTTAAGAAGACAGTTATCGTGAAGATGTACCAGGGCTGCTCTACTTAAGCCTTGCTCTCTTTTCAATATTCTTGCCGGTCGGACAGTCAGCATTTGCAATGATTTTTCTTTCAACATAGAAGCCAGTTTTATCTGTTCCTGTCTTGAACTTTAACCATTCATTGCTATGAACCTTATAATCAAGACCTGAAACGAGCTCACCCTTCTTGATATGAATGCAAATTGTATCATGATCAGAAGCACAATGAACGCGGCTGGTGAAAGTTGTAAAGGCTATGGCCCCTTTTTCTGAGGTAAGCATAGGACTGCTGAGCTGGTGAATGTTGGCGCATATTGCAGAAACGGAGCCTCTTACTGATGTTTCAACATCCGGAAAAGCAAAAGTATCACCATTTGCCTTTTTAAAAATAAAACCAATTTCCGGTCTTTCAATAGTAACCGGCACATCGGCCTCAGCTCCAATTGCAGTATCAGCACATGTTTTTTCGGAAAAGATCAACGTATAGCTTGAACCGATCATTGTGGGTAAACGCTCTTCCTTCACTTTTAGGGCGTCACAAATGGCCTGTATACGAGGTAGTTCTTCGGAGGCGCTCACAGGTTCAGGTTCAAATCTAAATAGTTCCTGAGACTCCATCTCTACCACTTCATCTGGTAAATCCGAGCAACTGACGAGCGTAAGTAGCGATAAAAGAACTATCATTTTCATAGAGATCCCCCAGGACAATTATCCGCGACTCATACCTGGGGTGGCAATAGAATTTTATTGATTGAGGATGGCCTGGGTCTGTGAAGTCAGGTTAAGACCACAAAGCGCGTTTGTAAGGGTTCTTCTTTCTGTAAAAAAACCATATCGAGGCAAGGAAGCATCCAGCTGGAACTTCATCCATTCGCGTGTGGTGATATCAAAATTCGTACCATTAGGTGTACCTGTTTCAATTTGAAGGCAAAGCTCATTACCCTTTGGATTACAATCAGTGGTACTTATGTCTGAAGTAGTGATCCAAATAGAAGTGCCATTATCAAGCCTTCTTGGATTAGTGGCAGTGGCCAGTTCAGCACACACTGTTTTCATGATTCCACTTTCTGAAGTTTCCAGGTCAGCATAAACAAATGGATTACCATTATCTGCCCTGCGAAGCTTGAATTCAGGTGGATTAGCGGTGATGGTGGTAGGCACAATCACAACACTTCCAGCTAAAAACCCTGCAGCTGCACTACATTCTCTTTGTGAAACTGAAAATGAAAGATTCTGCGTATTCACCTGGGCCAATGCCTGGGCCTTGGTGGTTAGTGCATTACAAATAGTTGTCAGCCGGGTTCTTTCTGCATCACTCATCACAACCGGACTAAAGGCCCGGGTTTCCCCGAGCAAGTTAGTAACCTTAGCATGGTCGTTTCCACACCCAAAGCTCATGAATAAGACTGTCAGCAAAATTAGTTTGTTCATTATCTTCTCACCATTTTATTTCTAAGGAAGTTACCGCGCATGCGGGAAGCAGTAGACACATAACGATCAAACCAATGAGTTTCACTCATACGGATAAAAAGTTTTTCCTGAGGGTGATTCAAGGCCAGTTCATGCCGGGCCTCAATCATCTTAATCAGGTAGAAATTAGCAAAGATCGGAATCTTAAGCACAGACTCCATGGCATCAGGCTTCATATGGAAATCAGTGCGTTTCGCATGATGAGTGATGAGGTTATCAAACTTATAAAAGTTATCAGAAAGTCCTTCTTCACAAAGAGTCTCAAGCTCACCCTGGAGCGACAGGTGATAATCACTTAATGAAAACTTTTTATTGAAAACCAGCTCAGGGAAATAATTCTTACCATCATCTTCAATATGTTTGGCCCCATAAAGGGAAATTTCCGGGACACCATAGGCATCAGCTTCAATTTTATCGTGATGGAATTGTGGACAAGAGTTAATTGCTGAAGTCTTACGCAGATGAGCACCAATCACAAGATGTTGATGATAAAGCGTTGTGAAGTACACCCTACGAGTTGATTTTTCCTCGATTGCTTCCAGAGTCATGGAGGCAGGATGTCTCGAAGGCACCTGGGCCTGGATACTTTTTAATAATTCAGGAGCATAAGGAAAGTGAACGATCTTATCTTCCGCACGTTTGTGCGCACATCCTGCCATTGAAAGAGAACAAAGCAACAACACCATTTTTTTCATAAATACTCCCGTACAGGAATCTTTTCGTCACCCATGGGAGAAACTTGATTAACCGTGCGTTTTGCTCGAATATTGACTCATGAAATACTGGCTAATGAAATCCGAACCCGATGTTTTCTCATTCGAGGACCTTAAAAAGCGTCCTAAAAAGACCGAACCCTGGAATGGGGTGCGGAATTATCAGGCCCGAAACTTCATTCGGGACGACATGAAACCCGGGGACAAAATCCTTTTTTATCATTCAAGCTGCCCTATCCCAGGGGTCGCGGGGATAGCAAAAGTGACTTCTACTCCCTACCCTGACAGCACACAATTTGACCCTGAATCTGAATATTTTGATGAGAAGGCCACCCTTGAAACACCCAGGTGGTTTGTGGTCGATGTGACATTTTTAAAGGATCTAAAAAAGCATGTCTCTCTGGAAGAGTTGAAAAATTGTCGTGAATTAAAAGAGATGAGATTGCTTCAAAGGGGTAACCGGCTTTCTATCTTGCCAGTCACCCCTGAAGAATTTGAATTTATCGAAAAACTAGGAAAGTAATTACAAAGTTACGTAATTTCCATTGGCCTTCACAAAGCCCTTCTCTACGCGGACTTCAACAGTCTTGGCCGTTCCGTCAGAACCTTTCACAGTAAAGACATAACTACCCTCAGGTAAAATCTTATAGAATTCAGAACCTGTGAAAGCATAGTCACCAAGATTTCTAGATACTGGTGAGACTTGCTTAATTCCAACCGTGCCAGCAAGGCCCGGAGTAGAAAGCTTGATTCCTGCACCTTGGTGCACGTGCTTCATGAACTCAACCATGGAGTTACGGTTACTTTTGTAAAAATCAGGAATGTCCGAATAATCAGGATATTTAGTATGGGAGACTTCCAGAGTAATCTGAAGGTCATTATAAAAAACATAACTCCAGTCCTGCATTCCGCCCTTCACAACATACCATGCAGCACCATTTGTAATCCCTCCAGGAAATTCAGAAGAATTTCTCATTTCAGGATTTAGGTCTGAATAAACAGTAGAGAGTTCTTTAACCAAATCATCCAATGGATGAAGGTCATATTTTGAATCCCATGGATAATTGGCAACTATCGTTCCGCCATGAAAGTTGGCAGAAAGGGCAAACTTGCGGGTTGCCTGGAATTTCATGACGGCCTGAGTTTCAACTTCCTGGTTACTTGCCGTACCTACGCGGTCACGAGTGATATCCGGAAAGTTTCGGTTAAGATCTGAACCGTTGGCATTTGCCCGTCTCTTGGCAAAAGAACCATCCGGGTTCATTGAAGGCATAATATAGATTTCTGTATTATTCACAAGTTCTGTAAGCTCAGCATCGCTACCGTACTTAGCAGCAATTTCCTCTATGAGAAAAGTCGTTAATTCACGACCAGTGATCTCATCACCATGCATAGAAGAGATATACTTAAACTCTGGCTCTACTTCATCAACATTTACATTGTCAGAAATCTTCACCATCCAGAGTTCACGTCCCTGAACAGACTTACCAATGCTGATAAGCTTAATGATGCCAGGATTTTTGGCCTGTGCTGCTTTCAGCTTGTTCGTAATTTGCTCATGCGTAGGATAGCCTGCAAACATTTTCTTATTCACAGTAACCATATCCGAGTAAGGGATATTCTTGGAGTCCAGGTGCTTTTTAAGTCCCTTGGATCCATAGGCCTCAAAGCCTTCAGAAGTTACGTGGTCGATTTCAACTGATCCTGTATCGATCAAGTCCTTGACTACCTCAGGACCAAGGCCCGTGATATAGACTTCTTCTTCGATCTTTACGGCCGAATATCCGGTCACAACAAATGTTAAGGCTAGAAGGGCAATTAATGTTTTCATCATCACAATCCTTTGGTTCAAAAAACTTGTGAAATGTTACTTCGCCCTAAGATTGAAAAGCTACGTCCAACTTAGAAAGACATAATATTTTAGAAGGTCTTATATTATTGGAAGAGATACAGCCGATTCCTTGAGGAGTAAACGGCCAAATACTCATCTTGGACCACTAAGTCAGAAAAGATTGAAGAATAGTCATAACCCAATTCAAAAGAATCAAAAGGTTGAAAAGTTAAGGGATCAATGACCCTGATCGTGCCATCAAAACTCGCTGCCACGATATTGTCTTTCCACCAAGTTACCGCACTTACAGGTTGATCTGAAATTTTTACTCGCTTAAGGATGTCTCCATCCATTCCCATAAGCATGACTTCCCCATCATTGGTCCCAAGCAAAAGCTGGGTTCCTTTGAGAACAGGGTGAGCCATAACACTTACGCCAAAGCTGCGTGACACTGCGCCATTTTCCGGATTTATCGCCTTGAGCTCCCCGGAAGGTGAACCCGTGATAATTGTATTCATGGCAAGGAGTGGATTCAGGTCAATATCCACGAACTTGGAATTTTCTACAAGTTTGGTTTCCCAAAGCAGCAAACCTTCCTGAACTGACAGGGCACCTACAAAACCATCCGCGAATCCAACGATGATTTTATTACCAAGTACCAGAGGCCTGGTTGTTCTTTGCAAAGTTGTGGCAACAGGAACCGCTCGCTTATAGGCCCAGAGAACTTTTCCGGTTTCGGCATCAAGATGCACGATCTGATGGCCTCTAAGATAAATTATCAAGCGATCGTTGAAGAAGTAAGGAGCACTTTCAATGGGAGCAGCGAGATCTATGGCATATTTCAATTTGCCGGTAAGGTAATGGCGGACATAGAGCCGACCATTCAAACCACCGTATGCTACATGGTCCTTGAAAAACTCAACCGGTCCCCCGAGTTCAGTCTTTTCCTGCTGGGACCAAAGGACCCTGCCGGTTTCAATATCGTAGGCAGACATAACTCCTGCTATGCTTCCCATATAAACGATGTCGTTGTAGATGCGTGGAGCTCCAACCCCTATAGGGAGATTTCCTGATACGTAAGCTGGATCCAGGTTCTTTGACCAGGTGACATTGAAGAAATTTTTCTTCTTTTCAGGGGCCGACATTTTAGAGCAGCCCACCAGCAGAAGACTAAAGAAGATCAATAATTTCATTGGGCCATTTGGGCTTGATAAAGCTTGGCAACCTTGGCCTGTTCGTCATTTGGAAATGTGTTGATGACATAATCAAGTTGAGTCTGGGCCTTGCCCTTATCACCTTTTGCAATGTAGAGACGTGCAAGATCTACAGAGATCTTCGCAGGCATTAAAACTTCCTTGTTCTTGGCCAGGGCTTCAAGCGAAGCAATAGCGCCATCTATATTGCCCATTTTTTCCTGAACAACTGATCTTTGAAGACCAACAAAGAAAGATCCAACTGGGTTTTTAACATTCCCCTCAACTTTGGAAAGAACACTGTCTGCTTCTGCATAAGCCTCTTTCTCAAAAAGAAACTTACCCATTTCCAAAGCAACCGGCAGCATCACAGGTGCTGTCTGAACAGCTTTATCTAAATCATTAAAACTTTTAACAAGATCAGCAGGAGGAATCTTCCCGGCCTGTGCATCTTTCCAGACAGTGGTCTGAAATTCAAAAACTTTTACAGAATCATTAAGGGCGCTGGATTTCTTGGATTCATTCCACAATACCCAACCAGTGACTCCTACAAGTATGGCCAGCAAAGCTCCGAGGAAAAGCTTACGGTATTCATAAAGAACATGACCGAAGTCAGTCTTGTTCAGGCTTTGCTCTAATGTAGAAGTTTGAGTCGCTTCGCTCATTTGTATGATCCTTTTTAATCTGAAATTACCTTGAGAGTTTAAAACCCAGTGATAGCGTTGTCAAAGATCAAAAGATTCCTTAGACTTAAGTTATGAGACATTTATCCATCCTCTTTTTTGTCATGACCATCTCTTTTCCCGCCATGAGCGCTGATCTAAGGGGCCGAATGGGCGTGGGACTCAGCAATCAACTTGCAAACGGCCTCCCTGCAATCTCACTTAAGGTCCAACAATCCAAGACTTTCGCCCTTGGCGGACTACTTGGCTTTAAATCCGATGAGAATAACACCCTGTTTGGTGCTGGAGTTAAGCTCTACCGCATCATTTTTGACGAACCACAGCTCAACTTTTATCTTGCAGGGCTTTTCGCTACACAAAATTATCTGGATGTCCCTGCCGATAAAGTTAAGTCAGGTTACCAAATGGACGGTACTTTGGGCTCTGAATTTCACTTCGCAGGACTTGAGAGCATTGGTTTTAGTTTTGAATTCGGAATTTCTGCGCGCAATGCTGATGCTGAAAGTGGAAGTTCGATTCAGACTCTAGGTGATCAGTTCATTAAATCAGCGGTGCACTTCTACCTGTGAACATGATCAAGTCCCTCCTCTTTTTACTGCTTTTAGTTCCCCTGACAATTTGGGCCCAGTCCTCTGAGCAAATTTCACAGGAAATGGAAGATGATACCACATTAGGTAGTGATATCTTTTCTGACTTCAATGAAGACCTGGAATCTGCCCAGGTTCTGGAAGACGAAAGATTTTACCGCTATGGCCGGTTCTTCTCTGTAAATATTGGAGGTGGCTTTACCACTTTTACCGGAAATCGCGGGGCCGCTTACGCCAACAACCATCCGACGTTCCATCTCTCAGTAAATTATTTCCTGGATTTTCAGAAGGCCGTGATCATTGGGCTTGAATACTCAAAGCACACCATGGTGCTCGATTCAGTTGTAAACGGTTATCCCAACAATGGAATCCTAGGTGCTGTGGTCAGTGATATGACCCGTGTTTTTGTGGGTTATAAGTATTACATCGACACCACTGACCTTGGAACGGCCGTGACCTACTCCAATCCGCATTTCATCGGACGAATGGAATATTGGTATCAGACAAATAAGTTTATTGACCAGCCGGCCCTGCCTAAGGAACCTGGTGGAGGTATCGGCACCGGACTTGGTGCGGGACTTGAGTTTCCCATTGAACTTAAGAATTCCTACGTGAGTGTTGAAGGGCTTTATCATGTGGTAAACTTTTTTGATAAGTTCACCCAGAATTACCGTCAGATCTACAATCCGGATGGCTCAACAAGAGCAGATAGTCCGTATGGATATGAAGATTTGACTGGAAATGTACTGACTCTGATCGTTACTTATAATTTTACGTGGTAAAATCTAAATGTTCAGATTTATAAGTTCTCTGTAAGTCACTGCCTATACCCAAACTGATGTTCGAACTTGACCTTGCCAATCCTTCGGATTGACTGCGGTAATTTTCTTGCAAAGGTACCGGACGGTACCTTTGCCCCCTATCGTAGATAGGTGAATGTGTTGCCATGAATGGCAACACATTCACCTGTCCAGGCGCACGAAGCGCCTTAAAGGCCATGAATAATTAAAAATCTAAGTCCTCGGCCCTTTCCTCTCAATCTTCTTCATCCTTCTCTCAATATCCGTCGAAGTCCTGAAAATCAAATGCACCGGCGTATTAGTCAAACTAAATTCCTGCCGGAGCCCATTCACCAAATACTTCCGATAATTCACAGGAATCCCCAATGATTTATTGCTAAACAACAAAAACGTCGGCGGCGAAGTCTTAAGCATAGACGCATACTTAACCTTAAACCGAACCCCATTCGTCTTCTTGATAATAACCGGATGTCTATCCGTCAGATTAGTCAAACAACGATTCAGCGCCCCGGTCGGAATCTTACGATTACGAATAACAATCGTGCGCTTCATCGCCTCACGAAGATAATTGATATTCCGATTTTTATGAGCAGAAATTGTAACCAACTGACAAAAAGAAAGCCAAGGAACATCATCCTGAAGATTCTGTAACCAATCCTTCTTTTTCTTCTGATCTGCAAACACGTCCCTTAATAGATCAATCTTATTAAGACATATGATCAACGACTTTCCCTTCTCCAGCGCAATATCACACAGACGCCGATCCTGGTGGGTAATACCAAGAGTAGAGTCAATCATGAAGAGCACAATATCCGATTCAGAAATCGCCTTAAGTGAGCGATAAACACTTTGAGTCTCAATGAAGCCATCAACTAACTTGGCCTTCCTGATACCTGCAGTATCCACCAGCTTGATCGAACGCCATCTATTAACTTCCCTGGCATGCTCAAGATTTACAACTTCTTCAACCGGCGCATTCCAGTTCTTCTCAATCTCAGAAACAATCTGGTCTTCAGTATAATAATCCTCGCCGACCTTTGCTTCCTCAAAAGCAAACTCACTTCCAGAGGTATCGTCATCAGCATCATCGCTTAAGTCGATTTCAGAATTTTGTCCGAATTCCACATAAACTTTCTTCTCTTCCTCAGTCAGATCCTCTTCATCCATCAGGAAATTGATATCCGTATTCTCATGGAACTTCTTCATCTCTTCGTAAAGTTCCGTCGTATCTTTCCTGAATGGATTGTCCTGGTTATTCAGGAGGTCAACATCCGGACCAAAGTACAGGTCCACATAGCCTTCAATTGGATCAACAGTGGTTCCTGCAATTTCAGAAACCAACGCACGTTGGGCCCCCACAAGGCAGTTTAGCAATGTGGATTTACCGGCATTTGGTGCGCCAATGATTGCGACAGATGCAACCACATCATTTCTTGGCTTTACTCCACGCTGAAGGTGATCCATTTCATCCAAGGTTGTATTTGTCTTACCAAATTCTACAGCGGCATGAAGGAGGCGCTGGCGAAGGTCATTTAGTCCACGGTTATGCTCTGCTGAAATCCGTAACATATCATCGTCTTCCAGACCCATTTTATAGAAATCATACTGATCTCCTTCCTGCTTCTCGGTATCGAACTTATTCATGAGGAGCCAGACTGTTTTCTTGCATGACCTGATGTAATCACAAATTCCGCTATCAAAAGGAAGTAATCCTTCCCTGACATCAACTACAAACAAGACCAGGTCTGATTCATCAATAGCAAGTTTTGCATGTTCGGCCATGATATTGAAGAATGGATCAACATTGTTCTTTTTCTTCTTTGGATCGATATCAATTCTTTCAGGATAAAAACCACCGGTATCAACCAGGATGACTTCATCAGACTGCAGTTTCCCATCGAGTTCTTCATCCAGAACCATGATGCCATAGTGGCGGTCTCTGGTTACTCCCGGCTGATCATGAGTCATGGCAAGATGCTGCTTACGCATCAGGCGGTTGAATATCGTGCTCTTACCTACATTGGGTCTCCCGATTATGGAGACAACCATTGATCTTTTATTCATTTTTTCCTCCAGACTCTGGCAGAATTTTGCGTCCGCGGGAGTCCAATCTCATCCAGTACCCAATTATTATTAAACCACTTAGGCGACACTTTCACGTGGAGGTTCAGGTGAACTTTCCCACCGATCATGGCCTCTATTTTCTTCCGGGCATTAATCCCGATTTCCTTGATGATAGAACCTCCACGTCCGACAACGATGGCACGTTGTGAAGCACGGTTAACCAGGATGGAAGCAGAGATATGGGCCTCAGGCTCAGCTTCTTCTTTCTTCAAATCCTTATATTCATCAATGACCACGGCTATTTCATAAGGAAGTTCTTCCTGGAGCAAGCGGAAGGCCTGCTCACGAATGTACTCCGTGGCAAAAAAGCGCATATTCTTATTGGAGACGTCACCATTTGGATAAAGGTGTGGAGAGCTCTCAGAGGCATCCTGAATGGCCCCTGTGAGTTCGTGGATATTATGACCATTCTGGGAACTGATAACAAAATGTTTCTCAATGGTTGGAGATAGCTGCTTAAGCTGGGTCATGATTGAATCAAGCTTTAACGTCTCAAGGTTTATGAGGTCGGCCTTGGTGAAAATAATCCACGTTCTGGTCAAGGGCGCTTCGAAGTGCTTAATGAAGTCCTTGAATTCTGCAACTACATCAGTCATGAGATCAAGCAGAACAAAATTAAGGTCCACACCTTCTGCTCCCATTCTGGCGAGTCCAACCATGCGCTTGTTGATTTCCTGGGCATTGGAGTGAACACCGGGAGTATCTACAAGGACAACTTCAGTGCGGTCAATGGTGAAGGCGCAATGAAAGTTATTCCTGGTTGTCTGTGGCTTGCTGCTAACAATAGAAAGATCAAAGCCCAGGAGATGGTTAATGAAAGAGCTCTTGCCCACATTAGGTTTCCCCAGGACCGAAATCATGATCGCCTTGTTAAGCGGGTGTTGGTCTTCAAATAACATATAGTCTCCTGATAATTAAATAATTTTTTTCTTAAGGACTTCAGCTGCAAGTTCCTTCTCGCCATTTTTCTTGGAACTAAAAACACCGGCGGCCAGCATCTCTTCGTTTATCCAAAGCTTTACTTCAAACTTCTCGCCCAGTGCCTCTGCCGTATAACGGGGAAGCTTCTTGTATTTTCCGAGTGAAAGTTCCTGAATCCTTGATTTAGCATCGAAGTCCTCAAGAAATTCAAAATTCATCGAGCCTGGAATATGGGCCTTAAGCCATACGAGCAAAAGACCGCGGGTAAAATCAAATCCATGATGGCGATAGACCTGGCCCAGCAAGGCTTCAAGCGTATCTGCCAGTACGGCATCCTGCTCAGGCAACTTCTTGATATACTCTCCACGCCCAACTAAGAGCAACTCCCCTAGCTTTAACTGAGAGGCGATAAGGGCAAGAGTCTTTTCATTAACCATGGCACTTCTGAGTTTTGACAGCCGTCCTTCTTTTTCCTGCGGAAAAAGACGGCAGAGTTCATCAGTAAGTATCAATTGCACAACTGCGTCTCCCAAAAATTCTAGTTGCTCCTGATTGGGCAAATTAAACTCATGGGTAAAAGAGGTGTGAGTAAAAACCCTCAGCAATTCTTCCTGAGGGAGTGTTAATCCATAGAGGGCCTGAAAGGTGTCGTAATCCGGATGCGTAAGACAGCCCTGTAACAGGGCAGGATCTTTCTGCTCAAAGAGAGCAGCAAGCATTTGCTGCAAGCGAGGATGAGACATGTAATCACCTAAGGTCGTCTATCTCAGTTCCATGTTCAGAACTGAGCAAATATTAATTCTTCTGTGGCCCATACTTAGTTGGTTTAAGCCAATTAAGCAATCTTTGAAGTTTACAATGGGGATTTTTACAATGACAAGGAGCGTCTTAGATTTTTATTCTCGAATTGGCCTTACGGAGACGCTCGGCCAGTGTTTTCACGAGAATTTCAAGCCATTTAGGCTGAGTTTGGAAGATAGCATCTATGGTTTCCTGAGGAATCTCGATCAGGTCGGTATCTGCAATCGCCTTTACGGTAGCACTTCTTGGTTCAGCATCCAAAAAAGAAAGCTCACCTACTAGTTCACCGCTATAAATGTGACCCAGGATGATGTCCTCGGCCCCTCTTTTCTTAGAGACGACCAATTGACCATTCTGTACCCAATACATGCTGGTGGAAACTTCGCCTTCCTTGACCAGGATTTGATTCGCAACTAGTTTTTTCTGGATGGCCATTAATTGACTCCAATGCGTGAAAGATATTCAGTATAGGTTCCTGGGTAAAATTTTACGCCGCCTTTATCCACTTCTGCAACTTGTGTCGTTAGTTGTTTTAGGAAGTGCCTGTCGTGGGACACGATTAAAAGAGTTCCCTCGTAAGTTTTTAGGGCCTCAGTTAAAACTTCCCGGGAACGCATATCAAGGTGGTTGGTAGGCTCATCCAGGATAAGTAAGTTACAAGGATTGGTCAAAAGTGTTGCCAAGATGAGTCGAGATTTTTCCCCCCCAGAGAGGACTGAAATCTTTTTCTCAACGTCATCACCCCGAAAGAGGAAGGCCGCAAGGAGATTTCTTACATAGCCATCTGTCTTATCCCCTACACGATTTCGGACTTCTTCAAAAACTGTCTTGCCCGGACTTAAGACATCCATGGAATATTGGCTGAAGTATCCAAGCTCTACATTGGCCCCGATTGTGGCCTTGCCTTCGGTAGCTTCTGTGAGGGATGCTATGATTTTTAATAAGGTTGATTTACCCGCTCCGTTTACTCCAACCACCGCAACTCTCTCAAGTCGTTTAACGAGGCCTGAAACATTGGCAAAAACCCGTTTCTCTTTGCCTTCAGGATTAACATAAACTTTGCCCAGGTTTTCCATCTTCACCACATCGTTTCCAGAACGAGGAGGTTTTGGAAATTCAAAGTTGATGGCCTGGTCTTCCGGCATCACTTCAATTCTATCAATTTTATCCAGTTTTTTTACCCGGGATTGAACCTGGGCCGCATGTGAGGCCCGGGCTGCAAACTTAGCTATGAACTCTTCTTCCTTCTGGAGCATGGCCTGCTGCCGGTCAGAACTTGCGACCAACTGCTCACGACGAATTTCACGCTCTTTTTCATAATAATCATAATTTCCGGAATAAACGGTAATGGCCTTATGATTCACTTCAACTATTTTCTTCACAAGCCCATTCATAAAATCGCGATCGTGGCTGGTCATGAAGACCGCGCCCTTAAAAGACTTAAGCCAATTCTCCAGCCAGAGGATTGATTCCAGATCGAGATAGTTGGTGGGTTCATCCATAAGGATGAATTCAGGCCTTTGGGCCAGGACTTTTGCCAGGGCAATCCGCATCTTCCATCCACCAGAGAAGGCCTCCACTGGCCGCTGGTGCTCATCCGGCATGATACCAAGACCTGTCAGCACTTCTGCTGCCTGATGCTCTATATCGTAGCCCCCGAGCTTTTCGAATTCAGTCTGATAATCGCCCAGTTTTTCGAGCATCTCATCAGAATATTCACCTTCCTCAAGTGCTTTTTCTATTTTTCCAATTTCATTTTTTAAATGACCCAGGCGGGGATTTCCATGGATGACTTCTTCCAGGGCCGAGCGCCCCTTCAGTTCACCAACGCTTTGAGAAAAATAACTCATGCGCAAACTTGATGGAATTCCAATACTGCCTGAATCGGCGCGCTCCTCACCCATGAGCAAACGAAAAAGCGAAGTCTTACCTGCGCCATTAGGCCCAACCAGGCCGACTTTTTCGCCGGGACCAATGAAAAATGAGCCATTTTGAAAAAGAACTTGCCCACCATATGATTTGGTAAGATTTGCAACAGTGATCATCAAAGGCCTCCAAATAAGCTCCCAAGAGTAACGCTTTTGGTATACATATCCAAGAAAATTCCGTAATATACGCACCCATGGAATGGAACCTAATTGATAAGCAGCATGAATTCTTGAGACTTCTGGAACACCAGGGAAAGTCTTTTAATACCGTAAAGAATTATAAGGCCGACCTCCAGTGCTTTAATGGTTTCCTGATTGAGAAGCAACAGCATTTAAAAATAAGGGCCTTTACTTCAACTCAGGCCCAGGAATATTCGCATTTCCTAGATACTAAATATGGCTCCCCCAATTCTGTGCGCAGAAGGGTTCAGGCCTTAAGGCTCTTCTTTGATTTTCTCCTGGGACAACACCTGTTTCCGGAAAATCCCATCAGGCAGATGGCAGTTTCACCCAAGGTTCTTGATTGTCCAAATCCAACTCCCTTTAATGAAGTACTGGAAGTCTATCAGCACCTGAAGAAAAAGCTCGGTGAGAGTACTGGCCTGTCTCAACTCGTATCGGCCAGGAACGTCATCATTTTTCATTTAATTTACGGGGCAGGACTTAAAGTATCCGACATGGCGAAGTTACAGGTTAGCAGTATCCTGAAGGACCAGAAACAATTCAGGGTCATGGTCGAGCATCCTAAGCGTGATCCCTACTCCATTCCCCTGCCTGAAGCATTCCATGATGATTTTATCTATTACAGAAAGCTCTATCAGGAGCATTTAGAAACTGAATCGCTTGAAATCGAAGAGTTACTTTTCAATGCAAATCCTTACCGCATTCTCTCGGGTGGATTATCTCCCAGAGGAACGGAGCTTTTCTTCGAAGAAATGCGAAAGCATCTCAAGACCAATGTAACGGCCAAGTCACTCCGCCAGTCATGCATTTTCAAATGGCTTTCCCATAATATCAATCACACCACTATCAAAGAATGGCTGGGTGTGACTCCCGGATACTCACTTGAACTTTATCTCGAGGAAATCAAGAAAGATCCAGCTGCGTGCATCTTTAATGATCTCGGTGATACAAGTGTCTCCTGAGCAGTATATTCGCAGGACATTTGAACTTGCCTTGAAGGGTCTCGGAAAAACGTGGCCCAATCCCCTGGTAGGGGCCGTTATTGTAAAAAACGGAAAAGTTATCGGAGAAGGATTTCATCTTCAATATGGCCATGACCATGCAGAATTATGTGCCTTGAAAAACTGTTCTGAGTCTGCGGCCGGTGCTACCATTTATGTAAATCTTGAACCCTGCTGCCATACTAATAAGCAAACTCCCCCTTGTGCCCAGAGACTCATTGAAGAAAAAATCTCAAAGGTTGTGATTTGTAACCTCGACCCAAATCCTCTTGTGAATGGGAAGGGTGTAGAACTTCTACGATCTCATGGCATTGAAGTACAGCATGGGCTTCTGGCGGAAGAAGGAGAAAAGCTGAATGAAGTTTTTTTTCTTTCCCAAAGGCTAAGGCGTCCTTTCATCTACCTGAAGATGGCCAGTACCCTCGATGGCAGGATTGCCCTCCCAAATGGAGAATCACAGTGGATAACTGGTGAAGAATCCCGGGCCCATGTCCATACTCTTAGATCCCAGCATCAGGTTGTCATGGTAGGTGCTGAGACCTTCAGAAAAGATAATCCTAAACTCAATGTAAGGCTTCCCTGTTATGACGGCCCTCAGCCTTATAGGGCCATTATCTCCGCCTCTGGTAACCTGCCAAAAGACAGCCAGCACGAAAAAACTCTTATCTACACTTCAATTGAAGACGCCATGAAAGATCTTTTTGAAAGAAAATTAATCAGCATTTTACTAGAAGGCGGTCCACGTCTAGCCGGAAGTTTTATGGCAAAAGGATTAATCGACCGTGTAGGAATCTTTTTAAACCCAAGCTTCTTAGGTGCTGGCCCAAGCGTGATTGAGAACCTGGAGCTCAAGTCTCTATCTGAGAGACCATTCTTAGAGGATCTGCAAAGCTCCACTTATGGCCCTGATATCTTTCTTACCGGCAGATTCAAAAAAGCCTAATTCACTTCTTACCTGCCATTCGCGTTTTATTACGCCAAGGAGACCACCCTTTTTGATTTTACCGATTGTAAATGCCAGACGCCTAGGCTTAAGGGTCATTCACTTTTCACTACAGACAAATCATTGTCATTTAATAGTGGAGGCCAGGGATAATGAGACATTGACCAGGGGGATGCGGTCTCTAACAGTGACTATTGCGAAAAACGTGGGCAAAGGAAAAATTCAAATGGGGAGATACCATTTACATGTCCTCCGAACGATCGCAGAAGCAAGGAAGGCATGATCAAAAAAAGGTCTCTAAGGTAGATGAATATTCTTCGCTTTTATCAATTAAGCATGCCTTTCTCCTCATAAGAAAATTCATCAAAAAAGAGCGGATAACATTGATAGTTGGTAAGAAAGATGATTTTGATGAGCTTTCTGAAGGAAGAAGCTTTCTCCTAAACAAGGCAATGGAAACATGATAGAAGACCTCAAAGGACTCAAATCATGTTTACAGGACTGATTCAGGAAGTAGGAATAATTCAATCCATCATAACTAACGCTGAAGGAAAAGAATTCGTCATCAAGGCGCCGGGACTTATTAAGGAAATCGGGATCGATGATTCTGTAGCCACCAACGGAGTTTGTTTAACTGCGACCGCCATTAAAGGCGACACTTTTAAGGTCCAGGCCATCCACGTGACACTGGAAAAGACTTCAATAGGTCACCTCAAGTCCGGCGATAAAGTTAATTTAGAGCTCTCCCTTCGCCCCATGGATCGACTTGGAGGCCATATGGTCCAAGGCCACGTAAATGCCTTGGGTAAAATAAAAGCTATTAAAACCATCGGAGAAAATTGGGAGATAGAAGTAAGTTTTCCTGCAGATCTGCGTAAATACATGATTTCAGAAGGATCAATCTGCCTGGACGGAATCAGTCTCACCATTGCCAGATTAACCTCAGAAACCCTGACGGTGGCCATCATTCCCCACACTTTGGAAAAGACCGCATTATCCTCTAAAAAAGTTGGAGATACGCTCAATGTCGAGGTAGATATGGTGGCGAAGTATATAGAAAACTTCCTGCGTTTTGATAAAGATAAAAACCCCAAGAACGAATGGGCAAAAAACTTTTTTGATGTGAAATATGAAGACTGAAGTCTTAAGGCCTCTAGATTCAATTGAAGATGCTCTCATCGACCTTAAGGCCGGTAAGATGATTATTGTGGTTGATGATGAAGATCGTGAAAACGAAGGTGACTTCGTCATGGCCGCAGACATGGTGACCCCAGAGGCCATCAACTTCATGGCAACAGTGGGGCGCGGGCTTATCTGCACTCCCCTTTCAGCTGACCTCGCCCGGCATCTTGAACTTCCCCTTCAGGTTTCGACTAACACGGCTTCTTTAGGAACTGCATTCACTATTACAATTGATGCCAAAGAAAAAATATCAACTGGCATCTCTTCTGCAGACCGCGCTTACTCCATTAAGTTACTTTCAGATAAGAAAACAGTCGCTTCTGACTTTGTTCGTCCGGGACATATCTTTCCCTTGATCGCCAAAGATGGTGGTGTCCTGGAGCGTTCAGGTCATACTGAGGCTTCGGTGGATCTTTCCCGCATGGCCGGCTTTGCTCCTGTGGGAGTTATCTGCGAAATCATGAATCCCGATGGTACGATGTCTCGTTTCCCCGAGCTTTGTGAGCTTGCCGAAAAGCATAAGCTCAAGATGGTCGCCATTCATGACTTGATAAAATACCGAAAGACTCATGAAAAATTAATCTCATCTGTGGAGGCCATGCCCTTCCCTAATAAGTTTGGTGAGTTTCAGATGTATGTTTTCCGTTCTGAGATTTTAGGACAGGAACATGTGGCCATCATAAAAGGTGACCTTGCAACCTTAAAAAAAGATGCCTTAGTCAGGATTCATTCAGAATGCTTCACTGGCGACATTTTCGGCAGCTTCCGTTGTGATTGCGGTGACCAGCTCACTCACTCCATGGAGTTGATTGAGAAGGCAGGATCAGGCATGGTTATCTACCTTCGTCAGGAAGGTCGTGGGATCGGACTCTTCAATAAAATAAAGGCCTATCAGCTGCAGGATCAGGGCATGGATACGGCCGAGGCCAATCTACATCTTGGCTTTGCAGTGGATCTTCGTGACTACACCATGGCCGCCCAGATTTTGAATTATTTTGAAATTGCCAATATCAACCTGCTGACCAATAACCCACATAAGATCGAAGGCCTCACAAAGCTGGGCTTTGATTCTGTTGTGAGGGTCCCATTGGAAGTAAATGCCAATAAGAAGAATGCCCAATACCTCTTCACTAAAAAAATGAAGCTTGGACATCTGTTACAACAAGACCTTTTAAATTAAGCGAGACCAATATGAAAATCGAAGGTTCCCTGAATGCATCTCATCTTAAAGTGGCCATCGTTACAGCACGCTTTAATGAATTCATTACTTCAAAACTCTTAGGTGGCGCCATCGACTGCCTTAATCGTCATGATATCAATCCGGAAAATATAGATGAAGTCTGGGTTCCGGGCGCTTTTGAAATTCCGGTAGCGGCACTGGCCCTGGCCGAATCCGGAAAATATGATGCCGTGATTTGCCTTGGTGCTGTGATCAGGGGATCTACTTCTCACTACGATTATGTTTGTTCTGAAACTGCCAAGGGTATTTCTCATGTAGGACTTAAGACTAAAATCCCTACCATCTTTGGTGTCGTGACAACTGACACTATTGAGCAAGCAATTGAGAGAGCAGGAACGAAGGCCGGAAACAAGGGTTGGGATTCAGCAATGGCCGCTATTGAAATGGCGAACTTGCTACAAAAAATACAGGGTAAAACACGAGTTGTGTTGCCTCATCAACAGGTGAATGAGGCAACGCTTAAGTCTTAAAAACTTTTGCAAGGCCCAGAGACTTTTGATTTAAAAGTATCCTGTCCTGAAGCTATCGCCTGAGCGAACTCCACAGCCAGATCACGTACATTTTGTCCAACCAGTCCTGGTTCATTATCAAGTTCATGAAACGCTGACTTGCACTGATAAGCAGGTCTCATGAATCGTGCATTTAAACGCTGCTCAACAGCCCACTCCTTGACCTTGGGAGTGTTCACATACAAATCCTCAGTTTCTCCGGCAACAATTGTAATGACCGGTAGATCATGAGGAAGAGACTTATTAGCTGCTGCTGCGTTCACTAAAAGGCGTCCAGAGAAAATAGGCTTAAGTAACGGACTTTTTGGAGTGATCTCACCCATATGAGGTGGATTTGGATTTGAAGTAAGAGACTCCTGTGTAAGGAACCCCTTTCTTCCAACGAGTGCAGGTACCGAAACTGCTGGAGCGAAAAGAATAACTCCTTCTACCCCTCGTTCTGCAAAAGCTTCTTTTTGAGCGGCCCTCACTGCCAGAAGACCACCTGTAGACCAGCCTGCAAGCATGAAGGGACCATCAATATCGTCTTCGCGTGTGAATCTTTCTACTTTTTCTGCGAACCCGATGATGTCTTCAAATGAATGAAGGTCTATGTTGTTAAAAAGTCCCTTGGATTCGCCATGAGAAGGAAGGTCAAAACTTATGACTCTGAAGCCCTTATCAGTCCAGGCCTTAAAAAGCGGCATATGGTTATCCAGACGGTCGCCAAAGCCATGAAGATAGAGGATATCCCCTTTCACATCGCCTTTCGGAAGCATTTCGCTGACCCTCACGGAAAGGCCAACTTTAACTTCGAGCATTCGAGTTTTGAGTTTGCCAGCTTGAGCAAAAGTATTAAAAGAAGCGGCCAAGGCCACGAGAGCAAAAATTGTTGTTTTCATGGAAACGGAATCTACTTCCCCGGAGACGAAAATAATACGGAAGTGAATAAATTGCGCACTGACCCTTTTGCTTCGGAAAATGATATATTCCCTGAATGCCCGACTTTCCTTGCCATCAATAGTCATTTCATTTATAAATGCCTTCACACTTTTTCTTTGTGAGGAAAGCAGGCTCCCCTGGGGAAGTGTTTTAATTTTATTGTTTCCTGCTACATTGCCCAAGGAGAAAATCATGGCAAAAATCGACATGGGGCGCTCGCGCTTCAAAATTCAACGCCGACTTGGTGTTGAACTTCCAGGACTCGGCAAGGCCGGTGCTCTTGAAAGAAAACCTTACGGTCCCGGCCAGCACGGTATGGCCCGTAAAAAACTCTCGGACTTTACTGTTCGATTGATTGAAAAGCAGAAAGTTATGTTCAACTACGGTCTGCGTGAATCGCAACTCCGTAACTACGTAACTAAAGCTAAGAAAATTAAGACAGCTAACTGGGTTGATACAATGATCATCGCCCTTGAGTCTCGTCTTGATAACGTTGTTTTCCGTCTTAACTGGGCACCGTCAACTCCGGCCGCTCGTCAGATGGTAAGCCACAAGCACATCAAAGTTAACGGTAAGACTGTTAACGTTCCAGGCTACACAGTTAAACCTGGTGATGTTATTGAAATTTCAGACAAGGGTGCTCGCGGCGGTAACTACCTCCAGGCGAAGAAAGCTCCTCGTATCTCTGCTATCCCAGCTTCGCTTTCAAAAGAAGCTACTGGTGAAAAAGAGAAGGGTACAATGATATCTAAGCCATTGGCCGAAGATATTCCTTTTGCCTTTGAAAAGCGCCTCGTGATTGAGTACTACTGGAAAGTTAAGTAATTTCAAGTATTTAAGGGCTTCCTTCGGGGAGCCTTTTTTTTTATGAGCCGATGTCTAAACTATTTACACACCCCCGTGAAATTTTCACAGACCCTCCCCCCTTTTCCAGGACCAGATACAATTGACCTAACTTAAAAGGGTCTCACATGAAAAATTGGTTATGGTTAATACTCCTGGTGGCCTTCTCAGCTCAAGCTTATGAGTCTGTCATCCTTAACCATAAGTATGATGATATCTTCCCTCCAGGGGTTGCTGGTGATGACTGGTTTTCTAAATTGGCCCACGATGGCCATAAACTGCGCCTGGTTAAAGACGGCTCTGATGTTATGGAAGAGCGCCTGAACCTTATTCGCTCGGCCCAAAGGTCTATCCTCCTCTCAACTTTCATTTATGATACTGACGAGACCTCACTTGAAATAACCAACGCTCTTTGTATGAAGGCCAAGTTGCAGGGAATTGATGTCCGTATGATTGTGGACTCGTTTGGCGCGAAGAAGTTTTATAAGAAAGAGTCTGATCGTTTGCGCAAGTGCGGTGTAGGCATCATCATGTTCTCACCAGGAAAATGGGACCTTTTGAAATTTGTACAATCAATGCATGAAAAACTCATCATCATTGATGGTCATACTGTTTATATGGGTGGACGGGGAATTCAGAATTCTTATCACCACGTAAAGCCGGCCAAGAAATTTTTCCATGACATGGACATTATCGTAGAAGGCCCGATCGCTTGCTGGTGGCAGTTTAAGTTTATCGATACTTATAGCAAAGCAAGAAGTCATGATAAACCTGATAATGCTTTGGGAAATCACCCTAACGCCATTAAGAACGATGAATACCTTTACGGAAAGCGCGATTACCCTGCTTGTTACCCCTTTAAGCGTGGTAACTCACGTGTGGTCCCTGTTTATGGAAACCCTTTATTTAACAAGACCAAGACTCCTATTGAAGATGTCTATGTAAAGGCGCTAGAGAATCTTGAGCATGGAGCAACAGTTAAGTTGTATGCCCCTTACTTTGTACCAACGACACGTTTTGGTGCGGCCCTGATCAAGGCGAAAAAAGAAAAGAATGCACAGATTTCCATCATCACGAATTCAATTGAATCCAATGATGAAGGTGTAGCAATACTGGTTGCCATGAGTTACTCAGTTGATCATTTGATGGCAGCAGGAATTGATATCCGCATCTACCCGGGTCCTATGACCCTTCACCGTAAGGTTGGTATCTACGGTGGTAAATACGGTCACATTGGTTCAGATAATCTGGACAACAGGGGTCAGCACTATCAGACAGAGTCAGTGATCATTACTGACGACATGGACATTGTGAGTGAACTTGAAGCTGAATTTGATGAAGATTATAACCAGACTATGCCCCTGGATGCTGCTTACATACAGAAGATCAGGAAAAAGCCTGGATTCTTTGAGCGCATCTTTGCCAAGGAATATAAAGAGTTCTTCTAGGTAACCTACTAAAATCATTAGAGCGAATCAAAAGGGTGGTCAGACCGAACCTTGGTAAACTATACAATCTCCGTGGCCAAAACTCAGGCATTTGATATAAGAGGCCATCTGAATTTTACCCGGAGTCTATATGAAAAAGTTTCTACTACTTTGTGCTGCCTTTTTGGTTACGATGCACTCTTCATTTGCGGCAGACTGCCTTTGTAAAAAGCCAGGGTTTACAGAAGAAGATGAGACGACAGCTATCTATGGATTTATGGCCTACAAATTAAAGACTTCAGATATCCGTGACATTACTGTTACCGAAACTATCCCCTACGCCATCGGCGCACCTAAATGTGAAATCGAATGTCTTAACATCCGTAACACTATCAAGAAAATTAATGTTGGTTATGTATTAGGAAGTAAACTTTGTGCAGTTGTTCTCAGAGTTACGATGATGAGTAAGGGTGCTGGGTTCAGGTCGAAAATTAAGCAGAAACTTCCCCCGGTCTGTGAATAATTACTTCCTGATAATTTTCACATCTTGCAGGTGATTTCCAGGGACATCAATGGCGAAGGGTTGACCCTGCTTGAACTTGAAATTTTTTGGAAAAACATGGCTGGGTAGATAATAAGACTGTCCCAAAGAATCAATAATTTTCACCTGCTTATCATTGAAGTCATTGCCTATCTTGCCGCGAATAAAAACATCTTCTCCAAGAGAAGCAAATGCATTCATGGTAAAGATTAAAAGAGCTGCAAGATAAAACTTTTTCATTTTGTGATTCCTACGGCCTTTCTCATTTCTTCAGTCATAACCTCTTCTACACCATCTGCAGGTTTCACAGAATAATAGTTTTGCTGCTGGGTACAGGCCTTAGCACTGTCCTTAGTGCAATTAGACTTATCACAAGTAGAAATACGGACAAACATAGGAGCATCAGGATTTACTGGCCTGCACTTTACATAGCCAGTGCAAATTTCAACACAATCAATACAGTTCTTGCTCTTCGGGGCCTTTACAATCTTGCGAGGCAAGTCTTCTACCCATTCACAGCTTGATGAATCGTATTCAAGTGGTTTTGATTTTTCGTGTAGTTTAGGCTTTAGGGTTTCAGAAGATGGTAATGGGTCACAATATGAAAGTCCGTTTGATTTGCAATCATTAGCTATGAGAATTGCGCAATTATCATACTTATATTCACTGTTATGTTGTGACGGGCCTATGTGCTTAGTTACCTGATGCTTAGCAAACTGAGCATTTCTGTCCTTGAGGCAATTATCCTTTGAATATATTCTCATCTCTTCTGTAACTATGGGACCTGCATAAGGTTCCATTTGCGCCAGAATGCATACTTCTTTTTTAACATTTTCAGTGAGGTTACAGTCAACTTCCTTGCAATCACTTGTTTTTGAAATCGGGTTTTCATGACAAACCCTTGCTGTTACCGCAAAAGCATTTGAAGAAATAAGCAGCGTAAAAAGAATGAGATATTTCATTGATATCCTTTAAAAATAAATTCAATTACTGGTGACTTGCCTTAGCCTTAGAAGCTGCGTCCTGCACCTTCTGGCCAGGACTTGACTTGTTTTCATCGAGCGCGGTTGTGGAACCATATCCTGGCTGCTTAAGACATTTGACAGCATCGTCTTTTCCACACAGGACAGAAGAACAAGTTGCGAGCCTGAGATATTTGGGTTTATTTTTTACCTTTTGATCACAGACTATATGGCCTGTACAAATCAATGTTCCCTTTGGCCCTTCTTCTGAGCTTGCAAGAGGACAATCTGGGCCGGCCACTATCCTTCTAGGCAACTCCTCGGACCATTTACAAGATTCAATGTCATAAGAAACAGGCTCGTTATTCAGGGCCACTTTTTCATCAGGAACAGGAGCAACAGCTGGCAAGGCCTTAGCTTCTGCAGGGATATTGTCTGGCTTCTCGAGGGCTGGCTTCAGTTTTACTTTCTGCCTGTCTTTAATTTCTTGTTCTGTAAGACAATAAACGGGATTGGGTGCTTCCGGCCTGCAAAATCCCTTAAGGACAGCAAGTTCTTTTTCTGTGACCATTGCTTCTTCTTCAATCAGGTGGGCCAGATAAAGTTCATTGGATTTATCTTCTTTTGCACCCTTATTCTTAGCTCTCCATTCATCTAATAGATTGGCCTTCTCAATTTCTATCGTTTGCAGCTTGCTGACGACTTTCTTGTCTTCATCTGTAAGAAACTTTTTGCAATTCTCTGATGGTTTCACACCAGGTTTTTTCACACAATCTAAGATCAAATCCCGGTGCTTGTCATGGTTATGCAAGATTTCATTTGCTAAATCTAATGTTGATGACTGGTCACTATGCCTAACTGGAATATCACCTTCAACATCATGTTCCATTCGGGGTAAAGGGGCGAGGTCATCAGCATAGACAGGCATGCTGGTAAAAGAAATCAAAACCAATAAAAGAAAGTACATATTTTGACCTTATTTTTTCTTGATGATCTTTATCTTCTCAACTTCTTTCTCGCTTACTTCAATAGCAAAAGACTCTCCCTGCTTAAACTTGAAATCTGCCGGGAAAAGTTTTCTGGCAAGATAATAGGATTGTCCGAATGAATCGATAACCTTCACTTTCTTGTCATCAAAATCATTTCCAATCTTCCCGCGAATAAAGACTTCTTCGCCAAGCCCTGCAAAGGCAGTGAGAGAGATGAAGGTCATTAAAAGAGCGATTGTTTTTTTCATTGTTTAGTGGCTCCGGTAAATATTCTCTTAAGTCTTTCTGAAACGAACTCTTTGGATTCCTTGGCAACCCTGGTGTAATAGCCAGGTTGCTTGGTACAGCTGACAGCATCTTCCTTGCTCGCCCCGCAAAACTGAGGGGCACAAGTAGATGTCCGCACGAATTTGCCGCCGCCTTCACGGTCACAAACAACAAAACCGATACAAGCGCCCTTGGCACCACAACCTGGGATGAAACTAATCCTGCGTGGGAGGTCTGAGACCCAGTTGCAAGATGAGGCTATGTATTTTGTCTTTGGATCTTTTTCATCGACATTATCACCAATGGGTTCTTCTTTGACCGGTACCGCCACTACTGGAGGTGGAACAAGTGACTCTCCAAGGCGATCCTGAGCAAGAAGATACTTACAGTCTCTTTTTTCAAGGCTGTCCCACTGGGCCTTGTGGCCTGCGATCATGATCTTCTCTTTTGCATTCAACTCTTCCTTTGTCAGGTTATAGAGCTGATGAATTCGCTCATGCTGGCAATTTACCTGTGCCGTTTCCTGGCGAAGATGTTCAATCTGCATACCATCCAGGCAAAATTCAAGATCCTTGGGGTACTTATGGCAGAGTTCATCGTTGAGCTTGATATTCAGGTTCAGGAATTCAGTTTCACGGCGAAGAACGAAGCTTTTGACGTCTTTGTCACCTTTCTTGTCTTTCCATTCAGGATTTTTGATTGCAAATTCGGATTCCATGCCCTCAATGCGTGCATCTCTTTGTTTAAGCGCCTCAACCAAATCCATGTCTTTGGGGGCCAGGAGTTCACACTTCTTATTATACTGCTGACACATCTTGATATTGGCCGCGCGATCAAGATCAACGTTCATCTGGACTTGCTCGGCCTTGGTAGGCTTAGTCTTGGCATACTCATTTCTAAGCTCCACTACTTTAATAGCAACACGGGTCTGGGCCTCCATGGCTTCTTTATCTTTTGCAGTCAGACAAAGCTTTTCATTTTTTTTACATTGGTCTTGTTTGAGTTTCAGCTCTTCTTCCAAGCTTTGGTTGGACCATTCTGTGAAAAAGAGTTGGTAGTCTTCATTAGGTAGCTTGTGCCAATGCGGATGCTTGGTCTTGTAGTCCTCAAAAATCTTCAGTTGTTTATTTTTTAGATCAACTAAGGCCGTATCCACTGGTGGAACTACATCCTGCGCTAATGCACTAAAAGTAAAAGAGAGGCCAAGAAAGATGTGAGCAAACTTCATAATTGTCCCTTAATGACGAAATGTCTTTTAACAGTTCGGCATAAATGCTTAATTTCTTTAGAAAATGCAGGAATATACGCTAGGTATGGGTATCTGGAGGGGTAACTTCCCCATCTTTCTGGATTTCTGAATGGATATGCTCTCTAAAGCTTTTGAGCGTAAAGATGGATTTTTTAATGTATTCATCGGCTTTTTTAAGCCGGGCGAGCTCGTCAGCTGCTTCCGGATAATTTCGACCCATCAAGGTAAGGGCCCTGGAAATTGAGGCATCCAAAATCGAAAAATTATTGGCCAGGTCATGGATGTATTTTCGGGTTTCGTCGTAACTCATTTTTTCTCCAAAAGGAAAGATTTTAGAACGGACTACAATGCCCACCAACAAAAGATATATTAAGCTAAAAAATCAAATTCTATTTAGATCAAAAAAGTAAATTAGTCATTTCAATTCTATTCTGAAGTTATTAGTATTAAACGACAAAGGAAATCAGTATGTCACATGCCCATGCAACAGATCATGCAGTTGAAGAAAGAAATGATGTTCAATTTGGCAAAGCTTCCATTGGTAAAATTGCCATGTGGATCTTCCTTGTTACGGATGCCATGTCGTTTTCTGGCTTCCTCCTGGCCTATGCAGTAGTTCGTTCTACAACTAACTGGCCAGATCCAGCAGAGCATTTGGGTATTAACCTTTCAGGTTTTGCTACCTTTATCCTTATTTGTAGTTCTGTCTCCATGGTTCTGGTTATTGACTCATGTAAGCATAAAGACCGTAAAGGAATGTTGAATTGGCTACTCGCCACAATTGCCGGTGGCGTCATCTTCCTTGGTATCCAGGTTTATGAATACCAGCATCTTGTTCATCAAGGTATAACCTTTGCTAATTTTGCCAAAGGTAATGACCTCTTCGCTTCAACCTTTTACATCGTCACCGGTTTTCACGGCCTCCACGTTTTCACCGGCGTTTGTTATTTAATTGCTGAATACTTTATGGCCCGCAGGGGTGATTACGATAACGGTGATTATAATAGACTAGAAATTCTCGGCCTATTTTGGCACTTTGTGGATCTTGTTTGGATCCTGGTGTTTACCTTCATCTATTTGCTATGAACAAAGTTTTTCTCTCTCTCTTCGTTTTCATTTACTCAATGGCAACTTGGGCCTGCCCGAATTGCCATGAGGCCGTCCCAAGTTCTGGTACCACACCTCAGTATACTTTAATTATCCTGGGGGTTTTTGTTGCCTGCACTTACGTGCCAATCTACATCCTATTAAGGGCCTGCAAGAAATATGCACCAAAAGACCTAGATGGACACGGCTGACCTACCTGGGTTGAATGCGATTTTCAATTCGCTTTCAACGACCTGCTTGATCCTGGGATATTATTCAATCAAGAAGAAAAAAGAAGAAACGCACCGGAATTTCATGCTCCTTGCGCTCTTTTTTTCCACAATATTCCTCGCCGGGTATTTAACTTACCATTACCACCATGGCAGCACTGTTTTTCCCGAACTGGGCTGGATAAAAACTCTTTATCTTTTAATTCTTTTTCCGCATATTGTGTTGGCCGTTGTCATGGTCCCTATGATCGCAATCACTTTCTATCACGCTTTTAAAAGAAATTTTGAAAAGCATAAGAAGATGGCCCGCATCACATTTCCGATCTGGATGTATGTTTCAGTGACCGGTGTGATTATTTATCTCTTTGTTCATCGATGGTTTAAGGTTTGAAATCCTTGATCTTTATAATAGAGTTATGCGCATACACTAAAGAGTTTTAAAATGACTACACGCTCGCTAACATTTGTTTTGTCATCAAACGAAAAAATTTCATTTATTAATGATCTGTTTTCTCTTACCAAGCCTCGTCTATCTTCTTTAGTTATCTTTACCTCGGCCCTTGGGCTTTTCTTAGCTCCAGTGGAAATTAGCTTTTTCAAGGCCTTCATTTCTATCCTCGCCACTTCTGGTTTGGTTGGTGGTGCTTGTGCCATAAATTGTTACATGGAAAAAGACATTGATGGATTGATGGAAAGAACAAAGAGTCGTCCTTTACCTTCGGGAAGGATGTCTCCCAATACTGCGCTTACATTTGGCCTGTCTTTAATCCTCTCCTGCCTTTCAATTTTATATATTGCGATCAATCCGTTGACGGCTTTGTTGGGCCTCACTGCAGCTATTGTTTACATTGGTCTCTATACTCCCCTAAAGACTAAGACTTCATGGGCGCTTTTTGCAGGTGCCATCCCAGGTGCCATACCTCCTCTGATGGGCTGGACTTCGGCCACTAATTCTTTTGGCAATTTGGGACTTGTCCTGTTTGCTATCCTCTTTATCTGGCAATTGCCGCATTTCCTCTCTATCGCGATTTACCACGCAGAGGATTATAAAGAAGCCTCAATTAAGACTCATCCGGGTGCAATTGGGATCAGACAAACTGTTCATCGTATCGCGATCTACACATATGCTCTCTTTCTTATTTCAGTTATTCCTTATTGGATTGGCTTTACTAGTGAAGGATACAGGAACGCGTTATTAGTAGTTGGGGGAGCGTTTTTTCTCTACTCCCTTCTTGGTTACACTTTTGAGGCAGGTTCAAAAGAGCTACTCCAATGGGCCCGTAGATATTTCTATGGTTCATTAGTTTATTTGCCTTGCGTGTTTATTTTGATGATTTATTTTAGATACAATAGTTAAATATTTCAGAAAGTTAAGAACTTATTCAAGGGAAGCGTATGGGTTTTTCAAACATAAATGTTGGACCAAGCTGGTGGGACCTCTCGATGCCGCCTATAGACATTTCGACTAATGGTCACTTGATTGACAGCCTTTTTAATTACACAACAGCATTATGTGTTTTCTACTTTGTGCTGGTTTGTATTGGTCTCTTCGGCTTTTCATTCATCTACAGTAGAAAGCGCCATAAGACTGCGTACTATACTTATGGAAACAAGAAGCAACACCTTATCTTCACCGCTGTTATCGGTGCTGCCGTTTTCCTTACAATTGACTTGAACATTACCCGCATTGCAAACAATGACTTGCTTGGTGAATTCTGGAAGTTCCCCAATCCTAAGACAGAAAAAGTCTTAAGGGTTGAAGTTATGGCCCAGCAGTGGATGTGGTCTTTCCGTTATACTGGTCCTGATAATCAATTTGGGACCAAGGATGATGTTGTAACAAACAATGACCTGCGTGTTCCGGTTAACACTAAGATTCTTTTCCATCTTACATCTAAAGACGTGATCCATTCATTTTGGGTTCCTAACGTCCGTGTAAAGGTCGATACCATTCCAGGTCGAGTAACAAGAACCTGGTGGGAAGTTACTACTCCTGGAGTTTATGACATTGCCTGCGCAGAAATGTGCGGGACTCCTCACTATCTTATGAAGGCCCAATTAACTGTCCTCTCTGAAGAAGATTTTGGTCGATGGTTAAAGAGCTCTGAAGAACTAGCAATAAATACAAATGATCCCGATGATATGAATCTAGCATGGGGTTGGAAGTGGGAGATATAATATGAGTGGCGGATTTAACGAAATACATCCAGAACCAACGACGTTTATAAGTAAATACATCATTTCCTTCGACCATAAAGTCATTGCCAAGCAATTTTTGTGGATGGGAATAGCTTTCCTTGGTCTTGGCGGAATGATGGCGATTTTGATTCGCTGGACTCTGGCCTATCCTGGACAGGCATTCCCTGTTCTTGGAGGATTTCTCTTCCCTAATACGGCCGGAGTAGTTCCTCCTGATACTTATGCCATGCTTTTTACAATGCATGGAACGATCATGATTTTCTTCGCCATTACTCCTATCTTAATTGGTGCCTTCGGTAACTACTGTATCCCGCTCATGATTGGTGCCAGAGATATGGCCTTCCCGATGCTTAACATGCTTTCCTTCTGGTTCGCATTTGCCTCAGGTGTGGTCCTTTGTGCTTCCCTGCTCCTTCCCTTAGGAGCTGCGGCAGGAGGTTGGACATCCTATCCCACACTCTCTACAACCATTGGTTCTCCCGGAGCTGGTCAGACACTTTGGTGTGTTTCTATTTTCCTCTTTGGTATTTCATCCACAATGGGTGCTATCAATTACGTAACAACGGTTATCACTCTCCGTGCTCCAGGCATGGGCTACTTTGATATGCCTCTTACTGTTTGGGGACTTTGGCTTACAGCAATCCTTAACGCCATTTTCGTTCCAGTCCTGGGTGCAGGTGTGATCCTTCTTACTCTGGATAGAGTCATGGGCACAACCTTCTTCCTGGCCGGCGCTTCTGCTACTTCTGGTTCAGGCGATCCGGTTCTCTTCCAGCACGTTTTCTGGATTTTCGGTCACCCGGAAGTTTATATTTTGATTCTTCCAGCTTGGGGAATTGTTTCTGACCTTCTTTCTTTCTTTGCCCGTAAGCCTGCTTTCGGTGCCAAGGCAACTGCCCTTTCAATGACTGCAGTAACTATTCTTTCAACTGTTGTTTACGGTCACCACATGTTCACGACTTCAATGAGCCCACTTCTCACTCAGTCTTTCATGACAATGACGATGACCATCTCAATTCCATCTGCCATTTTCTTTGCCAACTGGCTGGGAACAATCTGGCGCGGATCAATACGCTTTGATTCACCGATGCTCTTCTCTTTGGGAGTGGTATTTGTGTTCGGCCTTGGTGGTCTGACTGGTCTTCACTTGGGTACTGTGACTACTGACTTATATCTTCACGATACATACTTTGTGGTTGGTCACTTTCACTACACCATGGCAGCTTCTGTGCTCCTCGGTGGTTTTGCCGGTATCTATTTCTGGTTCCCTAAGATGTTCGGCAGAATGATGAATGAGACTTTGGCGAAAATTCACTTCTGGGGAACTATGATTCCACTGAACGGTATTTTCTTCGGAATGTTAATGGTTGGTTACGGTGGTATGCATCGCCGAATTTACAACCCTTTCGTTTATGAGTCTTTGCAGAAATTGATCCCGATTAACACTATGATTACTATTTCGGCCCTTATCATGGGTGCGTTCCAGATAATCTTTGTGATTAACTTTCTTTGGTCACTCCTTAAAGGACCGAAGGCATCTCAGAATCCATGGGAAGTTGGGACACTTGAGTGGACGATTCCGTCACCTCCGGTTCATCATAACTATGATGTCATTCCGGTTGTAAGATGCGGCCCTCATGAATTTGGTAACCCGAACCTGAAAACAGGCAGGGATTTCCAGTATCAAACTGAAGAACTGGTGGAAGCAACAACGTGAACAGAAGCCAGTCTCAAAACAACCTTGCGATGACCATTGTCCTGATTTCCGGGGCCATGCTCTTTGCGACCCTTTTTATGGGTTATGCAATTTATCGCACGTCGGCTCCGACCTGGCCTCCGATGGGTTCGACCAAGGTATCTTTGGGTCTGCCCTTTTTGGCAACTCTGACGATTCTTCTCTCTAGTTGGTTTTGTCACCGTGTTCAATTGGCGGTTAAGGTCGAAAATTTCGCCCGCGCCTCGATGGAACTCAACATGACCTTGGGGCTTGGTTTTGTTTTCTTGTTTATCCAAAGTTCACTTTGGTTTCACATGAAGAATGTCGGCCTCTATACAAGCTCTGGGATCTTTGCCTCGATCCTTTATGCTTACACCTGGATTCATGCGGTCCACGTGGTTTTAGGTCTCTTCTCGCTGATCTGGCTTAGAGTGGTTTTAAGACCTTCAAATGCCCGCATCCTGCAGAAGACCATAAATGTTGAACGTTTTTGGCATTTTCTGGGCATAGTATGGATCATAATGTTTTTAACCCTTTTTGTTTTATAAGTATTTTTAAGGATAATTATGAAGAATCTGAAAAAAGTTGCTTTTCTAATGTCCCTTGTCGTCCTCGTCGGTTGTGAAGGCGGCGATTTTAAGGAATCCAAGACTCTCGCCGGTAAGGTGGTGGACGCGGAAACTTTAAACTTAGGTCAGAATACTTACGTTGAATATTGTATTCAATGCCATGGTAAAAATGGTGACGGAAAGGGAGTTTCCTCAAAGGGAATGTATCCACCTCCGCGCGATTTCACACAAGGTGTTTACAAGTTCGGAAATGTCGTCATTGGCGAATTGCCTCATGATGAAGATTTTTACCGCATAATCAGACAAGGTCTGAATGGAACAGCAATGCTTCCATGGGATATCTCTGATAAGCGACTGAATGCAGTCACTCAGTACATTAAGACATTCGCTCCTGCTGTATGGGAAGGAGAAGGCAAGGTACTAGGTACCAAGTTTGAACTTCCGGCCGATCCTTTTGGCCCTTCTAGAAAGGCTGAGGCGATTGAAAAAGGTAAGCGCGTTTATCACGTGAGTGCTGCGTGCATTCAGTGTCACCGTGGTTATGAGACTAAAGATCAAATTTCAGCTTATAATAAAGAAATTAATAATGCTCCCCTGGCCCCTGCTGATTTTGCCGAAGATCTCTATCGCTTAAAGAATCAAGATAGCGAGTTCGGCTGGAAGGTTGTTCCACCAGACTTTACCTGGCACGTTCTTCGTACGGTCAATGACAATGAATCTTTACTTCAGCGCCTGATGTATGGGGTTGCTGGTTCAGGAATGCCTGGTTGGAAAGATGTTGTGACAGATGAAGACCTGTGGGCACTGACTTATTATGTTCAATCCTTAAGAGAACTCCGAAACACTCCGGCCAGGGAAACGATGCTGGAAGGTTTAAAGTAATATGGAAGCTACTTTACCTACTCCTTTAGTCAGGCAGTCCAATTTCGTAGAAAAGCTCGTGACCTCCAAATTATTTTGGTTATTGGCAGTTTGCTTTTTATTTTCTTATCCAATTATTCGTACAGTAAATCGCCAGATGCCGCCTATCTTACAAAATTATGGGAAGGTCCCCGAGTTTAGATTCAGGGATGAAAGTGGTGTCTCTTTTGGGACCAGGGAGTTGAAGGGCAAAGTCTATGTGGCCAACTTCATGTTCACCAGTTGTCAGACTGCCTGTCCTCTTTTACTTAAAAAAGTCCAGGTGGTTCAGCATCGCATGAGAGGGCTTATCGATAAGGCCGCGATTGTTTCATTTACCGTTGACCCTGAAACTGACTCTTCTTCAGTGCTTTTCAGCAAAGCGCGAGAACTTAAGGCCAATCCAAATGTCTGGCGTTTTCTCACAGCACCGATAGATCAAACCAAAAAACTCCTGGTGGATGGGTTTAAAGTACCTGTGGGAGATAAAACGTTTGCTGAATCCGTCATGGACGTGGCGCATTCAAACAAATTGGTTCTGGTAGACCAGAAGGGTGATATTCGAGGATACTATTCGATAGAGAAAGAAGGAATCAACCAAATGATGATCGATGTAGGACTGATCATTAACCAGAAGACTATTTAAAGGAGTTCTTTGTGAGTGAAGTTTCAGGACATAAAAGTCACAGGGCAGAGTATTATAAGGTTTTCTTCGTACTCACACTATTGACAATTATTGAGTTGGTCATTCCCCACTTTACACTTTCACAGTTTGCCAAAGGGTCATCCCTGACTTTTCTGGCCTTAGGAAAGGCCTGTATTGTTGGTTGGTCTTATATGCATTTAAAAGATGAAACAAAGTGGATGAGATTTATTGCCCTCATACCAATCTCTGCCTTCTTTTATGCTGCATTTGTCGTCCTTGAATCAATGTACCGCTAATAGGAGACCATTATGGAAAACACAAAGAATATGCCGGAAACTTTTAAGTCTGAATCATCCATCATTGTTCATCCTTATAAGTTTCCTCAAAACAACCAGCTCATTCTCCCTACCTGGGCCTTGCTCGTCATTTTGATCATCACCTTTTTCATCTTAAAGTTTTTTATTTATATAGCTGACCAAAAAAGACACGGAAAATAATCTACGGGCCGCAGTGCTTTTAATAGCTTGCGGCCATAATCATTGCACTAATCTTCATGTGAACTTCCCCTGCTCCTGACATAAAATTGATGAGTCAGGAGGTTATCTATGCCTACGGTTGTAAAAAGATTTCTAAAAGATCATCCACCAGAATCAAACACCAATCTTTACAGTCCCCCTCGAATGATCAGCCTGGATGTAGGGTGCATTCTTATTTTCCTGGCAGTGGCCGGTCTTTTTGAACCGCATTTTTTTGGCCTGGAACTAAGCCTCATGCATTGTTTTGTCTTATTTGGAACGGGAGTTATGGCAGTCTGGACAGGGCTTGCAGGTAACGTGAAAAGAGTTTATCAAGTCAGTCTGGCGTTGGGTGTGTTCTTTCTTCTCAATGCTGTTTTAGGCTATGTCTTAGGTGAACCCAGATCAATTGGATATGGCACTTCAAGTGACTATGTCCTGAAAATGGCCCCGGGCTTTATGGAATTGAGTACACGGGATCATATCATCCATCTTACGCTGGCAATTTTCTTCTTCTTTGACGCTTTCCTGTGGAAAAGAAGGCTTAAGCAGCAACCTTGATTGGTTTTGCGAGTCCCACAGTTTTCGGGAATATGGATTTAACCAGTCCATCTACACCTTGAACTGGCAAATGAGAGAGACCTGACATCGAATCACGGTCTGAGTGTTTGAATCTCTCCCTTACAAGGGCCACTAGCAGGTCCTTCCAGGGAATCTGTTTATCGTTTTCACTATATTTAGCGTGAACAGTAATCTGGCCACAAACCATTTGTCTCTCATCGGCCTCAACCCACTTTAAGAAACAAACGGCCGAGCATTCCCCTTTATGAAAGAGAGCAATTACCTCATCCTGACAGGTGAATTCGTCAGAAGTGAGTCCACCATTTTTCTTGTCCCAGACTTCACGCCAGCAATGATAGGCCTTAAGATAATGGTGCATATACTTTTTAGGCGGACATTTTCCAGGCAAGAGAATCAACTCTAATTCGGTAACGTCAATTTGCATTGTGATGGCCCCTGAGTCTAAAGATATGGTGGAAAGTAATCATAAGGTCGTTTGATATAATGGACTGGATATGTAGGCCTAAATTTATCTCTTTCTTCTACTTTTACATGCTTAAGATCATTGCCAGCTAAAATTGCAAACCCCCTAACCCCTTGTTTGCCGCTAAATGTTGGCAATAGCGAATCTTGTCAGGACCCTCCTGCTTATGAGATAGACCCTATGTAAATTCATACTTAAAGGACATATTATGACGAAGACCATCATATTGGGGAAAGACGCTCCTCTGGAAGACACCATCACCCGCTTAAAGGGTCTGCTTTTAAATTGGGGCTTTGATGTTGAAGAAGCTTCCTCTCTTAACCCAGTTCCAAACGTATGGTCAGTCCATATTCGTGATCGTTATTGCCCTTATCTCTTCACTAATGGCAAAGGAACCACCAAAGAAGCGGCACTGGCCTCTGCCTTTGGAGAATTCTTTGAGCGCCTGAATTGTAATTACTTTTTTGCTGATTTTTACCTGGGCGAGCAAATAGCTGATTCTGAGTTTGTGCATTACCCCCAGGAAAAATGGTTCAAGATCGAAGGTGATGTAATGCCCAAGGGGATCATGAATGAATTCCTGTGGGACTTCTATGACCCAGGTCGTGAACTTGCACCTACCCAGCTTGTTGACACGAACTCTGGAAATTTCGAACGTGGAATCTGTACCCTGCCCTATATGCGGGTGTCTGATGGCCAGACTTACTACATCCCTATGAACGTCATCGGTAATCTTTATGTTTCAAACGGCATGTCCGCCGGTAATACAAAAACTGAGGCAAGGGTCCAGGCCCTGTCGGAAATTTTTGAGCGCTCAATTAAAAACAAGATCCTTTCAGAAGGTATAAGCCTTCCGACTATTCCTCAGGAAACTCTTAACCGCTATCCTAAAGTGGTAGAGGCGATTGCTGAGCTCGAGGCCAATGGTTACCCGATTATTTGTAAGGATGCTTCTCTTGGCGGGAAATTCCCGGTTATCAATGTGACACTTTTAAACCCACAGGAAGGAACTGTTTTTGCTTCTTTTGGCGCCCATCCTAAGTTTGAAGTGGCCCTCGAGCGCACCCTGACAGAACTCCTTCAAGGCCGCAGCCTGGATCAGCTTGATGTCTTTACACCACCAAGCTTTGAACTCGAGGATGTGAAAGATCATCTTAACCTTGAAGCCCATTTCATTGATTCAAATGGACTCATTCACTGGAACTTCTTTAAGGAAGTGCCTGACTATCAGTTCGCAGACTGGAACTTTGGTGGCAAGACCACAAAAGAGGAATATGACAGCATGATCGACATCTTTAAGAAGATGGAAAAAGACGTCTACATCATGGATTTTGAACACCTGGATGTTTATGGTTGTCGAATCCACGTTCCCGGTATGTCTGAAATTTACCAGCCTGAAGATCTCGCCTGGGATAATAATAATTCTGGTGCTGATGTACGATCAGATATTCTGAATGCACATGAACTCTCCCAGGAAGACCTGATGGAGCTCCATGAGAAGCTTGAAGAGAAAGGTTTTGATGACATGCTCCTGGTTGCCCATGCGATCGGAGTTATTCCTGATGCAGGGACTGTCTGGGCCAATCTGAGGGTTGGAGAATTTAAGGCGATGACTGCTCTTGCTGCCAAGAATTATGAGTTTGCACGTGCGGGAACTGACTGGTGTCTGCATTTTGCTCCTATGAGTTCTGAGCGGAAGCTTAAGTATCTTTGTTTGAATTCATTGCTTCAGATTGAGATGAGTGATGAGATGAATGGAAATGATTATGTACCTACAATGGAAAAGTTGTATGGGAAGTCATTGCTTGAGAGTTGTCGCAATATTATTAATGGGTTTGAGAAGTTTGATGGGTTGCATGAGTCGGATAATTCGTTGAAGGGGTTTGAGATGCATCAGAAATTGATTACGTCTTATGAGAAATTGCAGAGGGCGAAGAGTGTTTGGGCGGAGAAAGCGAGGAATTGATTCATAGTCTTTTAAGGCGCATCCTGCGCCTGGACAGTGAAATTGTTGCCATCCATGGCAACAATTTTCCCTGCGGGAAAATCGAGCATTCACCTATCTACGATAGAGGAGAAAAAGTACCGGACGGTACTTTTTCGAAATCGTAACCGCAGTCAATCCGAAGGATTGGCAAGGTCTAGTTCGAACATCGGTTTGAGTATAGGCAGTGACTTATAGAGAACTTACTAATCTGAATTAGCTTAATAGAGATAGGGAGGGGCTCACGCCCCTGACCCTCTCACACCACCAGGCATACGGGTCCGTACCATGGCGGTTCAATCTACTTAAAACTTCAAACATATAATCTTGGTAGTCTAAATTTATCGAAGTATTTAATTGGG
>DATLXC010000027.1:0-44672 GCA_035575985.1 Bacteriovoracaceae bacterium | reverse complement strand
CGACATTGAAAAAGCTCCTTTGAATTGGTTGTAAGCAAACAAATTCTAGGAGCTTTTTTTTATTCTGAATAGGCCATGAACGAAATAAATCTAGTTTTTATGCATTTTTTCAGCTTAAAGCGCACCACGCTCTAATTAGTTCTGCACAGTTTTGTCGGCGAAGAAGATCTTCATTTTCACATCAATTAGTTTCGCATAGCTAGTAGGCGCAGAAGATCTTTACTTTCACAACAATTAATTCTGCATAGCTTCGTCGGCGAAGATCTTCACCTTCACGACAATTAATTCTGCATAGCTTCGTCGGCGCAGAAGATCTTCACCTTCACGACAATTAATTATGTATAGCTTCGTCGGCGCAGAAGATCTTCACCTTCACAACAATTAATTCTGCATAGCTTCGTCGGCGCAGAAGATCTTCACCTTCACGACAATTAATTCTGCATAGCTTCGTCGGCGCAGAAGTTATTTTAAAACACACAAAAATTAAACTTTACAAGTCCGTACACTTTCCGTATTTTCCCCATTATGAAACTTACACATTTGACAGACAAACAGTTACTAAAAGATATGTCACTCTTGGCCGAAAGGGAGCGCGCTATCCTGTGTGAGGTGCTTTGGCATCTTAGGGAAATTGATAATCGAAATTTGTATGCTGAGAGTAAATGCAGCAGTCTTTATGACTATTGTATTACTGTTCTTAAGTACTCTGAGGGGCAGGCTTCCCGAAGGGTTAATGCCTGTCGAATGCTTATATCAGTGCCAGAGATTGCAAAAGATATTGAAACTGGGGCACTTAATATTACATTGCTAAATCAGGCCAAATATTTTTTTGATGAAGAAAAAATCAAAAGTGCGCCCGAGAAAAGGAAAGTGTTGGAGTTGATTAAAGGAAAAACCACCAGACAAAGTGAGAAAATACTTTGGGAGCTTAAAAAAGAAGAAGCTCCTAGGAAAGTTAATCTCTCTCTACTAGAGGAAACAGTTGAGGGGTTAAAGAAGCTTAAAGCACTGAAAGGTCATAGCTGTCCGGATATGGATTCGCTCATAAGAAAAATGACTGAAGAGCTCAACTCTCTTTGGGATCCGGCCACGGTTATCAGGAATCGAAAGAAAACTAATGGTGATACCCGTTATGTTCAAGTTGCAGTTAAGGCGGAGGTATGGACCAGGGATAAAGGAAAGTGTTCGAAATGTGGAAGCACATTTGCGCTGGAGTTGGATCATGTGAAGCCAGTTGGGGTTGGAGGGAAAACGACAGTGGAGAATTTGAGGTTGATGTGTCGGTCTTGTAATCAAAGATTGGGGAAGGAGTTCTTTAAGAACCGGTCGCAATTTTGTTGAGAGGCTTGTTGCGCTCTTGTGCGGCCTTGGCTTTTTCCCAGAATTTATTTCGAAGGCCAGTATCATCCACGATTTCTACGTCCTGGGCATATACAAATAATTGGCCGAGGAATTCGTCGGCACTTGTGTAGGTGAATAGGTAGGTATCTGCATGTTGGTCTTTATTGGTAAGCTCACCGCTGAAGAATTTTTTTCCGAAATTATCTTCCGTGAGTGTCCGTAAATCTTAACTAAGACACGTTTTACTTCGCCTAACACCAGGCCAGAGGAGGTTTTATATTCAGTTAAAGGGTCCCACTCGTTCTTGGATGGATACTTGAACTTGCTTTCAAGGACTTTTATGCCAGTGATACGGGCAAGCTTGTAAGTGCGCTTTTCCCATTGTGATCCATCCTTTTGGCGGTAACACATGAGATAGAGCTCGTCCCGGTGCTGACAAAGAGTGAGTGGCATGACTGTGCGGACACCGCCATCATAGGTAATTTCTAGTTTCTTTTCGCCAATAACGGCCTGAATGACAGAGTCCAGTGTTTTGCGTGAATTTTGGTTTTTTTGGGCCTTTACTTTTACGAGATAAAGGAACTTGCGGTTTAGGCGATCGAAGTTTTTTCGTTCTACTTCGCTTAGGTCGAAGATCATGTTGGTAAAGTCACTCTCAAGGAGGTGACCTACCTGGCGGTAGCATTCGAGGAGGTACTTGCCTTCTTCATGGGCATCAAGGAAGGCTTGCCAGCCTTCGGTGTTGAGACAGTAAAGTCTTTCGCCATCAGGATTTTCGGTTTGGATAAGCAGAGCGGGGGCATCTTTGGTGCCTTCAAGCAGTTCATTAATCTGCCTGTGCCATGTGGATTTTGAAGGGTTGCCCATCATGCTTATGGATTCTGGTAAGCAGCGGGTTGGAGAAAGAGAAACCTTGTAGAGGATTCTCAGGAAAGATGTTGTTTTACTCATACCAGAGCTTATCGGTAAGGGGTCCCATAAATTGAGACAACACTTTGGTTAAATGAAGTAATATGAGACCTATGCCATATTTTACTAAGTCCAGGTTCAAAGTATCTTTAGATTGCCCTACTAAGCTCTACTATGGGTCCAATAAAGAGACTTATGCCAGTTCAAAACAGGATGATCCCTTTCTAAAGGCGCTGGCCAAAGGAGGGTTCCAGGTAGGAAAGCTTGCCCAGTGTTACCGGCCGGAAGGGATTGAAGTTGAAACACTTGATAAGGATGAAGCCTTAAGGCTGACAACAGAACTGCTTAAGAGAGATACGGTGGTGATTTTTGAAGCGGCCGTGATTTATAAAAATCTATTGGTTCGGGTGGATATACTGGAAAAAACCGGGAAGAAGATGAAAATCATAGAGGTTAAATCCAAGTCTGTAGACTGTAATACTTTCCGGGATGAAATCTGGAGGAAGGCTCCGCTTAAAAATGGCCAGTATGAGATGTTGGGTGGGTGGAAGCCTTATATTTATGATGTTGCTTTTCAGGCACATGTTGCAAAGCTTGCCTTTCCTGGAAGTGAGATTGAATCCTACTTAATGCTGGTTGATAGGAAGAACTTTGCCAGCGTTGATGGGCTAAATCAAAAATTTTTGATTTCCGAGAAGGAAATTATTGTTGAGGGTGATGTTTCACCAGGGGCATTGGGAAATAAAATTCTTACTGAAATTGATGTTTCTGACTTGGTTAATATTATTCATACAGACCTTGAACTCTCTGAGCGATTTGAAGGCAGGGGTTGGGCCCGTGGGATAGAGTATCTGGCGGAAGCCTATGTGGATGGCAGAAGGCTTCAAACGGCAGTTGGTAAGCACTGCAAGGGCTGTGAATTCAGGAATCAAGATGGTGGTAAGAAGTCAGGCTTTATGGAGTGTTGGAAAATAAATCACAACCAACCACTGGTTTTTGATGTCTGGAACTTTAAAGGCTTAGAAAAAGCACTAAGCGCAGGCAAATTCCTGATGGCCGATCTTGAAGAATCCGACTTAAATAATCGTCAGTGGCTCCAGGTTGAGAAAGTTAAGAATAACGATTTTAGCTCACATTTAGACCTAAGTGGACTTCGACTTGAGTATGACAATTTTATCTATCCCCTGCATATGATCGACTTTGAGACTTGCATGGTGGCCATTCCCTTCAATAAGGATATGCATCCATACGAACAGATCGCGTTCCAGTTCAGCCATCATACCATCCAGGCCGACGGGACAGTGGAGCACGCTGATGAATACATCAATTGCGAGTCTGGGGTGTTTCCGAACTATGAATTTGTGCGTGCCTTAAAGCGTGCCCTTGGAATGGATAACGGAACTATTTTCAGGTATTCGTTTCATGAGAATACTGTCTTGAAACAGATCAAGGAACAATTGCTTGAGAGCACAGAGATAGACCGACTTGAGTTGATAGAATTTATTGATTCTATTACTGATCAGGCCCGGAGAACCATGATTGACATGTGCGAGCTGGTGAAAAAGTATTACTACTCCCCTGCTACACGTGGATCAAACTCCATCAAGGCCGTTTTGCCAGCTGTGCTTAATGAATCTGAGTTTTTGAAAGAGAAATATTCGAAACCCTTTTATAACTCAGGAAATTTCAAGAATCATAAGTGGATTGATGGCACAAAAATGGATCCCTACAAGACTCTCCCCCAAATTTTCCCGGCGTATGACTTTGAGACACTTGAAAGCATGATGAGTGAAGGAGATGCAGAGATAAACAATGGTGGAGCGGCACTCACGGCGTATGCCATGCTTCAGTTTACCAGGATGGCCCAGGAAGAAAGGTCTAAGATCAAACAGGCATTACTAAGATACTGCGAGCTCGACACGCTCGCGATGGTAATGATCTATGAGTTCTGGAAAGACAGAATCAGTTAATGTGGGTTTCTGTCTTGTGGCCTGTCCTTGGTTGCGGCTCTTCCAGGTTCCCCTTCACTTCATCATCGATGAGTCCACTGAGGTAGCTCAGGCGTTGATTCCATGAAATTTCGGCTGCACTTTCGGCTTCGCTATTGAAGAAGCCGGTTTGGGTCATGGAAAGAGTTGTTCCATCGGTGCCTTCAATGAACTTGAAATGTGTGTCAATATTGGAGAGCTGCACATTGCCCTCAGGATCGATGAGGAACGCATCAAACATAATTATCGTGTCGTAAGGTTTAACTTCCCTGAAAGTCCCTTCACAAGGCCAAAGACCCTGCTTCCCGCGAAGGTAATAAGAGTATCTACCGCCAGAAAGAGGATGAAATTCTCTCATGATCAAAGTCATTTCTGCTGGGGCAAACCACCTCTCGATGAGGTCTTTCTCAACAAAATAACTAAACAGCTCTTTGCTATCTAAAGGGAAAAAGCGCTCAATCCTGACTGCATTGCTCATTACAACCTCCTGGTCTGTCTAAAGAATAGACCTATTGCATGAGTTGTAAAGCAACGAAGGGACTAATGCTAAGCAGATAGAACTAAGCGGCACTTTTTAATCAGTTCCTCATATACTTCTTCCGGCAGTGCCTTATCAGTTGAAAGTCCCACTCTAAGGATAGTTGTATCGTCCTTAAATTTACGGGCATTCACATATTCAACCCTGCAGAAAACCGGAGTCTCTAATTTTTGGTCATTGAGTTCGCGGATCCAGACGTGGTCATATTGGACCAGATCACCAGCTGCACTCCAGAGAAGGTAAGCACCCAGGCCATGCTTTGAAACATCAACGATCTTTATCTGAGAAGCCGCAAGCGTGTCTCTTTTCTCAATCCTGTGAATAGAAGCTGTACTATAAGAATCAAAAGGCAGTACGTGTCTTTCTCCTCCAGGTCGTAATTCAATGGCCTTTGCTTCCAATGGAATATCACAGGTAATCTTATCGCTTGAAACAGTAAACTGTCTGGGCTGAACGCGGAATGTAAGATTTCTATAAGCAAAGTTGATACAAAGAACATTTGAACTATCCAGCTTGTGGACACCCAGAATCTCCATAATAATTTGTCCATCGACGACATTTATCTTGCGAATGGAGCAAGTTGAAACTTGAAGTGAGCCTATCTGACAGATAACTCCTCCAAAGAGAGAAGCCTTATTTATGACTTCGATGATTTCGTCTTCTTCCAGTGATTGCATTTGTGTTAAGTACATTTTTCCCTCGATTGTAATACTAATAGCCTTATCGGACGAAATTAGTAGAGATTTAGAGAAATCTCATAAGCACCCGAATTCATATAGTTGGTACGCCGTGTGCATATAAGAAATCATGATATACATAAAACCCATTTTTTCCGCCCTCATTTTAATGGTTTCGGTGGTACTCGCCTCTGAAGTCATCAAGCATGCAAAGCTTAACCAACAATTAAAGTATGATTCTGCGGAACTCAATCACTTTCAATATGGGCTCATGAGTGTGGACTCATGGAAAAAGCAACTCTCCGAAATCATCAGAGATGAAATCGACGACTTCAAAATTACCCGCGAAAATGAAAAGGTTTTAAAAAAGCAGCTTGAGGCCCAGTTGGGAATTCTCATTGAAAAAATTGATCAGAGAATCCTGGGCAGAAATACCAAATCTCCAGTAGGTATATTCAAACAAACATTAATGGATTCTTTCGTGGATATCGAAGATATCAAGAAGGGCATACCAAGTTACGCTGATGCCATGATAGTGGAAATGAAGTCGCCCAAGTCCGAAGCAGAACTCAAGGAAGTGCTCAGGAAAAAAGTTAATAATTACATGAAAGAAACCTTCGACACTACTCCGGCAGACAAGGTTAAAAAAAGAATTATTGGCTCTTATGGGGCCGGAAGCGAAGAACCAACTAAGATTAAGATTAATGAATTGATTGTATCCAAACAGGACTACATAACTGAAAAGGCCATGATTTTAATTAGTCTTGTTATCCTTGTTTTCGCCATTGAGGCATTTAGCAGGAAAGCCCTTCAACCGGCCCAGTATATTCTTATGACTCTCATGCTTATTGTTCTGCTGGTGGTAGGGGTTAACACGCCAATGATTGATATGGAGGCCAAGATTACCCGTCTTGGTTTTTCACTTTTTGATCATCAGGTAGAATTCAAGAATCAGGTCCTCTATTTCCAGAGCAAAAGTATCATGGACGTTTTCTGGATTATGATAACTCACAAGCAATTACAGATGAAGATAGTTGGAATACTGATGGTGGGTTTCAGTGTGGTCTTCCCGATCCTGAAGATGATGTCCTCCCTTGCCTATTATTATGACTTTTGCCAGGCACGTAAGCGGTGGCTTATACAGTTTTTTGTCCTGAAATCCGGAAAATGGTCCATGGCAGATGTATTAGTTGTGGCCATATTCATGGCCTACATTGGATTTAATGGGATCGTAAGTACTCAATTGGGAAAATTGTCCGCAGAAGCTTCCAAACTTGAGGTATTAACGACCAATGGAACCAGCCTTCAGCCAGGTTTTTACTTATTCTTCACATATACGATGCTTGCGATGTTTCTTTCGGGTTTCTTAAAGCGCAGACCTTACGAAAGTAAGGATGTTGCAGTGTAATTCGAAAATATAGGTATATTTAGTGCACTCACCCACACTATAATGGGCCCTATGAAAACACTATTCCTCGTATTGTCGTTTCTCTTCTCTTTTTCCGTTCTGGCCGAGACTGACCCTAAGGCGGCATTTGCTATGGCAAAGGAAGGAAAAGCTGTTCTTGTAGATGTCCGGGAAGGACCTGAACTTAAGTCCGGGATGATTGAGGGAGCTGAATGGTTTCCAATGTCTAAGTTAGAATCAGAAAGTAATTGGAAAACCCAGTTTACTGCAATTGCCAAGGACAGGGTTGTCTTCCTTTATTGCCGTTCAGGCAACAGGTCTGGAAAAGTTAGAACCATTCTCAAATCAAATGGCATCGATTCTGAAAACCTTGGTGGTTTTGAAACATTAAAAGAGATCTTGCCCGTTACTCAACCTACTAAGTAATGACCCTATCGCCGCAATGGATGTTGCTATCAGGCATAGTCTTCTCTTTCTTTCTGAAAAATGAAAAAATTAAGACTAATGCTAAGAAGGCCGGTGCCTGTCTCTTGCAGATAAGTGTGATCCTGTTGGGAGCGTCCTTAAATTTCCATTCTGTCATCAAACAGGGAGCCCCCGGAGTCGCAGTTACTTTTATAAGCATTGCCTTTGTTTTCTTGCTCGGACATCTAGGTTACAAGTGTCTGAAGCTCGATAAGATCCAGGCCTTACTTCTTACCATGGGTACTGCTATTTGTGGAGGGAGTGCCATTGGTGCTTTGGCACCAGTGATCTCGGCCGATTCGATGGCGATAACTATCTCCATCGGTGTTGTTTTTATTCTTAATGCAATAGCAGTTTTTATCTTTCCATTTGTGGGTGATTTATTTTCACTGACACAGGAGCAGTTTGGACTTTGGGCCGCCCTGGCCATTCATGATACGAGTTCAGTGGTTGCAGCATCCAGCATCTATGGTAACAAGGCGCTTGAAGTTGCAACGACTATAAAATTAACTCGTGCCTTATGGATTATTCCCATCACCTTGTTTTTCAGTTTTAAATTCCGGGGTAATAAAAAGAAAATTTCATTTCCCTGGTTTATCCTGGGATTCATAATACTTTCTCTACTTTTTACTTTTATTGAAACGCCGGCCCTGCTTAAAAGCACAGTGGCCCATTGTGCGAAGATTGGTTTTTCGTTAACCTTGTTTCTTATTGGATTAACATTTGATTTGAGGCAGATAAAACAAGTTGGAAGCAGGCCTTTAATTTTTGGCGTTATGCTTTGGATTATTGTCTCAGTCCTGTCATTGATCTTAATTCTTAATTAAACTATTGTTGTTTTACGCCACTACCCTTTTTTTCTGTTTTGTCTGGAGCTGCTCGAAGCGAGTCAGCTTTATTAAGGCCTCTTTCACTTTCATTTTGACCAGAATAAGGTGTCGATGCGCGTTTCGATTCCGTGCAATTCTCTTTCACTTCAAAGTCTCCCGTTTCCAGGAAACCGTGAATCAATTTCTTTTTCACTTCGTTCTTACATGAGTGTGCTGAAAAACTTACTAGTTTAGAGTAAATTTGCTCGTCTGAAGGATCAACTTGCTTCACCGAAATTTTAAAGACATGAACCTCAGGTCCTTCCAGGGGAGTCGTAAAATATATTTTCTTTGTGTAGTCTTTTAAACAAGGGCTTTTTTTAGCAGGGCTTTTTAAACAAAATTCTTCAGACATAGGCACCTTGAATTTAAGAATAACTTCCTTTGGTGTATGACTTGTCCGATTGAGGATGGCCTCATTCTCTGTGATCTCTAACATTTCAAAATCAAGATGAAAAACTTTTTGAGCGTAAGCATAAAGGGGCAGGAATAAGGCCAGGATAAAGAATTTTGTCATGAACTATCATGACTTAGAAAGGCAAATTTTGGAAAGGAATTATGAATTATCCTGGAAGCTCAATTACAAATTTAGTGGTGGATGCTATTGGATCAAGAAACATCCTGCCTCCATGATCTTCGATTATTTTTCTGGAAAGACTTAGTCCCAGACCTGTGCCCTTTCCTATGTCCTTAGTAGTGAAGAAAGGTAAGAAAATCTTTTCCTTATCCTCCGGTGGAATGCTGCATCCACTATCACCGACAGTAATCATCACTTTGTCATTATCCCGGAAGATATCAAGCTTGATCCATTTTTCAGGCAAAGTCTCAATGGCGTCAAAGGCATTGTTCAGCAGATTAACAACGACTTGGGAAATCTGAACTCCCCTGCAATTAACTTCAATCTCTTCTGTCGGATAATTAATGAGCATTTCTATACTATGTTGCTTAAAATTCTCGGCACAAAGAGAAAGTGTATCTTCAATAATTTTCACCAGGGGTTCTTTTCGGGGAGAATCATTACCTGCGTCCCTGGAGAATGTTCGCATGGCCGTTATAATTCTGTCCACCCTACCAACAAGGGACAAAATATTGTCGAGCTTCTGGATAGTAGCATCCTTATTCGTATCTGGATTAGTCATGGTTCGTTTTAATAATTCAGCTGTTAGATGAATGGACATCATCGGGTTATTAATTTCATGCCCGATGCCACTTGCCATCTCTCCTAAGGCTGCAAACTTTGCCGATGAGAAGGCGCGGCTTTTTTGTTCCTCTAGGTTTATAAGGGCATTTTCGAGCTTTTCCTCTGCCCTTGCATTTTCTGTTGAGATAAATAAGAACATAAGAAATACAAGTGTCAGGTAGAACATCCCGGTAGAAAAAAAGACAACATCTTTTGCCCAACCATCAAGAATCAGTCCATTGATCATGGAGGGTGTATGGTACTGGGCCCATTCTGAAAATGGATAAAGAACAATGGCCATGACTAAGCCTGCGAATATGATTCGCTTTTCTCTCAGACCAAAGAGCAACAGAGGAACACCGGCCATAACAAAAAAACCGCGGTTATAACCGGTATCAGGGAGAAGAATACTCGTGATAAAGCCCAGCAAATTGCTTGTTATCAACAAACCAACACGAGAAATTTTATAGTGACCAAAAAAGTTCCATACGGGCCAGCTGAGTTCCGTCATGGCAAAGAAAATAGCCAAGGCAGTAAGCATGTAGAGATTGAAATAGAAAAACAGGATCGCACTTATGCTCATGTAGACACCGAAAACCAGGCCAAGTTGATTAGTGAGAATGATCCGTTTTGCGAATACCGGATTTAAATCTGGTGTCACGCCTGAGTTTATTGTGCGGTGTATGAGGTTCATTGGCCTTATTTATACTCTTAAGATTTCGGAACGTCGCTGTAACAGCTTTGCGTTATCCCAATTTTTGGTACCTCGTTGATATAATGTCGGTCAAATAGAACATAAGGAATACTATGACATTCGAGAACTTGATTGAGGGGCAGTTTAATGGGCTGGCGATTAAAGCGTCAGAGGTTGTTATAAAAGATCCCGGAAAGGAGTATCCGATGTTCGTGATTCAAGGTTCAACATTTGTTGCTGACTTCAGAAGCGAGCTCAGTCTTGCTGAAATTTTAATACTGGATGATTTTCAAGATTTGCAGAAGAGTGCTGGAACTCAGTCTTTAATTTATCAAATTTTTAAATATAGATTGGAAAATAAAAAACAAACGATCATTACAACCTCTAAACCATTAAGAGAGATAGAAGACCTCGTTGAATTGCTTGAAGTATTTTTTATGGATGCACTTGTAGTTGAGATTGAACGACCAGGCCTGGAAGAAAGTGAACTTTTAAATGCGAGCATCCAGAGGAAGGCATACCTTGAAAGTCGTCCCCTCACTTTCTGAGCTATGGACCGCCACTGATCCCCCAATTTGGGACTTCAATCTACTAGTATTCCGGTTGAAGTGAGGTGATTTTGAGACTTTTATTTATTGTTTTATTTCTTTACGGTTGTGGGAAAAGTGGGTCCCAGGAGAGGTACTGTCGGAACAGGTATCCGTTTGAGATTTGCTATGCTTATTGAATGGCATCACTTCCAGTGCATTTTCCTTTTGGATAACTTGGTTTGTGTAACTCTCCCCTATTGGTAAAATTATGGGTGGAGTGGAATATGAAAATGAGTTCCCTGGTAGCGACTCTCTTTTTATTGCTTCTATCTTGTGAGAGACCTCAAAAAGAAGTGGATCTTTATAGAAGTGAACAACTTAGATTGGAACGACTAGAGCAAAAGGAAATTGAGAAAAGAAATGAACTTATTGAGGTTAAGAAAGAAATAGAGGAAAAGTATGAAATAGAATAACACATGGCTTCGTCGGCAGCGGCGAAGCCCCGCAAAATTAACTTCTTTAACCACTCTTACACCTTGAAATAACACCAGCTTTACTCATGCCGGCAACGCTGTGCGCAATAAAACGACCTTGACCGCTCCCCTCAAGAAAAGGGATATTAAATGCAATTTTTCACTCTTAAAAGGCACTTATGAAATCAATGTACACTTTATTTTTTCTTATAACTTTCCCTGTATTGGCAACTACGCCCATACTTACTAAAAGTATTCGGTACGAGCTCTATTTTACTGACACTTGTGCGCTTTATAGTAACAAGGTCATCATCAAGAAGCATAATGGTCATGGCGGCGTTACAACAAAGACACTCAGGACAAGTTATAGTAGGAGCGAATTACTTGAATTGATAAAGATTGCAAGAAATGAAAGCCAGCACGCAATCTATACTCCATGTAATGTGCTTGATGAGAGTGAGATAGATGGATTTTATAATCAAAATGGCAGAATGAAGAAAGTTAAGCTTCAGTCGTATGAATGCAATATTACAACGTCAACAAAAACGGGAACGCTTAGAATTGGAACTGCTTCAAACAAGCTCATTAATATTGTGAATAAATATTGTCCTGAAGTTCACTAAAAGAGGTCCCAATGTATCGCTTAGCCCTCATCGCTCTCCTTACAATCTCTACAACTCTCCATGCCCAATCAAAGATTGGTGTCATGGCAAGTTTCCTTTATAACGGCCCTGAAATCGACACTAATGCGGACGATATCAACGAAGAATCCGAAATCGGATACGGAATTGGAATGAGGGCCTTAGTGCCGCTTACTTCAGGACTTAACTTTAGAACTGGTGCTGGCTTTATTGAGAAAAACGTAAGCTACGAAGTAGATTTTGCGGGGACAAAATCCGGTGCGGATTTGTCCTTCCTCTATCTGAACATTCCATTAACGTTATATTTGAGCGGACTTGATGAGAAGTTCGGAGTTTTCGGAGGAACGGCCATTCAAGCGTTGCTCTCTGATGATTGTGAAACAAAGGGTGTAGCTGGGTCTTGCCGGAACATCGATGAAAAGACTCTTGTGTTCCCGATTGTGCTGGGCTTTGATTTCTCATTCACCCAGACACTATCGATGGAACTTTCTTATGAATATGGTGTCACTCATGCTGCAAAGGACTTAAAAATAAATTCTGCAGTACTTTCACTTGTGTGGAACCTGCAGTAAGCGATTATTCTTTTAAGAAACTCATATCTCTTTCTTCGCACTGGACGTTGTTTTCGCCATTGCGCTCGTCACAGAACATAACTTTAGTAAGATCGAGTTCCTGGAATTCAGCATTTGTGTAAGTCTTTCCACATGAGACTGCCATTTGTTGAGTGAAGGGAGGGATAACGATAGCGCCCTGCTCTCCTGCAACAGATCCCTTAATCCCAACTTTTATGCTTACGTTGCAAGGATTGGCCACACTTATGACTCCATCTGCAACAGTGCTGATTTGATTGTGGGCTTCGGCAATAGAAAAGCTCAAGCTGTCCCCATTCAAGCTCATGTTGCTTTTAAGAAGGTCTGCCTCAATTACTTTCAATGGATCACGCTTAAGGTTAACTGAGATTTCTTCAGTTTTCTTGATAAGGTCGAGTTCAATCATATATGTATAAACTTCCTGGCCATCAACTTTAAGGATAATCTCAGTATCCAAAGAATCCTTCTTAATAAGTGTGAACTTACCATTAGTTAAATCTGGAGCAATATCAAGGCCAGTGGTTTTAGTAATCTTGCTTGTGCCAAATGTTGTTGGCCCATGGTTCTTTATCATTTGAGCGATAACTTCTTTTTTCTGCTCAGGAGTCATGGTGTCTTCAGACATTACCGGGAATCCAATCACAGAATTTCCTGCTTTTTTAGAACCATTTGAAGAGTCTTTATCTCCACAGCTGAAAACGGTTAATAGGGACAAAAGAGCGATGGTCATTTTCATGAGTGCCTCGTCGAGTTAGGTTTGTGTAAAATGTGTGCTGAGGTGTATCGAAAGTGGAATTCTATGACAAGGTAGTGCGAGAGGAATGTTTTGAAATAAATTTTAAAAGGTCTTTTTTAGGGGTTTGGGAAAGCAACTTCATAAAGTCGAAGCTTGCATCCTGTAATTTATACTTACTGATTATGTCCGAGCGCATTTTCAGCCACAGCTGAGCAGTCATTTCAGCATCGGCCAAGGCCCTGTGGAATTCGCCGGAAACCTTAATCTGGGTATGTTCGATGAGGGTCTTGAGCTTGTGATTGTGGGCGTCCTGATAAAGGCGCCTGGCGACTCGTAATGAGCAGGCAACTGGCTGACCGGCCTTCTCGCCGATAAGGCCTAGTTCGGCATCAAGGAACTTTTTATCGAAAGCAGCGTTGTGTGCGATCAATGGGGTGGTTCCGATGAACTGGGAGAACTTCTTCATTGAAACTGCGTTTGAAGGCGCTTTGGAGATCATTGAATTGGTAATGCCGGTGTAGGACTCGATGAAGGCCGGGATTCGCTTGCCTGGGTTCATGAGGCTTTGGAATTTGTCAGTGATGACTCCGTCTTTGACGAGAACGGCGGCGATTTCGATGGCACGATCGCCTACTCCAGGTGAGAGACCTGTGGTTTCGAAGTCGAAGACGATGTAGCTGTTTTGCATTTTTAGAGATTAGGCGTTAGGCCCTTAAAAGTACAATAGCAGTGCATTAAGTTATACTTTCCAGGTTTCAAAAATCTGCAAGAACCGTGGAGTAACAAGCTTCTGATAATTCCAGAAGAGCGTTTTCCTCTCAATATCTATCCTGGTATGTAGGGCCAGAACCTCCATCGTCTCTAAATAAGCTAAGCCCTGGCAAATGGTCTCAGCATGAATCATGAGTTTTTCATTCTTCTCTTCTGAGAACCAATTTGCCTTTATAGCGTAACCAGAAATATTTTTCGGTTTTAAACTTTTAAATATGAGCGAGCCAAATTTCTTTTTTAATTGAAACTGCCACTCTTTAACTTCTTTCTCTTCCTTGCTTAATCCTATTTTACTGGAAAGAAGTGACTTGAAATAACAATATGGATTTTTGGCAATCCCCTTAACCAAATCCTTCATCGCCATTAAGGCTTGAATTTGTGAAGTCCCTTCATATAAAAGAGGGCCAAAACTATCCCGGTGCCATTGTTCCACTGAATGCTCATCCATAAAGCCCTGTCCACCTAATGCTTGAATCGATTTCTGGGAAATAGTTACGGCCAACTCCGCCCCATAATATTTTATGAGAGGTGTACGACGTCTTATAATGCATGAAGCTTCATCGAATAATTTCTCATCTCTGTCTTCAAGCTTCTCATGTCGATAGTAAACTTCAAAACTATTCAGGGTATCAACAAAGAAAGCACGATAGGCATCGGCTTCTATCTTTAGCTGATCGAAGTTATGCTTATAAAGAGGCAGATCCATTAACTGCCTACTGTGCTGCCCCTAGGGAAATGCCCCACCCTGTCCTCTTTCAGAAAACAAGTGTTTCTGGTGGCCTCACCTCCAATAGTGTCCATCAAACGCAGGTCTCCACGGTAGCCAAAGACTTCCTCTACTGTCTTACCCTTCCAATGAGCATATTCGGGATAATCAACAACATTTTGATTTTTGTCCAGGATGACTATCTTAATACCCTCTTTTACGAAAAAGGGACTGTAGCTAACATCACCTGGGTTCATATGACGGTACAATTCGTCGTATACGGGCCGCATAGAATCGATGTTAGTGAGACGATCATAGAATAGAGACGTGATATAATGGATACCCATTTTCTTTTTTTCAGAAAGTAGATTCATTCCCTGAACGTTCTTTTTCACCCATTCAATAGCTTCTTCCCTGAGCTTTAGTTCTTCAACTTTCCCGGAAGGGTTGGCGAATTCTGTAACAATGGTTGATGCCAAGGCTTGGAAAGTTAAAAGGAGCGTCAAAAAGATGAACTGTATTTTCATAGGTGGCATTATTCACTGGAATAGGATGATCTCATAGGAACAATGTAATTTTGATCTACCTCGTCTCATTTTCAAAGGCCCGGGTCCAGGAATACCCCTTCATCACTCCCCAAATACATCTCGTTATACTTATCCACAATCGCCTCTCCCACACCTGTCGCCGACTGCGGATTCTGCCCAGTAATCAACCTCTCACTCACCACAACCTTATTCTCCCAATTCTTCCCCGCCACAAACTTAGCCCCTCTCTCTCTTAACTTCGATTCAAGCAAAAATGGAACAACATCATGCTTACCAACTTCCCTCTCCTCACTATCCGTAAACGAATTAACTTCCTTCCCTTCCACCAGATACTTCCCATTAGAAAGCTTCACATTCACAAGTGCCGCAGGACCATGACAAACGGCCCCCACAATTCCACCGTTCTCGTAGATCTCTCTGGTGATTCTTTGAATGTCTTCATTGTCAGGAAAATCCCACATCGTCCCATGCCCACCCGCGAAAAATACAACTTGATAGTCCTGGGGATTAATTTCATACAAGGGTTTAGTAGGAAGGGAGTTCTCAACTTCGAATTCAAGCTCAAAACATTTATTCTCAGGATCATCTAATGTGAGACTGGCCGGATCCAACGGTGCATTCCCACCCTTAGGACTGGCAAATTCAACCTGGAAGTGTTCATCTTTCAAAGGGAAGTAAACATGGCTTACTTCTGACATAAACCAGCCTGTTACGCCTGAATTTCCTAATCTATTATTATTTGTAACTACTATGAGTGCTTTCTTATTCATGGCCGCCTCCGGACGAAGTTAAACTTCAGTCTCAGGGAGGGAGCGTTTTCAGTAAATATAAGTTTATCTTTATTTTACCAAAGACCAGCATTGGCCTTCAGAGTGCTGATAGCGGCCCAAATAATGACAATAGCCAGGATTTTGATTTGAAACATATAAACCTCTTTGCACTATTAAATGCAAAGAGGTTGCCAGCTTGGGACTTGAAATCATTAAGGGAGCAAATTCAAATAATAGACACTGCCTAAAGTTTAGACATTATCTGTGAGCAGCTCTCGTCTTAGCAGCTTTCTGACCAGCACTTCTCATAACTGTCTTACCCTTAGTCTTAACCGCTTTCATAGCAGCAGTATGTCTAGCCGCTGGTCCACGCTTTACAGCTGCTTTCTTAGTCTGTGCAGACAAAGCTTTAGTTGAAACAGAAGTAGCTGGTGACTTCTTAAGTGAAGTTTTCTTCATTGCAATTCTTCCGCCTTTAGTTGCGGAAGCTGTCTTTTTAGCACCTGCCTTAGGAAGTTTAACCCCGGCTTCGCGTGCTTTTGACAAACCAATAGCAATTGCTTGCTTAGCATTCTTCGCTCCGTGTTTCCCTACGCGAATACGCTCAATTTCTTCATGTACGAATTCACTTGCTTGAGTAGAAGGAGCTTTTCCTTCTCTTTTAAGTTTTTGTGCTTTTCTAATAGTCTTCTTTTCAGGCATAGGTTTCTCCATGTTTAAGTTCATGTAAAATTAATGAATTCATGGGTTATTGACAAGAAAAGTAATCTTTAAGAGGGTTAGCGGAACTTTATTCCAGCATTAGAAAGTGCATCGACGTAAATGCCTTTTCTTGAAAGGTCTTCTTCTTGTTCGAGCTTGTTTAATAGATACTGCATATCCTTTTTGTCCGGGTCGTTCTGGATTGATGTTCCCAGGGCATAAGTAGCTCCTTCGGCCAGATGTGGGGAAGTCCCGTTGATCTGGGATTTTAAAAATTCTCTGCTCTCGCTTGTTATGACGAATGAATTTACTGTGAAAGCATTGAGTGTCTGGTGATAAAGAAAGTTGGTTTTTTCGGTCGCAGAGTTGAAGAGCGTGATGAGTTCTTTTTGGGCTTCAGGGGTTCCGAGGTTACCCAACATGCCTGTTGCCAGAGATGATAATTTTCGGTCTTCCTGGATCGTGTGGACCCATTCCATGAAGTCGGCCAGGAGTTCCGGGTTTGAACGAAGGGCCTTTAAGAGCTTTCGCATGAGGCCGTGTCTGGCCCCCCGGTCTTGGGTGGTCATATTTAAGAGGTTTTCCCGGAATTCTTCCGGAGTTGCTCTGGTCACTGTTGTCTGCTGTGAGAATTCGTTTGTGCACTCTCCAAGTTCTCGCTCAAGGTTAATCTTTGGTTTTTCTTGCCCTTTCGTCGCGACTAACCGGTAATTGGCCCTGGACGAAGCGTTTGGTAGTTGAAAGTGCTCTTCGCCTCTTGCTTCGATGATGGAGCGGCCCAGTTTTATTTCATGCAAGGACTTTGCAATTTTAGGACCTGTTATGTATTTCGATTTTACTTTGGTGGCCTGCTTCAGGCCTCCCGGCAGGTCTTTTATCTTTAAAAGCGCCAGGTATTCACCATTATCATCCCGGTTAGTTTTGAAAGAGTAATCCAGGATGAGATTTTTCAGGAGAAGAATATAGTCAGTTTCGTTCTCGGTTAGGCCATTTGGTATTTCCATGCAGCGAAGGGTGAAATCATCCAGAAAATGGGCCTTCACAAAAATATCCGGTTTATGCCCATCCATAGATAAGGCCACTGTTGCAACCTGATCTGATAACCAATCCATAAAAAGAAGTCCATCGAAGCCCTGATTGATCACTTCGCTGGTGAAATCAAAATTCACGGTGATGGATTTATGGAACTTGAAAATCTCTTCTCTTTGTTGATAAGGGGTCATCAAGTCCGGGCCTGGTTTAGTCTCTGAGTAGGTTTCAGATGGGGTTTGGGTACCCATCTGAAACCATACAAAGAGAGCAACCGTTGCCAGTAAAAACGCTTGCCTTAGTTTTGACATGAACTATCACCGAAGGCGTAACAATAGCCTTTTGATGAATAGAAGTTATGGCTGATCCATTTTGATCTTCCTGATCCTACATAACCATATAGATGTCCTTGCAAAAGGTTCACGGCTCCGCCGTAGGCGACTTCTGGTTCAGAAATTGAGCTTGGGTTCACACTAATGGATGCTTTGGCCTCACCGTCGATGAGACTGATGGCCCCGCCTACGCCACCCTTGATGAATAGGATCTTCACCTGGCCTTCGATATAGCCCTTCGCCATGATATCTACATCGGCCGATGCCTTGACCATATTCATTTGAGGGTCAATCGCTGGTTCGCGCTTCAGGAATTCTGAGCTGACTTCCGACTTGAGCTTTCCTTCATATGAGACACCTGAGTTAATTCCAAGCGAGAGGATGCCGAGTGAGTAAGAGAATATATCCCCTGAAAATTCAGAGGCAGGCACATCTACTTCATACGAAAAGCTACCGTCTCCATTTTCGAAAGAATGGGCCAGAACCCGCTTGCCTTTTACATAAAATTGATTGTTGTAACTAAGGCCTTCGTCCTCGCTCACCTGGTACTGGACCTTACTCTTCACAATTTCAATTTTCTTTCCAAAAAGAGATACTTGTGTGACTGACTCCACTCCACTTTCAGACTTATCATCGGGTGAATCGTCCTTACTAACTGATAGATTCTGTGAGACTGAGACTGCCTTGCCTAAAATTTTAATCTGCTTATGAACGGACTCATCCGCCCTCAGATTTTGGTAAGCACCAAGCACAAGCACACAGAGTCCTACCTGACACAAGTAACGCATTAATCCTCCTTGAATGGAAAAACGAAAAGAAAAGGAATTAGTGCTTTCCCACCCTAGGAAAAGTCCTGATCAAAAGCGTAGCTTTTTTTCGACATCCGAATCAAGAGCTAAACTCTACCGGCAAAATGGTCCTATTCAAAAAGGTCCTGGCAATGATAAAACTGATAAATGATTAATTTTATTTTGGCGGTAGTTATTTTAATTGGCCCTGCCTTCGCTGGAACCTCAGAAGATTCTCTGAAAGATTCTTACAATAGGTTCGTCAAGGCCAAAGAAACGAAGAATTTCAAAACCTGGGCCACCTTTATTGAACCTGTTATGGTTCAACAATGGGGTGGTCTTGAGAAAGTTGCCGAGCAGCTAAAAAAATTGCATGAAAGGATGTATGCAAAAAAAGGTGTGCCTAAGTCCGACGCAAAAGTGGAAATCTTTCAGGATATTCAAATTTGTAAGAACTATTTTTGTACTATGGTCGTAATTTCAACTGGCGTTGAAAGGCCTAAGCATGGAAAAGGGCGGATTTTTTCCAAGGTTCTGGCCTTAGGGGAAAAGCATACTCAAAAATGGTATTTTGTGGAAATGAATGAAGCTGGCAAGAAGTCGCTTATTAAGAAAGATCCAATTTTAGATAAAGTTATTAGTTATATTGAGCCGGTGGGTAAGTTTCCGGATAAAAAGGAATTTAAGTATATTGAGTTCCCGTCGGAGATAGAATTAACTGAAAAGGAATTTCAGGATCAGTTCTTTCCGAAAGCCGAAAAGATTCTGATTTCTCACTAACTCATTTAGATTAGAGACCGTAATTCTGGCTTAGCCAATAACCGGCCATTCCAAAAGCAAACATCATAATCCCGATCAGGATGATTAATTTAATTGGCCTTGAGTTTTGTCGTTGCCTGGGAGCAGGCCTGTTTGCACCTGAAGGATAGTATGAGCCGGCGCCCAGTGATTTTGCATCAGGTTCAGTGTCTTTTTGCATTGTTATTTCCTTGGGACAATCATCATTGTAATTCTACCTGATGATAGCAACCTTCCATCCGCATTTTCAATATTCACTTCCCAAATATGTGTCGAGCGCCCGATATGAATGGCCTTTGAGGTGGCGGTGGTCTTATCGCCCTTCATGGCCATACCAGTGTGATTTGCACTGACTTGTACCCCTAGAGCATTGAATTTTTCCATATCCACCACACAACAGGCCGACATGCTTCCTAGTGTCTCAAGCAACGTCAGGTATACCCCACCATTGGCAATGCCGCCTGGCCTTAAGTGACGATCTTCTACCTCCATTGTGGCCCGGATATAGTCCTCGCCTACTTCTGTAAAGCTGATGCCGAAGAATCCAGGCAATAAGTCCTTACTGTAGAGATTATTGAGAGCTTCAGGTTCAATACGATTGGCAAATTTGATTTTCATGACAGAAGTCTAGATTGAGGTCCAAAAGGTGTCACGTACCTTTTAGTAATGCATGGCTTCGTCGGCGTTGAGAACCGACCCCAACGAAGGCTTGCACAACTTACTTCATTTCTTTAACTATTAGTTCCCTCAGATGTCTGATGGCAGAGGCTATGTCCTTACCTTCGAGGTCTGAAAGAATGTCTTTTTTTGAAATATCCTTGATGCTGTTAAAAGATTTCAAAAGAGATGTGTTTGTGCAAGAAACTACTTCCTCAACCAAATGAGGATTTCGAAAGGCATCGATCTTATAAAAAAAGTCTACCAACGTTTCAGGTGCCACACTTTTAAAATGCTTTAATGCGAGAGCGATTTTCAACCAATCATTCGGCACGAGTAGCCTGCTGCTCATATCTTCAATTTCTGAAAGCGAAAGATCATTCAACAGCATCGCGTACCGACACTTCTCATCTTTCACTTCATCCAGATGAAATAAATTCACTCCGGCAAAGTGAACTTCCAGGGCATCCAAGTCTTTTAAAAATTTGAAAAACAAATAAGGCACATCAGTTTGCAAGGCCTTTCGAAGCTCCCTGAAAATTCGCTCACCTGGTAAGTTTTGAAAATTCTCTTCCTGTGTCAAACTCTTGTTTAAGATCATCGTTTCAGGATGAATCGTAAATTCAGGAAATGCGGCCTTAAAACGTCCCACTCGATAAATCCTAAGCGGATCCTGCCTGAAAGTTTCAGCTGAAACATGTCTAAGTACTTTGGCCTCAAGATCGAGCTTTCCATTGAAAGGATCAATCACCTTATTTTCTGAATCCATGGCCATTGCATTAATGGTGAGATCCCTGCGTTCAAGATCAGTCATCAGGTCTTGTGCTAAGGTGTATTCTTCTTTTGTATCTGGATGGAGAAAAATGGTGAATGCATTACCAACAGGTATGAATCCCTGTTGAATTAAATAATCTTTATCAGTGTCAATGACGAGGTAATCACGATCATGGGGAACTCTCCCCATTAAAATATCCCTGACTGCTCCACCAACTAAAAAGGTTTTCATGGAGTCATTTTACAAAAAAAAGGCCATCCTTGGCCTTATTAATTTTAAATTACCAGTCATTTCCATTACGGTTAACGCAACGGTAGCCCATGCGGTTCCAACGTGGAAGGCTCTGGCGACACTGTCTCATCGGCTGTGTACAGCGACCAGAGATGATATCTGCTCTGCCTGTGTAAGAACGAAGAACACGGTGCCAGTTATCGATCATGAGAACAGAACAACGGAAACCAACGTTCACGCTAGGTATCGGTATTCTAACTCTGATTTGGGCAGCTGCCGAAAAAGACATAACAACTAATACGAGGGCCAAGATAAAACTTTTCAAGAGGACTCCTTTATTATTCATAAAGACCTCTATGCACATACCGTACCAACTTGGTTTGTCGGAATTAGACGCACTTAGAGGATGTCCTAGGGGGCATTCTGCTGGGAATGGGACAATAATTAAATTTTTCGGGGTAAATCGACGAGAAGATCACATGAAAAATATTAATATTTCCTTTTTATCCTTCTTATTTCTGATAGCACTTACTGGTTGTGGAGAGAAAGCTCCTACAGCAGCATCTGCTGGAGGAGCTACTGCCCTTACGGCATTTCAAACTCAAACTTCTTTCGGTTCCTACTCCACTACCCCACTCAAAATAACTGCGGCTGATGTCCAGGCAGACGACAAGGTCATCGTTGTCGGTTATGGATCAGCTTCAGTAGATTATGGCTCCACTGCAAATGTAGTGATGATGGCCCGCTACACTTCAACAGGCGCGCTTGATACTTCATTTGGAACGGGCGGTATCGTCGGTCTTAAATTCGCAAGTCACAGTGTTAAGGCCCGGGCAGTGAGGTCCTATCCACTGGCAAGATCCTGATAGCTGGCAATAATGCACAAACAGCAGCATTTGTTTCTCGCTTTAATTCTGACGGGTCTATCGACACAACCTTCGGATCCCAGGGATCAGTCTTCTATGATTCTACAATTGGTGGCAACAACGTAGAGATAAATGCCATGGACATTCAGTCTGACGGCAAAATAATTCTTGTTGGTTCAGCCACTGATGTAGTTGCGACCAAATATGCCTATGTCATGCGTTTCACCGAAGCAGGTGTAATTGATTTAACATTTGATATGGATGGTATTGCTGCCTACCTTGTTGATGGAATGAACCAATGGATAGCTAAGGCCATTACAATCCAGGCCGATGATAAGATTGTGGTAGTAGCTGAGCGAGCGGACAATAACAGAATTGGTGTTTTGCGATTAGGTGCAGCTGACGGTGTCCCTGACACGACTTTCGATGGTGATGGCAAAATGTTTAATAACCTTTTTGCTCGTGCTACTGGTGTTGTTGTTCTTTCAACCGGACAGATAGTCATTGCCGGGGACAATAATGTCGATATGGGTCTGATACGATTTACCTCTACTGGTGCCCTAGATACTGGAGCGGGCGGAGGTTATGGCGTCAACGGTTACTCTATGGCGCCCCTATCTTCAAACTTATATTCCTATGGTATGCAATTACTCACCGATGGTTCAATCCTGGTGGGAGCAACGCCGGCAGGTGGAGACTTTGGAGTAGCAAAATTCGCTCCAGATGGAAGTATGGATGCAGGCTTCAATGGTGATGGCGATACAGACGGAGTCATTTCCGGTCCTGTCACAGGTATTCCAACCATTTCAGATATTGAAGCTATAGGCGGAATGGCGGTTCTTTCAGATGGAAAAATATTCGTCGCAGGCGAAGTTGATACCGCCGGTGGACAATGGGCCTTAGCACTTTATACCTCTGCTGGTGCCCTTGATACTGCCTTTGATACAGATGGATACCTTACCCGCTCTACCCCTTTTACCATTAACTCAGGTCTTGATGAAGTAAATGGTCTGGTTCTCCAGGGAACCAAGAGTGTGGTCGTTGGCAATGCATTTATAGCCACTACTAATTCACAAGATTTTCTGGTCGCACGGTACACTCAGGCCGGAGTCCTTGATACGACTTTCGGTACAGGTGGAAAAACCCGGATTGATTCTGGTAACGATGATCTTGCCCAGTCTGTGGCCATAGATTCTCAAGGCAGGATAGTTGTGGCCGGTTATTCAATGAGTCTTGGAGTAGATATTGCTGTAGCACGTTTAACGCCAGATGGAGCTCTGGACACAACTTTTGATACAGATGGAAAGTACACTTTTTCCATTGGTTCGAGTTATTCATATGCCACGGGGGTCTTAGTTGATGCTCTGGATAGAGTAATCCTTACTGTCGTCAGCTTCAATGGGGGATCTGCAGCTACATTTGCAGCTGCCCGCCTCACAACCGCAGGTGCACTTGATGATTCATTTGATACTGATGGTATATTTGAAGATGATTTTGGAACCCCACTTTCCAATTCATTTTGTTACGGCTCTATCCTCCACTCCGATGGCAGTATTGTTATGGTGGGGAGTACAGATGTTCTCGGCTACGAAATGTTTGCTGTGGTTAAAGTTTTGCCAACAGGACTTCTCGACAATTCCTTTAGTCTTGATGGAAGAGTTACAACGGATGTTAGTGCCGGATCAAACTCATCTGCCTTCACTGTGAAAGAGCAGTCAGAGAAAATCCTGGTAGGTGGTTCTAGTTCAAATGGTGTACATGATAATATTTTAGCCATGGTAAGATACACAGCTGCCGGTGTCCCAGATAATAGCTTTGATACAGACGGCATAGTATTAACTGAGCCGGCAACTGCGGTAGCTACTGGTTACTATTATGACTGGTGAAATTAGTGTTCTTACCGTTGCCCGTTATTCAGCAGATGGAGCGCTCGATACAAATTTTGGAACTTCCGGATTTATACATACTCAAGTGGGGGCATCCACCATGAGTACTGGAATGGGGATGGTAGTGGAAAGTGGAGATTCTATTCTTATAGCTGGAACCGTCCAGGCTTTATATAGTACTTCATATGGAACCTTTGGTTCAGACGCTGTACTAAAACGTATAGTCCCTTAGAAAACAATTAAGTAAATCAGCATAGTTTTTTTACGATTCACGGCCAAAGAAAACTTTGTTATTTATTATTTTATGCTCACCTGGCTTGCAGAACAACGTATTCAGGACGCTATTGAACGGGGAGAATTCGAGAATTATCCTGGCAAAGGTGAACCCTTCCCTGACGATTTTTTCACGGACAACCCTTACTATCATTCTGAAGGAAAACTCGCCTCCCTCGACATGAAGGGATACCTCCCCCATGAAATTTTCCTGAAACAGGAAATTGCCATTCTAATTATTCGAATAAAGAGGAAGTATCTCACACCTGAAGAAAGAACTAAGTTAATGAATGAAATGTCACTTAAGCAAATCGAGTATGAAGCACGCATGGACTTTCTTCGAAATTAAAAGGTCCTTGTCATGGCATGATGGGGAATCCCTGCTTCTGAAAAAGATTCACCAGTTTTCTTCCAACCCAATTTTTCATAAAAACCCACAGCATCTGCCTGAGAATGCATATAAGGTATAAGAGTTGAGTAATTCTCTTTAGCGTATTGAAACATCGTGTTCATTAAATCCCTGGCCGCACCTTGGCCTCGGAACTTTTTAAGGGTAGCAATCCTCTCAAATTTTATTTTTTGCCCCACTACCCTAAGTCTTCCAGTAGCAGCAGGAACATCATTTAAAAATGTGAGGAAGTAAGTGGAGTCCATTTCCGTCTCATCAATTTCAACATCCTCTGGAACATTTTGTTCAGCGATGAAAACTTCACGACGGATACTCAGGACAGAATCATAATCTTCAGATGGAATATCGATTCTGATTGTTTTCACTCAAAAGACCATCATCTTCATGCAAAAGACAGAGCCTCCGGACTTCATGAATTCCGAGGTTTCAACCGGATGAAGATTAAAGCCAAGTGATCTAAGGGAAGATTCGAAGCTCGTGGCCCCAGACTGATAAATAACGTCTTTCCCATTAGGACTATGACAATTTGCTGTAAAGAAGGCCATGCACTCAGTCTTGGTTGTTTCTATAACGTTTTTGAAATGTTTCTTTATTAGGTCGCGTGACTCTTTAGAGAATGCATCCGGCTGGATGACAACTGTCTCTCCATTTAAGATAGAGAAGCATGTATCGAGATGGTAAAACATCGGATTTATCAGCGGAAGAAGCATAACCTCAAGCTGGGTGATCTCGCCTACTTCTCCGTAAACTTCCCGATCAGTGCGAGGACCTGTGCCTCCCCAGATAATCCTCTTACCAGGATGGATAAGAGCATCCCCATTACCTTCAAGTCCACGACTTGCATCACTCAAGCGATAAACTTTATAACCTCGTTCTTCATACCAACGAGAGAAAATCTCAACTTCTTCTTTCCTGAATTCAGAACGCATCTGGCTCATCAGGACCGCTTTACAATTATTTCGCACATCCCAGAAAGGAAGACTTTGGTTAGCAGTAAAAACAATATCTGGCAGCTTATCTGTACCTTCTATAACTTCAACCTCAAAACCCAGTGAGAGATATTTATCATGAAGTTCTTGCCACTGTTTCATGGCCCGGGGCTTATCAACTTTCTGAAGCTCACCGGCCTCATTCTTCATATAAGGATTTATGTCGTAAAGAACATCAAAGTGAGTTGGCCTTGCCATCAGGACACGCTTAGGACTTGGAAAAACCATAATTACTCCTTAAATACGAGACTCAGGCATGTCAGTCCTGCTTCTGCGCGTGCAAGTTCGGAAATATCAAGCTTGATCAGTGTGAATCCGGCCTGCTTTAATTTTTTGGAAGTTTCAGGGGCAGATGCCGTGATAAAGACCTTATCATCTATGACTAAAACGTTGGCCCCAAAAGACTCTCCAGGGTCTATTTTAATTTTTGTGAACTCAGGAAACATTCCCGCTTCTACCCATTCGGGATTAATCAACAAGTGATTTTTACCAAGATAACTGACACCGGTTTTCAAATGCAGGCAAAGAGGCACAGAGACGGCCTTAACCTGATAGCCATGGGGACTAAGGTAGTTGCGCATCTGTTTGATGCCTTCTTCATTGGTTCTGGTGGAAAGACCAATATAAATATTCTTTTCAACTTTCAGGATATCTCCGCCATCCACTGTCCCAGGGGCCGTGATCCTATGAATTTCTTTCCTGAATGCCTGCAACGCCTGATCCACACTTGTAACTTCAGACTGGCGAGAAACTGCACCAGGTCTCGTAATAACCGCAACTTCATCTAAGACAAACGCCGTATCTTCTGCAAAAACTCCGTCAGGGCTCTGATTTAGGTCAGGCAGATACTTCACCTGACACCCTAATTGGGTCAAGGCCTCAACGTATCTGGTGTGCTGGTCCAGGAGCTTGGGAAAATCAATGGTCTCCCGCTTTATGTGGGTAAGCTCACATTGAACCAGTAATGGTGAAGGCTTTCGAACCAGGACGATAGTTTTTTTTTTCATGGAGCTATCCTAGCCTAAAACCTAAGCTATTGGAATTACAAACTTCCATTTTACTTGTTGCACCTTTATTCCCGGAACGATAAAAGCTTCTCCTCACAGAGGAAACCCATGAAATTTTTGATGATTACTGCCCTTCTAGCATCTAACTTTGCTTACGCTCAATTTATTTATCCCGTTGCAAAAAAGATCACTCAGACAGAAACCAGGTTCGGTACTGTTATTGAGGATCCATATAAGTGGATGGAAAATGCGTCAGATCCTGATCTATGGAACTGGGTAGATGAGCAGAAATCCCTGACTAATAGTTACCTGGATGCAAATTTCCTCGATTCTTTTGCAGCACGAATTCTTGAGATCAGAAAACATCGTGAAGAGCAAGACACCATACAAACGACTATTATGAATAATTCCCTTCCATCGAATGAGCAAGACATTCGCAATATGGGAAGAGAACGGAATTTTATTCGTTGGGAACATTCAAATCAAAATAAATCAATTAAGGCCGAAGTCGTAAGCTCACTTTATGATTACACATTAACCACTGTTCATAATGGAGACCTAAGACGTGTAGTCGTTACCCAAAAGATAGACAATAAGATCAAAAGCATCCTTCTTGTTAAATTCTTCTCTTTCGTAGGATGGGCCGATGACACAAGCTTTTACTACGTCTCAGACCTGGATGAGCGAAATGGTGGAGGTAAAACAGGTCTCTTCAAACATACTGTTGGTCAAATTCAAAGTGAGGACCAACTACTCTTAAAACCCAAATTATCTCACTCAGATCTCGTCATCCATAAAATTGGCGAAAAATATTATGCTGAGGTGGAAGACACGATTGGCTCTCTTCATTTAAGCACAGGCAAAGTTACTAACCCCCTACCTATTCATGGGGATATTTTAGAAGTTAAAGACTACCCTGAGGTTGAGGCCACTATCCGGTCATTTAAAAATGCAAATAACGGAGAACTGCATAAATTGCGCTTACGGGACGGCCTTCGCACTGACTTTCTCAAAGGTCAGCCATTTGTCATTGCTTCGTCACATAAGCTAGGCAATGAAGGAACATTTGTCATAGGCCTCTCTGATGGTTCAAATGTGGCCTCTGTCCTTTTAACCGACGGCACGCTTAAGATGATTCCTGAGTTAAAAGACGGCACTGTTAGTTTCTCCCAATATAAAGATGGCATACTAAAAGTAACTCTTGATACTTACGCCACACCACTAAGAGCTTATTCTTATAATATTGCGACCAGTGAACTTAAGCTTCTTTCAACTCAGTCATTTTCAACAGAAGTGGAAGCTGAAAAAATTCCTTATGAGGCCTCAAATGGCGAGCTTGCTTCAATGTGGGTTGTTAAGAAGAAGGGTCTAACCCTGACAGCGAAAACACCTACCATTCTTTACGGATACGGTGGATTCCGTGTCTCCACCACTCCTGGTTTTGGTATGTATGAATCTCTCCCCTGGCTTGAGCGTGGTGGTGCCTTTGTGGTGGTGACTCTTCCTGGTTCACTTGATTATGGAAACAGCTGGTATGAGCTGGCAAAGGTCGGCGGACGCATTCATTCATTTGATTCATTTGCCCTCGCTGCCAAGGAATTGTTTAAGCGTGGTTGGACCTCAACTGAGCATATTGGAATAATGGGCGCAAGTAACGGAGGCACTTTAGTAGGTGGGACTCTCCAGCGTCACTCTGAGCTCTTCAAAGCTGCCGTACCTAACGTAGGCGTCATGGACCTGCTTAACTTTAATCTCTTCACAGCAGGCAAATACTGGACTGAGGACTATGGTAACCCTTTTTCAGAAAAAGATTTCAATGCAATCTTACCACTCTCACCTTATCATAATCTCAAAAAGCGCAAGTATCCTGCAACAATGGTGATGACTGCTGAGTTTGATGACCGTGTAGTTCCTATGCATTCATTTAAATACTTAGCGCGACTTCAGGAATATAATACTTCTGAAGCACCTACTCTCCTTTATATCAAGGAATGGGGCGGACATGCCCGTGCAAGTGGCTCTCCGAGGGAAAGTTCCCGTTTTGTGGGTGCTTTTTACACTTTTTTTGCTCAACAGCTAGGAATATAATATGGAATTCAAAGGTTCACAGACAGAAAAGAATTTAATGCGTGCATTTGCAGGCGAATCCCAGGCCCGCAATCGATATACTTTTTTTGCCAGCAAGGCCAAGAAAGAAGGCCTTGAGCAAATGGCCGCTATCTTTGAAGAGACTGCCGACCAGGAAAAAGAACACGCAGAAAGATTCTTTAATTTTCTCCAGGGTGGAGAAGTAGAAATCACTGATTCATATCCGGCAGGTAAAGTTGGAACCACAATGGAAAACCTCGCCCAGGCTGCTGGTGGTGAACATCATGAGTGGGCGGAGCTGTATCCATCTTTTGCCAAGACTGCACGTGAAGAAGGATTTGAAGCAATTGCAAAAACTTTTGAACATATCGTTGTTGCTGAAAAAAGACATGAAGCTCGTTATCTTGCAATGCTTGATGTTCTCAACAAGGGTGAGTCATTTAAGCGTGGCAACGTTGTCATCTGGCGTTGCCGAAACTGTGGTTATATTGAAGAAGGAACGACGGCACCTAAAGTGTGTCCTGCTTGTGCTCATCCACAATCTTACTTTGAAGTTTCTACGGGGCTTCTTTCACTTTAAATACTCAATCGATCAGGCATATTGCCACGAAAGAATCTTTAAGAACTAATTAATTAAACTATTTAATAGTCCAAACGGAAAAACCGGATGGACAGTGGTGGATGAATTTCTTCCCAATCCATCGGATCCTCAATCCAGTGCCTTCGCCAGAGGGGCAAGAGTCATGACCAATGGAACTGTTATTGCTGTCGGCGGTGGAAACCGCGGAGATGGAACCGGTGGTCAGCATTACGTGCGGAAAAGCCATCTCTCCTCTCTTGGGACATGGACCACATTAGATGCCTATCAGCCTTTTTCTTTTTCTGAAGGATTTGGAAGTGCGTGGGCCAATGATGTTACCATTGGTCGGTTCGGACGGATCTTCACCAGCGGAACTGAGAATGAAGCAGGCAGTGATTTCTATGCTGCGATTTCCCGCCAGGGGAACTCAGATGTATCCAGCTTCATTCGTTCAGATTATGTGATTGATCCTGCGACTATAACTTCTCAACATGAATTTGTTTACGCCGGGGGTATTGATACACTTGCTAACTTCAACATACTAGCAGGTCATGTACAGGATCGCGGTGGATCCAAATCATGGATGGTAAGAAAAATGTCTTGTAACCTTTAAGGAGGATTCAAATGATTTTTAAGATATTGCTCTGCTTGCTTTCGCTTACTGTTTTTGCCCAGGATAAAACCGATGCTCCGATAGTAAGAACTATGAAAGACAAGGATCTCAAATGGGGGCCTTGTCCGGATATTTTCCCTTCCGGTTGTGAAGTATCTGTCCTTCATGGAGATCCCACCAAAGACCATGCAGATGTTTATATGCGAGTTCCCGGAAAATATGTCATTCCGGCATATTCTCATACATCATCTGAACACATCACTCTCGTGTCTGGAAATTTGAAGGTAAAGTATCAGGGAATGAACCAGTGACATTGAAAGAAGGATCATATGCATACGGCCCTGCGAACCTTCCGCATGAAGCCACTTGTGTTAGTAAGAATCCGTGTGTGCTGTTTATTGGATTTGAAAAACCGATAGATGCTAAGCCATTTACAGGAACGATGTAATAAAAAAAGCCGTTCACTTCATCTGGGAAGTGAACGGCTTTTATAATTGATTTCTTAGAAGATATCTTCGTCATCCTGGGACATTCTTGCGAGTGCCGCTTTCGTGTTGATGATGTCACATTCAACTTTTAATATTTCCGGATCGTTCTCGAGAGCTTGGTCTCCATAAGAAATCTGTTGTTCTTCCATGAAGCCTCCATTGTGGGTGTTTTAGGACTCTATGAAAATGTAACAGAAAGAAATCCTAAAATATCCCTTAATGAAAATTCTTCAGGTAGAATTCAGCTACCTGATATCACTCAGCACCGTAAGCTACTGATATTACATTAACAGTAGTGCCTATTCAGCCTTCCCATTTTTTACATCAGATCATAAGCTAATTTCCTTTTACAAGGATCAACTCACCGATCACTTGATTTGAATTGAGCAGTTTTCCAGTTAGGTTTGGCAGCCCCCGCAAATTTAAAATAATGTTACGATTTTTCAAGGTCAACATAACCAGGTTTTCTTCATCGGGAACTAACCTGAAGGATAAGTCTGAGCTTTTTGTAATTGAAAGAGTCTCATCTCGAACGTTATCGGTATCGAAAACTTTAAAGGACATTATCCCGGGCTCGACATTCACCTCAAGCTTCACCCTTCTCACTTCAACCTGTCCATCTTCCTTAAGGCTCCCTTCGAACTTACCTTGAAGCTTCATGATCATTGGGTGAGTAAAACCAAGGTAAGGTGAGTTGTTATTGTTCTGGAGTGTGGTGAAATGTAAAGTTCCTGTAGCTAGTTGGTAGGAAATGGGAGGAGGTTCTCGCTCAACTTTCGCTGCAGACTCTACCCTAACCGGCTTCTGCATCACTTCTACAACAGGCGGCCGTTGGGGCCTTGATGGTATCTTTATGTCTACTGGCCTGTTTGCTTGCCCTTGAAGCCCCAGCTCGGCGAGGAACAGGACCATCATCCTTTCATACATCCTGTCGGCCAGCCTCAGTTTTTCCTCAGCGGTCTTTGCGTCAGCATAATTCCTCCCCTCAATGTCCAGGAACTGTTTAAAGAGTTCCTGGAATTCAGGGGAGGAAGAATAATTTTGTTTATTAAAATGAGGATAGGCAAGATATCCAATGATAAAAGCAATCACAGCTATTAGTAATGTCTTTGTCCAGCCAGGCATTACTAATGATTTTCTCTTTAGAGGCCGACGTCAACACCAATTATGCCACCCAAAAGAGTATCTGTCTGAGGTTGTCTACCAGAAGCTTCAAGTTCCACGCTGAAATCTGGCATGAAGTCTTTAATGTTTACACCATCCTGGGCATCGAAAGTCAGAACACAGTCCAGGTTATCCTGATCATTTATACTCTTTGACCAGGTAGCAATCATCTGCCGCGCTCCTGTCCTGTTATTAACGATAAAAATATCAGCAGAGGCTAGCCATGACATATCCGGAGCACCTGAGCATGATTTATATGTATCTTCGTTATTAACTAAGTCTTGGCTAGCTTCTTTGTTTGTCGGCACCTGAGCGGGTTTGAAGCCCTTGATTCTCAAATCATACAATACAATAGATTCAGCAATTTTTATGTCAGTATTTGTCTTAAACATCTCGCCACTGATTGGCATATTTGTTCCAGTCAGGTTGAGGACGGAGCTGAATGTTCCGCCACCTTTAATAGTTGTATATCCAAAACCATTCTTAAAATTAAAGCCAACTTTACATGAAGTAGAAAGTATCATGAGAGTCATTATAGCAAAAAATTGTGTTTTCATCTTAGCTCCTGGTTATAGGCCCATATTACCTTATTTCAAGATATGCATATGGGGCGGAGTAAGAAATTCACAATGGTGTCTATTTTTTAGACAATTTTGGTAAACTAGGCCCGGTTTCCCGGACCCAGGGCCACATTAGAAAGAGTGATTGAAAGGAGAATTAGAGAAAGTGAGAATTTCATTATGCCCTCAGAGTTGGTTTAGCCTGACTTATCGTTGGTCTATCCGTGGTGTCAATGAGTGCATTTTGTCATTAGGTATGAAATTCTAGAAGTAAGATTTTCTATCCGGTAATGCGTATTGCTTGCACTTTGCTGGGGTAGAAAGCCACGCGACCTTTTAATTCCTTAAATTCATCGAACGGTCGAACATAAGACCAAGCTGCGTTCTCAAATCTTCGGGGGCCATGCTTAACGGTATATAATTCAGCATGACCTTTAAACGGACAGTAGTAATCGTCAAACTTGATAAAATCAATGCCTCTAATATCTTTTATTGGAATATAAAAGCGGGGTTCGTAGTTGGTTTCATTTAATTTTATGACATCCGTTGTTTCAGCAACTTTTTCACCATCAATGAAAACTTCCAGGCGTTTTTTCAAACGCTCTGTTGTCACTCTATGGTCAGGATATTCAATTGAGTCTGGTGATAGCATAATTACCTCCTGCCTTTATAGGAATTGTTCTCTTACTGATTCACTTGAAGGGCGGTATCCAGTGCTGCTGTTTAGAAGGTTACTCAGCTTATTTAAACATTGAGTCCAACCTTGGTCACAATTCTGGCGCATCTCTTCATTGGAAAAACCTCTCTGGATGACCGTAAACTCTGTACCACCTGGCACTGTTTTGAGAGTCGTGATGCATTCAAGACCCATGAACATCACTTTTCCGTCCGGTCCCATACCAGTTTCAACAGAAACTATTTTCTCATTTGGTACAATCTCCTTAAAGAAGCCTTCGCAAATAAAGACGCCCTCTTTACTTGAATGCTCATAACGATATTTACCTCCGGCCTTTGCTTCAAACTGAGGAATGTTTAATGTCATTCCTTCAGGGGCCGACCATTGCTCAACTAATTCACGACGGGTCATATAAGAAAAGACCTGGCTTTTTTCAGCTGGGATTACTTTTGAAATTTTAAGATCGGAAACCATAAATACTCCTTAAAAGGACTTGCATCTAATCTTCTTCAGCCTCTTTCTCATCCTGGCGTCTTTCAACTTCTTCCATTTTTTGTGATTCAGCTTCTTCTCTATCCCACTCTTGCCTGATCTTTTGGTCTTCTTCTCTTTGAAGGTCTACTCTTTCTTTTTAAGGTGCATTTTCATCCAAAATTGTCTCAGTACTTTTTGCTGTCTGAGACCAGGAATTGGTAATAATTGCTGAGAACATTATGAAAAAAAATATATTCATGCAGCCTTCTGATCTTCATCATGAAATGTAACATCCTTGAGCTTGGTAACTTGTCTATCAATCAGCTCACCTAGTACAGGATATTTCGTTTCAAGAGATCGGATAGTCTTATAGGCCACCATACCTACTCCACCGGCCAGAATATATTTGATCGTAGGGTTTCCTAAAAGCTTGCTAATTTTTTTCACACGCTTCTTAGTCAATATTTTTTTACTCATATAGGCCTCCTGAACTAATAATTATAGATCGCCTTCTATTTTGTATTAACTAGGATTTTACTGAATTTTGATGCGCTTCAGGATGTGGTTAAACCTAAACTAATATAATGAGTTTATTAAAGGAACAACTTTAATGTTACGTATAATGCTCACAGGATTTATCTTCCTGTTTTCCGCCCTTGAATCTTTTGCCAACGAAAGATTTCCTGTAGTTTTTGTCCATGGCCTGGGCATCAATGCGGGACCTACGAACACATTGTTCCCATCAAGCGTATTTTCAAAAAGCACGGCTATGTAATTCACATTGCCCGCACTCCTATTGCAAAGACCCTCGAACAAAGAGCAGAAGTCTTAAATGCAGAAATAAAAAGACTCGTGCCTACTGGAAAATATCATCTACTAGGCCATAGCATGGGCGGACTTGATGCCCGACTGGCCATTCAAAAATATAAATTAGGGGATCGCTGCGTTTCCCTCACTACCCTTGCAACTCCACACAGAGGAAGTGCTGTAGCCGATTATGTAATGAACCACTTGGGTGAAACCGTTGCCATGGGAATCCTGCAGAAGTTATTTGCCGGAGATGTAAGGGCTGTTGAGCAGCTTACCTCAACTTATATAACCAAGGTTTTTAATTACGAAGTTAAGAATACCCAGAAGATTAAATATTTCAGCATGCAGTTTTATATACCTCGTCCTGTACAGGCTTATTCTCTTATCGCCTGGCTTTGGATTGCTCATGCTATCCAGGTTAAGGCCGGCAACTGGGAGAGCGATGGTATGGTAAGTGTTGAATCTGCACGTTGGGGTGAAACATTAGGCACTTTTCCAGGGGATCATATAACGGAGACGAGTCCCGTACCACTTGGCGGGAGAATGATGTATCAGGATGTCTTTGCTCGGGTGATTGATAATCTCGAAGCGCAATTTTAATGCAATAACATATCGCAATATCTGCCAATATCGGTTGTTCAACTGCTAAATTTAGTTATCACTTTTCATACCATGGCACCTATGGCATAAGTCTCCGAAATTGAATAATCAAAGGAAAATTACGTGGTTTACTTACTAGCCATTGCACTAGGCAGCCTTTTAAGCGTTTATGCCCAGGCCGAACCTATTCCAAATATTTCTGGAATTACTGGTCGTCTTGAAACTATCAAATGCGAAGGCGGCCATTATCTCAACAAGGCAGATGTTAACACTAACGTTTACCAAAAAGCTGATATTGAGTGTAATGACCTACCGGCAGATCAGTTTGAAATCTGTCTGGGACAAGTTATCAAAGCCAATACTACTTTCGTGAGCTCAGCCTTCCTGGGTGCTGCCATTGAAGGTAAGAAGCAATTTAACATGACCATTATGACTACTCCTGCAGGGAAAAAACTTTTTAATTCCCTTCGTGACGGAACTCATGGTGATGGCGAAGATGGAACTCTTTCATTGCTGTTTAGCCGTGTGGGAAATCCGGGTGATGACTATATGATTGAAACAGGTACTTTGTCTTATGATGCCAAATCTGTTCCGATGCTTATCGTGCCTGTAAAAAGACGCGTTCTTGCAGACCTGATTTATTTCTTCTTTGACTGTAAGCTCGACTGGAAATACTAAAAAATCGTCATTTCCAACACACTACTTAAATAGTGTGTTGGAAAATAGACTATTTAGCTTTTTTCTTAACAGCTTTCTTTTTTCTCGCCGGGGCACGCTTAACACTCTTTGCATTCATCGCCTTGAACTTAAAAGTCTTATTCAGGCCATTCACAATGGTATTAAAGCTAGAAACTAGTGACGCTACAGTAATCATAGAAACTCCTTGGTGATTATCTGCTGCGTTTATAATATTTTTCCGCCAAAGCTTACTGCCATTTTTTAATTTGAATCTTTTACCGTTAACGCACGGCTGCGCACGAGAAGCATTTCTTGAGGTAAATCGAAATAAGTGTCAGAATTAACAGATATTTTAATGAATATCTGGAGTTTGCATGAAAGTTGGTATTCCACGAGAGATTCTCCTTACAGAAACCAGGGTTGCGGCCACCCCCAAGACAGTTCAACGTCTTAAGAAGCAAGGATTTGACGTCTATATTCAGAAAAGCGCCGGCGAAAAGGCCACATACTCAGATGACGATTATATCGCAGCTGGGGCCGAGATCTATTCAGATGCAAGCATCCTCTACCAAAGTGTGGATATCATTTTAAAAGTCCAGCCACTCAGTCCTGAAGAAATTCAGCAAGTGAAACCTGGAACGATGGTGGCCTCTTTCCTCTGGCCTGCACAGAATTCAGAGCTACTAAGGCTTCTGGCAGAGCGGAAGATCAATGCTGTGGCCATGGATGCCATTCCTCGTATTAGTCGGGCGCAAAAGATGGATGTCCTCTCATCCATGGCAAACATAGCAGGCTATAGGGCCGTTATTGAAGGTGCCAATCATTACGGAAAATTTCTGAATGGCCAGATTACTGCTGCGGGAAAAGTTGATCCTGCCAAGGTTCTGATCATTGGGGCGGGAGTTGCAGGACTTGCGGCCATTGGAACTGCTCATAATTTAGGGGCCATCGTTCGTGCCTTTGATACGCGTAAGGAAGTCAGAGAGCAAATTGAGAGTATGGGTGCCCAGTTTTTAACAGTACAGATTGATGAAGATGGAGCAACATCTTCGGGTTACTCGAAAGAAATGAGCCAGGCCTTTATTGATGCGGAGATGGCATTATTCAGGGCCCAGGCAAAAGATGTGGATATCATTATTACAACTGCGCTTATTCCGGGCAGGCCTGCACCGAAGTTAATATTAAAAGACATGATTGAGATGATGAAACCTGGTTCAGTGGTGGTTGACCTTGCCGCATCGGCAGGGGGAAATTGCGAACTGACGAAGCCGGGGGAAATTTATACTTATCAAGGTGTCACCATCGTTGGAAAGGTTGACCAGCTTCCAACTCAGGCAAGTGGTCTCTATGGAAATAACTTGTGTCACCTGCTTGATGACATGGGCAAGAATGAGAAATTTAAAATCGACATGAATGATGACATCATTGGCAGGGCCATGGTTGTTTATGACGGGAAAATCAACTGGCCCCAGAAACCTTTAAGTGTTTCGGCAAAGCCAGCTGCAAAGGCCCCGGCACCGGTCATGGAAAAGAAGCCGGACAATACTAATAGAAACTCGGTTATTGTCCTGGTGATCATGGGAATTATTCTCTTCTTAATTGGACGGGTTGCTCCTCCTGAATTCCTCTCCCGATTCACTGTTTTCATTCTGTCTTGTTTTATTGGCTGGCAAGTTGTGTGGAACGTCTCCCACTCCCTTCACACTCCCCTGATGAGTGTTACCAATGCCATTTCAGGAATTATTATCGTTGGCGGTATGAGACACATCCAGGACGATCTCACTTCGCCGATCACGATCCTCGCACTTATCGCAGTCTTCGTGGCCACGATAAATATCGCCGGTGGATTTTTCATTACTCATCGAATGCTTAAAATGTTCAGAAGGTAGGATTGCATATGTTCTCAAGCGGATTACAAACTGTCTCTTATATCGGCGCAGGTATTCTATTTATCCTCAGTCTGGGTGGACTCTCGACCCAGGAAAGTGCCAAACGCGGAAACTATTTCGGCATAGTCGGAATGCTTCTTGCGATCTTTGCAACTGCGATTGATTTATCAACTCAGGTGCAGATGACCTTACTTGTGACCATGCTGGTGGCCTCAGGTATTGGCATGGCGATTGCCCAGAAAGTAGAGATGACCTTGATGCCTCAGCTAGTGGCCATGCTTCATAGCTTTGTGGGTCTTGCAGCAGTCCTTGTGGGCTTTGGTAGTTACATGGATGAAGCGAACCAATCAATCGTTGGAATCGCACACACTATCCATCTGGTAGAAATTTACATTGGTATTTTTATTGGAGCGGTTACCTTTACGGGATCTGTGGTTGCCTGGGGTAAGCTACATGGTAAAATCACGAGTAATCCACTTAAATACCCAGGTAGGCATACGATCAACATCGGTATTGTTATTGTCTCCGCAGTCCTTCTGGTTAAATTTTTAAATACTGATATGGAAGAAGGCATGTGTTACCTGCTCATCATGACAGGACTTTCTTCCTTGCTAGGTATTTTCCTGGTCATGTCTATCGGTGGCGCTGATATGCCAGTGGTTGTTTCCATGCTCAACTCCTACTCAGGTTGGGCAGCGGCCACAGCAGGCTTTATGCTTTCAAATGACCTGCTTATTATCACAGGTGCCCTGGTCGGAAGTTCGGGTGCCATCCTTTCTTATATTATGTGTAAGGCAATGAATCGTTCATTCTTCTCAGTTATCTTCGGAGGCTTCGGAACAAAAACGGCTGCCATGATCAGCTCGCTTAAAGATGAAGTCGTCGGTGAAGTAAAGTCTATTACCGCTGAAGAAACGGCCGACCTATTAAAAGACGCCAAGCATGTGGTCATTGTTCCTGGTTACGGCATGGCCACTGCCAAGGCCCAATATGCAGTTTATGATTTAGTTAATAAGCTCAAAACCCTGGGTTGCTCAGTAACTTTTGCTATCCATCCGGTAGCAGGAAGACTTCCGGGACACATGAACGTGCTCCTGGCCGAAGCTAACGTGCCTTATGATATTGTGCTTGAGATGGACGAAGTAAATCCTGAATTGCCTGAGACAGATGTGGTTTTAGTTATCGGGGCCAATGATATTGTTAATCCATCAGCTCTTGAAGATCCCAATAGTCCCATTTACGGAATGCCGGTTATTGAGGCCTGGAAGGCCAAGGCAGTTATCGTTTCAAAGCGATCAATGGGAGTTGGTTATGCAGGGATTGATAATCCATTATTCTTTAAGGAGAATACTCGCATGCTTTATGGAGATGCTAAGAAGACCGTGGATGCGTTGGTACACTTACTTTAATAAGAGGTTTTTCATGCTTAAGTTTTTTCTGGCAATTTCCCTGATCAACGTTTGCCTTGCGGCCGATCATGTTCCTTGTACCCTTGAAGATAAATCTGTCATTAATCCAAAGTACAATAAGTGCTGTGAAGGACTTGCCTTAAAGCCAGCTCCCATAGGAACTTATGGAAGTGCTGGAACATGTGTGAAAGATACTACAATCTGCATTGAGAAAGATAAGACAGTAAGTTCAGGGCCAGGTTCACCTCCTTGTTGTAAAGGCCTTAACCTGAAGCCTGCCCCCCAAGGCGCTTATGGAATAGCTGGCACCTGTGTTGAGGGTGAGATTGTTCCTCAGAAGTTGTAAAACTAGAGTTCTAAATCCCCACGAGGCACAGATTCCATCTCTAAATCAAGATTTGGACAATGTGCTTTGAGGGCGCGGGCCATCTTTTGAAAATCGGCCTGAAATCCTACATACAAGACAAACGTATAATTTGATCCGATTACATGTAGATTCTGATCACCATATGTATAAGTAATGTCACTAACAACGTCCGGCCTGTTACTATCAATAACTTTCAATTGATAACCGTTTGCCACTTGATTCATCTCAAGCAAAAGAAAAGAATGGGCAGAAATCCCCTTGATCTGGGCCATAAGCCAGACCGGGACTGGTGAATCTTGATAGGCCTGGTAGATCTCGTCTATTTTTGCTTTCATTTTTTCAGCTTGCATAGATGAACGACCTGAGATGCTTCTGATCCATTGTTGGTTTATGAAGCCATCCATTCTTTGCCAGGCATTGAGGGTTGCTTGAACTGCTTTATGATTAGCGCGGGTGAAGCTTTCAAAATCTGAGTAGCCAGGGATAGTAACGACTTCTTTCATACTTTTTAAGCGTGAAAGAATTTTAGAAACTTTTGATTGTGTAGGAATTGGTGCTGAGGGCTCAAAGCGAACGAGAAAAGCTGAGGCACGTTGAAGGCGGGAGTGCCACCAGCATACGCCGCCGTCAAAGAAGCCGCCGTTGTTTTTGAAGGCTATTCGGCTTGAAGGGTTTTCAAGGTTTGTTCGGATGGTGTCCTTGCCTCTAGAGCAAAAATCCTCCTGGGCGTAAGAGGAAAAAGCGATAAAAAGAAGCAAAAATAATTTTTTCATAGAGTAGACTACCTTCTCACAAAATTGTTGAGAAGGTAACCCCTCACAGAACCGTACGTGCGGATTTCCCGCATACGGCTCCTCAAGAATTGATTCAGCTCAGACAGTTGCTTACGCATCGGATTTACCTCTTCATTAACAGTGTCGATTTTCATTTTTGCTTTCCACAAGAACAAAAATCCCTTTTAAAGTTTACGCCTATTCGGATGTAAGCTTCAGATGATTGCACAGAACTCATCATTGTCTCGCTTTTGCTTTACAGAGAAAGGGGCGAGGAAGTTATATCCGATCCAATTCTTGCTATTCCCTTCGCTCCATGAGCTTTCACTCACTTCATCACTAATATGGAATAGTCTGACTTCCAAAGAACAAGTGCGAAAATTTCTCTCAGTTATGATTGAAAATTCTCTTTCGTCATCCTGATCGACATCCTTTGGATCTCCTGGGTTCCGCTGCTTACCTTGAATACATGCTGTGCTCTTGGACCCCGGTGAGTCTGGAATTGGCTTCTTCCAGTATTGCCTTCGCGCATCTCATACAGTCTCGGCACTCACATACATACCTGACGGGGCTCGATTCGCTTCACATTACATTACGGCCTGCATTCTCCCTGTCTACGCTTAACGATTTTCGTTACCTAGATCGCTCAAGACTCGGTACAGAGCTCCTTTAGGATTACTCTGGTAGGACTATTCTGAATCAACTCAATGATGTAATTGAATTCCTACGGGCAAGCAGCAGCTTCGCCCAGCGCACATGAGAAAAGATTAAGTAACTATTTTTGTATAAGACAATAACGCAAAGCTTCGGCTAGCACCGCTTCAAGTTGCCTGAATTCCAGCCTTATTATGAGCATATAAGAAGCAGTTATCTCAATGATCAACTTAATAACCTATTTTTGCGTTTGCACTTCATCTACAAAAAAGATTAAAAAAATTTCTAAATTGTTCTCTATTGTACAGAATTATCATGTACTTTTACTCTTGCATGCGAGGTTACGATGAAGGCCATACAAATACATAATTACGGACATTCAGATCAACTTAAAATAGAGAACATTCCAGAACCTACTCCAGGTGAGAATGAGGTCTTTGTGGAAGTCCATGCTGTGGGTGTAAACCCGATGGACTGGAAGATAAGGGAAGGATTATATAAGGACATGATGCCTGTGGATTTTCCTCTCACTGTTGGACAGGATTTTTCAGGCCAGGTTATTGGTACAGGGGAAAACACACATGGTTTTCAAAAAGGTGACATGGTTTATGGGTTTGCACCTGGTGCTTATGCAGAGTTTGTTTGCGTGAATGAAGCCACAATAGCGAAGATCCCCGAGGATGTTGATTATATTACTGCCGCCGCAATCCCTACGGCCGGTCTCACAGCTTATCAATTAATCATGAACGCCATCGATCTCAAGGCCGATCAAACTGTGCTTATTCAGGGAGCCGGTGGTGGAGTTGGGTCTTTTGCGGTTCAGTTAGCACTCTGGAAAAAGGCAAAGATTATTGCAACTGCTGATGGTGGAGACATTGAATTTCTGAAAAAAATGGGCATTACTGAGATCATCAACTTTGAAAGAGAAAAATTTGAAGATCGTGTAAAGGATGTAGATGCAGTTATTGATCTGGTCGGTGGTGATACGCTGAAGAGATCATACGCAGTTTTGAAAAAAGGCGGAGTCATTGCCACTACGGTAGGCCAGGTGGATGAGGATGTGCTTAAGCAGATAGGTGCCAGAGGTGTGAATTTCGTTGTTAAACAGAATTCAGAAGATCTTGCCCATCTTGCTAACCTGGTTGACCAGGATATTTTGAGACCACGAATATTTGAAGTATTTCCACTGGAAGAGGCAAGACGTGCGCAGGACGATCTCCAAAGACATCACTCACATGGAAAAATAATCCTTGAAGTAAGGCCGTCTTAGTCAAGCGTGCAACCCACCAGACCGTGGTGGGTTGCAATCTGAATTGTTAGATAGATAAATCTTTCTGATCTTCAAGACCATACTTCTTACACTGATAAGGTTCTTTCTTCACCGCTTTCGGTTCGATGAACATCGGATTGATAATCCATTTACCATCCTTATTGGCATAGGCATGGCACATGACTTCAGGCTTATTACGGTTGATCACAAGGTGAAGATCATGGGCATCCTTCAGAAAAGTCGCATCGGTATCGGAATCCCCGGCCGCAAAGGAAATAGGACTTCGCTTGCTGATCTGATCACTCCCCTTTTTCATATTAAAAATGTATTTATTAATGGAGCATCGCTTGCCCTGGCGGAAAGTAATGATTTCCTGGTTTCCGGCCGCATAAGGGCCACATCCTTCGAAGTTCGCAGTATATTTTCCGTGGGAATCAACTGTGTTCCTGATGCCGATAACTTTATCAGGAGTTATCCCAACCCCTGCCCCAAAAACTTCAACTACCGCTTGAGGGGAAGCAGATACGATCCAGACATCAACACCCGCATCCTTCAGATCTTGAATGAGATGTTTCATGGGTTGATAGATTCGTAGGTAGGCGGGATAAGTCTTACTGCCAAGGACCTGAAGTTCACCAACAGGATTTGAGAGGTTAAATTCAATGGCATCCGTTGCAATCTTCTTAATTTCATCTTTTGAGTAACCTGCTAACAAGGATGCCAACCAGGCATAGGCCGGTTCCATGGTTTCTTTATTAAAAGATTCTTTCCAACCCTTGCCATCAACATAAAAGCTCAAAATTGTATCAATGCACTTGATGCTTCGAAGATCAGTGCAGTTGCGTTCAAGTTCTTCCACGGCATGTTTTCTAAGCCATCTACTGGTAAGCTTCCAGCTTTTTGGCTTTTGAATCAGATTATTTGAAATCATCCAGAACATGACAGCGTCGCCTACATCATTCTTGGCAACTGTGTTATCCCAGTCAAAAATCGCTACAGATGGTTGCTTCTTATCTCTGGACTCAATGTATTCAGTCAGCTTTTTTTCATTATCCCCGTGCCACTTTGATTTTGGTGACTTGGTTGAACAAGCAAGAGTGAGAATGGCCAGTAGGATAAATTTCATTTCGATAATTCCTCAGTAAATATTTTCTCAGTGATTTTCCAGAATTTGCCTTGCTTCCTGGCTATGATAAATGTCGGCATTCTGAGCTTGGTCTGATGACGTATGACTTCCTGTGTACTTGTGATACCAAGACTTAGTTCGGGCCTTCTCATATGGGACCTTAAGAAGTCGATGTTGAATTTTTTAAGGCTGGTTTGATTATTGAGGTAGTGAAATTCAGAAAAATACTGGGCATCATAATCAAAATATTTTATTTCCAGAAAGGGATTTCCATTCTTATCAAGTCGTTCTTCCATCTTGATTGCATCGGGTTTTAACACATGGGCATCTTTAGAAAGTTTGGCCTGTTTTAGTTTGGCATCGGCGTCGATAAGAATGGTGTCACATGATGTGCAGGCACGAGCAGTAATGTCATTCTCACAAGAGCATTTAGGGCAAATTTTAAAGCGGAAACGATAACCGCAAGCTTTTATCTCCAGCGTATCTGGATTCTGGGTGGCCCCACGGCATTTCCTGCCAAAATGTTCGATTAACTCTCCATCAAGATCCTTAAGACCCCAAAAATCATTATCGAAACCACACTTGGGACATCCTACCTGAACCGGGACTGAATCAGACTGAGACTTTTTATCACTGATCTCGGGGCTATAAATATCATGCCTGACTCCTGCATAATCAAGAATGAAGCAATCTTTTTTCCCTTCTGCTAACCTCAGTCCTCGTCCGATAATTTGTTGGTACAAACTTACAGATTCCGTAGGCCGCAGAATCGCAATGACATCCACATGAGGAGCATCAAAGCCAGTAGTCAGAACCGATACATTCACCAGATATTTAAACTTCTTATCTTTAAAATCAGAGATTATCGTATTTCTATCTTCATTATCCGTATCTCCAATGACAATACGGGCCTCACCATCAGGTAAGCATTCATGAATCTCCTGTGCATGCCTTACGGTCGAGCTGAAAATCATCACACCTTGCCTGTCATAGCTTTCGGTAATATCAATAATGTTCTTGATAATTAGTGGTGTGAGCCTTCTTTGTTGTTTCAGGATCTCTTCCACCTGAGCGGAGGTATACATTCTCCCCGACTCAGTTAAGTCAGAAAAATCATAGGATGTAACAGGAATATCAACTTTCACAGGTCTGGTGAGATAATTATTTTTAATCATGTAATCAAGAGGCAGTTCAAAAACACATTGCTTAAAGAATCGTCGTTCCTCAGTCTTGATCTCGCCCTTATGACTGAATTCATAGATCCAGCCAAGGCCCAGCCTGTATGGAGTGGCAGTCAGGCCCAGGATACAAAGATTTTTATTTCTTTCACGAAGCTTCGCTATGACTGTCGAATACTGGGTATCATTTTCCAGGCTGACTCTGTGGCATTCATCAATAATCAGCAGGGTGAATTCATTAAAAAATTCATCATCGGCATTTGCCACCGATTGAATACTTCCAAAAATAACTTTCTGAGTGGAGTCTTTCTTATTCAGGCCGGCTGAATAAATTCCAGCTTGAAGATCATAACTTTGATACTTGTGATAATTCTGCTCAACCAATTCTTTAACATGGGCGAGGACAAGAACTCGCCCCTTGGCTATCTTGGCAAGTTCAGCAATGACTAAGCTCTTACCAGCCCCCGTAGGCAAGACGATGACAGCAGGCTCTCGCTTTTTACGAAAATACTTAAGAGTGTTTTCCACCGCTTCTTGCTGGTAGGGCCTGAGAATATACATAGAGTAGAATTACCCCCAAACTTTATAAGAGTCTAGAGGTAAAACCCTCGCAGATCCGTACGTGCGAATTTCCCGCATACGGCTCTTCAAAGTTTGATTCAGTTTTGTTGTGTCAGTGTGCATACGGATTTCTTCCTA
>DATLXC010000026.1:0-3257 GCA_035575985.1 Bacteriovoracaceae bacterium | reverse complement strand
TGCTCATGTCATCTTTGAACAGTGGGAAGATGCAGTCCAGGCGTCTGAAGAGGGGAAGGATTGGATCAATGCAACCTCAACTCTTGCGTTTGAAGTCAGTGCCGCTTTTTATATTTCCCTGGCACTTTTCGCTCGTTATCCTCATATAGATTCTGATGAACAAAAAAATTACTTAACAGTCCTTAATGAGTACCGCCAGAAGTTTCAGAAATGGGCGGTAGATTGTCCTGAGAATTTTTCAGCACAAAGTACATTAATCGAGGCAGAGTTTTTTCGAATACAGGGTAATAACTTAGAGGCCAAGCTTGCCTATGATCGGGCAGCAAAGCTAGCTTCTCAGACTGGAAAAATGCAAGTTGAAGCCTTAGCTAAAGAGCGCGCTTCTCATTTATATCAGCAAGAAGGATTTTCTGAAATTGCTGCTCTTTATTTATGCCACGCAAAGAGAATCTACCAGCGTTGGGGAGCTTTAGGAAAAGTCAGACAACTTGACCAGACATACATTGAGCTCCTATCAATCCATGATACTTTTTCACATGCAACTGAATCGACCCAGGATACTAGTAACTTTGATCTTTTTGCTGCTGTAAAAGCTTCTCAGGCAATTTCTAGTGAGATTCGCTTTCCAAAATTAATGGAAGCTCTTATGCGGGGAGTGATTGAGCATGCAGGGGCTGAAAAAGGATTTTTTCTAAGGTTTAAAGATTCAAGTTTTGTTGTAGAGGCCAAAACTTCAATCAAGAGGCCAGCAGAATCAATCGAGTTAGAACCAATCATAGCATTAAATAATGATTTTCCCATTTCCATTTTTAATTACGTCAAACGAACTGGCGAGAAAGTTATCTTAAAGGATGCATCTGAACGTCTTGAATTCTTAACCGATCCTTATCTTATAAATACCAGGCCAAAGTCTGTGCTTTGTTTTCCAGTATTAAAACAGGGACAAGTTAGTGGACTCATCTATCTTGAAAACAATCTGATTACAGGTGCCTTCACAAGTGCTCGAACAAATCTACTTGAACTATTAGCTGCACAAACATCAATTTCCCTTGAGAATGAAAGACTTTTTCAAGAATCTCAAAAAGCACTGGAGCTTCGTCTCAATCTCGAGAAAGAAAAATTTATTAATCTGCAAGCTGAAGCCGCACGAAAAGAACTTCATGCACTGTTTATGCAAGCACCTGCTGCCATTTGTCTTCTTGCTGGTCCCGCTCATGTTTATACTTTAATGAATGATAAATTCTTTGAATTTTTTGGAGGAGATCCGAATTTTATCGGTAAACCAGTCAGGGATGCAGCCCCTGAGCTGGTAGAACAAGGCTTTGTTGATATTTTGGATCAAGTTTATAAAACAAAGGAGCCTTTCATCGGCAGTGACACACCTTGCTTGCTAACCCAAATTGACGGAACTGTTAAGCAATTGTATTTTGATTTTGTTTTTCAACCATATTTTGATCCTAGGGGGAAAATTAACGGAATCATGACCCTTGGTTCTGACGTGAGTGAAAAGTTCGAGTCTCGTGCAAAACTTCAAGAAGCTCTCAAAGCTAGAGATGAATTCCTGTCAATTGCAAGTCATGAACTGAAGACACCTGTGACCTCACTGAAAATTCAACTTCAAATGGCGAGGCGGGGTGTGAAGCCAGAGGAAAACTTGAGCCCGTCTCCGGCAAAACTTGCTAAGGTGTTTGACATTTCTACAAAACAAATTGAGCGACTCATTGCTTTAATTGATGACTTACTTGATGTTTCACGAATTGAAGCTGGAAAGTTAAGCTTCAATTTAGAGGTTGTAAATATCTCAAATCTGATCAATGAAGTCGTTGATCGTGTTGGTGAACAGTTCTCATCAGCAAATTGCCCTATAGACGTTGAAGCAGGTCATTCTTTGACTATTTTTGGAGATCAGTTTCGAATTGAGCAAGTGGTGGTTAACTTATTAACGAATGCTTTGAAGTATGGAAAAGGCAAACCTGTACACGTTTCAGTTAAACCGCTCCCGGAAGGCATTAGAATTTCTGTACAAGATTTTGGTCTCGGAATTGCCAAGGAAAAACATGCCATGGTGTTTGAGCGGTTTGAAAGGGCCATCTCCCATAACAACATTAGCGGGCTGGGTCTAGGTCTGTATATTACTAAACAGATAGTCGTTGCACACGGAGGCCAGATTCATCTAGAAAGTGAACTTGGAAAAGGATCGACATTTTTAGTTGATCTGCCAAATATCCCCTCCCCAGCGAATGAATTAGGTAATTAAAAGGATGTAGATGGCAAAGACAATTTTTATAGTAGAGGACGATCAAGCTATCCGAGAGTCTTTAATGGAACTTCTTGAGACTGAAGGATATGAAGTCTTTACTGCCGAGAATGGGCAAGATGGTCTAGAGCAACTTTCATCTTGTACACGTTTGCCGGCACTCATCTTGTTAGATCTCATGATGCCTATAAAGGATGGATATCAATTTTATAAGGAGAAAGCTCTTAATAATAAAATAGCAGATATTCCTGTAGTTATTATGTCAGCGGACGGAGACATCCAACGGAAAATAGAAAAACTTGGTATCTCTCGATTTCTTAAAAAGCCCGTAGACATTGATGAAGTTCTTTTAATGGTAGCCGAGATCTGTAATTGAATCGATCCATAGAGGTCGCTGATGCCGACCAGTGGGGGCGACTTTAACCATCAAAACAGTTCCATATAGTAAGTCTATTTGACGAGAGTTTTAATTTTACTAAACAACTCATCAAGAATAATGGGCTTCTTAAAAAAGGCAGCAGGGGCTTTGCCAACAGTCAGAACCGGACTACTCAGCGCCGAGATCAAAATGATTGGTATCTGACCAAAAACAGCGTTATAGTCACTCTCTATCGTTTTAATGAACAAAGGGCCATCCATGACAGGCATCATCCAATCAAGCACGATGAGGTTGGGACGTTTTTCTTTGGATAGCTCAATCAAGATATCAAGTGCATTTTTTCCATTGTAGGCGGTGATAACGTCATAACCTGCATATTCCAGAGCTTCATAAAGTGCTTCCCGGATTTCATCATCATCTTCCACCAATAGAATTTTTTTTCTTTTCATTCTAGTCCTGTTGGGATTTCAAAAGAGAAAGTGGATCCGTTTCCATCTTCACTATCAACCCAGATGATTCCATTGTGAGCTTTAATTATCTGTTTCGAAATAAAAAGTCCTAGCCCAAGACCACTGATTTCGCTGGCACTAATCGCCCTTTCGAAGCGACCGAAAATTTTCA
>DATLXC010000025.1:0-4584 GCA_035575985.1 Bacteriovoracaceae bacterium | reverse complement strand
AACTGCTTCATCTTCCCTCCATCTAAGGTGACAAAATCACATGATTGGAACATGATATTAGCAAATGACTTAAAAGGGTTAAAGCATATGATGACAAAAAACTGGATGATTTTCCAACTATTACTGATTTTAGTGAGCTTTCAGGCAAACTCGAAGGCTTTAAACACCGGGCCGTGGCGTTTTGAACTTAAAACAACCAATGCAGTGGTGCCTTTCATTATTAATTTTAAATATTTTAAAAATAAACTGACCGGAGAACTTATTAATGGAAAAGAAAAAATAAAGCTCTCCGATATGATCATCGATGATAAAACCCTCTCTATCCCACTACAAACCTACGAAGTGACTTTAAATATGAAGAGGTCCACTGATGTGTACATGAGTGGTGAGCTGGTCCGGCATAATAAAAATCCCAAAGTCACAATTCCGGTGCAGGCTTCATTCGGGCAGAAATACAGATACCCACAGGATAAATACACAGCGGCTATTAACCTTCAGGGAAAATGGTCAGTAACGATGAAAGACGAAGATGGGGTGGTCAGCCCGGGGATACTGATTTTCGACCAGCAGAAAGAAAAGCTAAGCGGTACGATCATGACTCCTACCGGAGACTACCGATATTTTGAAGGTTTTGTTTCAAATAAAAATTTTGAAGCGGCCAGCTTCGATGGGGTTTTCAATTACGTCTTACGTGGCGAGCTTAAAGATAAAGTCCTCAAGGCAGCTTTACTTTCAAATAGTATTACCAACATCGAAGGGACGCTAGATCCAAAAGCTTCCTTGCCGGATCCGTACAAGCACACTCAGGTTGAAGCATTGAACTTTTCGTTTCCAGATTTGAAAGGAAATCTCATTTCGCTCAATGATAAAAGATTTAAGAACAAGCCTGTGGTGGTTCAGTTTTTTGGTTCGTGGTGTCCCAATTGCATGGACGAAATGAATTTTTTAATCCCCTGGTACAACCAGAATCAAAAACGGGGCGTTGAAATCATAGCTCTCGCCTTCGAAAGAAGTGTAGATCCCACTGAAGCCAAAAAACAGCTCATCAAGGTTTCAACGAAAAAGAAAGTACCTTATCCACTTCTCATAGGGGGATCGACCTCTGAAGACAAACCCAAGGATAAGATCTCAGGCCTTAAAAACTTTATCTCATTTCCTACAACGGTTTTCTTAAATAAAAGACATGAAGTGGTCAAAGTTCATGCAGGGTTCACAGGGCCAAGTACGGGCGAATATTTCATACAGTGGAAAAACGAATTTAATCAGACCATCAACGGTTTGCTGAAGTAAGAAGTATGTTCAGAACAATCGCATTGCTTTTCTTGTCTAATGTTTTCATGATCTATGCCTGGTACGGACATTTAAAAACCCTGGCCCACAAACCTGTCTGGATAGCCATACTTCTAAGCTGGGGTGTTGCCCTGTTTGAATACTGTTTTCAGGTACCAGCTAACAGGATTGGACATGAGTATTTTACACTCCCTCAGTTGAAGATTATCCAGGAAGTCATCACCATGGTGGTCTTTTCTTTGTTTGCTATTTTTTTTATGAAAGAACAACTAAACCGGAATTATATCTATGCTTCGTTGTGTATGGTGGCAGCGGTCTACTTTATTTTCAGGAAGTGACCGGAGCCCCTTCCTGAGTAAACTAAAATGAGTTTAGAATCCACGGCTCACATCAATCAAAGCCCTTCTGCAGGCAGTTTCGAAGCTATAGTCTTTTAACTTAATCCCTTCTCTTGTGAACATCTGTCCCTGGTTACAAAAGAGACCTTTATAAAGGTTTGCTTCATTTAAAGCAGTTTTACACTCAAGATCAAAGTGCATATCGGTGATTTCCAGGGCCGATCCGATTTGATAGATCTTATTATTGTCCCCACAGAAAAGACCCGTCCAGCTGTAAGTTAACTTTTTCAGAGCGTCCCAACATCCATTACTAAATGTGAAGCTATAAATGTCTTTTCCGTCTTCTCTTACCAGTGTTCCAAAAGTACAAAATCGCCCTTTGTTAACTCGCGCCTCATCCAAAGCATCATCACACTCTGTAGAATATCTAAACTTATAAACGACGGTGCCTTGAAGCGAATACATCGTCTCGCCTTCACAATAAGCAGGATTGGCATTAATAAGTGAGCTGTTTGCCCAGGCTCCTGCCGTAAGGAATAAACTCATGATGATCAATAAACATTTCATTTTACACTCCTGTTAGTCTTCCAGCTTGAGAGCTTCTTCTTCCGGCTGGGCAAATTCATCTGAACTTCTATAATCATTTTCATCTGTTTTAAGGCTTTCATTTTCCTCTACCGGCATAACCGACTCTGAGGTATTTAATCCTGGAGTTGGCAAAATCCCCTGCGCAGAAGTTTCGGGCTCTGCCTGGGCCTCGGCGTACGCGGATGCGGCTCCGTGCTTGTAAACAAGCTCTCCACCAAGCCGTCCGGTATCATATGCCAGGTATGCGGAAATCAGACTTATCACGCCAACAGCAAGTTTTATACGAAATTGAAATTCTTTCCTTATGAAAAATGCGGCAATTGAAATGACGAGTGCCACCACGGAAGAGCCGACAAATATTTCACTGGCTTCTTCATGTTCATGGATGAGTTTTTTGGAAACGATCTTCTCTACTTTATGCTCTTCAGTTTCGCCGGACTCGAGGCTTATGTAACCTGTTGCGGTCACGACCATTTGTAAGACAATCACAATAAGCCAACCATAAGGAGTCATCTTATTGTCATGGATAAGTTTTGCGAAGATGAAGATCAAGAACGGTAAAATAAAAGTCAGCGCTATGGGCATATGGACTATCAAAGGATGAAACGGTTCTGGCATAACTCCACCTGTTAAATTTTTCCTATTATAGAGCTTAATTCCGCTCCTGCAAGTCGACTCTCTGGGCTGTTTCTTCAATGATTTTTAAAAGTTCAATGATGTGAGCTCTTTGCGTCTGATGGTTGGGAAAGACGAGCCTGAAGAAGATGGTCCCATCTGCGCGCTGTGCATAGTTGACCAAGGCTTTACCTTCTTTCACCAGCTCCCCTCTGACTTTCAAAGTGAATGAATTAATATTTTCCCTGTCCCTGAAAGAATGAACCTGAAAGCAGACGTTCAGATAGTTTGAATGAATCAATTTGAATCTGATATTTTTTGTTATCTCCTTTGTGGCATATCCGGCAAGATCCAGCAAATGTTCTGTTCTCTGGATGAGGCCATTTGTTCCATGAGATCTCCAGAGTAACCACAGTTTAAGAGCATCGGCTCTGCGGCCACATTGCAGCGAATAGGTACCTGTATCCCACTGAGAGTTATCATATTCGTGAAAAAGGTACTCTGAGCCGCCTCCCCGGTTAGCATTCTTAAGTAGGCCAGTATGCTTTGTGAGGAAAAAAGAAGTTATCAGAGAGGTACCCAAAGTTTTATGGGCATCAAAGGTAATGGAGTCAGAAAGCTCAATTCCTTTTAGGAGGTTTCTTTGAGAGGAGGAAAATATCGCCCCCCCCCCCCATGCGGCATCTAGGTGAAGCCAGATTTTATACGCTTCGCAAATCCTGGATATTTCCGGAATAGGATCGAAGGCTCCCATGACTGTCGTACCGGCAGTAGCCCCTACCATGATGGGAGTAAAACCGTCACTCAAATCGGTGCGAATGATTCTTTCTAATTCTTCCGGAATCATCTCTCCTTTTGCATTAGCAGGAACAAGAATCAGATTTTGAGTGCCGATACCAGTGATATTGGCAGCTTTATCAAAAGAATAATGAGCTTCCGCTGAAACATAGATCCTAAAACGATTATGGGAGTACCCGGTTTGACGGATGCTTGGGTTAAAGTGCGTACGTGCACAAAGCATGGCAAGTAGATTGGAATTGCTTCCACCAGTAACCATGATGCCTTCTCCTATGGGAATACCCATGAGCTTTAGGAGTTCAGCTACCAGTCGCTTTTCAATAATTGTCAATACAGGTGCAATCTCAAAAGTGGCCATTGTTGGATTTAAAAGTGAGCTTGTCACTTCTCCGGCCCAAGCGGCAGGATCGAATCCTCCAAAGAGTTGGTTTAAGAATAACGGGTGAGATGTTCGAACACTGTTGTCTAGGAGATTTTGTATTTCGTTAATTAGCAAAGAGTGTTCAACACCTTCTGGCTGAATTCTTGGAATGATATTTTCTATTTCTTGTGGAGTTTTCGTTTCGATAACAGAATCACACACCTTACAATCATTGATGTAATTTTTCAGTGTCAAAAAAACGTCATTAAAAAAGGAATCTTTAGAATTTAGCATCAATCACCCAATTCGTGTGCGCTACATTTACCAGAACCTTACACTCCCTAGCAACCATGCAAGCAAATGTTAGATAATTCAAGGGCTTGGCATCCTTTAAATGTTGGCAATCAAATGTTTTAGTCTTTTAATTTATTCTATTGAATTCGAGCTTGTACAAGGAGGACTAAGGATGGCAAGGCGACTGAACAGTCATTTGTCTGATAAGCAAATTGAATTGCTTAAAGACAAACTTTTAGCTGATGCGGAACGGATCAAAAACAACTTTCAACTAAAAAAGCAAGAATATGAAAGTACTTC
>DATLXC010000024.1:0-14077 GCA_035575985.1 Bacteriovoracaceae bacterium | reverse complement strand
AGTACCCGGTGTTGCTAGCTTCTTAGCGAGCTGTGTTGGTTTCCTAAGGCACCCTTGTCTCTTTGTCTTCATCTTCCCTCTCTGCAGGGCGATGGATGGAATAAAACCATCTTGTATATTGCCCATGCTGGGCGCACAATAGCTAGGGCCTCTTACGAGGCCCTTCTTTTAAATTACCGATTATTTTGATCTACAATTAAAATGAATTAGAACCCAAAGATATAGTCAACGAATTGCGAATTGAACCATTGAAAATGACACCGAAATGGGTGTGAGGGATTGTGATTTTGAACCCCGATGTTCCATAATTAAGTTACCAAAAACATCTTAATTCTTAACGACTTGGAGGTCGCTAGTGGAAATCGGGGCCAGACGAGCTTATCTAAAAGCTGTCAAAGAACGCTACAAAAAAAGTTCGAAAAAACAAAAAACTCAGATACTTAATGAGCTTTGCCTGGTCTGTAACTACAACCGCAAGCATGCCATCAAACTACTTTCCAAAGCACCCACCCCGCGTCCTTATAAGAAGCGCGTGGGTGCTCCCAGAAAGTACACTGAGAACGTCTCAAATAAGCTTGCCGAGCTTTGGGCCATCATGGGCAACCCTTGTTCCACGACCCTAAAAGAGGCTCTGCCACATTGGCTTCCCTATGATCTGGATTGCGACGACGAAGTTAAAAGAAATCTTCTTCAAATGGGATCATCAACCATCGAGAGGCATCTAGGGCCCTGGAAAAAGAAACTGCCTAAAGGCAAAAGCACAACGACTCCACCAAAAATGAAAGTTCAAATCCCACTGGAGCTTCTCAGAGATGATCAGCGTGAGAGTATTGGTTACCTTGAAGCTGACACCGTTGCTCATTGCGGGGATAGCCTATCTGGACAGTTTGCCTGGTCATTGACCATGACGGACATCTGCACGGGATGGACAGAAAATAGAGCGTCTTATGCTAAGACAGCTCAGGCCGTGAAGAAACAAATGAAGGACATTGAAGATTCCCTTCCATTTAAAATTATGGGGGTGGCAACTGATAATGGAAGTGAATTTATGAATCAGGACATTTATGAATTCTTAGCAAAGAGAAACGAAGATCCAATTAACTTTGTCAGGAGACGACCATATAAAAAAAACGACAATGCTCATGTTGAGCAGAAGAACTTTACTCACGTCCGGGCTTTATTTGGTTATGAAAGATTGGCAGATGAATATATGGTAAACCTTATGAATGACATTTATAAAAACTACTGGTGTCCTCTGAAGAACTTTTATACTCCTGCTATGAAGCTAAAAAAGAAAACTCGAATTGGAGCAAAGGTAAAGAAAGAATATGACAAGGCAAAGACTCCTTATCAAAGGTTGATGGAGTCTGGACAACTGACCTTAAAGCAACAGGCCGATCTGACCAGCAGGAAGAGTAAAATCAATCCATTTAAGCTAAGAAAAGAAATGGATGAAAAACTAAATAGGTTCTACACTTTTGTAGATAATTACCGAAAAGCAGCCAACAATGTGGCTGCTTAATTTACGGAATGCGTCTAAGTGTCATTATTCAAAGGTTCAATACGATTGTCAGATGTTAAGCAAATGATGAGAATACATGCCCGAGGGGACAATGTATTTAGCACTGCCTATCATCTCAATACTTTTGTTTTTTTCCTGTGCACAGGTTCCGCAATCTCAGTTGGAATGGAACAGATCAATCGATATTGCGACAGGTAAGGGAACTAAAGGTTCCTGGCAACAGAATGAGTCCATTTATGATTATGTAGATGATGCCACAGTTGCCCTATCTGAAAACACGATCAATGTTGCTTGGGTCGATCAAAAAATGAAAGACGTTTTCTTTCAACAAGTGGCACCAGACGGACTTCATAAACTAGGCAACCCCATTAATATTTCACAGAGTCCAACCACCTTCTCCTGGATTCCACGTATTGTTGTGGCCCCCAATGTCCCAGAGAGAATCCTTGTTGTTTGGCAGGAAATAATTTTCTCCGGCGGGTCTCATGGTGGGGATATCATGTACGCCAGTTCAATTGATAATGGGAAAACGTTTTCACGTCCTGTTAATCTTTCCCGCTCTATTGGAGGTGATGGAAAAGGTCGGATCAACGAAGAGATCTGGACTAATGGGAGCTATGACATAGTCGCGGGTAATAATGGCAAAATAGTCATCGCATGGACGGAATATAATGGACCGCTATGGGTCAGCACTTCAAGTAATTATGGAACTTCTTTCAGTAAACCCAGAATAATTGCAGGCCATCCAGGAGCATTACCTGCTCGCGCTCCTGCGCTTGCATTAAATGCTAAAAACGAAGTATTTCTGGCCTGGACGAAAGGGGAAGAGGCAAAAGCAGATATCATGATCCAGAAATCTAAGAATGGTGGTACTCATTTTGAATCCGCAAAAATAATTGCCAAAACCAACGGTTATTCCGATTCTCCTGAAATCTCGTTTGATTCTGAGGGTACATTGCATGTGGTTTTTGCTGAAAGTATGGGAGGCCCCTTCGATCAATTCACGGTGTTGTATTCACGGTCCAAGGATGATGCACAAACTTTCGAACTAACAAAGGTGATTTCAAATCCGGCCCCAGACTCTATCGTTAGCTCCAGATATCCAGATTTAAGTCTTAGTGGGAGACATATATACGTTAGCTGGGAACTCTATCATGACGTCAAAAGTGATTCCAGTGGTCTTGGTATGGCCATTTCATCAGATGCAGGTCAAAATTTCTCGGCACCATCTATAATTCCCGGTAGCAAGGACCCTGAGGGTGGAACAAATGGAAGCCATCAGGGATTACTCAACTCAAAACTTGCATCCAATACATCCGGACTTGTTTCGATAGTAAACAGTAGTTTAAAACTGAACAAACATAGTCGTATTTGGCTAATGACTGCTCATCCCTTGAAATAGACTTCAGATGTTTGCTCGTTTAAGATCAAATATACTTGTTGAAAGGGGTAATTGTGAAAGCAGTAGAAGTGAATTTTGACGGTTTAGTCGGACCTACACATAACTATTCAGGCTTAAGTTACGGCAATGTTGCTTCCACCTCCAACGAGAACAGTATTTCAAGACCCAAGGAAGCAGCTCTCCAGGGACTCAGAAAAATGAAGGACCTGCTTGATCGTGGCTTCGTTCAGGGCATTATCCCGCCCCAGGAAAGGCCGAACCTGGCCCTTTTAAGGGCATGGGGATTTTCTGGTAAGACAGATGCAGACCTAATCGAAAACACCTGGAAAAAATCCCGGATCGCGCTTGCCATGGCCACTTCATCTGCTTCTATGTGGACGGCCAATGCAGCCACGGTTTCACCAAGTGCTGATAGTGCCGATGGAAAGATTCACCTTACTCCTGCTAACCTTTCTTATAATGCTCATCGGGCCCAGGAATCAGAAGGCACCCAAAAAATACTACAGCGAATTTTTTCCAATCCCGATTTCTTTACCGTCCATTCCCCTGTAAATGGTGGCGACGCTTTCGGTGATGAAGGGGCCGCAAATCATACCCGTCTTTGCGACGAATACGGACAAAAAGGCGTGCAGGTATTTGTTTACGGCAGAGAAGCCTTTAATCCGGCCACTCCCCGCCCAACCAAATACCCTGCCAGGCAAACTTTGGAATCCAGCCAGGTAATGGCAAGGAACCACCAGCTGGACGAAGCGATGACTTTTTTTGTGCAACAAAATCCCGAAACAATAGATCAAGGGGTTTTCCATAATGACGTCATCAGCGTTGGCAATCGAAACGTCTTTTTCCATCATGAAGAAGCATTTTACAAAGCAGATGAATTTTGGAAAGCGCTCCAGGAAAGACTTCCTACCCTTAAAAGAATCACAGTGAAGTCTTCCGAAGTCCCGGTTAAAGAAGCAATTAAAACGTATCTCTTCAACACTCAACTCATAAGTTCACCTAAAGGTGGAATGATCCTCGTCGCACCAACTGAGTGCAAAGAGTCCCCTATTGTCCGTCCGTACATTGAGAAAATGATCGCCGACTCAAGCAATCCTATCAATGAAGTGCTTTACTTCGACTTACGCCAGAGCATGAGAAATGGCGGAGGACCGGCCTGCCTGAGGCTAAGGGTCGTCCTGAACGAAATGGAAAGACAGAAGGTTAATCAAGGCTGCTTACTTAATGAGGACAATTACAAGGTGCTCGTGAGCTGGGTAGAAAAATACTATCGTGAAGAGCTCCAGCCCGATGACCTCAGGGATCCGAGTCTCTTGAAAGAAACGTGCTTAGCTCTGGATGAATTAACAAAAATTCTGAATTTGGGCAGCATTTACCCATTCCAGCAATAAATCATCCCACCCACAGTGCCATATAAATATCATCTTGATAGTTACTCGGGCCGTACTTGAGCCTCTTGATCTTGCGGCCTTCTTCAACAAACTCTCAAGGCAGAGTCTTGGGAAAAATATCCATCAGTTTGATAATGATAATTCCTTTTGAAATACTCAGGACAATCATCTCAAAAACTATCCCTTTCAAATCAGAAGAATTTTTAAGCTTTTTTCTTTCAAGAAAACTTTTAAGGTCTTTGATAATTAAGCTGTACTCTTCATGTGGGCCAAAGGGCTCGAAATTTCATTGCTCCGGGGAAAATGCTTGATTACTAATTTCCACCTGGTCAGCAATCCTTTGAAAGCTGTGTAAATCGTTAACTTTTGTTCATTGGACAACTTCGGTGGAGGAATAAATGGCCAGCCACAAACCCTGGCAATGAGTTTCATAAGAGTATATTCTAACAAATAGAGGATTATCTTCGTGTAAGTTAAGAACATAGATTGATTCTATGCCATATTTGGGATCCAGAGAAGAAAAATTGCTTTCTTAAACTACGGCAGAAGATTTGAACTGATAGAGATGAAGACCACGCGGAGATGCAACCTTCCACAGTCTCCTTGTTTTCGCAGGTCCGTTTATTAATAAAGAAAATTCAACCGGAGTAAGCTTATTTCCACCAATTAACCAAAGTGCACTCATCAAGTGCCGTACCATTTGCTTCAGGAACCCGCTGCCTTCAATTCTTAATTGATAGCAATGTCTTAAGTCGTGAGGTAACAAAAAAAGATCCGACTGAGGTAAGACCGCATGCGGGTCTACTTCTGTGAACTCACACAAAGAGACATCTCTTATTGTTGTTTTGACATTGCTCCCGGCCGAGCAGAAGTTATGAAAATCATGCTTCCCTACAATCTCCTTAGCACATTTTTTCATAAGGCCCAGGTCTAAACTGTACGGATTATTTGCTATAAACCTCTGATCAAAACAACTTGATTGAAGCTTGTTGGTAAAAAGATATCGATATTCCTTAGAGGCACTACCAGTTATTGGATTAAAGGAGCCTTCACAAGGAACAATACTAAGGCACTTGATCTGTGCTGGTAGCGAATTATTAAGCTTGGTTAAAAATGATCCGCATTCAATCTGTTGTTCAGAAGTAATCTTAACAATCTGTTCAATGGCATGAACTCCCGAATCCGTTCTTGAAGCACCAACTGTCGATATCTTTCCACTAATGAGTTGTTTTAGAGATAGATTAAAATCATTCTGGATGGTGGGAATATCTTTCTGCCACTGGAAGCCGAAATAGTTGGTACCATCGTATTGGATGGTGGCCTTGTAATAATTCATTCTAATCATCATTTCTCCCAAATGCCTTGGGTGAAAAACTCCAAACTCTTTATTTAGTTTATTTCACTTCATCCAGATGAAGTCGAGTCTTTCAAAACCTTTCCACTAAAAATAAATGACGACCAAGCATGCTCGCTTGCTCATTTCAGCAAGTTAGCAAGCAAACGTTTTCATGTTCTAAATCATGTCCAATACCGTTTTTTTGCTATCCAGGAATGATGATGTTATTAATTGATGTCTATAAAATACATCTTAAGCTCCTGATACGTAGCAAAAATTAAGAAAATAAATGAAAGGAGACATCAAATGAACTGTCCTTGTTGCCCAGAAACAAATCTTGTCTTATCGGAAAGACAGGGAATTGAAATTGACTACTGTCCGAAATGTCGTGGTATCTGGCTTGATAGAGGTGAATTGGATAAGATCATTGAAAAGACTCAGGACACGACTCCCGAGCCAAGAAGAGTAGAGGTTCAGGATTCTCACCAACGTCAGGACTCTCACCAACGTCAGGATAATTATCAATATCAGGACAATTATAACAAACCCCATAAACGCAAAAAGTCATTTCTAGAAGAAATTTTCGATTAGGAAGCAGCTACCGAATAGGATGTTCTGAAATCCTCAAGACATTCTATTCGTTAAAATTATCCTGAGCGCTTCTAAATCTTTCAAAACTATGCCTGCGTCGCGATTAAAATCCTGATCAGTCATTTCTGGTTGCTGAAATAAGGTGAATACAATCTCTGATCCTCTATTGTTTTTAATAACACGTAATGGATTATGAAATGTCTTTCCAGATTCAAGAGTGACATCGTGATCAATGACACCAAATTTGTTTTTCCCAGCGAAGGTAACTTTCGCTTTGCCCATAGGAGATTCCGATATCCAATGGTCCCCCTCTTTTTTAATTGAACCACCGAGTCCTGCCGCCCATTTTGGCATATTCTCAGGATTTGAGGCAAAATCATAAACATCTGATGGTGATAGATTAATAAAGATAGATATGTGTTTAGATGGAAAAGATATAAATTCTTCCTTTTGATGCAACTTTTAAGCTGTGAAGTAAGTTAAACAATGAAATGTGGAGATAGTAAAGCCATCAACGAAGTTCAAATCCGCGTTGCTTTGAAATTACTTGGAAAAGACCATTAACGAATCAAGCTGTAACGGTGAATCCATCTTAGAAAATCTTTTCCCCAAAACACCATCTTCCGATGGTTCAAGGCGAGCTTTTGTAAGTAAATCGTTTTCAATAAAATGTTTTAATTCTTGTTTCAACATCAAGCTATTCAGAGTTACCGACGTTATTGTGTCATCGGCCGCTTTAAAGTGAATCCGATATTGATAGAAAAAAGAACCCTGAGTCTTGAGAATATCTAAAACATAAATATCATCGTACTTTGCTTGATGGAAGCTATGATTATTCCAGTTCCAATATCCTTTCATGGGAAATATCACATTTTCTTCATTAAAAGAAATTTTTGGTGAGAAGCTGTATGAATAAAAGTCAGCAATCAGAAATACTCCAAAGAGCGCAAGATTAATATAACCCTGCTGCTGATTAAAGACATGAGCACTGTAAATCAAGAAAAGGAGAAGCTCCCATGATTTCCAAATGAAGGCAGGATAATGCTGAGATAAGAATTTATGATGCATTCTAGTTTATTGGAGGAATTCTGAGAAGGGAAAGGAATGAAATGGCGCACCGATGGATGAGCTAATGTGAACTTTCAAGTACAACATATTGATAAAAGGTTATTAACAGCCCAGGAGAATTCTATGGCAAATACAATATCAGTGAATCGATTCAGCGTTCTAACAGGAATTCCAGAATCGACTAAAGGACTTGTGCGTGAACTTCGAGTCCGTTGGGCCTTAGAAGAAATGGGACTACCTTACGAAGAGATTTGCTACCCTCATCCGGAAACGAAAAAAGAAGAATACTTAAAGAAGCAACCATTCGGACAAGTACCCTACTTCACTTCCGGTGACCTCTGTATGTTTGAATCTGGAGCTATTCTGCTTCACTTAGCACTTAAACATAATAAGCTTCTACCTACTGACGAAATTGAACGAGCGCATACTTTCACCTGGATGTTCGCAGCTCTTAATTCGGTGGAATCCTGGATGTTCCATTACTTCCTGCTGAAAAACGATCCTGATGCTTCAGATGCGACCAAAACTAAAGCAAAGCAACTGGTTGAAAGTCGCTTACATGCTATTTCAGATGTTCTGGGTAAAAGGGATTTTTTTGGAGAAGGTTTTAGCATCGCGGAAATTATCATAACAACTGTGCTTAAAACAGCTCAGCACTTAAAGATGTTGGGCGATTTTGAGAATCTTTCTCGTTACGTAGAAAGAAATGAATCCAGGCCTGCATTTAAACGGGCCTTAGGTGAACACGAAAAACTTTATATTAAGAAAACCATTTAAGGACCTCCCATGAGAAAAGTAATTGCTGTTGAATTTGTTAGCCTCGATGGTGTTATCCAAGCTCCCGGAGGTCCGGAAGAGGATACGTCAGAGATTTTTAAGTTCGGTGGTTGGCTTGTTCCGTACTCCGATGAGAAGGCCGCAGAAGCACTTGGTGTAACCTATGGTCAGCCCTATGATCTTCTTTTGGGTAGACGCACCTATGATATTTTCGCCGGGTACTGGCCCAAGGTAGCCGCCAAGTCAGAAGCTGACGGTCTCGATGAAAGTGATTTGAAGTTTGCGCGAGAGTTCGATGAATGCACGAAGTATGTGGCCACACATTCGCCGGACACTTTGAAATGGCAACACAGCCAGGCTTTGGGGTCAGATATCGTTCAAGGAGTGAAGAAGCTTAAAAGTGAAAGCGGCAAGATTCTTCTGGTAGTGGGAAGCTCAGACTTCCTTCACACACTTCTGGCCAACGATCTGGTAGATGAGCTCCATCTCCACATCACGCCGTTGATTCTCGGTAAAGGTAAGCGTCTGTTCGATGATAACAGCAAACCTAGGTCTTTAAAGCTGACCCGCTCTGCAATTTCTTCGACTGGAGTCCTCTTAATGAATTACGGCCGGGATGGAGAAGTTAAAACCGGATCATTTGCTTAAGGGTATGAAACTTTAATTGGCAGGGAATCCCTGGCGGGATAAATCTGCTTATTATCACCGCGTGCTTTACGTAGCTGTATGAGATCCAAACTAAAAAAAGAAATCTCTTCCATATTCATTTTACCTGACTGGTTGTCAGCTGGAAAATATTCATTTTGAGGTGTAAAAAGAAAATTCTGTCCTATATAGGAGTGCCAGGGAGCTTTTTCATCACCAGCTGTTCCGGTCATAAGGACATAAGACATGTGTTCAATTGCCCGTGCGGCCGAGGTGTATTTAACCCTGTTTAATCCTTTCAACCCATCGGTTTGTGAAGGCACAAAGATCACCTCAGGTTTGGCCTTAATGAGACTGGCGCTGATGTCAGGAAACTCAGCATCGTGGCAAATGAGAATGACAAATTTAAAATCAGGATTTTTAAAAATTTTAAGTTCTTTGCTACCTGTAAATTGGTGCTTAATTTCCCAGGGAGTTGGCTGCAGCTTATCCTGATAATGAACTTTTCCTGAATGGTTTATATAAAAGGCACGGTTTAAATAATGTTTTTTGTGCTTAATTACTACACTTGCACCAATGAGATTAACTTTCCATCTTTTACTTATTTCCACCAAACTCTTCTCGTAGGCAGAACTCATTTCTGATAAGGATTGTAGCAAAGTAGGCACTTCTGAATCTGGTGGATTATGAGGAAAGAAATCCAAAACAATCAGTTCTGGCAAGAGCAGATACGAAGCTCCTCCTTCACTGGCCTGTTGTGCCCAAGCAGCTATGCGGCTTAGATGCTTCTCAAGATTTGAATTTCCGTTGACCTTGAAATTGACTACAGCCACTTTGATCAACTCACTGGGTTCAACTACGGGTTTTGACGATAAATCTTTGGTGTTTGCACACGAGTAAATAAATAAAAAAACAACTAAGACATAATTTTTCATGCTAAAGATTACTTAGCAATAGCTGAAAGAACAAGTCACGATTCCAATGGAGCCTGTCTATATGCACCAATATCCTTGCTTGTTTAGATAGTGACGAACGTGGATAAAGAAGGTTCAATAGAAATGTACAAAATTATATCCTCGAGAGAAATTTCAAATGAAGAAAATGTTTGGTCTTTTTTTAATGATACTTGGAATTTCGTTAACGGCTTTCTTGTCATGGCTATTTTTATTATCAGGACGCTCTGATGTCCCACTAAGCCTTGCTCTATTTATCCCTCTTTGGATTGCAATTTTCGTCTATGGCTTTAATCTCTTTAAAACTCGTAGGGCTGTTTAAATCACCAACCACTATAATTTTTGGAAACATTTCATAAACACCTCTCTCCCAAGCGTTTTAGATTGTGGAGGGGTCTTATCAAATCCTTCTTTGATCTTAGAAATAGAATGCTTCTTTGAATCCAAATAGTGCACTAAATCCTCAGGGGAGAATTTGGTATGACGAATCTTCTCCCAGTTCGAAGGTACTCCAGACCAAACAACAGCATCTATTTCAGGGTGAAGGCCAAGCCAATCATTAATTTGTATGGCGCTGACTGATAGAGGATTTTGATCCCTAATGAAAGTATGAATATCATCAGTGACGGCCCCTTCCCTATCTCTCAAGTTGTTTCTTGCTGTTTTTAAATCTGTAGCAGCGATGATATCCCAATAGGTGATGCACTTTCCACTTGTTTCGTTCAACACTAAGGATAGTCTTTCTTTAGATTTTCCCGGAGATGAAATTCGACAAAACTCTAAGGGTAATTCCGGGCCATCATTTCTCCATTCACCTAATGTTTTCAAAGAACCTTTTTCCGAAAAGAAAGATCCCCAACATATGACAGCAATTTTCATCTAAACCCCAAATGGTTTGAATAACGTTACGAATGATAATCTAATTTTAAGCAACTGACGATGGGTCGTAGAACCTCGGATCTAAAGTGGACGAACAGACTTCCCATCCTAAGAAATTATGTAGTTGCACATTGGTCAGAGATTTGAACTAATCAGCTGTTCCCTTCCTATTATTAGTGCTATAAATCGTAACGAATAAAAACGATAAATTACAAGGAAATTTTATGATTACTCTTTATGGAAGTCCAAGATCTAGTGCAGGAAGATGCATCTGGGCGTTAGAAGAAGCTGGTGTGGCATTTACTCAAAAAGACGTCGATATGAAAAACAAGGAGCATAAGTCGGCCGATTTTTTAAAAATTAATCCTATGGGGAAAGTCCCGGCAATGGTCGACGGCGACATCACTCTTTTTGAATCCATGGCCATAAACTATTATATCGCTGATACTTATAAAAAAGAATTACTTGGAACCAATGCACTTGAAAAAGGTCTTTCAATGCAGTGGAGCTTCTGGGCAACTTCTGAATTGCAGCCACCAATCATTGAAGTCTTTATTCAAAAGGTATTTGTTCCTGAAGATAAACGCGACAATAATATAATTGAAAAGAATCTCAATAAACTGCCTGAGCTTTTAACTGTTCTAAACAACTCATTAGCTGATAAAAAATATTTGGCAGGTAATAAATTCACTATTGGTGATATTAATACCGCAAGTGTTGTTAGTATTTGTCCAATGATGGGAGTAGATCTTGGTGGTTATCCAAATATAAAGAATTGGTTAGGAGCTATTAGTGACCGACCTGCTTTCCAAAAGTACCAAAGTCTTCGCAAATAATTTTTCTTCCGGGAGATTAAATGAAGGTTAAAGCAGCTGTTGCGTGTGGACCTGGACAACCTCTGTCAATTGAAATGGTTGATTTATCGGAACCCCAAAAGGGCGAAGTGCTTGTTCGAATTGTTGCCTCAGGTGTTTGCCACACAGATGCCTACACACTTTCTGGAGTTGATCCTGAAGGAATCTTCCCTGTGATTTTAGGACATGAAGGAGCAGGAATAGTTGAAGCCATTGGCGAAGGTGTGACCTCGCTTAAACCAGGTGATCATGTTATTCCTCTTTACACTCCTGAATGTAGAACCTGTAAATTCTGTACTTCCGGTAAGACCAATTTATGCCAGCGCATTCGCGAAACTCAGGGCAAAGGCTTGATGCCTGATGGCACCACACGTTTCTCAAAAGACGGTAAGCCAATCTATCATTACATGGGGACTTCAACGTTTGCCGAGAAAACAGTAGTCGCTGAAATTTCTTTAGCAAAAATAAACCCTAAAGCTCCGCTGGATAAAGTATGTCTTCTTGGCTGTGGGGTCACCACCGGCATTGGTGCTGTTCTCAATACAGCAAAGGTTGAAGCTGGTGCTAATATTGCCGTTTTTGGAATGGGTGGAATTGGTCTCTCAGTCATCCAGGGTGCGAAGATGGCGAAAGCCGGTAAAATCATTGCTATCGATATCAACGATTCAAAATTTGAGATGGCCAGAAAATTTGGTGCTACTGACTGTATCAACCCGACCAAGATTGATGGTTCAGTCACAGACGCAATCATTAAATTAACAGATGGCGGTGCTGATTATTCTTTTGAATGTGTGGGTAATACCAAGCTCATGCGCCAGGCACTTGAATGCTGCCACAAAGGTTGGGGAGAATCAATTATCATAGGTGTAGCTGCAGCTGGAGAAGAAATATCGACTCGTCCATTTCAACTTGTCACTGGCAGAGTATGGAAAGGTTCAGCTTTTGGCGGGGTGAAAGGTCGCACAGAACTCCCAGGATATGTTGAAAAATACATGGCCGGAGAAATTAACCTGGATGACCTGGTCTCTTTCACCATGCCTATTGAAGAAATCAACACCGCGTTCCAGTACATGAAGGAAGGAAAAAGTATCCGTAGCGTGGTCACATTCTCATGAAAAACTTAAAATCACATAAATGTTTTGATGGCCTTACTCAGTTCTGGTCACATTCTTCTCAAATGACTGGCACTGAGATGAAGTTTTCCACATTCATTCCTCATGGGGAAGTGAAAGGTTGCCTGATCTGGCTATCAGGTCTGACATGTACCGATGAAAACTTTATTACCAAAGCAGGGGCGCAAAAGTACCTGGCGCAACATCAATTGATGGTCATCTGCCCGGATACTTCACCTCGCGGCCTCAATCTTCCACAAGAGCACGATGCCTTCGACTTCGGCTCAGGAGCAAGTTTTTATGTTGATGCCACAACTACAGGTTATGATCAGCATTACCGCATGGAGAGCTACATCACAGTAGAACTCTATGCTCTTATTCAGGATGAATTTAAAATAAATAAAATCTCCATTTTTGGTCACTCCATGGGCGGCCATGGGGCGCTTACATTAGGATTGAAACATTCGACAAAGTTTAAAAGCATTTCAGCTTTTTCACCTATTGTTCACCCTTCTATCTCTCCTTGGGGAATAAAAGCATTTACCGGATATTTTGGTGAGCACCCGGAAGAATGGAAAAAACACGATGCTGTAGAGCTTTTAAAAGCTAAGAAATACCATCCGACAATCATCCTTGCTCATCAAGGTTTGAATGATGAGTTTTTACAGAAAGAATTAATGACGGAAGATCTTAAGGTTGAGGGGCAAGATCTCGAAATAAAATATGCTGAAGGTTATGATCACAGTTACTATTTTATTGCGAGCTTCATTGAAGAACATATCATTCATCACTCTAAATTCATGTAGAGACATTGCGCTGGAGTTACTTTAAAATTTCCCACCAAGTGTAAGTCCGAGGTAATTATTTTCACTAATATCTGCCGACTGCTTTCCATCAATACCAACAAAAAGTTTTTCGCCAAAAATGCTCTGTTTTATGATAGCAGAAACCTGTCTCTCAGATGCAGGTAACCAGAAAGGCGTATTATTGGTCAATCCCCCTCTGTGCTCAAAACGACATTGGTTCCGGTCTTAGGAGAGCTAACACCAGTATGCCCATTATAGGTCCAGTAGGTACCATTACCCAAGCTATACATAGTTATTGATCCACCTACGTTACCGTACACCTCTTTATAGATTTTAAAATTTACATCATGAGAAAGCTTGCTGACAGGGACATTGGGAACCTGCATTTCCATATTGGAGCTTAAGTGTGGGATAGCTTGAAATACAAGTGAAGTCCTATGGGTTAGCGGGCCAGTTTCATATCTTGCCATAAGCCCAGCGGTAAGATCTACCTGCCCATCTGCATTCATCTTGCATTTTCTCTCCTCCATTGAAGTACAGTAGGTCGTTGCTCTAAAAAGTCTTGTTCGTGCTAAAAATTATCCTTAATAGCAAGCCATATGCGTATTCCGGTACTAACTGACCGGCCATTCAGATTGCAACTGACCACCGATTCCGGTACCAACTGACCGGCCATTCCGACAGTAACTGACCACCCCGAAATCCACATTTTTTTATATGAGATACTATTCCTGACTAAAA
>DATLXC010000023.1:0-26891 GCA_035575985.1 Bacteriovoracaceae bacterium | reverse complement strand
GTGAAGTGCGATCTTGTCGGCGAAGCTCTGCGAAATTCACTTCACCCAGGTGAAGTGCGATCTTGTCGGCGAAGCTCTGCGAAATTCACTTCACCCAGGTGAAGTGCGATCTTGTCGGCGAAGCTCTGCGAAATTCACTTCATCCAGATGAAGTAGGATCTTGTCGGCGAAGCTCTGCAAAATTCACTTCACCCAGGTGAAGTGCGATCTTGTCGGCGAAGCTCTGCGAAATTCACTTCATCCAGGTGAAGTGCGATCTTGTCGGCGAAGCTCTGCGAAATTCACTTCATCCAGATGAAGTAGGATCTTGTGAGCGAAGCTCCGCGAAATTCACTTCAAGTGTAATTTGTATGCAATAAAACAAACCCCGGCGATACCGGGGTTTGTTTTATAAGAATTTTCAGGGAACTAAAAGATTATCTCAAGGCGTCTTTGCAGGCGCCGCTCTTAATCAAGTCGCTTTGGACGCGAAGTTTTTCAAAGCGAAATTTAGATCTATTGAGGGCCTGTTCACGACATTTTAAAGTGAACTTGTTACAGAATTCTTCGGAGCCTTCGCACTTTTTAGCGAAATGTTGTTCGCATCCTGTTTGTTGTTCCTGTTCATTACAGGTTATAAACTGGTCTGCACACATTTTAGCAACTTCTTTCTGGACCAGACAAACCTTGGTGTTGCTGTTAGTGCAATTAGGTTCAATCTTAGGGCACATTTCTGTACAGCTGCTGAAGTCTTTTTTCCCGTCCACCATTTTAGGATTACAATTGGGAAGGTTATAGCAAAGTAAACCCTGCTTATTTGCATCACAATCAGTCTTAGTCTGCATACATTTGAAGTATTCAGACTGGTTAATCTGACCGCAGTTACAATCAGTTGATGGGTCATGACAAACGCATTGAAGGGAAGGCTTGCCAGAATTCACAACTCTCTTCAGATACTCGTTGTTAATAGTCTTGCCTGTTTTATTATCCTTGATCTTGCTGAAAATTTTTCCGGCCTGGTCATCACAAGTGTCCGGCAAATTACTACAGGCCTGTTCAAGACGCATAGACATCATCCAGTTATGGACAGCCTCTGTTTTCTCACGAGCTACGTCTTCATTATAGTTAAGGTAATCCTTAACCTTGGTTTTCTGGTCATAAGTCTGACGGGCGAGCTTGACATCACTTTGGTAAGTACCCATAAGTCCAGTGTACTGGCGATGCGCACGAATCAATTCTTTTCGTTCGGCCGTATTATAATCATCACCCATACCCGTATGGGCAATCCTGTAAAGATAGTTCTTCTTTTCTTCCATGCCCTGACAATTGGAATGAATAACCATACAAGCAGCTTTGGCCCCTGTTCCTTTTTGAGCAGAGATACCACCGAGAAGTGGTGCGCCTCTTAAGATCGGAACACGGCAAATAATATTGTGCCAAAAATTCTTTTTAATATTGTCGTAGTAACAGGCATCAGCAGCTTTCTCCAAAGCCTTGGTAATCTCAGTAGTTTTAACACCTGCCAAATAGCTCTTTTCTGCGCGTGTTACATCAGCTTTAAGAGCTTTCTTAGGGTCTACAAGCTGCAGTTCCCTTCCAGTTTCTCTCATCGTTTCCCGGCGACGACCTTCTTCAATTTGAAAATGATCATAAGATTTAAGCAGAAGCATTCTTGAGTTCTGAAGGTCCCCTTCAAGTTGCAGGAGTGTGCTTAAGTTGTGGTTAAGCGTGGTACACATGGCCTCGAAATTGCCATGTTGATCCTTGATTTCATCCAGCTTGCTGATCTGGCCCGAAAGAACGATGAGCTCTTTCTTCAGGAAATTGTATTCGTCACGGGCCTTACAAACTTCACCATTCTGTTCATCAAAGTCATGCTTTGCCTTGGTTCTTTCGTACTTGGCCTTGGCATCTTCAATCTTAGTTTCAAGCTCAGACTTGTTTGTCTTATTATCAATAATGATTTGCTCCAGGGACTTACCAGAAAGTTTTACCATTTCCAGGAGTTCCATAGAACGGTCGATAGTGCCAGTGAGCTCCATCGCCTCTTCGTTCATCTTATTCCACTTGTCTTTATTTTCCATGAAGAGCTTAACAATTTGCTGGTGACCTCTTTCAGCACCATTACCGGATACAAGGTCCCAAAGGGCCTCAGCACCGGCCTGGATTCCCGAGATCGCAAGACTCATTCCGAAACTTGCTATTGAGGCGCCGATAACACCTGCAGCGGCCATGGCAGCTACGTTAGTTGGAGAAAAAGCTTTCTCCATAATATCAAGTCCACGATCTGCCTTTGAACCCCAGATATCACTTTGATGATCCATCTTGGCCGACCACCAGTCACTTTGGCATTTTAGGTCTCCACGGACATCATCCACTTTTCCTGGAATAGCAGCAGCACTGTCACCGACCTGACCAAGCCGGCAATTGGAAATACTCTGGACACAGGCCTGATACGCAACTGCGGTTAATGGAGAAGGAGCTGGACAAGTATTAGGACTAGGACAAACAACTGGAGGCCTTGTCGTTGGCAATGGACTAGGACCAGGGCATGGCTGAACTGTAACTGTTGAGCCATCTTTTTTAACTAAAGTAATAGGATCAAAAGTTCCCTTGGCAGACTTAGGAGGTGTAATGAAGCCGCCTTTGTTAGACCAACCAGCTGGAGTTCCACTTTGTGCATAAGCGTCTGACATGAAACTGAAAATTGATGATGTCTTCTTATCCAGTACTTTTTCAATTAATTGGTCTTCTCTTTGTGCCAGTCTTTCCTGAATCCATGCAGAACTATAGTCTGTGGATTCAAGATAAGGCTTTCGCAGGTAGGCCAAGGAAACTGAGAATCTATTTTTATGCTTAGTGATAAGCATGCGCACGAAGCGTCCATGCTTTTGGTATTCACCTTCAAGCATCCATTGATTACTGTTTCCCTTGTACTGTGTCAGGACAAAGGGATTGATATCGAACATCTTGGTGAATGCTGATTGAATTTCAGTAACAGAATTCAGATCCTTCGTTTTAATCGTGAATGGCATGGAGAAATAGGAAATATTCCCCAGTTCATAGGGGTTTTTTACCTCAAATATATAACGTGTAAAATTTTGATTATAAACCCAACCTTCCTTCACACTGGAGACTTTGACGGGACTTGCAATCCAGCGTTGATCTGGCCCTGTTAGATTTAGTCCCAGCCCTTTGAAATTGGCAGCACTCCATAAAGGAGAAGCAGATAGAATAATAAGAAACAAGGCGAGTAGTTTTAGGTGTTTCATTATCAATTATTCGGCTAAATAAAAAAATACTTAACAGTTTCTTCGCGAAGGTGTCTAAACTTTGGTCACCTCAGCATTTACTTCCCGTATGTTAAGAATAATCCCGTTGGCCATGAGATTGCATATCCAATTACTCAGACAATTGGAGATCTTATGACAAAGTTAACCCTACTCGCCTGCGCTCTATTATTCTCCCTACAGTGCTTTGCCGTGGAGATCACCAAGGTTCCTTCGGCACAGTCTGTGGCCGATTCTCACCGTCTATATAATGCAAGATTACAACTATTCATAGATGAGTCCTTGCACCATCCAATTGGAACCATAACTACTGGGTCATTTTTTGAACCAATTCTTGCCAGGATCCTGGCCGGGGTCAATCTTCATGAAGTTAACGATAAGATACTAGAGCCCTCAACTAAACCTACTGGTCTTGTGGGTACTGACTTTGATGGAATTCTTGGACTTTGTAAGCGCAAGGGTGATTACGATTTCAAACTCACAGAACTCATCCCGATAGTTTATGAAGGTGTGAAGCGAAACTCCTTTTCAGAAGCCGCCTATAATAAGATCTTGTCAGAACTTCTCACTGAACAGGGAAACAAGCACCAAATTATGGTCAAAATGGGAAAATGTTTTTCTGTCCCTGAAACTGAAAACCACATCCTGATGATTGAAAGTGCCCGATATCTGACTAACCAGCTATGGAATAACCATTATCCGGACGACGCTCGTTTTGATAATGAGAAAAACGGATTCAATGCCTGGTTACTGAAACACCTACAGCAATTTGTTAAGAAAGATTTTGAAGAGTATAACTCACGTCCCTATCAAGGCCATTCTGTCATGCCTATCATGAACCTGGTGAGCTATGCCAAAGATGAAAGAGTCAAGCTGGCAGCTACCATGGTATTGGATTATCTGAGTGCCAAATTTGCCACCCAGTCATCCCGTCTAAGAAGAAGTGCTCCGATCTCCAGGCAGCTTGAATATTCAGTTCAAACTAATCTCCTTGATGGCGATCACATGACCGCTTTCTTTGCCCAGATAGCTGGCAATACAGGAATCTATAAGTATAACAATCCAAGCGGGCACATAACATACGCAAATGGCACAGCCTTTTATGCTGGTGTAAGCTCATATCGTCCGGATGATTTGGTTCTCGATATGATTATCAATCATGATCAGGTGCTTGAACAAAGAATACGTCACAATGCAGTTGAGTCCTATTACAGGCATCCAAAATTTCTTGTAACGGCCGGTGGCAGATATCTGAACCGCATGGATGCTGGCATGAAGAAAAGGGACGCCTGGGCCTACCCGACAAGTATCATGTCCAATACTGGTAATGAAACTGACCGCACACAACTTGTTCGTTTTGATGGGGCCAACAAAAATACTAAACGCAATAACATGTGCCAATACAAGAATTTTGGCTGTGGTATGAACCTTGAAATTCCAACCCTTCCCCAGGGATGTCTGGTTGATAAGGGTGAATGGAAATTTATCAATTACAATTCTGACGCTTGTCCATTGAAGTATGGGTATTTCGTCGCTTTACGTGTTAAGGCCTATCCTAAGCCAGGCCTATTCCGGAAAAGAGTGGCCCGTGATTTTGGAACTTTTGAAGTGGTGGATGCAGAGAGTGTTAGCTTTGATCAGTTCATGCAGTTGACTATGCAAAACAACCAGGCCGCTCTTTCACACAAGTCGGGAAATGTTTATCAAACCTTTGAAGGTAAACGTATCGAATTCACACCAGGCTCAATTGGACTTAGTAGTTCACCAATCACTAAAGTAGATGGCGTGGTCCCATTCTCACAAAACTTCCTTTCTGGAAATATCATGACTTCAAAGGGTGATGGAAGAATTGTTATCAATAACCCTAAACTAGGCAAAATGCTTATACTCGATTACAGAAACCCACTAAATCCTGAAAAACGTATCTTAAAGTCAGGATTATAATATGAAGCAACTTTTCTTCTCATTTGCACTTGCACTCTCACTCGAAGTATCGGCAGATGTATTTCCCGTACCGGGTTATACCGACCGAACTACCGGTGTCATGACCGAGCATGAGAAAAAAGGCATTGAAGTTTCTGCGGAAAGATCAATAGAAGGGATCCAGGTCAAGCTCTACATATCCCAAAGTGCTAAGACTGCCATTGCCAATAGTGCATTCCTTATTCCTGATGCTGGTTATGACCAGGACAAATTCAACAGTTTCATACTGGATACTTTCGAGACAAGCCTTGAATACTTGCGACAAATTAATCCCAATCAAGAGGTTAAAATCTTAAACCTGGTATTGATTGATAAAGGTGGAGATGTAGGAACAATTTCAGAAGTTCCTGTCCATTCAAGAGTCATAGAATTGCATTTGGGTCGTTGGCATAAATATTTCTTAAGGGATGCAAAGTCATTTGTGGCCGTTTCAAGCATTCATGAGTTTGCCCACATCATTAATTACATTTATAGCCCTAAGGAAACCAGGCTTCATAGGGAAATGACTGGTGTCATGGTGGAATGCCTGAACTTCATCCAGTTGTACGGAATGGAATCTTTTCTTGCCTCATATCGCAAGAGTTTTACATCTAAGATGACTGACCTTACCGTCTTTAACTCAGATGTTTATACCAACATGAATGTAATACGGAATATGGCCTTTATCTTTTTTCAAAATCTTTATTCCGGAACATATACAGGATCAACTGATTCAAGAAAGACGAGTGAAGAATTTGTCATGAATTACCTGATGAATTCAAAAGACGACCAGTCAGGTTTTGATGATGCCTTAACTAAGGCCGGCATCAAGCTGACCTTTAAGCAGCTCCGGGAAGATACTCTCAAGGATCTTAAAAGCTAGGCTGGACTATTTCTTCCACCAGGGCTGGGCCCATGCATAATAGGACATATTCTCTTTCTCACCCTTAACTGTATAAATAATCTTGGCCCGTATATAAGTGGCAGATTCATTTGAAAATTCAACTTTCACAGTAGGTGACTTAGGGGCAAGGTTCTCTTCTAAATGGAGTACTTTTCCATGGAGCCCAATGAACTCAACCTTCAGTCCTGGATTCCTGCCTGCCTTATCACCCAGCATATGCACTCCATTTTTAATTGTTTACATGGTTCGCTCAAGATCAATTTCAATCTGGTAAGTTGATCCACGCTTCACATTCGTAAGCATAACTCCGTTTGATGCATAAAAATTGGCATCGGTCATTGCCTTAACCAGTGACTCAGCTGCCAATGAATCTGATTCCACCATAATCCATCCCCTTCCCGGATTACTCAATTCATGTGAATGCTTATGGAAGTTATGGGCATCATCAGAAGAAACTGCAAAAATTTTCTTACCCAGGCTTAAAAGCTCATCCCACATCTCTTCAGTAGAAGGCCTGTGGCCCTTACCGGCCACATTTACATGAGGGTGACCGTTGTACAATTCAAAAAGCTTAAGCTCCTTTACCGCAAAAATATCCTTAACTGAAAGTGCCCACTCATAATTTGGATGATTGGAAATTGCTTCCCCACCATGGGAATGAATACGCTTCACATGTTCTTTGAGGATCTGTGACGCTTTATTAGATTTGGTTTTCCAGGGAACGGCCACTTTAACATTTAAGGCAGTCGTATGAATATTCTTCGCCCCGGTAAGCTCAACACCTGGAACCAGGACAAAATCTTCACGCTGATCCTTGATCTTGACCGTAGTGGGATCGATAAATTTGTTGTGTTCACTTAAAACCAGGAAATTGTAGCCATGATCATGGTACCAGTTGGCCACCTCATCAGGGGTCGCGTCCCCATGGCCTGAAAGGATAGTGTGGGCATGTGTGTTTCCCTTGTACCAGGCACCGAAAGAGGAGTAAGATCCTGATAACAGAACAAATAGTAAGAGTTTTTTCATAGGTTAATTCTATAAGGGGTAGTTTCAGTTTTAAAATCTATTTATACCCGAGCCTTCTGGGCAACTATATTAAATGTCTAAGTAACGGTTTTTTCATAGAAATTAACAATTAACCCATTAAGGTTAATTCCCTTATTACCGATAACGACAGTAGGGATAGGGAATTTAAAATGCGTAAAATTATTATTATGATGATTGCTGCTGCGATCATGCCTGTAACTGGCATGTCCTCACCCACCAATCCAGCAAAATGGCAGAGAATTTATCCAGTGAAAGACTGTATGAACTTCCATCTGGTTTATTATAAAGATGGAAGCAAGTACTACCTTACTTATCCTGTGCCAGCTGGCGGAAAAAATGGTTACAGAGACCCATACATTACTGTTAATAGTATCAATGACCTTAGTGGTATCGCCGATGTAATTGCGGACGAGGCAAATAAGCTTTGTAATCAACCGAAAGATATTTCTGTAACAGATGCAAGTTGTAATTCCCTGGAGAATCTTGACCCTGAGTTTATTAAGTTAGTTCAGGATGCTGCCAATGCAGTTGGTAAGTCTGGAAAAAACAAATGCAAGGAACTTACACAGTATCTGGAGCTTCACGATAAAATCGTAGGTCTTGATTCTAAGAATCCTGTTCAAATTTCAGGGGCGTCCAACGTTGGTAATGCCATACTTAAAATCTTTGCCAACACCACTGATAGCCAGCTCATTGATCACTTTGAGGAATGCGGTGGTAAGGCCAATTCACATAAATTTATAGAGAACTTGCTGTTAGTTGAATGTAATAAGGCCTGTATCATGCCTAAGCCTCCCGGAATTTTATCATGGGATGAAATGAGGGCCATAGCAGGCAGGATTGCTTTGAAACACAGGAATAAATCCATTCTTTCCATCAGGGATGATAAACCAGAAATTGAAAAAGATGCCCTGCTGGAAATTACACGCGTGGCCTCCCTTAACCAGATCAAAGAATTGATGCCAAAACTTGATGCTGAGAAATCACTCAATGCCCTGGACTCATATGGCAATCTTCAGAAGGCCAGGTCGTTGAAAGAAAGTTCTAAGGATAAGTCGTTAAGTCCTGATCATCCCAAAGATCTCAAGACTTACATCAGTCTCGTTTACACTCCTGATGCTGCCATTGAAATAGCTGAGAAGTCCATTGAAGGTGTTGTTAATGAAAACATGATGGATAAAATGCCCAAGGACTGGACCCCGGAAAGAAAAAAACAATACATCAAAGATGCCTTACTTCCAAAGGCGATGCTCGGGTTTAATGAATGTATGGACGCTCCCAGGAAGCGGATAAATTATGGCCATAAGGCAGATGCAATTGTAAATCTTAATTATCGTGTCTGGATGAAAGAAGAGTATTGTAAAAAGAATAAAACCATTTGTCTTCAAGCGAAAAAAACCAGTTGTAGCACTGAAAATAAGGCAAGCATCAATCTACTTTCTATGGATCCCAACATTACTGATGCTGACGTAGCAAAAAGCTGTGTCATGAACGGTCTTGCCAGGATTATCCAGCCAGTTTTCGCCCTCACGCTTACAACCCAGGTGGATAGCTTTAAGAATGATATTACTCTCCCTGCCGACCTGGCCGAGCGATTTAGTGAGAACTCATGGACGCAGTTCAAATCATGCATTAACACCCATACAGTCACCCGCAAGTCATTTAAGGAAGGGAAAATCTTCCAGCCTATTTATCGCGATGGCGGAACCAATGATGAAGCTTTCAGAAAAATGAGTCCAGAGGATTTCAAGAAACTCTTTTCAGATTGTTCAGACCAGGTCGAGCAGAAGCTGACACTCGATTTCGTGGAAGTTGTCTTTATCTCCAATGAAAATGTGACAAAAAACAATCCTTTTGGACCGATGATCGACTTTCACGGCACTAAGTATCCTGCAGGTGCAGTCATGTACACCCAGAATACCGTGAAGAAGAACATTGAAAAATGTTATGAACAACAAAGGCTGAATAATAAGGAAAAGCCTCTCTTCAAGCCATCCCCAACTCTTTGTTCCCCTCTTATGGAAATAGAGGTTGCCAAGGGAATTATTGAACTCAAGCTTAACAAGATGTTCAAGGACAAGAACCTTACAAAAAATGCAGAGGCCAGGAAAGTCCTGGAAGATTTCGCGGCTTGCAGCAACAATGCTTATCAGGAAACCCTCAAGAATGTCAGTAACCCTCAATCCGACCCTGCCCTGAGAACTTCTGAGGACGTTAAGCCATACATGGAAAAAAACAAGACTTTCTACAACTGTGTTGAAGCTGCCCTTGTTGGCACATCCAGGATTGTCGCAGGTAATGAATACAAAAATGCTATTGTTAAGAAGAAAAAGACACTGAAGAACTTTGACAGCATCCTCAAGATGGAAAAAGAAGTGAAGGAAGTTGTTGGAAAATGCTTCCAGGAAGAAATGATGAATGTCGGTTCGTGGCCTAAGTTCAAGGATTTCAATGCTGAAGATGGAATGAAGGCCGTTGAAGTAAAGTGCGCCAAGGCCGCAAACAAGTATGCCATCCCGAGAATCATGGTTAAGGAAACTTTCTCACAGGTTCAGCAAGTCAAGAAAGACGGTCTGATTGATACAGATAATGATGTAGCTGCCGTAATTGGACAAGCTGCCAACGACATCAAAGGTGCATTAGGCCTTCAGGTTAATTCACAGCTCAAGGGAAATGAGTATCTCCTGGAAGTTTTCGGAGAGGGCCTGGATGCCTACCAAAGCAAATATCCAAAGGCCACGCAGGATGACTACCTGAACTTCTTCAAGAAGAAAGTCACAATAAGAGTGGTGGAAAAAGTTCATGTCAAGCTTCTTTCTAAAATCAAGTCTTCGGCCAAGGCCCGTTATGGAATGGACCTGTCTGAGCTCGATAAGTCATTAACCAGCAGCTGTGTCCTGGACCTCTATAATAATCTTTCTACCGACAAGAACCAGCAGCAGAAAAAAGCAAGTTCTGATCCACTGGATCTGGATGAACTAACCGATCAAGTAGTCGATGGATTCAATTACCTGAAGCAGTCTCCTGCACCTGCATTCCAGGATCAGATGACCAGGATTGCAGCTTTTTGTAAGGACGCCAAAAATTATACAAATGTTGAAGACATCAAAAAAACTGGTCTCTTAGACTTCCTCGTGAAGGCCCAGATTCACAAGAAGACTGTTGAGGCATTTAAGAAGATGGCCAGTGATACATATGATGATGAGCTGATAAAATATCATAAGACAGACTATTACCATAGGGCCAAGCCTTTCATTGAGAAGAAGCGTTCTGATATGCTCGCACTTATCAAGGACAAGCTTGAAGACAGGGGCAACTTTGAGAAGATGATGTTCCCTGGCAGCAGCTCCCCTATTACGAGCTTTGCCATCGAAAATTCCGAAGATGCCACCAAAGAAGGCAGTTCTGCTAACAAGCAGCTAAATGCGATGGTCATGGCCCAGATGTTCAAGGACAGGTCCCGCCATGGATTTGCCTCAAAATTCTCTGAAGCCCAGATTGTGAACTCAGTCGGTATGGAAGGTTATAAGGAAGCGGAACTGGGTATCTATGCCAGCCTTAATAAGAGGCCAAACATAGCGATAACTGTTCATAAATATGCCACTCAAGCACTTAAGAAAAACTGGACAGTCAATAAGGTCCACGAGCGGGTTGACTGGCATGGCCTGCCTGATTTTGCCAGGGATAGCATGGTAGATGCTGTTTATACCCATGCTATTACACCAGTAGTAAATGGTGAAAGTGAACTTACTGTCAGGAATGAGAAGTCAAAACTGGGCAAGGTAATAAGCTCCCATCTGGAAGCCTGGCATAAGGACGGTAAGACTTTCAAGGAAGTCTTCGCAGAAGAAATCGAGAAAGATACTAAAGCTTCAATTCCCACAATGGAAGCTGCAGACGAATGGATTGGCCGGGTTTTAAGCTGGTAATTTCTTTAAATCTCCTTAACAAAAACATCCTATTGACCCAGTAAAAACTACCAAGAGAGTAGTTTTTACTGGTTTCTATTTCCAGTGGGGTTATAAGAACAAATCAAAATTCTTAAACCTGGATTCTATTGTGATTAAAAAAGCTTTCCTTGCCGGCCAGATACTTCTCCTCTCTTTTTCTGCCCTGGCACTTGAGACAGACAATTATATTACATGGAATATGGAACTTAAGGATTCTGCAGAGGATATCAATGCTTTTATAAGCAGGGAAATAAACACTGCCCTGGATAAAGCTAATAACAAAAGAAAAATCCAAAGCTGCCGGGCGGTCACCTTCCAGATTGCCAAAAGATTCAAGGCCAGTCCTGTGATTTTTAAACACCCGATGGAAGATTGGATCAGGGAATCGCTTAGTGAAGAACAGGTCTTCCCTAAAACCGATAAATGGATCAAGCAGAGTATCTATCGGTACCCTTACCGCTTCTACCTGAAGGCCATGCCCGTAGCTCCCAATGTCCAGATTGGAGGTTTTTACCTCGGTACAGATAAACTGAGTCACTTCACTTCTACCGGGCGCAGGTACCTTTCTCACTACTTAAAGAAGATTAAGCATGGCTGGACTGACGATGAAGCTCAAAAAAGTGCTATTCGCTTTGGTCTGGCCAATGAGGCCACGGTCCTGGGTACCTGGTCGTCAGGTGTTTTTAGCTATGGTGATATGGAGGCCAATTATCAGGGCTTCTTGTTTTATAAGAAAATGTGCATGAATGAATCTGACAACTATCTGGAACAGGACGAGGAAGGCACGTGGAAACTGGTTAAATCCCCAGAGATGCGTGATTTCGTCAGTGCCTATTGGGATGAGACCTTTAACCTTTCTTATAGGAAGTATGCTAACTGGGTTCAGACAGCACCTGTTATCAAGGATCTCTATTGCGGAGAGAGCATCCTGAGCTTTGGAAAAAAGAGACTTGATAAGTATAAGCTCTCACCATTTACCAGCTACTCATTGGATTATATTAAAGAGCTGCAGGACGAGGATTATTACCGGGCCCCGAAGCCTCTTGAAGAGCAATCTTTCACGGAACTTTGTCAAACTCCGCCAGGTCAGGAATTAAAGTAATTTAAGAGCGACATTGCCGGAAGTATTGGCCTGGGCCATGACGGCGGTACCTGCCTCACGCAAGATACTGCCTTTGGCATGATTACCACTTTCTGTGGCATAGTCCGTGTCTCTTATGCGGCTGTTAGCAGCGGCCATATTTTCAGTATAAACAGAAAGGTTATTTGAGCTTGAGACGAGCCGGTTCTGGATCGATCCAAGAATTGAGCGATAGCCTGAGATCTTATTAATGGCGCTGTCAAGTTTTCCAAGGCCCATTCTGGCCGATTCTTTCGAGTTAATGCTGGCCCCTGTAACACCCAATGATTGGGTAGTGGCATTTATCTGACCAGGGTCGACACCCACGTGGTCATCTGAACTGTTATCCCCTGTTCCTACCTGGAAAGTGAGCTTTTCAGAGGAACCATTCAATAATTTTCTTCCATTAAATTCTGTCACCTGAGCTATTCTTTCGAGCTCAGCTTTCATGGCCTGGTATTCCCCGTTTGAATTGGCCCTGTTAACATCGTCCATAGTATCGGTTGCGGCCTGGATAGCAAGTTCACGCATGCGTGTAAGAATTGAGGAAGATTCATTAAGGCCGCCTTCAGCAACCTGTATGAGTGAAACACCATCGTTGGCGTTTCTATTTGCCTGCCTTGATGACCTGACTTCTGATTTTATTTTTTCTGAGATGGCGAGTCCGGCAGCATCGTCTGCGGCCTTGGTGATTTTCTCACCACTGCTCATTTTAGTTGAGCTTTCATCAATTTCACGGCCTGCTTTTTTCAAAGCAGTCTGTGATTGAATGGCCGCAATGTTTGTATTAACTCGAAAGCCCATACGGGTCTTTTCGGTAAAATTTGCCCGAACGTGAATGCCTGCAAACTTCCGATTATGCCAGTCGGTTACTCGACCGCCGTAAATGTACATTCAAGCTCATCAACCATCTTCCTGCTGTTTTTAAACAGTGTAGAGCAAGAATAAGATAGCTCGGCCACTTCCTTCACCTTATTAAGGGCAAAGCTGATACGGCAGGTTTGAAGATTTTCAGAAGTAGATGCCTTGAGGATAGTCCTGTTCAAAGTATTCAAAAACTTGGAACCTAAATTAGGAGTATAGGTGTTTTTTGAAAGCTGAAGTACGTAATCAGTATAGGCGGAGGAATCAGCAATTCCAGAAAACACATCTGATGAATGATCCATATTAATGACCCCATGGGAAGAGAGGTCCAGCACGATAGATCCATCATCTAGGTCTCTTAACTGGATAGTTCCTTTTGAAGAACTACAAAGATAGATGTCCTCACTGGCGAATGCTGCCATTGAGCCAAATAAGAGTACGGTTGTGAATAACTTCTTCATAGGAAACTTCCTTGGGGGTCTAAACTTGTTGAAGCTGATATACCATAAAACCGATGCATAGCATTAAAGCTATGTAATATTTACCTGTCCGGCTATACTTTAAGCATCGAATTTCCAGAGAGGAGTCCTATGAAAGTCATTATGCCCATGTTCCTTGTCCTATTAAGCTTAAATAGTGTGGCCCAGATTCAGCCCAAGTGGGAAAAGGTCGATACCCAGAAGAATGTGGATGTCTATAAGGGTGAAGTTAAAGGAAGTGATGTAGTGGCACTCAGGGGGGTTTCTACCATTGAAGCTCCTATGGCAAAAGTACTGTCCGTTATTTACGATGTATCACGAATCAAAGAATGGATGAGCGATGTTAATACTGTCAGGGTGCTGGAGAAAAAATCAAAATATGAAAAAATTGAATATAACCGGACAGATGCTCCGTGGCCTGTTAGTGACAGGGACTTCGTTTACGAAGCTAAAGTTAGTGTGAACAAACCTGATCAAAGTGTGGAGATTCTCATCAAGAGTGTTGAACATAAGGATGCACCTCCGGTAGACGGAGTTGTGAGAGGTGAACTGCAATTGTCACGTTACTTTTTAAGATCAGTTGAAGATGGGACAAAGACTTATATAGAAGTAGAAATCCTGGCAGACCCTAAAGGATCATTGCCCAAATGGGTGGTCAATATTTTCCAGGCCGAATGGCCGGTTAACACTGTTAATGGGATAAGGAAAATTGCGACAGAGAAAGATTTCAAGGTCCATCCCGACGTAGCAGAAAGCGTTGCTGAAATGGAAAAAAAGTAAAACTCAATCAGACGTGTTGCATCTCCTTATAGAGTAGATGCAACGTTCTTTCTTCCTCATCATTCCCTCCCCTTTTTTATTTTGCCTCATCCTTACTTAATCAGCTCAGTCTTTTCAGAAGTGTCATTGAATACTTAAAGCACAGAAATTGTGGCGAGGTCTTTACTAAAAGAGCGCATAGGAAATTTATGTAAGGATTTCAAACTTCAAAGGAGTTGAAAATGAAAAAAAGATCAAGTGCAAAGCAATTGGTATCTATTCTTCTTGCTGCGACCATGTTCACTGTAGTGAGTTGTGGTGAAGACAATGGAACGACATCAAGTGCAGGTAACCAAACTTCCCCACAGGAAGAAGCAGACCAGGGAACGTACAGGGTAAGGCTTACGTCTGTGAATCGTGAATTGGCACCCGATGCTAGTGGTGAAGGAACAATTCGCATCGAGGGGGATAATGTCACGGTGAACATGGATATAGAAGGTGTTGATCCAGACATCGTCCATCAGCAACATATTCATCGCGGGACTACATGCGATACTCAGAATAATGATGCCAATGGAGATAACATAGTTGATTCATCAGAATCCCAGGCCGGACCTGTCGTGGTTTCACTGGATAGTGACTTAAACTCCCAGGCACCTGACCAGGGTGATTTCCCAACAGCAGACCAGGAGGGAAATTATGAATATTCAGCATCTGGAAGTTTAACTCAAATGGTTGCAAGCTTGAATGCCCCTGGTGAAGGTGCAACAACTGGCGGAACAGCTGCAGGTGGAGCTGCCGGTGGAACTGAAGGTGCTGCAACTGCTGGTGGCGGAGCTGCCGGTGGAACTGAAGGTGCTGCAACAGCTGGTGCAACCGCTGGTGGTGGGGCCCAGGTTTCTGAGCTGAATCTAGAAGGAAGAGTAGTTAATATTCATGGTGTAGCTGATCCGCTTCCACCTACTGTCAGTGATACAAGAGAAACTATTGTCATCGCATGTGGTGTGATCGAAAGAGTCACCGATGGTGCTGCAACTACTGGTGGAACTACAGGCGGAACTACTGGCGGAACTACAAGTGGAACTGATGGTGGTACAACTGGAACAATACCTGACGAACAGACCCCCGATGTAGAGCAACCTGAAGATAACCAAGGTGATGGCGGTAAAGGTGATGAAGGTGCTGCAACTGGTGGTGCAACTGGCGGTACAGCGGCCGGTGGTGCAGCTGGTGGTACAGCGGCCGGTGGAGTAGCTGCAGGTACTGCTGCAGGCGGGACTTTAGCCTTTTAAATAAAGACTTACCAAAAAGGGCCAATGTTATCATTGGCCCTTTTTTTTAGGAATCAGAAGAAGCAGCACGACTTGCAGAAAGTACTCACCCAGCGTGAAATAAAAGATATGAATTTACTCACACTAATTTTTATCCTCTTACTATCCACCCTCCATGCAGAGTCTCCCAGGGATTCAGCACTTAAGCTTGCCAGAAATTTTCAGGCAACTCATTCTGCGAAGTCTTTAAAATGGGATTGGGCCCCCGCGGTTTATCTATATGGGGCCACAAAATATCCGGAACTTAAAACCTACCTGTCTGACTATCACAAGCGTTGGATAAACCGGGTTCCTGCCATTAACCGGAGCGACAGGTGTCCACCTGCATTGTCTGCCCTCCACCTTGCACAAACAGGCCAGCTTGAAGAGGCCTGGTCTTCAATGGAAAAGGTTGGTCACTATCTTAGATTTGAGCCTCGTAATAGACTTGGGACAATCGATCACCTGGGTCACTCATGGTTCTCATGGTTTTATCCTTCATCAATCTGGGTAGATTCCTTGATGATGTATGCAGTTCTGGCCACACAATGGGGAGCAGCTATAAATGACGAATCCATGATTGAGTTTGGATCAGGCCAGCCCTTACTTTTTGCCTCGGTCTTACAGGATCAGGAAAGTGGCGCTTTCTGGCATGCTTATAATTTTCGTAATGGCCGAACTATTCCCTATGGAAAATCATTCTGGCTCAGAGGCAATGGCTGGGTAGTAACCAGTATAGCTGAGATTCTTGAAGTGCTTAAAGATAAGGATAAGTTTGCGGGACGTCGTCGTGAACTCACTAAGGTTTTGGTAAAGTTGTCAGAGGGACTTTTGAAATTCCAAAAAACTAATGGTGCCTGGGAAACAGTACTTAATCGGCCAGGCTACTCTTATGATGAAACATCAGGTTCGCTTCTCATTGGTTATGGCCTTGCCAAGGCCTATCGCCTGGGATTTCTTCCCCACAAGTATCTAGTTTCGGCCAGGAAGGCATTTGCATACGCCCAGACACAACTTTCCCCTACCCGTCATGGAGTCACGCTACGTTCGGTTTCAGGTCCCACAAACCCAGGACCTGGCTGGTATTACAAAGCTGTTCGTAAGAAAAAAGACTTACCCTACGGTGTAGGCGCTTTTCTCTTGCTGGCGCATGAATTACATTTAATTGATTCAGAGGAATGATTTTTAAAAGAAAAGTTTCGTCATGATCAAGGTCATATTCTCCGGAGTCGTGCCATTTATTTCGGCAGCTTTCTCCATGACTTCAGTCATCTCGGCCTGATATCCATCTGCAAGGGACTTGTAAGCTTTTTCCATATCCACAATCGATACTCCTACAAGTTCTTTTGCAAATGTATCAGCATCTGCATTAGTGAGAGCACGAGATTTGGAAAGCTTTTCCCAGGCCTTTGCCAGCGTGGCGACTTTGAAGGCCCTCTCTTCAGTCAATCCGAATTCAGCAACAATATTCCTGGACATGGTTTCAATGGCAAAAGCCTCGCCTAGTGCAAATGCTTTTTCCAGTTCCATCTTGTCTGCCACAACTTTAGTGAATATCAAGGAGGTGGTAAGAGGCAATCCGGTATAACTCGTGCAATGTAAACAAGAGTAAGTACCATTCCCATTAGATGTCAGGTTGAAATAGCCAGGAGCTTTTTGCATGAAAGAAGAAGCTCCAGACCCTTCAATATAACTCCGGATATCAAGTGCAAAGTACATGACGATTCCGTCACTATTCTTGCGCTTCACAACCACGTAATTGATCTTTTGATTTCCCAATTTAACAATTTCAAATGGAGCAACTGAAGTCATGCCTGAATTAAATGCAGTGATGAAGCTGCCAGCATCATTGGCACTACTTAAGTTTCCAGTCGTAGAAGATTGTTTGCAGGCCATGACGAAAAGAAGGGCAAGTATGAGACCTAAGGTTTTCATTGGGCATAAATAGCTGATCAAAACTGATAGGTAAATAAGGGTAACCTTCAGGGAATCTTAATTTTAGGGTTAATCATCCAAGGCTATGATTTTGCACAGTGACTGAGCTGCCTGCTACAGTTTACTTTCCAAAGTACCGATATAACAAAACGGAGATTTTTAAATGACCACCAATCAAATCCATCGAAAAAAATGGCTGTGCAACCCGGCCTTCCAATTCAAGCTTACTGGGTTCTTTGTTGCTCTGGCCTTGATTAACCTTCTCTTTTTCGCTGCAGCTGTTAATTGGTACTTTCATGTCATTCAGGCCGGCATATTAGAATCTGGGGCCTCACCAGAAAATCCTGTCTTAACGTTTATAGTAAATCAACGGTCATCCTTGAACATAGTCTTGTTAGGCCTTGCCATTTTCGGGACCCCCTTTATGTTTGTACTCGGTATCTGGCTCTCAAATAAAGTGGCCGGACCTATCTATCGTGTCACTCAAGACTTGAACAATCTTGATCATACGGGCGAGCAAAAAATTATAAAGTTCCGGGAAGGAGATTTCTTTAATGAGTTAAGGGATGCCCTCAATTCCTACCTGGAAAGAAGTCACCATAGTAAGACCAAAAATAATGATGATAATAATTAAGGCAAAAAAATGAAGTGCAACCTGATTATCTTGTCTTTCTTTATAACCTTCAGTGTAGCTGGAGGGTGGTATCTCATAAATGACAAGAAAGAAGTGGCAGGCAAGGGTCATGAAGTGACTGCTAAAGTCTCGAGAACATCAGCATCTGTTAAACCAAATTAAAAGGCCACCTTCCGGCGGCCTTTCACTAAACAATCTATTTACCTTTAGTCTTTGCTTTCTCTTTCTTTTTATCCTGCTTCTCTTTAGTTGTAAGCTTAGGCTTGCCTTTTGCTTTACCTTTGTCTTGTCCGCCTTCCCCACGTGCCATGATAAACTCCTTTATGAAATGGTTTCTGTATCAAAGCTATCATATTTTTTCAGTTTCCTGATGGCAAGAGCTACCTTAAATGACATTGGGTGGATAGCTCCTAAGGATGAAAAGTTCTTCCAATGGAATGATCGGCTGCATGCCCGTATGCTTCAACTTTGCCTCAAATGAAGCAGGGACAGCTGTTTTTAAAGCATTCAATTCCTTGGGCTTGATTCCAACAACGGTCAAAATTTCCGGCTTATCCCCTACCTGGTCAAAAAAGGCAAAAATCAAATTTTTTGTCTCTAATTCTTGCCAGTTCAAATCCGGCACATGCTGATCTAAAAAAAGGATGGCCATGAGCTTTAGCCTTCTTTCAGGAGAAAGCTTGAAATTTGGATGATCAATGTTTCCTCTGAATGTGACAAATGTCTGGTCAAGCCATTTTTTTTGAGGCGCTAGAATTATTATTCTCCCAACAGATTCAACTACTCCTCCGGAACCTGCCTGGACATCCGGCATAGCTTCACAAAACTTTTTCTCAAGAGCCGACGAGCATTTAATTTGATTAAGGGCCCTATGCAATTCCTCAAGCGTTGGAATATCTGTCTCTGCAACCCTGACGACCGTTTCAACTACAACCACTGGTACAGGTTCAAGCATGAAATATTTGTAGTAAACAGCACCTGCCACAATAAGTACGGCCAGGATAATAGTTGGAAGCATGTTGTCGCCCTCGGGCTTCTTGGGCTTCGCTTTAGGTTTAGGTTTAGGTTTAGGTTTAGGTTTAGGATTTGCTTTTCTCTCTATTCTTTTTTCATCTCTCTTCTTAACTAAAGTCTCTGTTTTTACTTCCTGAAGATCCCTGAGAGAAATAACCGTCGTCTTTTGATGGAGTTCATCTACACTTATTGGCTCTACTTCCTTGAAATTACCAATATCAAGCAGGGGATTGTCTCCGTCTTCGTCTTCTGTTTTTTCCTCAGTCGTTTCTTCTCCAGTCGTTTCCTCAGCTTCTTCGTCAGTAAGCAAGGATAAGAGGGTGACATCTCCAAGCCTGACAGGAAAGAAAGTAGTAAATTCTGTCCGTTGCCCGGCCGTCAGTCTTTCTTCATTGATAAAAGTACCGTTGGTACTCCCTAGGTCGGTGACATAATAGACGTCGTCTACCAGGTTAATTTGCAAATGCTTACGACTTACTCCAGGAGCATTAAGAATAATATCAGAGGGCGCACCAGAACCAACCAATATCTTTGGAGCATTAAGCCTGTAGTAAAGGGCTTCTTCAGTGTCGATATTAATTTCTAAACGCATTCAGAAATTATATACAGATTGGAAAATATAATCAAAACCTTAGAAAGGTTCTTCACTTGACAAGATCAGGCCAGCTCTTGCTCTAGCTTTGCAACATCCAGCTCTTTTTCCCAACGAGAGATAACAATGGCAGCAACTCCATTCCCGATGGTGTTAGTAAGGGCCCTGGCCTCTGACATGAATCTGTCTATGCCAAGGATTAAAGCGAGGCCGGCAACAGGCACAGTAGGAACCACGGCCAGTGTGGCTGCCAGGGTTATGAATCCTGCCCCCGTGACGCCTGAGGCCCCCTGTGAGGTGAGGGTTGCAACTAAAAGCAGGCTTAGTTGTTGCCCTAGTGTGAGGTCAATATTTAAGGCCTGAGCAACAAAGACAGCGGCCATAGTGAGATAGATGTTTGTGCCATCCAGGTTAAATGAATAACCGGTCGGGACAACGAGGCCCACTACAGCTTTAGAACATCCGAGCTTTTCTAGTTTTTCCATCATGGGAACCAGGACACTTTCTGATGAAGATGTTCCCAGGACTGTAAATAATTCTTCACGAATATACTTAATGAAACGAAAGATACTAAAGCCGCAGTATTTTGCAATGGGACCCAGAATGGCCACAATAAATATTATGCAGGTTAAATAGAACGTCCCCATCAGCTTAAGCAATGGACCAAAAGAATCTACGCCATATTTTCCAACTGTAAAGGCCATGGCCCCAAATGCCCCAAGGGGTGCAAACAACATCAGAAGATGGACTATCTTGAAAAAAATCTGGGACAGGCCCGTAAAAAAATCCTGAACGGGTTTTCCCTTCTCTCCGACGTGAGTAAGGCCATATCCAAACAGGACAGCAAGTAAAAGCACCTGGAGTAAGTTTCCTGAACCAGTAAATGCATTGGCGAAAGTAGAGGGAATGATACTAAGAAAAAAATCAATGACAGTTGTGTCCTGGGCCTTTGAGGTATACTGGGCCATGGCAGAACTATCCAAGGTTGCAGGATCAACATTAAAGCCCTTACCTGGCTTAAAAACATTTACAGCAATGAGGCCAAGGGCGAGGGCAATATTTGAGACAGTTTCAAAATAAAGCAAGGCCTTACCACCTACTCTGCCAACTTTTTTCATACTGCCAGAGTTGGCGATACCAAGTACTACAGTGCTGAATATAATAGGTCCAATGAGCATCTTGAGAAGGGAAATAAACCCGTCCCCCAGGAATTTCATTTCGACAGCAAGTTCCGGACGGACAAGTCCTAAAATTACCCCCAGGAAAATGCCCAGGAGTACGCGAACGTACAGGTTACTCAGAAATCTCATATACTTTTTTTCCTATGGCAGTGCTTAGTTCTTTTCTTAGTTTGCTGAAAGGCGCGCGAGTTCGATCATCTCCCATGAACACCCGGTTAGACACAAAAATGTAATAGGAATCAGACTTAGGATCTATCCAGATGGAGTTTCCAGTATACCCAGTGTGTCCGAAAGAAATGCCGGGTGGAAAAACCTCACCTCTGGGGGCCGTGAAGAATTCATCTTCGTAATCCCAACCTAATCCTCTCGGGCCAACCTTGATAAGCATCTTCTCAATTGTGGCCTTGGATACAATCCGGGTGCCATTAACTTCGCCTTTGCCCACAATCATCCTTACAAAGAGTGTAAGATCATCAAGACTCGCAAAGAGGCCAGCGTTGCCAACGTGAAGCGGAAGAAAATGAAAAGCAGTAGGGTCATGAACCTGGCAGTTCCGGTATTCTGAAGTAGGCGCACAATTTTTTACATTAAAGCCTGAATTTATCATCTTGAGTGGTCTAAAAATAAACTCATCGGCCAATTCTTTGAGCGGTTTGTCAGAAACTATTTCCACTACCCTGCCTAAGAGGATGTAACTTAGGTCAGAATAAAGGGTCCTGGACCCGGGCACATAGCTCAGTTTAAGCTGGCAGATTCTATTTATATATAAATCTAAAGTCTCATTCTCCTTAGGTCTTGCACCTGCCGGGAGACCTGCCCTGTGTCGATGTAAATCTTCCAGGGTCACACCAGAGGTCACACATGGAATGTATTTTGAGACCCGGTCGGTAAGGGCGAGCTTCCCCTTTTCCTCGAGCACCATGATTAAAGTAGTCGTTGCCACTACTTTTGTAAGGGATGCAACGTCATAAATACGACCAGGATTGCTGTCCCCTACTGAATATTGGAAAAGGACATGGTCGCCAGACCCTACAAGTAATGAGGCCCCCGTATAAATACCCAAGGCCTGCCCTTCGTCCATAATCCTTGTGACCTCTGTCCAGGCAAAGGAATTTAGTGAAATCAAGATCATCGCACCTGCCAATGCCAGTCTTTTCAATAGGTCCCCTTGTGAGGGACTCATCATAAGGCCAGTTTTGTCAAAAGAATAGACAGCATCTATAACCTTTGCCTCGCTCCTCCTGACGCATGTTTCTTCATAGTATTATTTGCTGGATAACAGGAGATCCTGATGAGAAATGTCCTTTGTGCCGTGATTTTGGCAGTATATTGCCAAAATTTGCTTGCTGCAGAATTACCTGCAGATTGCACACTCATCAATTGTCCTTCTTTATCAATCAATGAAATTCTGGTTATTAAGTCTCATGGGATTAAAGAATTATTTTTTCCAGACAGGGCCAATATTGAAGCCTTTAAAAAGCAATATGATTCCTCTATCGATGTTTCGAGGATTGATTTTGAGACATGGTATCTTAAAGAAATGGATTTTAAGATGGCAAGCTTCAAGCATCAATTGCAATACATGGAAGAGAACACGGCCAAAGTGCAGCTGGAATTCAAAGTTAAAATACCAAAGCAATTCAGAGTTGGAGAAGGCCAGGGAGAGGAATTACTAACTGAAAAAAGCTGTGTCCTTGTGACTAAGACAACTAATATAAAAAAAGAGTGTAATGCCCAGAGACGAACATGTGATGACCAGCAAATTTTCTTTTTATTGTTAGGTGGGAATGGCAGTCAGCATTGCCAGGAAGCCTATTCATCATGCACTTTTACCCGGGACTTTGATGTACTCCTTAAGTCGGAACAAGATGGACAAGTTGTGTTGACTCCTGTCTCTCTGAGAGCCGAAGGAAATTATAGCGAAGGCAAGCATTATAACATCCTCACTGGCATGGCAAAAAAGGCTAGGATTGAATTTGAACAGCATGAAACTTCGATTATTCAGAAGATTGAAGAACTTCCTAAATGTAATATCTAATCTGCTCTCCTAATGATAACTCCAGACATCAAGCAGTTGTGGCTTTATGCGCCATGAATTCATTAAGAAAAGATTCAGCTTCCCGAATAATACTTGTAATGGGAGGATAAAGCATAGTTTTCGTGTCATTACGTAGTTTAACCAACTATGCTGATGGTATACAAAAAGAGAGCCATAATGAAAAAAATATCCAATTACCCGCTTTAGAGAGAGAAAATAAATGAGTAAAAGTTTTAAATCAAAGATTTTTGATCCTAATCAGTTCGAACGAAGTCCTACTGGCATTCAAGGCCTGGACGAGATCACCAACGGTGGTATTCCCAAGAACCGTCCAACTTTAATTTACGGAAGTGCCGGGTGTGGAAAAACGTTATTCGGAGTTTCATTTATTGTTAATGGGGCGACTCAATATAACGAACCGGGAGTTTTCCTTTCATTTGAAGAAAATGAAGAAGAACTTTCTCGAAACGTGGCATCACTTAAAGTCGATCTTCCAAAATTAGTGCAACAAAAAAAGATAGTGATTGAACATATTCATTTGGACCGAAGTGAAAACCATGAAACAGGTGAGTATAATCTGGAAGGATTATTTGTTCGTCTTGGTTACGCCATTGATTCAATTGGTGCCAAACGCGTTGTCATTGATGCCATTGAAACTCTTTTTTCCGGATTTGATAATGATTACATCCTTCGCTCAGAATTGAAAAGATTAATCAGATGGCTAAAAGAACGAAAAGTCACAGCTATTATCACCAGCGAAAGTAGCGAAGATGGCGAATTAACCCGTCATGGAATTGAAGAGTATCTTTCAGATTGCGTAGTCTTGCTTGATCATCGGGTTATAAGACAAATCTCCACACGCAGAATCCGGGTCATCAAATATCGTGGCAGTACTCATGGCACAGATGAATTTCCTTTTCTTATTGATAAGGATGGAATCTCAGTCTTACCAATTACCTCTTTAGTATTGAAACATCCAGGAACCACAGAAAGAGTTAAAACTGGAATCCCTGAACTTGATATTATGTTGAGTGGAAAGGGGTACACTCGCAGTAGCAGTGTCATGATTTCTGGAACAGCAGGGACAGGTAAAACAAGTATTGCCGGTGCTTTTGCTATGGAAACATGCAGACGTGGTGAAACATGTCTATACCTTTCTTTCGAAGAGTCTCCCGGACAAATAGTTGCGAATATGAAATCGATTGGAATGAACTTCGATCCATGGATAAAAAAAGGCTTATTGCAAATCAATTCTACCCGTCCCGGTTTTTTCGGTTTGGAAATGCACCTTTTAGAATTATACAAACAAATAAAATTGCACAAACCAAGTACAGTCATCATCGATCCATTAACTAGTCTTTTCGGTCAAGGTGATACTCTGGAAATTCAATCAATTCTCACACGAATGATTGATTTACTAAAAATGAACAAGATTACTGCCATTTTCACCAGTCTGATTTCCAGTAAAGGTGAGATTCAAAGTGAGGTCGGGGTGGCCTCATTAATCGATACCTGGATTGTTGTCAGAGAAGTTGAAGATAAATTGAGACGCCGATCTCGTGGATTATATATTGTAAAATCACGCGGGATGTCTCACTCAAATCAAATTCATAGATTAGTCTTATCCGATAAAGGAATTCGTTTATTGGCACTGGAAGAAGATACGGAGTTACAACTGGATCCCGAGCCAGCAAAAAAGACTAAAAAGAAATCAGCCAAAAAGAATTAAAAATGAAAGCGAAAAAGAAAGTCATCACAAAAAAACCGACTTCTAAAAAAGTGGCTAAAGCCACCAAGAAGAAAGTGAATAAAGTGGTCAAAAAAGAACCTATGACTGAACTTTGCCTATACATTGCAGGCAATACGGCCAGGTCAAGGGTGGCTTTTGAAAATCTTAAATCAGTTTGTGGAAAATATCTAAAAGGTCGCTACAAAATTGAAGTCATTGATTTATTGACTAACCCCCGACTGGCTAAGGAAGATCAGATTTTGGCCATCCCTACGCTGGTTCGAAAACTACCCCTTCCAATAAAAAAAATGATTGGCGATTTATCCGACTCGGAAAAACTTCTGGTGGGGTTGAACATTAAGAAGCTTGGCTCAAAATGAAAAAAAAAGTTGCTAAAACTACACAAAAAGTAGCGATAGCAGTAAAAACAGCAAAAGATGAAAAAGAATATTTGCTTAAGCTGTATATAACTGGCTCAACTAACCAGTCACTACTCGCAATGGAGAATATCAAAAAGGTTTGTGAGGAACATTTAAAAAACAGATATGAATTACAAGTCATCGATATTTACAAGAATCCAACTTTGGCCAAGGATGAGCAAATTATTGCTGTCCCTACTTTGGTTAAAAAACTACCTATCCCCCTGCAAAGATTTATTGGGGATCTTTCTGATGAGTCCAAGATTTTATTGGGTCTGGATATCAAGCCTAAGAAAAAGAGCTCATGAAAAAAGGAAAAAAAGCGAAACCACAGGTTACCCCTCTGGCAAAGCTTAAACTCCAAATTAAAGCCTTACGAAATGAACTTGATGAAGCTCAAGAAACTTTGCGAGCTATTAGACATGGTGAAATTGATGCTCTGGTAGTTAATAATAAACAAGGGCATCAGCATCAGATATTTACGCTTAAGGATGCTGATCAACCTTACCGGGTTTTAGTGGAAAACATGAATGAAGGTGCTGTGACTCTTAGTTCAGACGGTACGATTTTCTATTGTAATAGACGGTTTTCAGAGTACATGAAACTCCCTGTAAAGATGCTCATCGGCACGCCTATTTTTGCTTTTCTCAAGCCGGATGAATTGAATAGATTCTTAGAAATTTTCTCTTTGGATCGCTCGTCCAAAATTTTCTCCGATGATTTTTCCTTTATTTTTAGACCCGGTAAATTTATTCCCCTGCGAATAACCATGAGTTCTACTCAGATTGATGACAAGAAAGGCGTCTGTATGATTGCCACGGATCTAACTCAGCAAATTCGTCAACAAGAATATGAGCAAATCTCCAAAGATCTACAAATTGCCGTTCAGGCGAGGGATGAATTCATCTCTATCGCCTCCCATGAATTAAAAACCCCACTGACGACTTTGTTGATTTTTGCCCAGATGCAGCGGAAAATGATTGCCCAAAATGACCCCCGTGCCTTTGAAGCAAAAAGAGTGATTCAAATCGCTGAAAAAACAGAAGCTCTCACCTGCAAGTTGAATGTTTTGGTTGAAGACATGTTGGATATTACGAAATTAAAATCAGGCCAACTTAAATTAGTAAAAGAAAAGATGGATTTGGGGAAACTCACTAAAGCTGTATTATCCAGAATGCGCACTATGTTTACAGAAGCAGGTTGTGAGCAGCCTAAGTTTAAAAACACCATCGCGATTGGCAATTGGGATCCAATGCGTTTAGAACAAGTATTAAATAACTTACTCACTAATGCGATAAAATACGGTAACCAAACTGCCATTGAAGTGGTCATCACTTCAAGTAAGGGATATGCACGACTCTCGGTCCAGGATAAGGGAGAAGGCATCCTGAAAGCCGATCAATTGAAAATTTTCGGTCGCTTCGAAAGGGCGATTAGTGCCAACGAAATCAGTGGCCTGGGGCTAGGACTTTTTATTTCGAAACAGATAATTAAAGCTCACAATGGAATCATCTGGGTTGATAGTGAAGATGGAAACGGATCCATTTTCTCTTTTGAAATCCCAACAGGACTAGAATGAAAAGAAAAAAAATTCTATTGGTGGAAGATGATGATGAAATCCGGGAAGCACTTTATGAAGCTCTGGAATATGCAGGTTATGACGTTATCACCGCCTACAATGGAAA
>DATLXC010000022.1:0-90504 GCA_035575985.1 Bacteriovoracaceae bacterium | reverse complement strand
CGACATTGAAAAAGCTCCTTTGAATTGGTTGTAAGCAAACAAATTCTAGGAGCTTTTTTTTATTCTGAATAGGCCATGAACGAAATAAATCTAGTTTTTATGCATTTTTTCAGCTTAAAGCGCACCACGCTCTAATTAGTTGATGAACTTTGCCGATAAGTCTTTACCTGTATGAAGAACAAAAAACTCATCATTTACCCGGTTCTTCTAATTGTTATATCTACCTTCTTTTATTTATTGAGCCACCAGCAAATCCAAAGAACCCCTTCAAGTGCTTTGATGAAAAATTCAAAGGTAATCATTGAGAGCATTCCCAAATATCCCCAAGTAGAACCCAAAAAAGAAAATAATCCTGATCCATTGTCAGAAAGACCAGAGTGCTTATCCCAAGAAGAAAGATTGTCTAAGAAAAGTGACCTTGAACATTTCAAAGATTTAATCAAAGATGAAGCCCCTGATAAATTGGACGAGACTATTGAGGAAATTTTAGAGTTGTCTGAAGGGTTAGGGCTTCGTCACGACAGTTCTCCAATTGCAAAATTCTACGTCGCTAATGGACATGGTATTTATTGGGATACTGACCCAGAGGAAAGAGACCTTTATTCTTTAAAGCTTATGCAAGATCTTGCGAAAGGCAGCTCAAACGGAGCCTATCACCTACATCTGGCAATATCAAAATACTTACTCGAAAGTGAGCATAAGGAAATCGCTGTTCACTTAGAAGATGCAATGAGAGCCCCTGACTTTGAAATGCATGAATCGGCCCTCAAGAGAAGAATCTTTGATCTTGGAATGAGGTCTGCAGAAAAATATGAAATCGCCAGTCACTTACACTACAGTCTAAATCTTAATCGTCATCGATATGAGCTTATTGGTACTTTTAGTGAATTGATGTATGAGCAAGGTAAAAAGAACAAGGAGCTTGTTAAGCGTTTTAATAAATATTCTGAAGCAATTTTAAATAAGACTCTCTTAAATCAAAATGACCCAAAAGAATACTTCCCACAAACTCAGTACAATTTATTCATCATGCCATATCATGAATCCAAACTAATAGATTATGGTCAAATAGCTGAGAAGACTCTGCTTGAATACCCACCTTATGACACCATTCCTGGTCATGACGCTCAAACAAATCATTTAGGATACCCATGGGATTCATGCACTCCCTCCGAAAACAATTCTGCATGGAAAAAACGAAAAGACTTCTTCAACCTTTAATGCTTTGATTCCACTAAGAGGAGTTAACGTGGATGAAAATGATTTTGAAGGATCTATTGTTCTTGAGGAGCTAGCCGCCTTGGGACTTGTGGATGATTTCCTGGATGCAGTGGACTCTGACGACCTCCCCAAGGCCATTTCACTTTTAAGGGAGGCAGAAATCAATGAGGAAACAATCGCAATGGTTCTAAAAAAAGTTGAAGACGGAGATATCTAATCTGGCTTTTCAACTACTTATAACAAGCACATTCCCTGAGACGAGAGGGAGGAATTCTCTACATTGTACCGAAATTTTCTTTGAGCACATCCATAAAAACCTCTACTGGCTGTGCTCCGGAAAGAGCCACCTTTTTATTAATGACAAAAAATGGAACTCCACTTATTCCCAGTGCCCCTGCCATTTCCTCATCGGCTCTTACGTCCGCGGAAACCAAGTCGCAACATACTCAGCTGAGGGAGCAACCAACATAACTTACATTGGCGGAAATGGAAGTATCGTACCCAGCTGTAGTTCAACCAGCCGGGTAGGTCGTTGTGTAAGTCAAACAAACAAACCTCTTTACTATTATTCCAGTGAATGGACTTCCGGCCAGGCAGAATCGGACTGCACTTCCCTTTCAGGAACTTACCAGGCACTTTAATTCCCCTAGAAAGAGATTTGACACTTTCGCCCTTACCTTTATTTCTGGCTTCAAATAGACTGTCATCTTATTAGTGAGATGATCTAAAGCCAGGAGAAGTTTATGTCTAATACAGTAACCCTTCATCGAGTTATTAAAGCACCCGTTGCACGCGTTTTCAAAGCTTTCTCAAATCCAGAAGCCAAGGCCACATGGCTTCCACCTTTTGGTTTTATCTGCAAGGTTCACTCCTTTGATTTTAAAGTCGGTGGAAGTTACAAGATGTCATTCACAAATTTTACTAATGATCAGATGCACTCATGGACAGGAACATTCACCGCCATCAAACCCAATGAACTTCTCATTTACAAAGATAAGTTCGATGATCCTAATCTTCCTGGTGAGATGACTGCGACCATTTCATTTAAAGAAGTTCTCTGTGGAACCGAGATAAGCATTAAACAAGAAGGCATTCCGGATATGATTCCAACCGAAATGTGCTACCTGGGCTGGCAGGATTCCCTCGTGAAACTCATGCAACTGGTTGAGCCAGAGATTAACCAATAAGGTCTAAAATGAAAAAATTCTTAGCAATCTATCGTGGTGAACCCAAGGGTAATGATGAATGGAATAATCTCCCTGTGGATGAGAAGCAAAAGCGAGTACAGTTAGGTATGGAAGCTTGGGGAAAGTGGGTAGAGGAAAATTCTTCTATTATCGTCTATCCGGGCGGGCCGCTTGGAAAAACTCTTCAGGTCAACAAAAAGGGCGTTTCATCAATAGTGAATAATGATTGTGCTTTTGTGATCATTGAAGCCACAACTCTTGAAGAAGGGGCTTCAAAATTTCTAAATCACCCGCACTTTTCTATTTTCCCCGGAGAGAATGTAGAAATCATGGAATGCCTACCTGTACCTGGGCAATCCTGCTCATAACCCCTGCCTCCGAAGCAATATGGCCTTTGTCCTACTTTCTCATATCTTACGAATTCAAATTAGTTTAACTGAAATTTTAAGACGTTCTACAAAAATGCCAGTGATACAAGTGACAGATGGATTACAACCCATTGCCAATCATATCTATATTCTACCACCGGATAAATTAATGGAAATAAAAGAGGGGCTGCTTCATTTGTACCCTCGTCCCCTGAAGGGCGCAAACAATTCTATTGATCATTTTCTTTTTTCATTATCCGAAGATGGTGATTACGGATCAATAGGAATTGTTCTTTCCGGAGAAGGTTCAGATGGTGCAGAAGGAATTAAAATTCTTAAAGAAGATGCTGGAGGGTGTGACGATGGCCCAAAAACCAGACTCTGCATCATCTAAATCTATGCCAATAAATGCCATTCAAATTGACCATGTTGACCACATTCTCACTCCTGAAGACATAGCTCAAAAGCTAGCTTCCATTAGCTGGCGTGATTCAAATATAAAAAATCTTACCCCTGCACCTAACTCCTAAGTAAATGGAATATTTTCCAATCAAAATTTGCTCAATTTCTAGGAGCCTTGACTAAGGACAAGGGAGTGTTCACTGGTACGTGTCGGCCGGCGTCTTGATGGGGATGGCCTACTCGAAATTCCTCAGTATGATGGTGTCATGAGCTACTACAAAGTCATACTCCAGTACGACGGAAGCGACCGCGTGGGCTTCCAGTGGCAGGAAGGCATGCCCACGATCCAGGGTGACCTTAACCTCTCTTTGCAGCAGATCCTTCAGGGAAAAGTCACGACCAGAGCCGCCTCCCGCACAGATAAGGGTGTTCACGCCTTCGGTCAGGTTATCAAGATATCAGCCGAGGATCCATCAACGCTTGATGTAGCGCGACTAAACACGGCACTACCTTCGCACATCAGATGTCTCGCTATCTTTCCCTGCGCAGGAGACTTCATCCCATCCATCGATCAATTCTCGAAGGAGTATCGTTACTTGTTCACTAACACGCCCGGGGTCATGGGCCTTGACCAACGCTATATCGCGCAAACCCCGTTCCCTCTGAACATCGGTAATCTCCAGACCTGCGTCGACTTGCTCAAGGGAACAAACGACTTTCGAAACTTCTGGTCGATCGGAGGCACCGCCAACACGACCCTTCGGGATATCCATCAGTGTGACCTGACGTCGATCAATCCTCAGGAACTCTTCAAGGACACTCTATTCACAGCGGGACAGGTCACAAACTGCTGGCAGTTCCGCATCGTAGGCTCGGGGTTTCTCAAGCACATGGTCCGGCACCTTGTAGGCGCCCTCTGGATGGTCGGCAACGGCAGGCTCTCGGTGAAAGACTTCTCTCAATTTCTTAATGGAGAACTGAAGCAGCAGCGGCCCTGGAAAAAAGCAGATCCGCGGGGACTCTATCTCCTGAAAGTCAGTTACGAACCCTAATAATCTCAAGGTCATGAGCTTGAACACCATTCAAAAGAGTTCTCATCGGAGGGCTCTTTAGGTATTCTTCACGAATATGAGTCGATTAAATTTCAAACTTGAGGCTACTGCTAAGGGATCACGCGCGCGAGCGGCTAAGTTCACCACTCTTCACGGGGAGGTGCAGACACCAATCTTCATGCCGGTCGGCACCCAAGCCACCGTGAAAAACCAGACCGTCGAATCACTCAAGACGGCCGGCTCTAACGTTCTCCTCGCCAACACCTACCCCCTCCTCCTTCGCCCTGGCCCGGAAGTGATGAGGAAGTTCGGTGGCATCCACAAGTTCATGAACTGGGATCGTCCTGTTCTCACGGACTCCGGAGGTTTTCAAATTTTCTCGCTCTCAAACTCCCGAGAAATGAATGAAAGAGGGGCACGCTTCCTGAGCTACGTCGACAACCGTCCGATCCTGCTGACGCCAGAGCTGAGCATCGACATGCAGAAGGCTATCAACAGCGACATCATGATGGTCCTCGATCAGTGTATCGAGTCCAATGCCGCTCACAAAGATGCGAAGGCCGCGATGGAGCTCACCCACCGGTGGGCAAAGAGAAGCCTCGAAGCCCGCGGCGATTCTCTCCAGTCCATGTTCGGGATTGTTCAGGGTGCCTGTCACGAAGATCTCCGCAAGCAAAGCGCTGACGTCCTTACAAATCTCCGAGTCAACGGTCAAGGCTTTGACGGACTTGCGATCGGCGGCCTCGCTGTCGGTGAAACGAAATCCGAACGGGAGGACTTCACGGCAATCGCAACAGCGATGCTTCCGGAACATCTCCCGCGCTATCTCATGGGAGTCGGAACTCCAATCGACATCCTTGAAGCGGTTCACCGCGGGGTCGACATGTTCGACTGTATTCTCCCGAACCAGTACGGCCAGCGTGGAGTTGCTTTCACGAGTCTGGGGAATTTCCAGATGAGGCGCTCGGTCTACAAGTTCTCTGAGGAGAAGCTTGATCCTTCTTGCTCTTGCCTGGCCTGCACCAATTACTCCCGAGCGTACCTCCATCATCTCATAAAAACTGACGAGACTCTCGGTTGGTACCTGCTCTCCCTCCACAACACCACTTTCTACCACCGGTTCATGCGTGAGATGAGAATGAGTATTCTCGGAGGAACCTTCCTCGATTTTTACAAAGGGAAGAGAAAAGAACTCGTCATGACCGACCTGGAGAATCCTCCACGACCTATGACTCCGGCGAAACCGTATAAAAAAGATAAGCGTCTCCAGCTCGGAGATTACGAAGTCCACGACTCCGGTCGCGGATTTTCCAGCATACGCCAGAAGAGTTCCGGCGAAGTCATGCATTCAGTGAATCCTCCACAGGAAGAAGCGCGCAATCTCTACGTGATGCCCGCTCGGATCGATGAGAGACTCAATGGGGTTGATGAAGTCGTCATCTGGGACGTCGGCCTCGGCGCCGCTCACAATTCAATGGCGGTCATCCATGAGTTTGCTCATCGTGACTTCAAGGGCAGGATCCGCATCGTGAGTTTTGAAAATGATACCGATCCTCTGAAACTTGCTTTGAGAAACGCACATGTCTTCCCGCACCTTCATCACGCAGCTCCGCACGAGCTCATGAAGCTTAATAAGTGGGTGTCCCCGAGAGAAAACATCGTGTGGGAACTCATCCAGGGCGATTTCTCTCACACATTTCGAGGAGCGCCGAAACCACACGTGATTTTCTACGATCCGTTCTCCATCCATACCAACGTCGAACTCTGGAGCGAGGAAGCCTTCGACAGTATCTTTGAATACTGCCGCGGAAATGAAGTTCAGCTCCTCAACTACTCGGCTTCCACTGCGGTTCGGGCGACACTCCTCGCAGTCGGCTTCACCGTTGGCTACGGACCAACGACCGGTCCGAAGAGTTCGACAACAGTCGCGTACAACGATTACTCGCTCGCTCACAAACTCGGAACGACCTTGCTCGGTGAGGAATGGCTCAATCGATGGGAAAGGAGTGATGCAAAGGCCGCTCGCGTCTTAAGTAAATCGGATGAAAAGGAATTCGAAGAGAAGATACGCAGTCATTCTCAGTTTCGCCCCACCTAAAAAATATTGGAAAGTTAGTTTCTCTTTGCACGCGTATTTTTCAATCAAAATTTGCTCAGATTCTAGGAGCCTCGAAGAAGTCGAAGGGCGCGTACACCGGTACGCAACCGCCGACGCCTGAGAAGCGACGACGAAGATGAGTAAATTTTGATTGAAAAATTGGTTGCCTCGGCAGCCGTGGACTTAAGTCTCTATAATCTTTAGACTCTTCGTTCCACGGTAGCACAAAAGTAGTAACCTTACTGTTACTTCCCGAAACTTGGTATTCTTCGGGATGCTAACGGTATAACTTCGGCCTCATAAACTTTATCATCGTTAAAAGACTCCCCAACGGCCTTCATAAGGGTGTGGTTGGTTTGTCTTGGGTCTTCAGTTCGGTAATCCAAAGGATCAGTAATCCCTCGATCTCCAATACCTGAAAGCCTCACATAGTGCATCATGGTCTTGAGGCTTTTCCAGCCACCAACACGCATGACACTGGGTACATCAACTCCACGCTTGAGCAGTTCAGTGGCAAAGCAAGCCCTCAGTGTGTGAAAGCATATTGGGGTAATCCCAATCTCTACACAAAACTGACGAAGCTTTCTAGCTTGCTCTCCGTTCTGCCATAAACCCGGCCTCGATAAAACGTAGCCCGGATTTTTACAAGCTCCTCTCTGAAGGTCGTGGTCGTGTATTCTTTTCAGTTCTAAAACAATTTCCCAAAGAGGTTCACAGATAGAGACTCTTCGCCAGTCTCCTGTCTTTGTGCATTTTTCCTCTTTAAACTTCTTGTTGTAAGAGCGTTGAACCGTAATTAAACGCTCCTGAAAATCAATATCACTCCACTTAAGAGCGTAAAGCTCTCCGTTACGACAGCCAGTATAGGCCGCAAACGCCCAGATAGGATACCAAGCGGCTTCATAAGCCTTTCCGTAGCTCAGAAGTTTTTTCATTTCATCATCACGAAGAATCTCAGTCCTCATTCTTCGGCGGCTCTTTATAGAAACGCCATTAGTGGGGCTAAACTTGATTCCCTTGATGTGATCGAAAAGCATTCCGAACTCAAAGACCTTACGAATATCTCCGCGAAGCTTACCTAGAGAAGAATCTGAACAACCTTTCTCTTTCATTTGATGAAAAAGTTTTGTTACATCAGATGCACAGATGTTTCCAGCCGCTTCCTTGAACCAATCTTGTGTCCAAGAGTTTAATGAATTAAGGGCTTCACCAAGAGTTTGTTTGCTCTGGCACCAACGATCTTTTTCTAATTCATCTTCAGCATACTGTTTGTAGAGTCCAAGTAGTTTTCCCCAACTTGCCCCAACTGTTTCCCTCTGTGCTTTCTCTCGTTCCACTTCACGAAGCAAATCACGCTCGATAGCATTCGCTTTAGCTGATCCCTTAACAACACCTTCAACTCTTTTACGTCGTTGAATCCTGCCGCTTGGATGATCGCTACATCGAATGTTGACGTAGACCATGAGTTTCTTAACTCCGTTCTCAATTATTTCTTGTTGTGCCATTTACGCCGCCTTTCTTTCGTTGGGTGACGTAATTAAACGATCAAGTTCTTCACGAAGAAAACGATTTCGTCTTCCTAGTTTCCGAACTCTCACTTGACCTCGGTAAACCATCATTTTCAAACTGCTTACCGATACTCGAAGATACTGAGCTGCTTCGCTAGTAGTGAGCCACCTCACTGATTCTAGCGACGGAGTTTTCTCGTCTTTCTTTCTTCCAATATTCAAAATTTCAAAGAGCGGTGAACTCTGTTTAAGTTCATTTTCCATAATACTCCAATGGGGCGTTCCCTACAATGGTTAGGATAAAAATTCTTCATCGTAGAATCGCGCAATCGGTCGTAATCAAGAGGTTATCTCGATTGTATTGGCCCCTATTAGTTATCTAGTACGGCCTCAGAACTATTTTTAGCTGATCTCTTTTTTTCTTTATCGCTAAGGCCATAAAAATCACGAACCATTTTTTTAATTTCTACAGGAAGATCCATGCCATCCTGGGACTGTTTTAATAGGTTTTGAAGAACTTTTCTTTCATCGAAATAAATGTTCTTCAATACTTTTATATCGCTCTCACTCATAAGCTTATTCAGATTACCGAACACATAGTTAGCCACATCTGATTTTGAAATCTCGACCGTTTCATTACCTTCTTTAATTTGCTCTACCAGTTTTTCTAGCTCATGATTTGATTCATTAGTAATAACAACTCTGCATTGTGTCCCTGTCCCTATTCTTGTTCCTGTTCCCTTCCCTGTTCCCATTCCCGTTCCCTTCCCTGTTCCCATTCCCGTTCCCGTTCCCGTTCCCGTTCCCGTTCCCGTTTTAATTATTTTATTTTCCTTATCCATAATTTCCCTATTCCTTTTCCCACCACCACCTAGTTTAGTCCCTAGTCATTGACCACTTCCTCTCAACTCGTTGGGGGGGAGTGGTCAAGGACGATCAAGGGGCGTTAATAACTAGGTGGTGGTGGGAACCCTTTGTTTTTAATAAACTTTTCTATCATTTTTCTTCCTTATCAAATTTTAGAAGTGTCCGTTCTTAGGATTCCAAAAAGGACACTTCAAACTCAATTCGCTTAAGTTAATTCTGCAATACTTTTAATTCTACTGAGTCCTCTGATCTCTGCCGTTTTAGGATTTCTCAACCAATCCTCGATTGAGATAAATCCAATATTGGAGTTTAAGTAGGTGTCTCCAATAAACTTCATACTACGTTTGATGGCATTTTCAATACCGTTGCTCTCAACCACAAAAAGGATATAACCAAACTCACCAGAGTCACTGTAGGCTTTGATGGCCTTGTTATACCGCCAGTTATTTTTTGCCGTTTTTTCGTACTCAAGTGCAATAACTGAAGTTTTCGATTTCCCTTGAAACATCAAAACAGCGTCTGGATATTTTGGGCCACCATCCTTTATATCAAGTTTAAAATGCTTAGAATTTTGTCTCCTCAGTTCCCTTTCAGTGAGCCATTTTGAGCAAAGTGACGCGAGTTCAAGTTTCCAGACACCACGAGCAACTGTTTCATCATGCCGAATAAATTTGGGTTCAACATGGTAAACGCTTTTCCATTTCATATCTTGGATCATTTCAAGGCCATAGTTGCCTATAACGTAAGTGTCTCGCACTAGCTCAAAAGGATGGTGCTTCAAAACTTTTGCTTTAATCAAAATCCTGAGCTGCTTTTGTTTCCAGTTAAGAGTTCCTTGTCCGAAAAACTCATTCCACGTTTCTCTGGTCATCACTCCAACTTTGGTGATGTAGCGCACGGCCTGAAATACCTGCTGTGAAACTTCGCGCCCATTTTGATATTTCACTAAGGAGCCTCCCAGCGAGTTGGTTCCGTGATGATGTATTCAAAATGCCCTTCAACATATCGGTTTCCGACAACTTTACTTTCAATCCATTGGGCTTCAACTTTAGGCTGCTGTAAGTTCGGAGCAGTTTTTCCTTGAACAGATTTTTTTTGGGATTCCTTGCCTTTGAGGTAGGCCAACTCCTTGTCTCGTTCGTTGTTTTCATGGATAGCTGATCCCGTGAATCCTCCTGCGATTGCACCGATTCCAGCACCGATGATGACATTACGGGTCCGATATTGTCCGTTTTTACCCGAATCAACTATCCCTCCCAATGCTGCCCCAGTCCCTGCGCCAATCGCAGTCCCGAGGCCCACTGACTTTCCCAGAGTTGAGCATCCCGTCTGAACGAGAAGAGCTGATAAAGTTAGTGCCATTACAAATTTATTTTTTAGTTTTTTAAATTTCATTCGTTCTCCTGATTTAAGCTGCGTTTTTAAAGGCATCATTAGTTTGCTCAGCTGGTTCTTTTTTTGTTTCTTCTTTTTCTTCAATCAGTGGCATCACCAATTTGTTAGGCTTTGGCATTGCTTCGGGTTCTAAATCATCAAGCTTGCTAAATTTGATCTTGATGGTCTTGGCCCCGCGTTCATGGGGTATAATCATCATGGCCTCACCAACACCTAAGCCTTTTTTGAATTCATTAGGGTGAACATCAAACTCCTCAACATCTCGCACCGACATTTCGCCACTCTTATTCACCCCAAAGAAACTTTTAGTTTGGCGTTCAGTGTGTTTTGTAGCGGTCAATGTTCCAATGACTTTTGAGAAGTATTCGGCTGAATCAGGATCATTCCCGCGCATAAAAACCTTGAGGTTTGTATTGGTCAGAATTGAATTGGCGATTGGATCACCCAGAACGCTAATATCTCCTAAAGCCTGATGCGCAAAAACTATTCCAACATTGGCTGATCTTGATTTGTTCAGGATAGTAACAAATCCTTCATATAGGTATTCCGAGAAGTCATCCAAGAATACACTAAAGAATTTCTTTTCTTCTCCATGAGCAAGTCTATGACGATTGGCCACTGCTGCCTGAAGCGATTGTAAAACCAGTTTTCCCGTAGCTTTCCCCAAGAATGGAGAAAGTAAAACAGGAAGCTGAAAATAAACTATTTGGTTATTCTTCATGGCTTCATCAATCGTGATGGCATACTTCTCAGGATTAAAGAGCTTAGCGTGTTCACCAAAAGCAAAGTGACTGATCGCTGCGAGTAGGCCACTTGTGCGTTCTTCACGATCTTTAGGTGCCATCTCACAATAACTCACATACCAGCGTCTAATTGTTGGGTCATTTACATCATTAATCATTTTCTCCATCACTTTTGGTCGGGCCATTGCCTGATGAAGACGTTGAAATGTTGGCACTGTTTTAGATGCTTCAAAAATCCTCATCACTTGACTCATGACTTCGTATTGAAGTGAACGGTAGTAAGGGTTTTCAAATTCAAAGGCGTTAAAAACTCGCTCTGTGATTTCTTCCGCAGTTCCTCCCAAAAGAGGATTGAACTGAAATGATTCATTTTGGCGACTCAGACTAAAAAGCTTAAAGTCTTTTTCACGATTAGCGAGCTTGGTATAGGCCCAGAGCTTATCAATCAGAGAATTGTCTCCCTTTCCATCAATAAGAAGAAGTCCTTTCCCTGAGTGAATATCTTGAATGGCCCAAGGAAGAATCACACTTTCAGTTTTGCCAGCATTGGTAGTACCAATTACCTGGGTATGCATTGATCTTTGACGTGGCTTAATCCAGACATCTTCATTTTCATCAGTGCTTCCACAAAACACAGAGTCTTCTTCTTTTCCAAGAATAGATTTCTCAAAAAGATAATCCGCTCTTTTTTTCATAATTTTTCTAAAAAGAAGTACAAGTCCATACAACACACCACAAACAAGGATGCTTATGATTGCGTAAAGAAAGCGTGGATGAGCGAGCAACCACTTCCATGTGTTCTCACATAACTTCCAGAGGAAAGCGATAGCAAGTCCACCAATGATAATTCGCTCACTTCCACCAATATCATTCTTTTCAGTTTCCATAAGTGGCTCCTGCGTCTCTAAAAGAAAATGGTTGGCTCAAAATAGCAACTGTTTCAGTGCCGCTTGCAAGTTCAATCCACTTACGTTCTTTTTGCATATTTTCACTCATTACGTTTGCTCGATCGGTGGCAGTTTGAGCAATAGCATTTCTGAATCCGTTCGCATTTCCTCCTTGGTTTGCGCCGAAAGCTCCCGTGTTCATTGATCCACCCGCATAAGCTCCCACAAAGCGAGTGAGCGTTTGCCCAACAGCATTTTTCACTCCATCTGAGTGAACATTGCCGTCAATTCCCATTTGCCCATCACGCCCTTGGCTGATGGCCGAAAATGGGCGTTCTCTACCATCGGCCAGGATAATTGATCTCCAATTGATTGAGGCCTGTTCGCTATCAGCATCAAATGAAGCATCTCCAAGAACTTTTGAACCACTTGGTATTGCTGTTCCGCTTTCACTTGCCACATCACTTGAAACAATCCCCACAACAGGCATTGATCCATTCGCAATGATTGTTTTGCCACTCAAGCGAATCATTAACTTAGTTCCACTAGAGAGTTGAGTTCTACTGTCTACACCTGAACGACTCAGAATCATTGCTGAGTTACGATCTTTACCGCCAGCAGCAGCGCCACCAAATCCTGTGGCTGTGCTTGGTTTATAAAGGTGATCAATCGAGCCGTGAACCTGATTCATATTTGCTTGCGACTCCTGAAGCTGTTTAATTGCTTCCTGAGTCGGATCATTTTCAGCTTGCCTGATCTGATTTAAACTTCCAGCTTCGGCCTTCTCATGAAATGTTGCTTGATCGGGTTTTGATGCTGGCCAAATAACAATGGCAAGCACCACAATGCCCAAAACTCCGAGTCCTACAAATTGTAGCTTTGACCAGTTGAACTCGCGTTTAGCAACAAATGGCCTTGCCTCTTTCAGGAAGTAGTATTTTAAACCTTCCAATGAATCCTCCTTCATTATCGCTCCCATGAATTAACCTTTTGAATTGTGAGATATGAGATTTTATTTCTTCTCATCTCTAAGCGCATAGATTCGGTTGAACTCAAATCAACTTCTCGCAGTTGCATCACACCCAAAATTGATCTTTGGGGAGAAACTTCGAGAGATGATAAAAAAAGATTGTGAATTGGTTTAGTTACTCCATTTTGACTAAGCCATATCCAGTCAGGTTTAAATTGCTCTTTGTTTTTAGCGGTAATACTAAATTCAACAAGCAATATTCCATCTTTAGTTCGTCCAAGGCGCTTCACTTCGAGTTGCAGAGACTCATTTCTCAAAACATTTTTGAAGTTTGTCCAAAAGATACCTGACTCTTGCTTAAGTGAAGAAGATTCTAATGGTGCCTGAGCTTTTGGATTGTCTAAGTAGACCACATAATCAGCAATGGATTCCGCACCAGAAACAAGCTCCACATTAAACCGTTTCCAGTCAGTGTAAATGTAGAGGTTACTCTTTGCTCCGTTTGAGAGGGGTTTAATCGTAATTGCCTGATCTAAGTATTCCACCTTAAAAGCGTTCTGATCTCCGACGACAATATTATTAGGCCTATCTGGAACCTGTATGATCGTTGCAATGCCAATGCTTGTTCTCACTGTAACGATCTGATCGCCTTGAACGGCTACTCGTCGAACACGCACGGATGCACTTGAATACAACACCACTAGTGAAAACATCAAAAATATAATAATTTTATTTCTCATGCTTATTCCTCTCGTTCTTTAGAAATATAAAGGCCCCACGGATTATCTATAGTCCTTGTGCTACTTTCAAAAGTAAGTTCAAGCTTTAAATCTCCAGCCGCTTTTAATCCTTGAATTGAAGTCACTCGATCACCTGTAATGTAAACCGTGTTTTTAGAAAGGTTTACTTCAATGTTATTTGGATAAACTCGTTGAGAAACAAGTTTGTCTATTGAGAATTTTGCAACATTAGCAACTGCTCTTTGAAATGCCTTCAATGCCTGAGGAGTGATGAATTGTTCAGACTCCTTAAGGCTTTGAATGACATTTTCTGGTTCCCATTGATAGCGTTTCTCTAGGTATCGCTTGATACCTTCACGGATTTGATTTTCAGCTTTAGGCAGAATTGTTCTCTCAATTGTTTTTCCATCCGGGGCAAGAGTGATGACCATTGGTTCTTTTGAGGCCATAACCAGAATCACTCCTAGCACCATGAATACTAGTACTATGCTTGAAATAGAAAACACTTTCAAAAACTGGTTTGAATGCATCAGTTGTCCCATCATCTTTGGAAGTTGGGCGTTTTTAAGTCCGATAGGTTTTGATTCTTGCATAATGAGTCTCCTTAGCGTTGTCCTGAATGACGATTTTTACTGTTTGGATTAAAAGCGTTATCAACTTGTTGTTTCACAAATCCTTTAGGATCATTAATAAAGGCCCTCGAAGTTCGAATCGAAGCCGCTGCTTTTGCGGGTGCTGCCGCCATTGCTGTAACAGCTGCGACCCCAATTGCCGATGACATAGACTGAAGTCCACTTCCAACGATTGATTTCACCATCATTGGAGTCATGAGCATGGCAACTGCGATGACAAAGTTCATTACAATCAAAGTCAGATAGTTCCCTTCTGTCTTGTACGCATCCCCAAATGAGAGTGCGAGTAACATTGCTCCCAAGATTGCCCAGACAATTTTCCAACAAGCAACTTCAATCATTCCTTTGAATAGATTGACGGTTATTTGCTGAGTGCCTTCAAATAAGTTGAACAAAAGAAGCAATGGGGCCGACACCATAAAAAATGTCCAAAAAAAGTGATACATGGCAATTGTGATGTAACGGGCGATATACAAAATCAAGTAACTCAAAAATGAGAGTGTAGCGATAATGAGATCATTAAATTGCAAAAGCACACTCGACATAGAAAGCGAATATCCTTCTGTCTTTTCCTGGGCCATTCGGATCACATTGTCCAGACTATTGAGGTTGTCTATCTTCTCAGCAACTCCATCTGCCATAGCTAGAATCATTTTGCTAATGTCAGGAAAGGCCACGAGTAGAACCGTCGAAATGATAGTACGTTTGATGATGTGAATAAACTCAGGACTTCCTGTTGGTGACTTCACCCAAGCTACGACTACCGCCAGTGAAAAAAACACAGGTAAGAACAAATAATACATATTCACAAACTCTTGGTGCAGTTTCACCATTAAAGAACCAAGTAATTCAAACTCTGGCATGACTACCTCCTCGAGCTAGTTCCAAGCGGTTGCAGTTTAGTTTCCTTAGGAATTGCCCCAATGGCCTGCGTGATTCCCTCGTACTGAGTTTTAAACTGTTGTGCTTGAAGTTTTTCTTTTCTGTTTGATAAGGCCATATTTTGACCCATCATTTTAAGCATCATTGAGTTGGTTCGTAGCACTTGAGTCGTGACTCCGATCAAAACAGCAAGAGACTGATTTGTAAGTTTCGCTGCACCTTGAGGGTTCACTGACTGAGAGTGAGCAATAATTTTTCTGGTTTCTTCATCAACACTATCTGCGTACTGAAAAAGAGTTCCATTCATTGCAATACTTTCTGAAGCAGAGCGATCCTGAGCTTGTTGCAAGCGATATTCGCTACTCTGAGGAATTGCCCCATACAAATCTTCAATCGCTCGTTGTACTTGTTCTGAGGTTTCAAGGCCTCCATAGAGACCGGGATTAAATTTTGGATTGATGATTTGAATAATTCTCAATCCATCTCTGATTCCACGATTAATATCTCTCAATAAATTCAAATTATCTTGGCCGGTACTAAAAATCTGTTTCAGTTGGTATAGTTGCTGAATGGATTGTGTTAAAATCTTCAATAAAACAACTACGTCACCACCCCAAAAATCAGCTTTGGCCGGTCTTGGAATCACAAGCGTGAAACAAACGATGACTGTCACTAGTTTTTTCTTCAAACTCATACGGCCTCCGTTTCCACTTTTGCTTGAGCGATACCATTTGGGTAAGTTCGTGCGGCATATTCGATTGCATCCACCAACGACATGCCTGTTTTGCGAAGTTCCTCAAGATGACGATTGTCAGAAGCATCCGAAGTAGAAAGCCAGTATTCAAATGGGCTTGGGTAAATGCGAATTACTTGACGATGATCGCCCTCAATCATAAATCCTTCTGAAAATTCACCCTTACGCTGTTCAAGGGAGTAGATCAGATTTAACTCTTGAGTATTGAGCTTGAGAGCATTTTTCAAGATTTCCGAATCACCACGTTGTAGAAGAATAAACTTCGTGGCCGTGTTATTCATAATTGCAGGGCCAATAGGGCTATTAACAATTTCCTCAACGCCTTGAGTGATAAACGTAATTCCTGATCCCGATTTACGAAGAGTACGGGCACAGTATTCCATGAAACTGGCCGCTGCATTTGACTTAAGCAACTGCCAAGCTTCATCCAGAATAATTCTTTTTTTATTTACTTTATCTTGCTCTACTTGAGTTAATATAAAGTCAGTAAGAATCAAGATCATCACACTTTGAAGGTCGGGGTACTGTGAGAGTCCTTTCAGATCAAAAGTACAGATTGGAGCATCAGTTCGAAGAGAGCCAATACCATCAAGCAATTTCCCGTAAGGACGATCTCCTGTCCACATAAACAGAACTTTAGAAATATCGACCATTGATGGTTCTTTGTTTTTAGCTAGTTTCTCTGACAAATCAGAGAGAACTGGTACTGCATTGGTCTTTCTTTTTTCCTTGTAAAGCTCAATGATATTCTTTTCTAAAAGCACTCGATCAAGCTTAATCAGTTTTGATTTTTCATCTTCAACCACCATTGACTCAATCACTGCGAGTAGGGATTTCAGTTTTTGATTACTAGGTTCCTGTGATGGGTCAGGAATATCAAATGGGTTCAGTCGGTATTGTTCAGATAAATCCATTTCCAAATACTGGCCACCCAAGGCTTCAGTAAGTTTTTTATATGATCCACCAATATCAATAATAAAAACACGAAGCCCACGAGCAAGCTCTTGAACAAGGATGCAGTTATTCAAAAAACTTTTCCCTGCACCCGATGAACCTGTGACAAGAGCATTGTAATTTGTGAGTTTTGAATCAAACGGGTTAAAGCTCACAAGTCCATTGAGTCTATTTCTAAAAATTACTGCCGGATCGTCATCACCTTCGCGAGGCCCGTAGATAGGAATAAAATCAACCAAGTTATTCGTTTTGATTTTTTTGGCCCTTTCCAACCTTACAGGGGCACCAGGAAGGTCGCCTTTAAAAATCTTCCAAGCTCCAACACTTTCCTCAAGTCCTTCGGCCCCTTGAAGTGCGCGAAACCTTGAAAGCACCTCGCGTACTTGCCGATTGAGTTTTTTTGTTCCTTCATCAGTTGCAGGAGCACGAAGGATGATACTCATCTGTGCCGCATAAATACGCTGACCAGAGCTCAGTAACTCTCGGATCAGCTCTTCAGTTGATGAAAGTTTTGTTTCACTTTCAAGATCACTTGCTTTATTTCCCGAAGTCATGGCGAGGGAATGCGCCATCTTTCGCTTCTGTTGAAGTTTTGCCATTTCATCGGCTTGACTTGGTACTTCAAACGTCAGTGTCAAATCATAATGAAACGGCATCCTTAAAAATGTCGAAAGTTGGCCTGCAAAAGTCACTTCTGGCAGCGTTTTAAGCGTGACAACCCTGTGATGGTGAGAATCAAGAGTGAATTGTTCAAAACCCAAAATCAGATCACCAAAAACTAATTGTTCCCGGGGTGATTGTTCTGCAAGCCAATCCACTTCATCTAATGTGTCTCTCTCGAAATTATCATTTTTGGGAGTGAGAATGAGAGGCACTGGTTCTGTCTTAGAGCGTTTAGGATTAAGATGCCTATAGATGTTTGCCTTTAACTCCTGAGCAGTCAGTACGCGCCCATGAAGGCCCAGAGAAGTGAATGACGAGATCAAAGTATCCACATTTTGAAATAACAGCTCTATACTTTCTTCGTAAGACTGAGCAGATACGTCAGAGAATGCTTCCTTCTTTTTAAGGAAACTTAATTTCATTCCACCGATCATCTGAGTTCTGAGATAAATTGAAAGCTCAGGCCGATAAAGTTCTGATGCTTCAAGAGCGGCGTTGAGTTTTTTCTCTCTAAAATCCGCAATACTTGCTACCAGTGAGTGAAGTGATGAGGCCTTACCATCAGCGTGTTTTTTAAGTACCCTGGAAAAGTCCGACCCCACTGATAAACAAAATTGTATTGAAGTATTTTCAGAAATGGAGTTCAAGACTCCACGCAGTTTTAACGCAAGTTGATTGACCTCGTCATCATCAAAACATTCAACGTCAATTAGCGAGAGTTTAATTCCGCTTACCAGAGAACCGTCATTTAAAATTAAATGTGGTCTTGGAGCTTCTGAAAACTCCCAATAAGGGAGTTCCTCGGAGAGACTTGGATCATTGTTTTTTTTGTGAAACATTTTTTACCTTTCCTTTGAATTTCCTATAAAGACGATCTGATTTCCCTGCTGCAAAATATGAAGGTCTAATTAGAAATTCTCCCAAATGTTGAATATAGCTATCAGGCCTTCCACGTTTCGCGAAGTAGAGGAACAACGCCAAAGCAAGCGTCGTTCCCCATACCAGCGGATAACGAAAGGAAGTCCCACCGAAGATCAAATTCGTAATAGCAAGGTTAAAGAAAATCAGTAACAAGTCTGGCAGTTCATAGCCAAAAAGTTTGCTCTTCATTTCTAAGGCCCGCGGTACTTTTGTGGTAATTAACCCTTCATCTTCCATTTATTCCTCCCTTAACGAACCGTTTGGGCGATAAAATCCACAATGCCTTGTGCTCCAAACCCAATAATGCAACCGATGATTGCGTAAGCAATGTGCTGTTTTGCATTTGGATTTCCTGTAAAAAACGAAGTCCCTGCAATCGCAATTCCGATAACAGAAAGTAGTGGAAGGATTACACCAGTCAGTTTTGTTTTAATTCCCACCAGACTCGTTTCTAATCCTGCTTGTGCAATCTCGGGCATAAATATTCCGATTACCGCCATGATTGTTAAAGTCATTCCCATTTGTTTCTTATTCATTTGTTTTTCTCCTTATTTTTTTTAAGCGGCTTCTAAAACTTCATCTGGCAGTCGCTGTTCTTGTTGATATTTAGTTTCATCTGGATAAATACTCATGAAGATTTTTCTATCAAACAGGTCAAAGTTCAGATTAATAACTCCATTAGCAGGCAACGCCTTAGCATTTCCAACAATATTCCAGTGATACTTTTTCTTAGAGTTCGCAGACTTAACGGGTTCTCTCGTCATAAGAAGATAGTTGGAAGCATCATCCTTACTTGGAAGTAAAAAGAATTTCTCAGAAAGTAATGTCCATAACTTGATGGTGTAAATTCTTTGTCCCTCTTTAAGCCATGCCATCCCTACGGTATTTTTCTTCTCATCTCCATTGACGAAAACTTGAAACCGGTAAAACTGTGGTTCTTTCAATGTTTTAGTTTGTTCGTGTAAAATTTCTTTTAATGCTCTCATGTCTTGTTCCTCCTATTTGATTTAAGTAAAAGTAGTATTCCTTGCTTCGTTTTATCCATTCATCAGGTGTGATCCATTCGGCCCAGTGGCCTCGTTTCTCCTGATAAAAAAAACTCTCATTTTGTCGCGCATATTTACTAAAAATTACGATCAACAGATAAATCGCTCCCATCATCAACTCATCTGGAAGTTGGTTTGATCTTCCAGTGAATCCCAATTACAGTACGAGCAGTACGGGGCATCCGTTTGAATATGAGTCACTCCTCTGCATCGAGGGCAAGTGTGTTTGCGGCCAATGACCACACGTTTGCCTTCTTTCTGTTTCAAGTTCTCGTAATGTTCTACGAGTTCATTCAAGACATCCGATGCATTTTCCAACTCATCAATCGTCTTCATATTTCACCTCCTTTGGTTCGTGAGACACTTATTGTGTTCACGGACAGAGAGTGCAAAATCATGCCAATGTTTTTTTTGAGAATGAAAACTTTAAGTGATTGTTATGATTGATTTCGAGAGTGAGACAGTTGCCTCATGAGCATGAGACACGAGACACTTGCTTCACTGAACTGTCTCGAACAGTTGTCTCAAACGTGAGATTGTGTCTCAGAAAAGACAAAATCTCTTAGAATATAAACATAAATCTACACTGTTTCAATGATTGGACTTTTTTTTAAAGATCAAAAATTTCGATGAGAAAATATTGTAAGAGGGATATTTAAAGAACCGTAAGTGACAGATGAATCAAGACCAATAATTTGTTGAGCCGATCCAAAAGCTTCAATAAACTGGCCCAATCCAATGAAGCCCATCTCGAATACTCCTTGCTCATTGCATAGTGGCCCATTACCTTGAACAGAGTAGTAGTTTGATAGAAGTGGTGAGATATGAACAAAGGCGCTGGTGATTTTATAAATACTTTTGTATTCATCCTCAAGATTATTTCTTGTCGCAATTTGGCGAATATTGTCGCTTGCAACTCCTGTCCAATTCTCACCTTTTTTTTTCAGGACTTTCCAATCATTGTCGTACCATTGTGGATATGACTGTAATTGCTGAATTATGTCTTCTTTTTTAAGAGAACCATTTTTGTATTCATTCCAAAACTTAGCGACATCTCTGAATCTAGTAAACTGAGGAACAAGCTGCTCTGGATTTCTAGATATTTCAGCTAAATTAACTTTAGCCTCAAATAATGAGCGCGTAATTATTCCACAAGTTATTGCTGATTTATGCTCATAAGCACGTTTAAGAGACAATAATAGGTCATAGAGCGCCACTACGATGGGACTGATTGCTTTGTAGTGAGGGTTGTTGTGTTCATTATAGCTTGGATCAAACCAAGCTTCTGTTGCAGCAACCACTGAAGGAAATGCTTTAGACAATTCTTTAGGCAAACTTGTAATATGCTTTTCAAGTCTTACCAGTAATTGATCTCCATTCTTTTGTAATTCTTCCCAAATATTGTAATAGTGTTCACATTCTTCTGGCTGAACTTTATCCTTAAGGGCTAACTGGAGTTCCGACAAAGAAATATTTAAATTTGTAATTTTAGCAAATCTGTTCATACTCTAAAGATAGTCGAACAAGTTGGGGTTGGAAATAAATTTCATCCACTCACAAAGCATTATTTACTGACGATAGAGTCCGTTTTGAAGCTACCATTTTCGTCAAGAAGGTATGTATTTTTACCAGATAAAACCTGTTCTTTTTCTAAATCTGAAATCCCAAGTTTTTCTAAAGTAGGGCCGCACCAGTTCCATATCATTTTACCTAATGAATCCCAATTACATTGGGCGAAATGCCATTCCTGGGGTCGTTTAGCAGTAATTTGATATTCACCCTGTAAGTTAAAACCTGAATGATATGTCGGCCATCCCTCTATTGATAATGCACAATGATTTATTCGAGCAAACAATTCTCTCATTTGAAGCAAAGTTAATCCTTCCTTCACCATCGCAACTTTGCTCAAAAACTTTTCTCCAACATGGTTATCAATGACACGAAAGGAATCATCAAAAACCGCACAAACAAAAAAGTCATCAATTCTGAGTAAAAGGGAGTGTGCTTCGTAGCTATCAATAAAATCAAAAGATTCAATTCCATTCATTACTTTTGCTGAACCTATAAAAACTGACCCTAGAACATCTGGCCCCCATTTGGCATTAGTATAAAAACTGCGAGCGAGACAATGAATGTGATGCAAATGTTCATAATTATAAAATCTTTCACCAATGCTTCGCTCATCCTTCTTGCTATCGTCTAGTTCAGCTCTTAGTTTTGCATCTTTAAGATGTGATTTGATGAAAATCAAGGCGAGCCAATTAAAAAGATACTGACTCTCTTTTTTTGCAACAAATTCTAAGAAACTATCACTGCCGATTGCAATTGCTGCACTAATTGGCGTCTCAAAGTATTTGCCCATCCGAGTGTTACAATCCTTGCAACATGGAAGTGTGTATCCACCGTATTTTTGCTTTTCTAAGTTGGGTAAAGTTATTTTACGAGAGTGTAATGAAAATTTCCCAAGTAACCAGTTTGGTAGAATATGTTCCGCATTGAACTCTTTATCAGAAGGTTTGGCGCCACATATAAAACAGCATTCACCCATCACAATGTCTGATTTAAATCTCTCGATCCCAAACATTAAAATTTTCCCATCATCATCCTTAATAGTACCATCAATATCTTCGGTGTATTTCATACAATCCCTTCTTTATTGAGTTATATCTCTACCTTGTATCAATCCAAGCTCAGTCGCACGACGATAAAATGTGGCTCTCGACATTCCAAGATTATCAGCAGCAATGGTTCTGTTTCCTCTCGCTAATAAAAGCGACTTTTCAAATCGATCACGTTCTTTAGTGATAAGTGAAGCACCATAACGTCCGATCAACAATCGTGAAGCTTTATTTCCAAAAACGGTTGCTACTTGTGGGAGTGCATGACAAATATCACTTTCACGAATCATATCGGAGTTCATACGAGAACCGATGGATTCAATCACTGCTCGAAGTTGTCTAACATTTCCCGGCCAATGGTAGGCCATTAACAGCTCGATGGCCTCCTCAGTAATGCCAAGATTTCTAGTTGGGAAACATTCAGCGATAAAATAATGAGTTAAATCAATAATGTCTTCCTTGCGCTCTCTAAGAGAAGGAACTCTCACCACTTCCTTTGCTATTCTATAATAAAGGTCTTCTCTGAATTTTTTAGAAACGATTGCGGCTTCAAGATCAATATGGGTAGCAGAGATTGTTCTAAAATTAACGTCTTTAATTTCCGATGATCCCACACGCTGGACTTGACGCTCTTGCAATACGCGAAGAATTTTTGCTTGTTGAGCAAGAGGCATATCTCCAATTTCATCTAAGAATACATACCCACCGCCAACGATTTCAAAAACACTTTGGCGATCACGATCTGCTCCAGTGAAAGCCCCTTTAACATGTCCGAAGAGTTCTGATTCTGCTAGACCATCCGAAATAGCTCCACAATGGATGGGACTAAAGCGAAAACTTGGGTCTGCTTGATAGGCAATCGTGCGAGCAATAACTTCTTTCCCTGTTCCCGTTTCACCTGTGAGTAGTACGTCTTTAATACCAGCGTTTACAATATAAGCGATTTGCTCACGGAGTTTTTGCATTTGTTTGGATCGGCCAATAAGTTTTGAATCTAAACCTTTCATGTCTAAATTTAATGCGCGTAACTTCATTTTTTTAGCATTAACAGCATTTCCAATTGCAGCGCGAATTTGATCTGGCGTACATGGCTTTGGTAGAAAACTTGTGATTCCTGCATTCATGATTTGTATCAGTTTTGCTGGATCAGTCTCACCGCTAATCACAATTACATCAGCACTGTGATCTTTGGCTTTAATCATTCTGAAAACATCAATTCCTGTTCTCGGATCATTTTTAAAGTTAATATCAAGTAGGATGGCATCGTAAAAGTTTTCCTGAACGGCCTTAATGCCGTCATCAATCGTTGATCTCAACGTGACTTCACAAGTATCTTCAAAGATCAAAGGCACCTGGCTGAGCCAGTTTAAATCATCATCAATTGCTAATACTTTAGGTAGCTTTGTCATCTCATTCCTTTATGCTGGAAGCAGAATTTCCATTTTTGCTCCACCAAACTCAGAGCCATTAGAGGCCACAATCATTCCATTGTGGGCCTCCACTATTTTTTTACTAATCAAAAGGCCAAGACCTGTTCCCCTTGTCTTGGTAGTCCTAAAAGCACGAAACGCTTTGTGAGGAGAAACTTTGAACCCAGAACCTGAATCTTCAATCGTCAGTTTAATATGATTATCATACGAGGCCAGAGACACTTTAACTTTTCGACCGAGAGTAGCCTCAGATTCTGCTGCCGCTTCAATGCCATTTTTAAGAAGATTATTTACGACCCGAATAAATTGAAGGGAATCAAAACTTGCCATGACTTCATGGGGGGCATTTACCTCTACCGTAACATTTCTAAGTCTTGATAGCTCTTGCGTATGTTTAAGAGAAGCCTCAATAGTTTCTCGCATATTGGATTTCGATTTCTCAATTTGAATTTGTCTGTTTCCGTCTAAAGTTGTTTCGATTACTTCACCAATAAAGGGGATGTTGCTCAAGCACATGGTAAAAAGATTTTCGAGCCTCATCAGACGTTTTGCTGAGTTTTCTTTTTGCTCACTTACTAAATGAACAGCGGTCACAATAGATTGAAGAGGTGTCTTAATATCGTGCATGATTCCACTTGTAACCTGACCGATAACGGCCTGGTCTCGCGACTTGTTAGCACGTTCGATGACTTCTGAAATTTTAACCTTTAGGTCTTCTAGCTCTTTAAATTGAAGTTGAACGCACTCGATCTGTTTTCCTTCAATTTCTGATTCGATCCACTGGACTAGCTGATCCATCGAGTTTGGCAATGTCTTTGAAATTAGTCTGGTAAGACGTAAGTAAATTGCCATAAAAGCAATTCCAATAATAAGCAAAGCAACTCCTGCAAACTGAATTGCGCCTTCAAGATTGGCGGCAGAAGCATTTTTCTTTGATTTAAAGATATAACCATAAACATTGTTTGAGTCTTGAAGTGGAGCTATCACAGCAGTCAATGAAAGATCATTTGAAGGGCATACCACATTTATTTTATCGCTAGGTCGGCAATTTTCGTAGTTGCTTGGAATTTCCGATTGAGAATGGATGATTCTTATGTCTTCTAGTCCTTCATCTGTTTTAATTTTTGACAAAATCAGGCCCACGCCTTGCTTTTGTTCTGGTAATAAATACGATGGTAAAAACTGATTGGTTTGATTTTTAATATTTAAACTGAGTTCCGATTTAATCTGGGCTTCGGTGATTTTGTTTTTCTTCATGGAGTAAAGCATGAAGCAAGTGAACATAATCACCGTCATACAGAGAAAGGAGTAGATTGAGATTTCAGAAACTTTCTGTTTGAGAGATTTAGTTTCAATCATGTGCCACCACCTTACTAGGGGATACAATTTGATGAATGGCGAATCCTGTATCTGTTGTTTTCAAGACTAAAATATTTTTTCGTGGCGCTTTGTTTGGTACTAAATAAGCTCGTCCCGTAACACCATCAAAAGTTTTAAATGAAGTGAGTGTCTTTTCTAAGTTTTCCCTCGTAAGTGGCCTTGTCTTTGCTAATGCCTGTATAAGAAGGGTCATCGAATCATAGGCCAAAACAGAAGTGTCGTTAGGTAATTTTTTGAAACGCTTTAAATAGCTATCCACAAACTTCTTAGATTTTACTGTCTTCATCCTTGGATGCCAATGTGTGACAGAATAACCCGTAAATTTTTTACCTTTTAAGACCCTGAAAAATTCTGAGCCTTCATTTCCCCATCCATCAGCACCTAGAAATGGCTTTGTTATTCCTGCTTCAGTTAACGCCGAGATGAGGCGAGCTGAAGTCAACTCTTGGTTTGGCACAAGTACAGCATCAAATGTAAGAGTCTTTGCTTCTTCTACAATCTTGATAAAATCAGTATCCTCCTGGAGAAGAGAAATATTTTTTACTATCTCACCATCATATTTTTTTATTTCTTCGCTAAAGCTATTCGCCAAGTCTACACAATAGGCACAGTTAACTGCTGTCAGTATGAGGATCTTTTTCTTTTTCAGAATCGTAGTCGTAATTCTGGCAAGTGTTTCACCCATAAACTGATTATTGAATGATCCAAGGTGAACGTATTTTCCAAATGTGCTGAGCCTGTTGGCCGAAGCACTAGGACTTAACATGGGTATTTTTTCTTCAGTATGAACAGGAGCCGCGAATAAGGCCGCTGAAGAGTAGTTGTAGCCAATTACTGCAAGAGATTTAGATGCCGCTGCTTCTTTTGCCTTTTTAATGACGTTGATCTCGTCAATTCCGTAGTCAAAGGTATTTAGGCTAAGATCAATACCAGCTTTATTAAGAATTGCCTTGTTATCACTCACTGCAAGCTCAATTGCATCTTTGAAATATCCACCGAAAGGATTAAATGTAACTGTACTTAGCTCGGAAAAATTAGAGGCAATACCGATTTCAACAGTTTCGTTTGAACTGGCAATCGGTGTAACCAAGATAATCAGGAGCGGCAAGAGTAACTTCATGCGAAAGCAACTCCCAGCGTAGACTCTTCAATAAATTTGTGAGTAAGAGACTTTTTCAATTCGCCAGCAACATTAATAGTTCCGATCATTGGCTTAACAAGCTCAAATTCAGATTTTGCTTTTTGTTGAAAGATGATTTTGTCATCATCAACCCACGAGCATAGTGTTCGAGTTGCAATATATTCAACTAGTGTGTTTTCAGTGATGGCAATTCGATAATCAATCTCAACACTATTTAAAAAGGCTGTGATCATTTGAAGATCATCTTTTTTCATTCCGTGCATTTTATCGAATGAGATTTTAACGATGGCTTTATTGTCTTTAATCGACTGCACCAAATCCTTGTGAGCTGATACATTTATAGGCAACAACCAACGCCCATGAGTCTCAATCATGACTTGATCTGAATGTTTTCTTGCCATCCGTAGAATTATCGGAAGTTTTGGATGTAGGCTTGGTTCTCCTCCACGAATTGAAGTTATTGATGGAAGATGTTCTAATTCATTTAGAGCATTATTTAAGGCTATAATACCTAAAAATAATTCAGGTCGTTTCTCATACAGTTCGGTTGCACCGTCTTGAGTTATTACATTGGGAGCGTAACAACCTACGCAGGCCCTATTGCAAGCACCAGTTACCTCAATGATTAAATCAGGGATAAAAGTATTCATTCTAGGCCCCATATCTTCTTCTGCTGTGAGAGCCAGACACCAAACATTACAAGAGCAGTACCGATGACAACCGTTGATGTTAGTTCTTCATTTGCAATGAAGACTCCTATCAAAACAGCAGTAGGTGTTTTGATATGCATTGATGAGGCAATCTCTTGTGGCGATGCTTTTGAGAGTGCTTGGTTCCAAATATAAAAGCTGAAAGCGGAACAAACAAATGCTAAGAAAAATAGTGACACCCATGAGAGCATATTTGAATTGGTGTTGATGGTTGCCAGAACATTTTCTTCAAAGATAAACGCTGCTAGTGAGAGTTCTAAAAAACCAATTGCCATCGTCCAAAATGTGATTGATGCACTTGAAATATCTTTTGAGTATTTTCGAGTAGCAATCACAGAGATCGCCAAACTCACTGCTGATGTTAGGGTTAAAAAAGTTCCCCAAACAAAATTAGAATTAAAATCTATGCTTATTCCCTGGCTGGTAGATGAAAGCAAAACTCCTCCACCCACGACTCCAAACATCAGTGCTACATATTTTAAGGATGAAAGGCGTTCTTTCAAAACGATCCGACTAAGCGACAATACCGCAAGTGGTGAAAAGAGCATGATCGCTGCTGACAAACTTGTAGGAATGAATTTTAGTCCAGCAAGTTGCATCGGATATAGAATCCCAAAAGCAGATGTCGCAATCACAATGAGGCCAATCCACTGTTTTGAGTTTTCGGGCATATCAATTTTCTTTTTCATGGCCTTCAGTATTCCAAGCAAGCAGATGGTCGCGATTCCGAAGCGTAGTGCTGATGATGTGAAAGGCCCCCAAGCTTGGAGGGTATATTTTGATGCGAGGAAGCTTGTTCCCCAAAGAATGTTTGCGACTATTGCTAACATGAAGCCTGAACTGAAATTGAAATAGCTTTCGGCCTTAGCGACAGTAACATTTGAAACTTCTAACATGATTCCCCCAATAGCTATTATTTAGCCATTTCTCGATCAATCTTTTATATTGAGACAACGAATGCGTCAAGCACTTAAAACCATTGGTGAAAACTGAGGCACTTGTTTCAATCGTGAGACAGTTGTCTCAAATGAATGGATTTTTAAATCTTAAAAAATCTTAAACGAAATAATCAGTTTAATTGTATTTGCTAGTCATTCGTTGTAATTTGTTATTTTTCATGCACAAAAATGGAGATTTTTCAATGACCACTGAGAAATGGCTTTCAGTTGAAGAGATCGCTGACCATTTGGGCATTTCCAAAGAAACGGTTTACCGATGGCTAGAGAAAGGAAAAATTCCTGCTCATCGTGTTGGTAAACTTTGGAAATTTCGCCCTTCAGAAATTGATGAGTGGGTTTTGAAAGGCCAGGCCGGTGTTGCCGAAAATGATATTTCAAAGAAGGGGGCAGTATGATTGAGGCCGTTGACCTATTCTGTGGAGCAGGTGGACTTACTAAGGGTTTAGAAAATGCTGGGATTAATGTTTCACTCGGAATTGATATTGATCCAATTTGCGCTTATCCGTACGAAGCAAATAACAAAGCAAAATTTTTATTAAAATCAGTTGATCAAGTTCAGGCATCTGAACTTTTTAACAAAAAGCTAAAAGGCTACAAACTTCTCGCTGGATGTGCCCCTTGCCAACCTTTCTCTGGGTACCGCCGTGGAATAGAGAGCAAATCAGATAAAAGATGGAAGCTCCTTCATGAATTCAGAAGGCTCATTGAAGAAACTCAGCCTGATTTCGTAACAATGGAAAACGTGCCACGTGTTCAAGAAGAAAAAGTGTTTCGTGATTTTTTGCGTTCACTTAATAAACTTGGGTATAGTACATCGTACCAAGTAGTAAACTGTGCAGATTATGGAGTTCCGCAACAGCGTAATCGCCTAGTATTGCTTGCTTCTAAACATGGCGAGATCAGCTTAATAGCTCCAACCCACAAATCTTCAAAGTACAAAACTGTTAGGGATGTATTAGAAGAACTTGATCCAATAAAAGCAGGTGAATCTCTTGAAAAAGACCCACTTCATTTATCTGCCTCGCTGTCGCCAATGAACTTGAAGAGAATTAAATCATCAAAACAAGGTGGAACTTGGAGAGACTGGAATAAAAATCTTGTGGCGAAATGCCATCAAAGAAGCACAGGTAAAACCTATGCAAGCGTATATGGAAGAATGAGCTGGGATAAACCATCTCCAACAATTACTACCCAGTTTTTTGGTTTCGGAAATGGTCGGTTTGGCCACCCTGTACAGCATCGAGCGATATCAATTCGTGAAGGAGCGATCCTTCAAAGCTTTCCTAAAGGATATAAATTCATCAAAAAAGGTGAAGAAATTCAGATGAAGCATATTGGAAGATTGATCGGTAATGCTGTTCCAGTGAAGCTCGGAGAGGTTATTGGAAAAAGCATTAACCAGCACATTAAAGAAATCAAAAGAGCAAAATAATGGCCGATAATACTTTTCACGATCAAAGCATTCCAGAGGCAGGGCAGCTCGTCGAAGCTCGTCGTCGCCAATGGATCGTTAGTGATATTGAAAAGTCCACTCTTGCGAATACAAAGCCACAACACTTAGTAAAACTTACTTCTGTTGATGAAGATGCTCTAGGTGAAGAATTAAATGTCATTTGGGAAATTGAACTAGGAGCACGCAAACTTGAGAATGCAGGATTGCCTAAGTTTTCTGGTTATGACGATCCTGAAAAGATTGATGCCTTTTTAGATGCTGTTCGCTGGGGAGCTGTCACAAATGCAGACAGAGGTTTCCTTCAATCTCCTTTCCGTAGTGGTATTACCATTGAAGATTATCAACTAGACCCACTTGTAAGGGCTATTGATATGGCCCGGGTGAATCTTCTTATTGCTGATGATGTGGGTCTTGGTAAAACGATTGAAGCAGGATTAATCATTCAAGAGTTAATCGTAAGACATAGAGTAAGATCGGTTCTTGTCGTATGCCCAGCAGACCTTCAAATTAAATGGCAAACCGAAATGCAGGAAAAGTTCGGTCTTGAATTTAAGATCGTCGATACTGATTACGTTAAGACACTTCGTAGAGAGCGAGGAATTCACACGAATCCATGGACATCCTTTCCACGCTTAATCGCGTCAATGGATTGGATGAAAGCTGGCGATCCACTTCGAATGCTAAAAGATGTTTTACCTCCTCATACAACATACCCTCGCAAATTTGATATGCTTGTTATTGATGAAGCCCACAACGTCGCTCCTTCGATGGCAAGTTCAAACGGTATTGAAAGTTTAAGAACTCAACTTGTTCGTACTATCGCTCCTCACTTTGAACACCGCTTGTTCTTAACAGCTACACCCCATAACGGTTATCTTGAATCCTTCACATCTCTGCTGGAACTTCTTGATGACCAACGTTTTGCTAGAACAGTTGAACCCGATGAAAAACAACTTCAAAAAATTTTAGTGAGAAGACTTAAAACTGATCTTACAGATGCTCAAGGCAATCCACTTTATCATAAACGAGAATTATGTTCTTTAAATGTTGATTACACAGAAGATGAAATCAAGACCCATGCACTTTTAAACAAATTCACTAAAAGCCGCGTAGAAAGTGCCAAAAAGAACGGATATGAGTTTGGACTTGAGTTCATGCACAAGTTACTCAAAAAACGCTTATTCTCTTCTCCAAGTTCTTTTTCTGTATCCATTAACAAGCATAAGCAATCAATCGTCGGTGGAAAGCCCCGTGATAACTCAGGAAAAAAAGACCGAGATGATCGAGATTTAAGAAAAGCAATCATGGAAGCACAAGATTCTTATGCAAAAGATTCTGAGCAAGAAAACTATATTGATGATGCCATTGAAGAAGTGAGTAAACTGCCTCTCCCTTTAACAAAAGAGGAAGGCATTATGCTGGATCAGCTTCAGAAATGGGCCGAGACAAATGCAAATAGACCTGACTCAAAAGCGAAAGCAATCCTTAAGTGGTTAGATGAAAATATAAAAATTAATGGAGAATGGTCTGACAACAAGGTTATTCTGTTTACTGAATATAGACCAACCCAAAGTTGGCTCAACCAGATTTTTTCTTCTCATGGTTTCGGAGCCGAGAGACTTGTTATTTTAAATGGTGATACGCCATTTGATGAACGTGAAAAGATCAAGGCTGCATTTCAAGCAAAGCCTAGCGAATCACCATTAAGAATTTTAATCGCAACTGATGCTGCTTCAGAAGGTATTGACTTACAAAATCACTGTAATTTTTTATTCCACGTTGAAATTCCTTGGAATCCAAACGTAATGGAACAGCGCAATGGTCGTATTGATCGTCACGGTCAAAAGAAAACTCCATATATCTGGCATCCAGTCGGTTCTAATTCAAATGCCTCTGGACAAGAGTTATTATCAGATGATGAGTTCCTAATGAAAGTTGTAAAGAAGGTAGATGCTATTCGAGAAGACCTTGGAAGCGTCGGCCCTGTGATTGCCTCTCAGATTGAAGAAGTAATGCTTGGCCGTAGAAAAGCACTTGATACTCAGCAAGCTGAAGATAAAGCTCTAAAAGCTAAAAAATACCTGACCCTCGAAAAAGAATTAAAAAAGAAAATAGAACGCCTTCATGACAGAGTTTTGGAAACAAAAAAAGACTTCCATCTTACGCCTGAAAGAATTGAAAGTGCCGTTAAGACAGCATTAAGTATTGCTGATCTTCCAAATATAAAAAATCGAACCCCTAATATATTTGATGTTCCAGTCCTTCCTGGGGCATGGGGAAGATCACTAAAAGGCTTAGAGCACCCCCATACGGGAACTCGTAGGCCTATAACTTTTGACCAAGAAATTGCCAAAGGTCAGGATGATATTGTTCTGGCGCACTTAAATCATAGACTCGTTCAGATGTGCTTACGATTACTTCGTGCAGAGGTTTGGGCCTTAGAAGATACAAAAAAACTTCATCGAGTTGCATTTAGAATTTCAAAAGAAGTTACAAGTCCAACAATCCTAGTATTCTCTCGATTGGTAATTACTGGTGGTCGTCACCATCGATTACACGAAGAATTAACCCTGAGTGGTCTTGAAATCAAATCAGGTCGATTGGTGAGGATTGATAATGTTGGGGATCGCGAAAGAATATATGACTCTTCAGCACCTTTAATGAATCCAAATAAAGAAGATTTTAATTCGATTAAGCAGCTTGTTGAGTCTCAGGAAAAATCCATTCTAACTGCAATCGAAGCGAGATCAAAAGAAAGATTGAAATCTCTTACGGGAACACTTGATCGTCGTAAGCACGAAGAAATTAATAATCTCAATGAAATTCTTAATGAGTTAGAAAAAACACTTACAACAAAAATTAAAGAAGACGAGCTAAAAGAAATCCAGCAGCTTCTCCCTAACATTGAGTGGAATGATCCTAGACGACAGCTTAGGAAAGACCATGTCGCTCTCAAGACACGTCTTGAGCGAATCCCTAGTGAACGTAAACATGAATCTAACTCAATCATTGAAAGATATAGTGCTCTGCTTGATCGAACATTTCCTGTGTGTATGGTCATTATCCTTCCCGATGGAGGTAACTCATGAACGTCACACATAATACTTGGTTGAATCTCATAGATAGATCAGGACCATTCTTATCCGTACAAGTTTTGGAATCTGCCCTGCCTCAAGGATTAGACATTATTCATACAAAGTTTAAGCAGAAGCTTAGACGTGCATATGAGCTATGGCAGGAAGATATTGATAGTGGGGAACTACAAGAGGCTTTCCATTACGGATGGGTGGACTTAGTTCTAAAAGACATTCTTGAATACGATGAAAAATCATTATTTCTTAATAATGAAATAAAATATTTTAATGAAGAACTTAGATCGGAGTATTCTCCTAAATATATAGTAAAATCACCTGTCTCTAATAAAATAAGATTTTTTATTGATGTCCTTCCGCCTGATGTGGACTTCGAAAAATCACTTGAAGGAGATAAATGGCCTGCTTCTCTTGTTGAAAAGATGACTTTATTGTGTCGATCTGAAAAAGTTCGATATGGTCTTCTTACTAATGGAGAAAAATGGACATTAGTTACAGCTCCTATCGGTTCGACTTCTGGTATAGCAACTTGGTATTCTCGTTTATGGAGATACGAACCTGTTACGCTAAAAGCATTTCAAACACTTTTAGGCGCGAGACGTTGTTTCGGTCCTGAATCAGAAACTCTAGATACGCTTTTAGATAACTCTTTGAATAGCTACGAAGAAATAACAAATACTCTAGGGGAACAGGTTCGTCGCGCTGTAGAGGTTCTGATTCAATCCCTCGATAGTGCTGATCAAGATCGGAATAGAGAACTTTTAAAAGATGTTTCTACTTCAGAGCTTTACGATGCTTCAGTAACTGTGATGATGCGCTTAGTGTTCTTACTGTGTGCTGAAGAACGCGGACTTCTTCTTTTGGGTGATCCTACTTACGACCAATTTTATGCCGTTACCACACTTAGGGCTCAGTTGGCCGAAGAGGCTGGAAGATTAGGCCCAGAAGTACTTGAACGCAGACATGATGCTTGGTCGAGATTACTTGCAAACTTTAGAGCTGTTTATGGAGGAATTGAGCACGAAGCACTACGGCTTCCTCCTTTGGGTGGATCACTTTTCGATCCCGACAAATATCCATTTTTAGAAGGCCGTAAAGTTGGATCATCTTGGAAGAATTCTGAATCTGCTCCCCTTCCTATAGATAACCGCACTGTATTATTGCTACTGACAGCTCTTCAAATCCTAGAGCAAAAAGGCGGTGCTCTATATCTTTCTTACAGAGCTTTAGATATTGAACAGATTGGCCATGTTTATGAGGGATTACTTGATAATACCGTAATGAGGGTTGCAGAAACAACCCTTGCTTTAAAAGGGAAGAAAGACGAAAAAATATTTATCTCTTTTGTTGAATTAAAATCAAAAAAGAATAAAGGCCGTATAGATTTAATTTCTTTTCTATCTGATAAGTTAGAGAAATCTGCAGCAGCAATTGACAAGCAAATTGAAATAAAAATTACGGAAGATGAATTTGGTAAGCTTTTGCTTGCGTGTGGTGGTAGTGAAGAATTAGCGGCTGATGCTTCTTCGTTCTATCATTTAATAGGAACAGACATTTGGGGGTATCCACTTGTTTACAGAGCTGGCTCCTATGCCGTTTCATCTGGTTCTAACAGAAAAGATTCTGGCACACACTACACTCCAAGAAGCTTAACAGAAAAAATTGTAAAAAGAGCATTAGAGCCTCTTGTTTATGATGGCCCAGGAAATGGACTTGATAAAAAAGATTGGAAGTTAAAATCTTCAAAAGAAATTATTTCCCTGAAAATCTGTGACCCAGCAATGGGATCGGCTGCATTTTTAGTTCAAGCCTGCAGGAGCCTTTCAGAATATCTAGTTCAAGCTTGGAATAATGAAGGCAGCACCATTTCGGCAGATCAACATGATAGGCTCTTGTATGCAAGAAAACTTGTCACAGAAAGATGTCTATATGGAGTTGACCTTAATCCACTCGCGGTTGAATTAGCTAAACTTTCGCTTTGGTTAATTACAATGTCAAAAGGAAAACCTTTTGAATTCCTTGACCACAACTTTAAGTCTGGCGATAGTCTTCTCGGAATTAAAAATCGCAATGAACTCTATTCCTTTTCCATTAGGGAAGAACAAACAGAGTCACAAATTGATTTCCTTTCTGTTTACGCAATAACCATCATGGGCGAAGCTTTATCACTAAGAGAACAAGCTTCTGCGATAGTGATAAATGACATAAATGACATTGACCTCGTAACGTCTTTGAATAATAAATCCCAAAATTTATTAAACACCTTGAAAATTATTGCCGACAGCATTTGTGCATCAAGTGATAATCCTTCGAAGGAAATTATTTTCAGAGAGTACATTGAAAAAATCATGTCTGGAAAAACCGATCAAACAGAAAGACTAAGTTCTCTCGTAAAAGACGAACTTTTGTTTGATACTGGAAATGCTCGATTTTACAAAAAACCATTCCATTGGTTACTTGAGTTTCCAGAGGTTTTCTTGAAATCTAATGGGTTTGACTTAGTAATTGGTAATCCTCCATTTCTCGGCGGAAGGAAAATTCGATCCGCATACAGCCTCAGATATTTGAATTTCCTCACTAAAATTATATTTCCAAACTCAAGCGCAAACGCCGACCTCTGTTCATTTTTTCTACTTAGAGTAAATAGCCTATTAAAACAAGGTGGCGTATCAGCTCAGATTCTTCAGAGTTCAATTTCTGAAGGAGACACAAGGGAAACGGGTCTTGCCAAATTAGTGAATAACCAAAATTCTATAGTCTGTGCCTACCCAAAATCTTCATGGCCAGGAAATGCCTCCGTTGTAATCTCAATTTTGGTTATGTTTAAGGGTAAATGGAATGGAAAGAAGTATCTAAATGATGAAATGAAGGATGAAATTAATTCATATTTAACAGCAGAATCTTCAAATACCACTCCATTGAAGCTTCCACAAAACCAGAAAATAAGTTTTCAAGGAACTATCGCTTTAGGAAAAGGTTTTGTTATAGAGGAAGAGATCGCTCTAAGACTATTAAGTAAAGATTCAAAAAATCAAGATGTAATTTATCGATATTTGGTTGGGCAAGAATTGAATATTGATCCTCTTCATACACCTTCAAAATGGATCATAAATTTTCACGACTGGCCTTTAACGAGAGAGAACGAGTACAAAGGCCCAGTAGCTGAAGACTATTCAGACTGCTTGTCTATAATCAGAGAAAAAGTATATCCAGAGCGCACCAGGAAAAATGAAAATGGTGAGTTCGCATTAAGAAAACCACTTCCACAAAAGTGGTGGCAATATGGAGATAAAAGACCAGAACTATATCGACGTTTAAAAGAATTGAAATTCGTATTTGCTATTGCGACCGGAGCTGCAAAATACGTTGCCTTTGGTCGTGTATCTGGAAGAACCGTTTATTCGCATTCGATCTCCATACTCGCAACTGATGACTATGCAATTGCAGGTGTTGTTTCATCCAACCTTCATGAAGTTTGGAGCCGTAAATACGGCAGCTATAATCTTGAGCTGATTAGATATGCCCCTACTGATCTCTTAGATACTTTTCCATTTCCTGTTCTCATTGATGAATTAAGAGATTGTTCAAAGAAATACTTCGACCATAGAGAACAGTTCAATCTCGGTATAACCGAAATATATAACAAGGTTCATGATCGCAGTAATCAAGATCATCATGTTGTACTTTTTCGTCAAGTCATCACTGAATTAGACTATGTTTTATTAAAAGCCTACGGTTGGTCAAATCTACATTTAAATCATGACTTTTATGAAACAGAGAAAGGCGTGCGATTCACTATCTCAAACGAGGCACGCACCATCGTTTCATCAAAACTCATCGAACTAAATTACTCTCTTGGTGCAAAGAAAGAAGAAAAATCATTAGCGAAACCTAAGAGTAAAAAATCAAAAGATCAGCAAGAAACTAATCTTGAGGAGAGAGAATAATGAGCGACATCGCAACAACCAGAGCATCTCTTGACGGCTGGATAGTCAAACCTGATTTCAAACCATCCTTTGAAAACCTGCTTCTTACACTTACTTTAGGGCAATCTAATTATCTAAATCTAGCTGAAGGCTCCGCAGTTTTACTTCTAGGGAAAGACGACACAATCCTTGGAATTGGGCGCGTTTTCAGTATTCGCACAGAACTTTACAAAGCTCATATTTACTTTGGTGGATTTGAAGCACCTAAGATTAAAAAGACACTTTCTGATTTTGGTTTAAAAAATTTAGATACAAATACTCTTTATTCAAGAATCGAATGGGACGTTTTTTCCAAACTTTGTACAACTTTATTAGACCATGAATTTGAAGCGATCCCTTTTCTAGAAGGAAAATCCATAAACGAACAGGCATACGTCCGCGAACTTTTGAAGCTCGCGACTCAAGACGATCTGCTGGGCCCAGCTAACGGACCGTTTGAAGAAATTATCGGGATGAGTGTTCGTGATAGGTATCTAGTAGGAAAGCTTGCTCCAAGAGAAACGCTTGAAGGTGCAGAGCAAAATGAAGCACTTGCCGCTTCAAGCGGAAGAACTGATGCTGATAGTGCTAATACCGAGGTAGAAACTTCTTCCAATAGATCGCTCGTACCATCATCAATCGGTTTTACTTTTTGTATTGATGGGAATCTTAAGGAGCTTAAAGTTGAAGCCCGTTGGGGAAGATATGAAAAAGCTGATCCTGAAGTAGAAATAGAAATGGATGAAGAAGGAAAAAGAAAGCCCAAAAAGAAAATTTGGAAACGAACTCCTGCTGGTGGACATTTTAATTTGAAAATCACTGAAGGTGAAATTGAGCCTATTGCTTTAGACTTAGATACTCCCAATATCATAATTAAAGGGACAATTAGGATTCCACAAAATAATAGTGATCGCCTCATCACCTTGTTTCTTATTAATAATCAGGAATTACCTGAGACGAATCAGGATGAAGCATGGGTTTTTCAGCCTGAAATAATTGTAAGAGATGTAAATGGTGGATCAGTCTTTAGAAGAAAGTCTGTTCTTAATGCAGATGGAGCTGACATTGAACGTGAATCATTGGAAATGATTTATCGTGAGCGTGTTGAATTTGCTGTTGGCCACGGAACTTCGGTTCACGCAATTACTGATTCTGAAAATCCTGAACGCGCTAGAGAATTAAAAACGATAGTTATCCCCGAATATGAGGTTCCTGTAACGGAGACTCCAGGGCTTAACCTAGAAGATAGAGTCGTTCAGCAAAGGATGGTTAAAGAAGGCTTGCTTGATATGAAAAATCTCGCAACTTTTGAAACACAAAAACTTATTGAAGTTCTCACACTTTTAACGACAGATTATGAGAGCTGGATCAAAGAACAAAGCAAAAGAATAAAGACAGAACTCGCTAACTATGAAGAAAGAGCTAATGAAGCTCTTGATAGTTGTTCACAAGTCTTAGATCGCCTTAAAGATGGTATTAACGCTCTTGCAACTGATACCAAAGCTTTAGAAGCATTCCGATTCGCCAATAATGCGATGTCATTACAGCGAGTAAAAAGCATTCAAGCCCTTGCTCAAAGGCGCGGTGAAGCCGTTACATTTGAATCCCTAAATGTACCTAAGAATAGATCATGGCGACCATTCCAGTTAGCATTTGTTTTAATGTCCATTCCGTCATTAACTGATCCTGAACACGTTGATAGACGTGGTGAAGCAGATCATTCATTTGCTGACCTTTTATGGTTTCCTACAGGTGGGGGAAAAACAGAAGCGTACTTAGGAGTCGCGGCGTTTGCAATGTCAGTACGAAGACTTCAAGGAAACTTAGGTGGCCTTGATTCAAGTCGTGGTCTTTCAGTTATCATGCGATACACCTTACGGTTATTAACGCTTCAGCAGTTTCAACGTGCGAGTGCTCTCATTTGTGCAATGGAAGTCATTAGAAGAGAAAACCCTACGAAGTGGGGAAACAATACTTTCACAATTGGTCTTTGGGTTGGTCAAAAGAGTACACCAAATTCAACTGAAGAAAGTGCTCATGCAATACAGTCTGCAAGAGATGGCAAGCACGGTGGAGCATCTACACCTGCACAACTTACAAGTTGTCCTTGGTGTGGTACCGAAATCATCCCAGGAAGAGATATTGATGTTCGCAAGAACATAGGGCGTACAATCATTTATTGTGGCGACAAATATCATTCTTGTGAATTTTCTAAAGGAAAATCTGAGGGGTCAGGGCTTCCCATAGTAGTGGTTGACGAAGAAATCTATAGAAGACCGCCAAGTATGCTCATTGCAACTGTAGATAAATTTGCAATGATGGCATGGAAAGGTCAGACGAGAAATTTATTTGGGAAAGCAAATACCGAGTGTGATCGTCACGGACTTCTTTGGCCAGAATCACCATGCACAGGAAGACATACAAAGCTTCGTGATCTCCCTGCTAGCTCCGCTAAAACTATTTCCCCAATTCGCCCACCTGACCTAATCATTCAAGATGAATTTCATCTTATCAGCGGGCCACTCGGAACGATGGTTGGATTATATGAAACGGCTGTTGATGAATTATCCTCATGGAGCCTAAATGGAAAAACAGTGAAGCCAAAGATTATTGCTTCTACGGCTACAGTTAGAAAAGCTCCTGAACAAGTAAACAACGTATTCTTGCGAAAAGTACTAGTCTTTCCTCCTCACGGATTAGATGTTGAAGATAATTTCTTCTCAGTGCAAAGGCCAATAGCCCAAAAGCCTGGTCGTCGATATATTGGAATTTGTGCCCCTGGAAGTTCTCGCCCTGCTGTATTGATTAGACTCTACGTTGCTCTTTTAACTGCATCTCAAAAGCTTTTTGATACATTTGGGACTGTCGCTGATCCATACATGACACTTGTCGGTTACTTTAATTCCTTAAGAGAGCTTGGAGGAATGAAGCGACTTTCTGAAGATGACGTTCAAACTCGTTCGTATCGAGTACTGATGGGAGACGTTTCTCGCCCAGGACTCGCACAAAGATCAGTTAAAAATATTGATGAACTCACCTCTCGTGTGACCAGCAAGGATATTCCAAAAAAACTTGACCTCCTTGAAGTTAAATTCAAAAAGGTTTGGCAAAAAGGTGAATCAAGAGCGATTGATGTCGTTTTAGCGACGAACATGCTTTCAGTTGGTGTAGACATAAATCGTCTTGGCCTCATGGTTGTAAACGGCCAGCCAAAAAGTACTGCAGAGTACATTCAAGCAACAAGTCGTGTGGGACGTTCTTTTCCTGGGCTTGTGTGCACAGTTCTTACTTGGTCAAGGCCAAGAGATTTGTCTCACTATGAATCATTTGAACACTATCACGCGACTTTCTATAAGCATGTTGAAGCTCAATCAGTTACTCCATTCGCCCCAAGAGCGTTGGACAGAGGCTTAACAGGAGCGATGGTCAGCGCTCTTCGTCTTTCAGATGATGGCTTCAATCCTAATTTGGGAGCCGAAAGCATGAATGCCATAAATTTGGCTGAAGTTGCTGCTATTAAAAAAGCATTTACAACGAGGGCATGGCTTGTGACGAACAGAAAACAGATGGGACAATACACTGAAGATATGATTTCAGATCGCATTGATAGATGGGTGCGAGAAGCAACACAAGCTGGACGACGTTTAGCTTATGATACTTATGGTGCTCCTGATAATGCTGTTGCATTACTGAAAAAGCCAGGCCTTCCAAACTGGAATATTTTTACAGCGCCAACTTCAATGCGAGAAGTTGAGCCTGGAGTTCGATTAATTATGGACGATGCTAAAATCAGTTCGATGCCCGACTGGAAAATAAAAACAAAAAATGACAACAATGAATCTGGTGGTGAAGAATGAGTAATACATCTGTAGGTCAAGTAAGGCCAAGTCAACTTTTATGGACGTATGGCCCAGGTGCACTCGTTGATTTGCCAAATTTATCAGTTATCACAATGGGATTAAATCGTTGGGACACAGAACTCTGCCCTCCATTAGAAGAAGCAAGATTATTATCAGCAGTTCAAAGAGTTTTAGGTCAACAAGTAGTTAGGCTACGTATGCCGCCTGTGAATAAAAATGATAATGTTGATCCTTTTACACCTGAAGCTAAAATTGGCGTTCCAGTTAAACCTTTTCCTCGGTGGTTACGATGTGTGAAGTGTGGCCTATTGGCTGATTATGAATCAGGCTTGTTTACACTGAAAGAATCTCCTTATCGCCCAGAAAGAACTCAATTCATTCACACTAACTGTTCAAAAGGAAATTTTGCAGATGCTGTTCCTGCACGTTTTTTAATGGCTTGCCGAAATGGGCATCTTGATGATTTCCCATGGCATTGGTTTGTTCATGCTGGCCCAAGTGAATGCAGAGGAACATTAAGATTTTATGAAATGGGGGCATCACTACAAACTGAAAATCTCTGGGTGCAATGTGATACTTGTGGAAACAAAAAAAATATGGCCCACGCTTTTGGAAAAATTGGCCAACAGAATCTTCCTGCTTGCCGTGGACGCCATCCACACTTAGATCACTTTGAGGCTGATGGGTGTACAGAAGATGCAAGAGCTGTTCTTTTAGGAGCAACAAATAGCTGGTTCCCGATGACAATTTCAGTTCTCGCAATTCCTCTTGAAGGAAATCCTATACAGCAAATCCTTTTGGATAACTGGAATTACTTTCAAGATACTGAATCAGAAGATGAGCTTAAAATTGTTCTTAAAACTCTCTCTAAAGCAGGTCAAATTCCAGGGATTGATAAATATACTGCAAATGATATTTGGAAAGGCATTCAACAAAGAAATAATAATTCAGGAACAACCGAAGTTGTAACCGATGGAGATATTAAAACTCCAGAATGGGAAGTTTTAACAAGTTCAAATCCTCCAACTAATTGGCCTCACTTTTTTAGTCGAAAAACAGATGTGCCAAAAGGTTTTCAAAATTTGATCCAAGATGTACTTCTTCTTGAAAGACTAAGAGAAGTGAACGCTTTAATTGGTTATACAAGAGTTGAAGCACCCGAGGAAACAGATACTCCTGATGAGCGACCACCAATGGCTGAATTGTGTCGAGGAAATCCAACTTGGGTACCAGCGACAGAGGTTCATGGAGAAGGTATCTTTATTCGTTTCAATGAATCTGAACTTGCGACTTGGGAACAAAAACAATCAGTAAAAGAAAGAGATCAAAAACTCTTTGACGGTCATAAGGGCTGGAGAAACTCAAGAAAACTTGATCCTAATGTTGGTTATCCTCGTATTAGATATGCAATGCTACACACATTCGCTCACCTTCTAATCAGAGAACTGGCTCTTGAGTGTGGATATAATGCTTCGAGTATTAGGGAAAGAATTTATGCCACGACTGGAAATGATAATAATATGGCAGGAGTTCTTCTTTATACTGCGGCAGCAGACTCGGATGGAACTCTCGGAGGCTTAGTTGAATTAGGGAAGCCTGAATATCTGGGAAGAATTATTCAACAAGCCCTTTCACGAGCTGAAGTTTGTGCTTCTGATCCTTTATGCTCAGAACATGATCCATCTAAAGATCGATCTCTGCACCTAGCTTCATGCCATGCTTGCACGCTTGTTGCTGAGACCTCTTGTGAGCGAGGGAACCGTTATCTAGATAGAGCATTATTGGTTAAGACATTTGAAAACTCTGATTCAGCATTTTTTGAGACTTGAGGTTTTGTATGTCTGATATATGGAATGTGATTGCCGAACTTGGATTAGAGCTACACCCAGCTCGTGTAACTGCTCTGGCAAATCTTATTAAATCGATCAACTCAGGGGATGATTTTCCTAAAATTCGTCGAGGTCTTAGTCCGAACATCAATGTAAAACTAATTGATCTTCTTGAAAAAAACTGGAAACAAAATAAGCAAGTGTCTTCGATTGAAATTGCATCTGCCCTTATGTCTGCTTCGCTTACAGCAGAACTGGCGGCTTCGCGCGGAAGTGTGGAAATGGTTTGGACAGGGCCATCATCAAATCTTGTTCCAATACGACATACAGAGCAAGTTTTGAAAGAAGTCATTGAGTCAGCCAAAACCAAGTTATTCGTTGTTAGTTTTGTTGCCTATGATGTTCCAACTATCCACTCTGCACTAAATAGGGCAATCGAAAGAAATGTTTCTGTAGATATTCTTGTAGAGTCATCACAAAATCCTCACTCCCGAATTCAAGTCGATTCTGTTCCCAGGATGAGAAGCTCAGTCCCTAAAGCAAATATTTACATATGGGATCAATCCCAAAACCCATCCGATACGATTGGTGTTGTTCATGCGAAATGTGCAGTTGCGGATGATTGCATTGCATTTATAACGAGTGCAAACTTAACAACCGCTGCAATGGAGAGAAATGTAGAGTTAGGTGTTCTGATTAAAGGGGGCGACTTGCCAACTCGATTAGATCAACACCTAAGATCGCTTGTGGTAAGTAAAATCTTTAAAAAGGTAAATTAAGAGGTCATAAATGCCAAATCAGATCACAAAAAAATATAGTCTCAATGTTGATCCGCGGATTCTCGAACTCCTAGGCCCAAATCTTTACACAAATATCTACTATGTTTTAGCAGAATTAATTGCTAATGCTTACGATGCGGACGCAAAAAATGTTTATATTTTCGCAAACAAGGATGACATCCGTGTCGAGGATGATGGTCACGGTATGTCTTACAAGGATCGTGAGATCGAAAAATATCTAAATGTTGCAGGCGTTTCTCGCTCCAATTCTATTGATTCCAAAACTAAATCAGGCACTCGTCATAAAATGGGGCGTAAAGGCGTTGGTAAACTCGCTGCACTTTCCGTTGCCGAGGATGTAGATATTATGACTGTAACGGCATCAGGAGAACGTTCGGGTTTTATCCTCTCTCGTCGTCCTGTTGATGAAAAAAATCTTAGCGAAATTGAAGATGCAAATATCAAATTTGATCGCATTACAAATCATGGCACAGCAATTGTTATGCGAAATCCACAATATCGACTTCATAAAACATTAGATGCAATCAGCCGAAATTTACTTAAAATCTTTCCTCTAGTTAATCAGGACTTTAAAATTCACATTATTCGAGAGAATGAGACTGTGGTTATTCAAGATTTTGACCAAAACATGATGACTGAACTTGCAACTCTCACAACATTTGGGAGCAAATTCTCTACGCTCGCTGAAAAAGTTGAAAATCCATTTCCTGACAAAAGAGCAGAACTAGTTGTAGTACGTGATGAGCATTCAATTCCGATCACAATGAAAGCAAATGATGGACTTGAGCATGAATATCACTTGAAAATTCTTGGATGGATTGGAACTTATAAGTCAACAAGAGGTCGTAAGAGCGATGTGACTGATTTTCCAGATAACTTCATTTCACTTTTTGCAAATGAAAAGCTGGGTGAATTCAATATTCTTCCTTCTGTTGGTCAAAACAAGCTCACCGAAGTTTATATCGTTGGACAACTTCATATTGATCTTTTTGAATTAACAGAATTACCAGATATGGCACTTAGTAACAGGCAGGGTTACAAATCAGATGATCCTCGTTATGAGGCTGTTCGTAAATACATCCGCGATGAGCTGCTCGGTGATGTTTTAAGAAAACGAGAACTATACACTGATCTTAAAAATAAACAGAAAAAGCAAGCTACAGAGGATGACCAGAAAAAGAATGAAGAAAAGTTAAAAAAGAATGTTGATACATTCAGGCGATCTGTGAGTGAAAAGACTGTAAAAGCACTAACTGCTCGTGGAGTGAATATTCCTCAACGAGAACTAGAGGCCGCAGTCCTTCAATCAATTTCTGATAGCAGCCCTGATTTAGGATTAAAAGCTATTGTTGATTCGCAGAAGAAGAAAATCCTCATCAGTCAGACGCTAAAAGATAAATCTTTCTCAGATGTTATCTATCAAATGCTACTCTTTAACAATGTACCTGTGGACGCAATCCTTTATACAAATTGCGATGATGAAATTTGTCGTGTCCCGGAAGGACGTCATGTATATGAATATTTGCGTGATTTTTTTGTGGAAAGTTACTCAAATCAAAAGATCTATGTTCTATTTGTAACTAGCGAGAATACTAAAGTATCTTGGGGGGCAATTACAGAAGTCGGTGCTGCCTGGATTACGCAAGTAGATCACAAGATTTTTAATATCCATCCTTTTCAGCCAGGACATCCTTTGGATAATTCTTCACAGTGGCAAAGCACAAACAGGGAGCAATCGACACAAGGTGACTTATGGATGAGCAATTTAAACGCTGATATTCTTTGTCAAAAGATTGAGGCCGTTTGCGATACACTCGGCTTTTCAAAGAAAAGCAGAATCGACAACAGAAGTCATCTTGGGACACTGATAGCATTTCGTAATGATACCTAAGTAGAATCACTCGTCATTTGATAAGTGATTCTACGTCTAAAAGCCAGTAAAATGTTGAACCATTATCAAAAGTAACAAGACCACCATCTTCGACTTCTTGAGATTCCCATTCAGATTTAGCAAGTTCCCATGAAGTAGGATCAATTTCTTTAATTACTGTTACTGTATCCATTTTAATCCAACCGATTTGAGTTTCTTCTGGATAGCAGCTACGAATTGAGTCTTCAAAAGCTTCTTCGGTATCCACAGCCTTTAGCTCTTCTTCGAGGATGTGGCTAATTACCCAATCCGTTCCCCATTCGCATCCAACACCATCTAGGTGTCTCATTAAATCATCGCTGTGGCACTCAGGGCATACACCTTTAGGGGCCTTTATGTAGCAGCCGTAGCAAAACGGAATTGTGCGGTTAAAGGCAAGTTGTTCTAATTTTTGTTGGATTTCAGTTTTCATTTTTAAGTCTCCTCGTTTCGGTTTGTTGTTTTCCCCGTTTGGGGCTTCTTCACCCAAGCGAGAAGCCCAACGGGAGAAAAAGTGCAGCGACCGAGAAGACCGTGTTCAGCCCTTTGGGGCATGACGAATGACAAGAGCGAAGCGGATGGCGTGAAGTCTGCGGATGAACACATAAGGGATTCGACAGGCGCAAACGTCACCTACGAAACAAAAAGAGAGACTGACTTTAGAGTCCAAACAACTTTACAAGCGATTTGGTCGCACCGTTGGATAGTGCTATTATTCTAAGTTAATACGAAGTTCTATTTTATGAATACAAGCTTAGAAACATATTTTATTCGCCACAAATTTGCTGTTTGGAAGGATGTACAAAGAGAGATTGAGGATATTGAACGACGGAAATGTTACTTAGCGATTTTTATTTCGCTAAACCAGTAGGGATCGACAATCAACTTTTAGTTTTTTTTGAAAGATTATCCGTCTTCTTCGAGCTTTGAACGTCCGAAGATTGGATGATTGATTTCGATCTCATATAAAGAGCACCATAGCCCTCAATGCCTGCCCGGACGACACCTTCTAAAAAAGTCACTTCGTGTTCAGCAAGTGATTTGGCAAATTCCTTATTAAGCTGAAGCTTCAATCCCTGACCTTCTGAATATATCCTGTATATACTGTTTTTCGAGTCATTTCCAAAAAAACATAGTAAACCAGCCTTCCATTCATCAAGGAGATATTTGCTTTCTGGTTTGGATAATAATTCGTCGATTATTTTTCCTTCCGTAACCCTTCTCCAAACAGCCAACCGAATGCTGGCCGTTTCAGTATCCAATTCTTCAACCGAATCAAAAGGAGTTGCTCTTAACCTTTCTTCAGTTGAATTCTTCTTCGCTGCTTTATTGTTGCTTAATCTAGGCATAACCGAACCTTTTCTTTATCGCTTATAAATCCTTTATTTACCTATAGTTACATTAGTTACCTTTTCTGAATAGAGGGAATCTCAAGCAACCTTAATTTCAATAACTTGAAGAGACATATTAGCTGTAATGAGCTATAATTAGCCATAGAGAGAATATAAAAAACAGGATTTATGAAAATTTTACTCTTAGATGATGATGTACAGGTACTGGAACTTCTTGAAATGGTTCTTCAAGAAGACGGTTATCAAATCCAAGCTTCTTTAAATAGTAATGAAGCATTAGCTCTTCTACAAGAAAATTTCTTTGATCTAATCATCTCAGACATTCATATGCCTTGTCCAAACGGGATTGATTTCGGATTACAACTTAGAAAATTTAACTCTTCAATTCCCATTATATATTTTTCAGGTGAAATTGACGGACTTATAACCTATGGTCCAAAGATTAAAAAAATTGGCAATGCAACCTTTGTTCCTGATAAAAATATCAAAGTCCTTTTAAATCATGTTAGAGATTACTTCGTGAGGTAATTTTCAATAGTAGATTTCAACTCGTAAGAATACGATTGGCAGATTTAAAAATAAGCGGTGGTTCTATTTTTATGGATAAAATAATAGATCAGTAACTCCGAAGTCAGTAGGTGGTAAGGCAGTTAATTATTTTTATAATGAATACCCTTATCTCATTGGGTACCTTGAAGATGGCAGATTAAATATTAGCAACTGCGGAGTTGAAAACAAGATTCGTCCCTTCGCTATCGACCGAAAGAACTGGCTCTTCAGCACAAGCGTTGAAGGGGCCCAGGCGAGTGCGATGTTTTACAGCTTAATTGAAACAGCAAAGGCCAATGACTTGGAGCCCTTTGACTGGTTGGGAAGAATATTGGAAAAACTGCCTCACGCAAAGACGATTGAAGATTACGAAGAGCTTCTGCCGTTTTCAAAAAAATGATCTTTTCTTAGGCGAAATTCATTGGCCTGATATTTGGTTTAGGAAAATTCAAGACGGGAAGATATTCCGCTTACTTCAAACTATGCTCAGGAAGGAGATTAATCTTGCCAAAAAAAATCCGAGTGGTGAATTCCGGAAACTGCTAGAAAATAAATATTTCATCTCAAGTATGAGCAGAAAAGGAAGCTATTATGATAACGCTTATGTAGAATCATTTTTAAAGATTATTAAGTCAGAACTCTTTTACAGACGAGAGTTTACTTCGGAGAAAGAACTAAGGGCAGCGATCTTTGAATATGTAGAAATTTGGTATAGCAGTAAAAGACTGAGCTTCCCCAAGTTTAGTGGACACTTTTTTGGTAAATCCAGATCTTTCTCTTTATCTCTCTAAAATCGCACTAATTTTCTTCAAAAGTTCTTGAGCACTAAAAGGTTTTTCTAAAAAAAAGTCTTCCATTCCTAAAACTCCATAATTCAAAAGCTTTTCCTCTGTATATCCAGACATAAGAAGCACTTTTGTCTCTGGAAACAATACTCGAACTTTCTCAAACAATTCACTGCCGCCCATTTTAGGCATGACAACATCTGTGACAATAATATCAAATTTAAATTCGGATTTTTCAATCAGCTCTAAGGCTTCAACTCCATTGGTCGCAAGCGCGACTTTATAGCCATTGTTCTTTAAAGTTGCTTCTATAACATTTCGAAGGGCCGCTTCATCTTCCACCAAAAGTATTTTAAGGTTCTGCTTTGGTTTTATTTTTACAGCAGAAAGTTGAGGAGTGGGTGGCGCTTTACTCTTTTGTTTAGGGAAATAAAGATGAAATGAAGTACCTTCATTCAATTTACTTTCTACCATCACCTCTCCGCCCATCTGTGTTAACACCCCGTGAACGGCGGCCAAACCTAAACCAGTACCCTTACCAACTTCTTTGGTAGTAAAGAAGGGTTCAAAAATTTTGGACTTAATGTCCTCACTCATACCTATACCAGTATCAGCGACGGTAAGTTTAACTTTGTCTTCAAAAGAAAGTGTTTGAATTTTAATAATCCCATTTCTAACTAATGCATCTCGCGCGTTTACCACCAGATTCATCAGTAGTTGCTCAACTTGTCCGAAGTCTCCATTAACCAGCAGAGGTGTCGATTCAAGCTCAATCACCAGCTCAATATCCTCGCCTATAACAGGATCAAGCATTTTAATCAGGCCAAGAATAAGCTCATTTAAGTCAAAAATTCGATGTACCACTGCCTGCTTGCGGCTAAAGGAAAGCAATTGATGGGTTAAGGCAGTCCCCCTCATTTGTGCATGTGTAATATTAGAAACATATTCTTGAAGTGGATGTTCTGCTGGCAGGTCATTTCGAATAATTTCTAAACTTAAACTTATGATCGCAAGCAGGTTATTAAAATCATGAGCGACTCCACCAGCAAGTCTTCCAATGGCTTCCATCTTCTGTGATTGCCTAAGTTGTTCCTGGCTCAGGCGCAAAGCGACTTCAGCTTTCTTGCGCTCTCTATTTACTTCAGATCTTTGAAGCTCGCGGGTAACTGCCGGAACTAAACGTGAAAGATTTCCTTTGAGCAAAAAATCGTCAACCCCTAACCGCATGGCTTCAACACCTGCAATATCTTCTAACGCCCCGGAAACTAAAATAAACGGCACAGTCAGGCCGGAAGATTTCAAAATATTAAAGGCATCAGTACCGGTGAACCTGGGCATATTAACATCAGAAATTAGAATGTCCCAAGGTCCATTAGCAAGAGCGAACTTCATCGTTTCAGACGATTCAACTCTTTCATGAGTAACCTGAAAGCTTTTCTGCAAAGTTCTCAAGATCATGAAAGCATCATCTTCTGAATCTTCAATTAATAAAACCCGTATATGATTGCTCACTAAATCAGTTTGGATGGAGGTAGTTGATTGATTAAAATCCAATACAAACCTAATCCACGAATGACTTCACTGAAATCATTAAAGTCGACTGGTTTTCGAACGTAACTGTTGGCGCCCAGGCCATAACTAGCGACCAGATCTTCTTCAGCTTTTGAGGAAGTAAGAATGACCACCGGTAAAAGCTTAGTTCTCTCATCTGCTCTAATCCGTCTCAAAACTTCCAAACCATCTACTTTAGGCAACTTCAAATCCAGTAATACCACCTGAGGCCAAGAACTAACATCTCGTCCTTCATGCTTACCAAGACCCAAAATATAATCGATCGCCTCTACCCCATCACGAGCTACAACCACTTCATTTGATATATGATGTTTCTTGAAGGCCCTAAGAGTTAATGCTTCATCATCCGGATTGTCCTCAACTAATAAAATTACGCCATTTCCCATAAATCTTCCCTGGTTATCAAATTGTAAAAAAAAATGTTGTCCCTTTATCTACTTCGCTCTCCACCCAAACTTCTCCTCCATGGCGATGAATTATCCGTTGTACTGTGGCCAAGCCTATTCCATTCCCTTCAAAATCCGTCACAGCATGAAGTCGCTGAAAAGGAGCAAAAAGTTTATGAGCATATTCCATATCAAATCCTGCACCATTATCTTTAACAAAATAGATGTTCCCTTCGGCCATTTTCATAAACCCAACTTCTATTTTCGCAAGTGGAATTTTAGACGTGTACTTAAAGGCATTACCTATCAAGTTTTCCAAAACAACGTGAATAAGAGGAACATCACAATTAATCTGCATCAGATCTGAGAAGAAAAATTCGACTTTCCTCTCTGGCTTGGCCCGCATCAGTTCAGCAGCGACCAGTTTACATTCAGCAGTAAGGTCGCAAGTCGAACGTTTAAGCTCACCTCTGGTAAGAGACGAAAGACCAATCAAATCATCAATTAATTGCGCCATCTTTTGAGCATTAATTCTTATACGTGTGAGAAAACCTTGACCTGCTTCATCTAACTTATCACTGTATTCATCCAGCAATATCTGGCTATAACCATCTATCGAACGTAAAGGGGCTCTTAAATCATGCGAAGCCGCGTAGGTAAAGGCCTCTAATTCTTTATTAAGCGTCTCAACGGTATTAAATTCTTTAGTCTTACTACTAAGTTGAAAAGTTCTTTCTCCCAGCTCACTGGTTTGAAAACCTAATTCGCTGGTTCTTTCACCTAACTGCCCCTCAAGGGAAACATTCAAGGCTTCGGCCACATCAAATTGTTTAGTCTTAGCACTTAACTGACTGGTCCGTTCATCAAGTTGGATGGTTTGATCACCTAGTTTTTTTTCTAGTTCAGCGCTTCTGGCCCGGAACTTTTCAGCGACCTGATTGGTTTGGGAAGCCTGGCGCATTTCAAGAAAAAAAGTAGGTCGTTTTTCACCATTATCATAAATGGCAGTAACATTCATACTCGCCCAAAAATGTGCACCATCTTTTTTGACATGCCAATCTTCGTAATAAACCTTACCTTCAGACAGTGCCCACTTCAGTACTTCCTCTGACTTTTTCCGGCGAAGATTTTCAACTGAGTTTAGTATTCTAAAATGTTTTCCCAGTATTTCATTGGACTCGTACCCGGTTAATTCAGTAAGCATCATATTCCATTTAATGACTTTACCATCGGAGCTTAAAGTAGCTATTGATGAATCGAGATCAGACATGAATTACCTTCCTGGTTACTTCATTTCGTTAAGAAGCTTTTGATACTCACTTACAAAATCAAGTTCTGAGCCAGTCTCAGAAGGTCGATTAAAACCTTCTTTTAGCCCTCTGACTATAACTTCTTCCAGGCCGGTAAAGTCAGGCTTATTGAAAAAATCAAAGGCTCCGTACTTAGCCACCTCTAACATCATTTCGTGATTACCGACTCCGGTATAAAAAACAAATGGGACGGGATTATTGTCAGATCTCATTTTTTTGATTAACTGGATACCATCCATCTTCGGCATACTGACATCGCATATCACGCAGTGGATTTTTTGTTTCGCTAATACCACTAAAGCTTCCTCACCATTGGCAGCAGTAAAGATATTGTCTGCATATTCTTTGAGCTTTTTTGCAAGAAGTTTGACTAGAGTCGGCTCATCGTCAACTATCACTAAATTACCTTTATTCATAAAATCCTTTATAATTTCGATTTCCCCGAAAAACGGGTTTCTTTGAAGGCTTCACTATTTTTTTGCTCTATTTTTTCTTCTTTCTTCAATAAGATCTGTTCTGGCGGCGTTGCAATGTCTTCTTTCTTAACCGCGTTCATGCTCTTTACCACTTGGGCAATAGCTGCATCACTATAATCAGGTGGAGGATTATAAATAATTTGATTGATGAATTTTCTCAACAGGGCCAGGCCGGCCTCATCAATTCCATTGATAAATGCCATATATTGGTTACTTTCCGCCCGGTTAGTTAATTCGTAGATAGGAGGAACTACCGTGGCTATGAATTCAATCGGTAAATTAAAGTGTAAGAGACTGAACATAGGCAATGGAACCGAACAATAAAATGTAATTTCATGTTCAGTCAGACTTGTAAGTTCTACATCAAACTTCACATCAAGAATTCGATCAGTAGCAGCAACATCAAAAATAAAGTGAGTCGAATCTGATTTTTTTCTTTTCTCCATAAAACTTTTAGTCAGTGAGGAAAAAATCTCACCATTGAGCGGCTTATCAAAACATATGATATTTTTGTAATTTAACAATTTCTGAATGGCAGAAGTCTTTGAAGGAGTATTAGTACAGATGACAATCGGCATGTAATCAGAGAACGAAGATAGAAGAATGATTAAAGCACTCAACTGATCAAAGTTTTCTGTTTCAGGTTCAACGTCATGTTCGAAAAAGATCAAAGGGGGATTTTTGCATTCTAATGTGTTCCTGAGATTTTCAATATCCACATTCTCAATGAAGCTAATATTAAATAAAGCAGGGTTATAAAACTGATATATCTCATGAAATATTTTTTTACTTTTCGAAATCACCTTAATGTAGACGGGTCCTTCCACCAACATTTCTTTATTAAAATCTTTCCAGGTATCAACAGTATCCTGCAAGACAAAATCAGTTGATACTTCTGACCAGGCGTCTGCCAGTGGTAATTGCATTAAAAAGGAAGTCGTCATTGGATAATTAGCAATAAAATTGCCCCGCTCCTTGATGCTGAAATGCGAATTAGTCAAATCACAGAAGATGGGAAGCTTTAAATTTATTGAATCAAACGGAATATCCAGATCTGTTTCAAGGATGAAATCATTGTCCACAATAGAATAAAGGGTGGCACAGGAACCCATGGTGATATTTTTGTTTATTCTTCTGGCCCGGGAAAAAGTCGGAAAATCTGAAATAGCATCAAAAGCGATATAAGCTGAGTCTCTGAAAAGACTAATCGTTTCAGAACCTTTAATAAAAAATAGTTGAAAGCCAGTGGTGAGCAAAGTTCGATTGGCGTCTAAAGACAACTGATCTGGAAAAATGGCGACAAATAAAATACTCTTCAAAGCCGTGTTTCGTTTTAAATAAAGGACCTCATTTAACAGGTCGCCTACTTCTATAATGAGAGTTAAATCAATATAGACAATTTGTGGTCTACAATTGGAAATTAATTCAACCAGGCTCCCTTTTTGATAAGTCGCTTCTTTCAACTCAAATTCACCCACTCCATAGTTTGAAACGTAGCTGGAGAGCTCTTTATAAAAGTCGGAATCAGATCCTAAATAGGCCAAATGCATAGCTGTGTCCATTATTTTTCCTGCACAAAACCCGTCACCAGAGCTTTCAAAATCAAAGGGTCATATTTGGTTAAGAGCTGTCGGTCCTGAATAAACATTTTGATTCCTTTTAAAGGAGGAACTTTTTCCCGCATTAGAAGTTCAACAAATTCATTATTGAGAGAAGCTATTTTAGCAGGAGGATATATTTTCAATCCATTTAACTTATTGGGAAATCCTTCGCCATTTGAATATTCATGATGTTGATAAACGATTTGTTTAACCGGTTCTGAAATGCTTGGATATTTCTGCAGCATATCCACTCCAAGTCTGGGATGCGTACGATAAAGCTCCAATTCCTTCTCATTCATCTGAGAAACTTCTTTACCCCTCAGTATTGGTGGTAGCTTTAACATTCCTATATCGTGAAGGAGTGCTCCCATGCCGACAATTCCAGTAGTTCTGCCGCTGGCCCATTCCAAGTGCTTGCAAGTAACGATGGAGTAAAAGCTTACCAGAAATAAATGAGCATAAGCAGGAGGATCGTATTCTTCAAATGATTTCATATAATGAAACAATTCAGTTTCTTTCTGAATCATATTATACATATTTTCACATATCGCTTTGCCTTCTTCTATCAAGCTCGGCATTAGTCCTGAGCTATAAACTTGCTCAAGATATTTCTCCACTACACTTTGAGTGGTTTTAACTTTCTTTTCAATGGTGGTTGCATTATCTCCTATAAATTGACTTAAAAGCTTATTGGTAAAATTGATATAGATTGCCCGGTCACTGGTTTTAAAGTACAAGTACTCGAGATTTGTTGCTGAATATTTTTTCAAGCGTGAAGAATCAAATGTTTCACCTTGATGTAAAATTTTAACGAAACTATTTTTCCCTAGCCTTATATAGTGGTCGTAGATGGTGGTACTACCACTAAAAAAGTTTTCAAATTTTATACGGGTAAACTCGTCGTCTTTCGCATTAACTTCTTCTGCCGCTTTCTCTTCATCGGTACCTTTGATATCTTTCCAGGAATTTATCCGATATTCGCCTTCAATTGTTTTGAATATCTTTTCCGGTGTGAGTGGCTTAACCAGAACTTCGCTTGCTCCCAATCTTTTCAGATCATTTTCAGTGATTTCCATTTGCTTAATTTTAAGCAAATTGTTCATGGTGAGTATGACCTTAATTTCGGGGGCATTAAGTTTGATATATCTGAGCAGCTCGAGACTTGAATGGTTCACAACGTCCATATCAAGGATGACTACCTGATATTTGTTTTTATAAATTAATAATTGTGAGTCTTTGCCGTTAAAAGCCGAGTCTACAGTGAACGCTTTCTCGAAAAAGTATTTTTTTAGTTTTTCTGCCCATTGTAGTTCTGGGTCTGAAATCAGGATAGCTAAACTCAAAGGTTTTTCCCATTTTCGTTAATAGATAGAAGGTTAAAATATATCCTGTAACTCCATTTATTAAAAGCCAGAATCTCAGTACTGCATTCACTTTCCGGAGTTGGCGCGCAACTATTAAAAGAACTAACAATTGGAAAGCCATCGTTACACTCAAGATACCTTTCGTTTCACTAGTGGATTCCTGAAAGTCTTGAACCGACGTTGGCACAGTGAATACGAAGTCATTAAATATTCATTAATTATATGTCCTTCCTAAAGGCATAGGTGACTGATTCCCTTTGGAATTACCGGGACAGAATCGCTCAAAAATAACAATATTCTCTAAAATTGATTGAATTAACTCCAGTTTTTCCTCTGTTAGCTTAAGCATCCTTTCATGACATAATTCAATAACCTCATCACGAAGAACTTCTTCCTTCATTAGCTCCGGTATGGACTGAAAGGTCCATGTTCTCCCATATAGTTCAGTGCCTAGCCTAATCCAACATCATTTAAGAATTAACAATATTAAATTGACCCACAAGGCCATCCATGATTTTTATACATACCGTTCACACGCACTCCAAATCTTCACAAATTCTTTCAAACCTAAAATATTTGAACCCTGGAACCACAACACAAGCCGAGCTAGAAATCATTGAACAATCTCAATTTAAAATTTTAAGAATCTTAGAAGAGAGGAATATTTCCAGTTATGGGATTTATTTTATACTTCCAAAGTCCGCCTTCAATTCTTTTAAGAACATAATTCCTGATATAGAAGCTCACCTGTGGAGGAAAGCAATTTTGATTTTCAATTTTTTTCCTGAAAGTAAGCTTTTAGAATTAAAAATTCTTGAAACTTTAGATGATCAATCATCCGACAACTAATTTTTAGTTATAAACTTCGTCTTACTATCTGCTAGGCAATGTCATCGCCTTCGGCCACTTGGATGCTTGAGATTCAATGATGAGATGAATCTGTGCCTTACGGACTTGAAAAAGAATCCAAGGAAGTTTTCCAGAGCCTACAGCAAGTACGGCCATGGTAGCTGCGAGTGCGATAAGTGATTTCATAATACGTCCTTTCAGTTCATGAGGATTTGTTAAAGGCCCCATGTCATTTTGTTAAAGTCCCCTCTAGGAAAAACATCGTTTCACCTAGAGGGGACTAAATAGGCCGCTAGAAATTTGAATTTGGAAGTGTATGTGCTACCGAAATTTTTGGTAGCACACAAAAGAGAGAAAACTACAGTCTGGTAGCCAGAAGTAGCACATTTGGTAGCCACGCAGGTGTCTTTTGCGTGACTTCCAGTTACCTTCGAGAAGTGAGAAAACTCGAACGTTTAACCACGTTTTCCCGTGTGTTATTCGTTATTTGCTAATGTTTTTGATGATTTGTTTTTGAGGTGGTGAAGGGTTCAGCTTTTAGTGCTAACACTGTCCGAAAAATGGTTGCGGGAGCAGGATTTGAACCTACGACCTTCGGGTTATGAGCCCGACGAGCTACCAGACTGCTCCATCCCGCGACTGAAAAGGACTTATCTCTTGGAAATTAAGGTAGTTATACACACCCGTACTAAGTCTGTAAAGCCTTAAACCCGCATTCTTTTGGTCCAGCATAAATAGCTAAATTTCCAAAGATTTTACCCGATAATGCTTAGGTAGCTACTTACAAAGGGAAAAATTATGCAAGGCTTAGGTCAAAAAGATAAGGAACTTCACATCAAGCTCAGCACTGAAGAGCTGACGTCTACCCAAGTTCGTCTTATTAAGAGCATTAATGGACTCATGGCCCAGATCCTTACAGCTGAAGACGAGTCAGAGTACTTCGAGCTGAGCTCTGAACTTTTAAGAAAAGCTACTGAGGTAATTAAGCATTCTCACTTTGCAAATCAGAACAATGATATGAGTTATGGTAATCAGGCCGTTGAGTTCGCTGTGGATTTCCTTAACGAATCACTGGACCAGGATAAACTTGGGAGTATTGATAATTAATTGACCCAGAGATTATAGAGAAAAGGAATCACCTCGATCGTAATCAGGATAATGATCACGATCTCGAGCATCTGGTTCCGGGATTCATTAACTTCCGAATGTAAGAGCTTTGAAACTTCAGCAAGATTACCGAGTTTCTCGTTAATGCTCTTCTGCCAATCATCAAACCTGAACCTCTTTGAAGAAGCCCTGAAAATGGTGGCGAGATAAAAATCTCCCACCGTCTTAAAAGAATTTTCGACGTTTTCCACAATTTCTGAGATTTCGAGGTAGATCTGGCCTGCTTCTTCGGCAAGATTTGAATACTTGTTAGACCAAAGACCCTTCTTTCCGCCAACGACAGCATTGTAGAGAGTATTAAGACGCTGATCCAGGAGATCATCGTAGTAGCGCATTTCAAGAAGCTGGTTAAGGGCGAACTCAATAACTAAGGGCACGTCCATCGATCCGCTTTTTTCAACAACAAGGGCCGAATTCCAATCTACTACAACTAAGTCATCAACAGAGTATTGATAGATATTTTCAAGGGTCGTTTTCTTCATCAGATCGGAAAGAACCTCTTTACCCTCGGCCAGGATCAATGCAGGTACATCTACTTTGTCTATGAGCTGTGCTATCGGAACGTCCAGACCTTCAAATTCCTGGATGAAATAAGTGACATAGTCCTCATTCATGATCCATTCATTAATTACAGGTATGGCGTACTTGATATCGGCCTGGAATTCTTTGGCCTTATCGTGGGCAAGGATTTCGATTTGATTGTCGTTCTCAATCCAGCTGGCAATCTTGATCAATTCAGGCCATGTAGTCCCCTCTTCCAGTGGAATCTGAAAGCAGAGGGAAACTGTACCGAAGTGCCAGACCTTGGCGATGAGTTCTGCAGGGATTAATTTATCCTGCAACATTATCTCAATGGTACCCAACTGAATGGATACCGGAGAACGAGAGATAATGAGGGACATGTTATGCTTACGATCGAGCTTGAAGCGCTCTTTAAGTTTTTTATCCTCAAAGAGTGCTTCTACTTTTTCAAGGTCAATTTCTGAACCGATGTCAAAGACACGGTAGAGAAGAATTTTACCTTTCTTTACTTTAATTTCCATAGTTCCGTGGTGAAGGGTTTGTGCGCTTCATCGTCTTGGCAAAGCGACCTGCTTTTTCAGCTGCCTCGTCATCGGCCTTCTTCATCGCCTCTGCCTCAGCTTCCATTAACTTCACTTCCTTAATGGATTGAACTGTCTCATAGTAGCTATCCTTTCGGAAGCCCTGGAAACGCTTATCATCAGCTGGACGTGCAGTACTTGCGACAATCTTGGCAACCTTAGTAACATTGAGCGTTTTCTTGACCGAGAGGAACTTCCTCATGGTCACTTTTTCACCGTGCTCATTAAGTCCAAGGGACTTCAGGAGTTCCTTCCTGGTTGTGAACATATACTGACCAACTGGCAGACTCTGGATGTTGAGTCCCTCAATAGCTACACGACGTAGCTTATCTACAGTCAGCTCTACAGCGTCACAAATTTTTCTGATTTCGCGGTTCTTACCTTCATTCAGACGGAATTCAAGCCATGTCTTATTTGGCAGCTGCTCAATCACACGAACTGACTTAGGCTTCATAAGGCCTTCTTCTGTCATTACTCCGCGCTTGATTTTTGCAAGGATGCCTTCGTTAACGTGGCCAAAGACCTTAACTTCGTAAACTTTTTCAACTTCATACTTAGGGTGCATGATCATGTTAGCGAGATCGCCATCGTTAGTGAGAATCAGAAGACCTTCAGAGAGGTAATCCAGACGGCCTACAGGGAATATCCTTTGCTTAACACCATAGATAAGCTCCATGACGGTTGGACGGCCTTCAGGGTCTGAAAGGGTTGTCATATAAGCGCGTGGCTTATTCATGACCAGATAGACCTTATCTACTGCTGAAATTTCCAGGGTATTGCCATCACATTGAATGATGTCTTTATAAGGATTAACTTTTGTTCCGAGCTCGGTAACAGTCCTGCCATTAACCATAACGCGACCATCGAGAATTAAGCCTTCGGCTTTTCTTCGCGAGGTAACACCACAATCGGCGATAACTTTTTGTAAACGGATTGATAAGTCTTGATTAGACATTTGCTACTCCAATCTGCCTCCCGGCAGTTTATATGTTAGAAAAAGAAAGACGACGGACCTAATAGGTTTTTTATACGTCGTCTGACTCATTATCAGGTAGTGATACTTCGTTTAGAAACCCTAGGTCAAGACCAAAATCTTTGCCCTTGGTAACAGCTTCATCAATTGAGGATTCCAGGTTATCTATTTCGCCTTCTACTTCGAACTCCATTTCGCCATCTTCGAGTTTTTCACCAGTTAGCTGCTCAAAAGCAAAATCCAGGGCATTTTCAAGTTCCATGGCTTCCCGCTCAAGCTCGTCAGCTGCAACATCAGCAATGTCTTTTGCCCGTAAAGCTTCGAATTCCTCATCGGTATCCTCGGGAGCATTGAAAACCACATCCTGGGAAATATCTACGACTTTTGGCTCTACTATGTTCATCAGGGTATCTGAATTGATGGCCGCAAGATTCTGTCTTAAAGAAGCTTCGCGGTTTACGAATTCTTCAAGGATATCAAAAGCTGACTTGCGAACGATGGTTGTTTCGCCATCTATTTTTTTCTTTTCTTCAGACTTAAGCAGCATGGTGAAACTTGTATCTGAGGCGATCTGGTGAATGTCTTCAGAAAGCTTATCGAGCTCTTCGAATTCATCGAGACCAAATTTCTTGCCCTCACCACGGAAGACCACCGACTTGATGTCTGCAATAGTTCCGACAGTATTTTTGGTTGCCATTTCCTCGAGTTCAAATTCCGGAGGAAGAGCAGAAATATTTGGAAGGTTGAAAACTTCAAGAAACTCTTCAGTTGTACCAAACAAAGAAGGACGACCAAGTTCTTCTGAACGACCGGTAATCTTGAGGAGACGCTTATCCATCAAGGCACGGATGATATGACTTGAATCCACTCCACGAATTTTCTCTACATCATTCTTAGAAACTGGCTGCTTATAGGCAATGATGGCCAATACTTCGAGCGCTGTTGGAGTGAGAACGAGCGAATTGATCTTAAATAGAGTTAGCACAAACTTGGAATAAGTGGCCTTGGTCCTGAATTGGTACCCTTCAGCTACTTCAACCAAACGAATGCCATGATGTTTTTCTTCATAACCACCCTGAAGCCTTGAAAGGGATTCATGAATGACCCGCAATGGAAGCTCAGGATCAATCTGGGTTTTGATTTTCTGGATTGAAACTGGCTTGTCGGACATGAAGATAATAGTTTCAATGGCACCACAAAGTGTTTCAGGATTAAGTCCCGTACGGGCCTGCCATAACATGTCTTCCTGGCTCTTTTCATCAAAGAAGCTAACGTCGAGAGAAAAAGCTTCAGCCTCTTCTTCAACTTGTTCTTTTACTTCTTCATTTTCAGCAGTTTCCAGATCTATCGGCTCGAGGTCTTCGACAGAAAGGTCCCATTTAAAATTGATGTCATCCATAGCATTTCCTTATTGGATAGTAGCGACTGTAGCTTCAGCCGCCACATCAGGTGCTTCGAGTTCAAATCCATCTGCAGTTTCAACGTCGAAAGAGTCTAGACTCTCCTTTACCTCGATGTAAATGGAGCCTTTATCTTCGTTTTGATAAATTTGTAATTTTTTCAAGCGGGCCAATTCAAGGATGGAAATAAAAGTAATCACTTTATCAATTATCCCCAGGTCATTATCTTCCAGGAGCTTGTCAAACTGAGTAGTCTCACCTTGCTTGAGCAACGACTTAAGCCTGATCAATTTTTCCTTGATTGAAATACGGTCGCGCTTAATAACTGTATATTTTCTTTTCTCACGACGAATCAGGTCCATCATGGTCTCAGTTAGCTGCTGAAGATCAATCGGGGTAAGAATTGAATTCTCAATAACCTTACGATCAACCTTGTGCTTAACGAAAATTTCATGGCCTTTCTTAGGCAGGGCCCAAAGTCTCTGCCCAAGACGCTGGTAACGCTCAAGCTCTTCAAGACGCTTAATGAGGTCACCGCGGGTCTGTATTTCAAGACCCATATCACCGGCAGAAATCTTGATTAAATTAGCATCCTGGGACTCGTCTGCCACAGTCTGGGACTTGAGGTAGAGCAATGTGGCAGCCATATAAAGATATTCACCGGCCACATCAAAATTCAAATCCTGCATTTTCTGGAGGTAATCAAGATACTGATGAGTGAGTGTATTGAGGTCAAGATCCTTGATATGCATTTCTTCTCTCTGAACCAAATGCAGAAGAAGTGCTAACGGACCGTCGAAGCTGTTTATCTTAACCAGGATCTCTTCGCTCACCCTATACCTCCGAAGATATCAATGAAAGAGAACATCAGAAAATTGGCCACCCAATTGGCCGGCATAAAAATATAACCAAGGATATGGAAGATATTTAACCAGCTTAGCGCCAACACCACGATCAGGATGATAGGTGTATAGCGTGCTAGATCATCATACTTTCTCAATGCCTCACCTTTCAAGAAAGAAGAGACCATTTTTGATCCATCCAGAGGCGGAAGCGGGATCAGGTTGAAAAAGACCAGGATGAAGTTAAATCCAACGGCATAGCTGAGCATCTTGATTGAGATTTCATAGAATTCCCACTCAGGAGAGACTTGTGTGATGATCAAGGCCGCAATTATGGCGAGAAAACATCCAAGCAGGATATTTGATAATGGACCAGCAAAGCTGACCCAAAACAGTCCCTGTCTCCAGTTTTTAAAATTCCTGGCCTCAACCGGAACAGGACGGGCGTATCCAATAATGAATCCACCAGTAATTGCCCCTAGGAGCGGAAGGAAAATTGTGCCCCAGGGATCGTAGTGAGCGGCCGGATTTAGTGTCATCCGTCCTTCATTTTTTGCAGTCGCATCACCAAATTTATTGGCCACCCATGCATGTGCGGCTTCGTGTACCACGATTGCCAGCAGAAAACCTGGCATAGACTGGGCTATGTTAAAGAGAATTGAGGACATTTCGTTCATCCTTCTTTCATATCAAAATCCAACTTATGACGCAATTTATAAGTTGAGCTATAGCGTCAGTTACGCATAGCAAACTGCTTAAAATCTCACTGTTGTTTTTGGATAAAAATACACAGCTGTGAGATAATAAATTATGGATAAGAAAACTCGAAAAGCTCAAGTCGTATTGGCAGTTAATGACCAGAGCAGTCATTCCTTTGATTTTTTACTGCTCCAGACCAATAAACGGCGTGGAGAATTCTGGCAAAACGTAACCGGTAAGATCGAAGAAGGTGAAACCTACGACGAAGGTGGCCTCAGGGAAGCCATTGAAGAAACTGGTCTTAAAGTGGAATCAATTATCGACATCGTTGATCTTGGGATCACTCATGATTTTGTTGATGAACGGAAACGCACTGTCCATGAAAAAAGTTTCCTTATTGTTTTGGATGGAAAATGGGATGTTAAAATAGATCCTCATGAACATGGCAATTTCAAATGGGTTCACCTAAAAGACTTGAATAAAAATTCGGTGAAACACATAGGAAACTACGAAGCTCTGGAGAAATCCATTCAGTTGCTAAAGCATTGGGGCATATAGAATGTTCCTTCTCCTTCTTATTTTAAGTTCCATTGCCTTTGCCCAGGACGACCTGCATCTTTCAAGCATTCAAAACCTAGAAGACAAATTGCCAGCTTATAACAATGTCATTATGCCGATGGATCAAACCATTAAGCTCCAGCAGGGTGAGAATAAGTATCAGCCACCAGTTAAAGTCGTTGAATGGGACCGGATCATAAATAGTGGTACTGACCTTGGGGCCATCAATGGCGGAATTTCAATTATACGTCTCGAAGACAACAAACCTTTAAGAGTAAATAAAAGACTCCATCTCCGTTACTATAAACTTGAAGACGAGCATGGATTTAAATATCTGGTAAACAAAGACGGGACAACAACTTTCAGGATCGACTCTAAGTATGTAAGTCCCCTGAAACCAGAATTGGCAATGTATGTGACACCGTTAAGATATACTCCTGCTCCACTTATTATGGAAAAAAGAGTCTATGACAGAAAATTAGATCTCCGCCCGGAGGCCAGTGTATATCTAGGATATGTCATGGGTGATTTTATGAAGGATTTATATAATGACCCTAGTGCCAGGACTGGAATAACAAATCAGGTTGGCATGCATTTATCCACTAACTGGGACCTTCCATTCAAGGCAGGTGCTGCCCTTCACCTCGAACAAACAAGCTATAACCTGACAAGTGGAAGCAAAGTTAAATACACTTCCCTTTCATTCGGCCCTTTATTTAAGACCAAGGACCTCGAGTACAATGACTTAAAATATCGTTTGGTAGCGCAATTAAGAATGAGTCCTTTTGCAAAAGCAATTACTGAAGGCAAGAATATCAGCGAATTCAGATTCAACTCTACTGACCTTTTTACAGCATTCGAACACCCGATTAAAAACGGGTTCGGCGAATTTGTCCTTGGTGCCTTTTTTCAGGCCCAATGGCTCAACATTAAACAACAAACAGAAATCGTAAGTGTGAGAGCATCCAACAAGGCAAATACCAGTTTGGGCCTTTCCATATCGCAGGTGTTTGAGTGAAAGTTTTTTTAGCATTTGTCTTATGTTGGTCTTACAACGCCATTGCCTTAGAAGCAGTTGTCACAGTACTTGAAACTCCAATGTTCCGGGAGAAAAGACTTGATTCGCCGGTAGTCCAGTATCTCCGGAAAGGGGATATCATCAAAGTTCATCCAGCCTTGGGAAACACAACTCAGTTTGACCATATGGCCCCTTCGTCAGAAAAATATGAACAATTAAAAAAACACCTGGCGCAAATGCCTGAATGGCAGGACCCGCTTTTCAACGGTAAGAAAGAAGAGATCGTCTATCTTGAAGACCAATTTATTCCGACCTTGGATCGCCAGGGGAATACTGTTTACGTCCTGTCTGAGCATATTTATGTTTATTTTAATGATTCCCGGGAACTCGTACAAAAGGTTGCGGCAAAGGATCCTACAGATTACCGGCTTGAAGAGCCACTTCCCAAGAATTATCCTCTCCACAATCCAACAGGACATCGTGGTCAGATTTTGATTGGATTTTCACAAGCATATAATGAAAGTTACGTTTATCCTGAGCCGGTTAAAACCAAGAGTTATTCGACACCAATACATGTGAATCTCGGGTTAATGTGGCAGGTTCCCTATGATAAGCAGGATCGCTTTTATTTTGGTTCAAACATTAACTTCAAGTCTTTCCAGAATAGTTATTCATTCATGGATTTCCGGAGGGCGAAGGAACATTACATTCAATTCGGTATCGGACCTCAACTTGCTTATGATGCCTATAAAGGTGAAAAAGACCGACTGAATCTATCAGTCGCTATTAACTTTAATCCGGTAAATTATCTAACTGTTTCCCAGAGCCTGGGAACAATCGACGATACTCGTATTTATCGCGGTATGAATGTCTCTTCCAGGGTAGGTATGCAATATCATCGTAAGAAGGTCATTGAAGACATGGATCTCGTCCTGGGCACGGCCTTCGATATAGAGTCGCCCACAACGTATCAAGCCCAAAATGGAGGCAGCCAGGCAAACTGGTGGCAGAACCTTGGTCGGGATAAATACACTACCCGTAGCCTATTCTCTCTCACTGGTTTCATGGGCATTCAAGTCGCCTACTGATTCACTCAACTTTCCTGATATTTTTTTTACACTATTTTTTTAAAGTGACTAAAGTTTCTACAACACTCTCCGAAAAGTCTTACATCACGGATGCACAGGATGTGCTTCCACATAAACCACGGAGGGTTTCACATGAATACTCAAAATACTAAAAATAATTCGGCCAAAGTTAAGGATCAGGTAAAGGATGTTCTTTTCCAGAAAATTGGAAATACATGGTTTATCTTTTCTGAAGTTAACAGCGAAGTGGTCTACTCGGTAATGCCACAGGGCATGGATCCTAAAGAGACTAAGCTTGAGCTTTATGAAATCATCGAAGAGCATATGAGCAAAGTAGCTTCTCATAAGCGTCGTAATAATGAAGTTTCAGTGGCCTAAGCTTGAAGCCTGATCAGTTAAAAAAACTATTCAGTGAAGGCGAGGAAACTCAGAATGCTCGAGACAAAAAAATCACTGAGGCGTTAAAACAACGCCTCAGTGAACGCCTCATGAAAGACCCGAAAGCCTGTCAGAAAGCAGCTGCCATCATTGAAAGCTGGCTGCATCAAAAACCGAAAAAATAAAAGTGAACTTCTCCTAGTGTGTCAGTGGTGCTAGATTGTTAGGAATCATTTCCAAGGACAAATCTATGCAAGCAGTCGGCTTTTATAATTTTAGCAAACTTCATGATCAAGAATTCCAAAAACAGGTAATGGGTCGCTTTCAGGAAATCGTTGCAAACAATGCTTTCGTTGAGGGCAAGTGGAATACTGAATTTGAATCAGGTTTCGCCAAGCTTCAAGGGGCCAAGCATTGCTTGCTGCTCGCCAATGGAACAGACGCAATTGAATTGGCACTCATTGCAGTTGGTGTTAAGCCCGGCGACAAGGTTGGTGTCCAGGCGATTAGCTTTTATGCTTCTGCTGAAGCCATCGTTACAGTTGGGGCCATACCGGTATTCATAGATGTTTTCCCTGAATCAGGTCTTATGGATCCTGCTTCACTTGAAAGAGTCCTTAAAAAACATGACCTCAAGGCAATCATCCCTGTGCATATTTATGGCCAGCCGGTCGACATTACTACCCTCGAAAAAATTTGTAAGCCCAAAGGTATCAAAATAATCGAAGATGGTGCCCAGTCTCAGGGTGGCTTCTACGAGAATGGAAAACCCATCGGTTCATCAGATAACATCACTACTTTCTCTTTCTACCCTACTAAGAACTTAGGGGCTTTCGGAGATGCAGGTGCTGTAACTTTTAATGATGATGCCATAAAGCAGCCATTACTTTCTCTTCGTAACCATGGCCGTTCACCTGGTGGAACATTGCTGGTGGGAAGAAATTCCCGATGCGACCATCTCCAGGCCGCAGTCTTGCATTTGAAACTTGAAAAAATTTCTCAATACAATGAAGACCGCAAAGCAATTGCTGCGAAGTATGTGAAGGCCTTAAAAGATCTTCCTATCCGCATGGTTCCGGAAAAATATCTTAAAACTTCCTCGTGGCATCTCTTCCCTATTGGAGTTGATACCAAGGAAACAAAATACAAACTGAAAGACTTTCTCACTCAGAATGGAATAGGCAATGCCTTGTTCTATGAGAAGGCATTACCTGAAGAAGGACCTATTTCTCATTACGAAGGTGAAAGAGAAAAAGCCCTGCTCTTCGCAGGACAGACGCTTTGTTTACCAATGCATCCGTTCCTTACTGACGCTGAAATCGATACTGTTAAGCAAACTCTCAAAAAATTCTTCTAATTGTCATAGGAAAGACTGATTAAACACATCAGTCTTTCCTACTTTCACGCACACTTACACCACTCTAAAAATTTATTTCAAAAATAATCAGGTATACGGAAAATATTTCCTCATGTTTGAACATGTCTCACCGAAACGCTTGGTTATGAAAGCATCTCATCATGGTGATGAGATCAAATACAAAAACACAATGGCATGGTTGCCTATAGTGGGAATTGAACTCCCCGCTGATGTACAAGGAGTATATGTATGATTTTAACCGGAGGATAGTCTATGGGTCTTAGAATTAACACGAACGTTGCAGCGTTACAGGCACAATCATCAGTTGGAAAAGTAGCTCGCGAAACTGCCGACAGTTTCTCGAAACTTAGCTCTGGCTCGAGGATTAACAAGTCAGCAGACGATGCAGCTGGATTAGCAATTTCTGAAAAGTTGAAATCTGAGATTCGCTCTTCTCAGCAGGCCAACAGAAACGCCAACGATGGTATTTCAATGGTCCAGGTAGCAGAAGGTGGTTTGAACGAAACTTCAAACATCCTTACAAGAATGAGAGAATTGGCCATTCAGGCCTCTTCCGACACTGTAGGTGATGTTGAGAGAGGAATGTCGAACCTTGAATACCAGGCATTGAAGTCAGAAATGGAACGTATTTCACAGGTGACTCAGTTTAACGGCAAAAAGCTTTTGAACGGTTCTGGTGAAAGACTAGAGTTTCAGATTGGTACTGGCGGAAGTGAATTTGAGAACCGGATTGGTTTCGAACCAGAACATATTAATGCTGGTCTTGAAGCACTAACTATGGACTCAGTTGAAGTTGGTACAAAAGAAGGAGCTCAGGAAAGCTTAGCGAATGTAGACTTCGCAATTGAAAAGATCTCAAGTCAGCGCGCTGTTCTTGGTTCACTCCAGAACAGATTGACTTCGACATCTAACAACTTGTCGACATTCACTGAGAACATGAGTGCCGCTAACAGCCGAATCCGTGATACGGACTACGCTGAAGAGACAGCTAAACAGGCACGAAACAGCATCATCTCGGCCGCAAGTACTTCGGTACTCTCTCAGGCCAACATGAATGGTCAAAATGCCCTTAAGTTGATCGGCTAAGACATTAGAATCTGATTAATCCAAGGTCCTCCCTTTTTGGGAGGGCCTTTCTTATTTACTGCACAGTGTTTTTTTGCTAATTCTCCCTCTCATGACAACTGAAAGACCAAGAAAGACCATAAACGATAACTTTTGTTATCGCCCCGAATTCAAATATACCCATGATAATCCTTATCATGAAAAGCTCGCTGTCTTTGATTCCTTTGTGTTACGTGATGAAGCTGCTGAAAGCAATGTCGGTAAATGGAAGGACATCTTCACCAATGATAAGCCATTAGAAGTTGAAATCGGAACAGGCTACGGCGAATTCATGCTCGAGTATTGCCAGCAGAACCCGGATATCAATTTTATTGGCCTTGATCACCGCTTTAAGCGCAGTTACGGTCTTGCCACAAAGCTTAATAAGCTGGAGCACAAAAATTTCAAATACCTTCGCGCCCGCGGCGAAAGACTTGAATACATGTTTGATGAAAATGAAGTTAAATCCGTCTTTTATTTCTTTCCGGATCCATGGCCAAAGAGCAGACACAATAAAAAGCGTCTTTTCCAGAAACCATTCCTGGATGCCTGTCACAAAGTGCTGAAACCGGGTGGGACGCTTTTTGTTAAGACTGACCACGATGGCTATTACGAATGGATGCTCGAGCATTTAAAGGATGACGGTCGTTTTGAAGTTCTGCTTCAATCGAGGGATCTTCGAGCGGAATTTCCAGAACATTTCCTCTCGCAATTCACCACCAAATTTGAAAAGATATTCTTGAGCCAGGGAACGTTGATAAAATCCATCGTTCTTAAAAACCTCAAAGGATAATAATGGCCTTCGAGAGTCTTCGGGAACAGATTAAGGAAACACCTGTTTCAATGATTATTGGCCAGTTCATCCCTTTGAATAAGAAGGGAGCGAACCTTGAGGCCATCTGTCCTTTTCATCCGGACTCCCACCCCTCTTTAAAAGTCAGTGATACCAAGGGAATGTATAAGTGTTTCGTTTGCGGCGAAGGTGGAGATGCCATCACGTTCGTAAAAGAATTCAAGCGTGTCGACTTCGTTGAAGCACTAAGGATTATCGCCGGAATCCTTGGACTGCAGTTTGATGAAGTTAAGAAAGAAAAAAGCGATCCCCGCAAGGAAATGGGAATTCGCGTACTCAGCGCATCGGTTAAGCTTTATCAAAAACATGCTGCTCAAAATCCAAAACCATTTACTGATTTTCTTGAAAGCAGAAAGTTAAATGAAACATCAGTTACAAACTTTCAGATTGGTTTCTCGCCTGCCAACAATGCACTTTTAAATTATCTTCAAACCATTCCCTCGAGTGAGAGGGAGTTTGCCTTAAATACTGCCCATGAAATTGGCATGATCAAATATAATGCAGACAGAGACAGCCATTACGATTTTTATCGAGACCGGATCATGTTCCCTATTCACGATCATTCGGGAATTGTTAAGGGTTATAGTTCACGTTCCATCAGGGACGACCAGAATCCAAAATATTTAAACTCTGGCGAATCCTTCATCTTCAACAAAGGCTCTGTCCTGTTTGGATTTTGCTTTGCCAAGAATGTCATCAGGCAACTCGATCAAGTCATCATAGTTGAAGGCAACATGGACTTAATCATGATGCACCAATATGGATTTACACAAACGGTGGGAGCGATGGGAACAGCATTTTCTGTTCAATCGGTCAGGCTTCTCGCCAATATGACGAAACAAGTTTATCTCGGAATGGACTCTGATTCCGCTGGCAAAAAGGCCATGAGTCGTATCAATGCTGACTTTATGGCCGCAGGTGTTTTACCTAAATTGCTTAATTATGAACCTGCTAAGGATCCTGATGAATTCCTTTTAAAAGAAGGTCGACTGGCCCTTTTGGAGAGGATTGAGAAGGCCCCCATACTGCTGGACGTGCTAATTGCAGAGCTCCTGCCGGATAAACCTCTGGAAAATACTGAGGTCAAACTGGCTACACTGCAGCAGGCATTTGAGATCATTTCGCCACTGAAAGAACACCTTTCTGCCACAGAGAGGATAGTCACTTTGGCCAAAAACCTAGGCCTTAAGTCTGATCCGGCCACAATATTACAAGATTATAAAGATTACTTAAGTCGGCAAAAAGAAAAGACTCCAGCACTTCCGAAGCGTCCGGCAATCGAAGAACAGGAAGAAATCATCGCAATTTCCGAGGCAGAGGCCCGAAAATTGCAGGTGGAACCGTCAACTCCTTCATTGGAGCCCATGAGTAATAGTGAGAAGCTCTTTATTCGGGAGATTGTTTGTCATCCCGAGTTCTTGACGCATCTCGGCGGGGACGAATCCCTTGCCTACTTAAGACATCTTGAGGTAAAAAAGTTAGTTCAATGGCTCGTAAACATTTACTCAGAGATTGATGACACTGAATATGTGCCTATAGTTCAGGATGAGTTACAGTCCGGAGCTTATGGTAAGGAAATCAGAGACATCGGTACGGACGCCTTATTCAACCATGGAAACAGGTACAATGAAAAGGTCATCCAGAGAATGTTGAAAGACTATAAGTTGAATCTCATGAAGGATCAGCTCAAGTCAAAACGTAAGGATCTGGTCTTCCGTCAGAAGTCAGCGCCTACACAAAATGAAATCGATTTAATTTTGAGCGAAATCTCAAAGCTAGATAAAGAGATGCATAATCTCAAAAATTTGGTTCCCTAGATTCAGGAGATACTATGTCAGTCGTTGTTGCATTTTTAAACTCACGGGAATTTTCCCGTCTCGTAATGAAAGGTAAAGATCAAACTTTCCTTTCCCCTGAAGAAATTAACGACGCCATCCCTGCGAACATTGTCGACCCTTCTTCCATTGATACAATCATGGAAAAAATTGAGGAAGCACGCATTCAGGTGAAGTCTCCGGATGTTGACGAAGAAGAAGCTGAGAAAGCCAGCACTGAAGTTGCCGAAGATCCGATGACCATAGATGAAGAAGCAGAACTCAGACAATCTTCCAGCGATCCGGTTAAGTTATATCTTAAGAAAATGGGCTCAGTTGCCCTCCTCACTCGCGAAGGCGAAGTTAAAATCGCCAAGGAAATTGAGGAAGGTGAAAAAGAAATCGTTCTTTCTTGCCTGAAATCAAAACACGCCCTTGAAGAGATCATCAAGCTCAAGAATAAAGTTGTCCAGGCCGAAGAACAGAACGAATACGTAAAAGATCTCGTTCGTGGTCTCGATGATGAATCTCAAGAGAAAGAAATCCATGATGTTCGTGACAGGATCTTTGCCGTGGTTGAACACGTTAAAGAACTCGTTAACCAGATCGTGAATGAAGATGGAACACTCAAGAAGATGTCAGATTCTGAACAAGGAATCATGACTAAGGTTGGAAATGAGCTCGTAGACCTTACCTTTAACCGTAAGATCATCAACTCGTTCACTGAACCGGTTAAGAGTTATTACCTTCAGTTCCGCGACCTCTACGAGCAGCAGGAGCGTATCTATAAATTCCTCGAAGTTATTGGCGACGATGATTATCGCGTTATGTATGACCGTTTGATGGAAGATGATGCTTACAAGCGAGAGCTTGCCCGCCTTCTCTTCACTACAGACGCAAAGATCGAGCAGATGATCCGTACGCAGGAAGATATCCTCCGTAAGCTTCGTCGTCTTGCTATTGACGCCGGTATGGCCTTTGAAGACATCCAGTCTGTTTATAACATCATCATCACTGGTGAGGAAAAAGCGGATAAAGCGAAGTCTCAATTGGTTGAAGCTAACCTTCGTCTCGTTGTTTCAATTTCCAAGAAGTATACCAATCGTGGACTTCAGTTCCTTGACCTGATTCAGGAAGGGAACATTGGTCTCATGAAGGCCGTTGATAAATTCGAGTACCGTCGTGGTTATAAGTTCTCTACTTATGCTACATGGTGGATTCGTCAGGCAATCACACGTGCGATCGCGGATCAGGGTCGTACGATCCGTATTCCGGTTCACATGATCGAGACAATCAACAAGCTAGCCCGAACTTCTCGTCAGCTCATCCAGGAACTTGGTCGTGAACCAACTCCGGAAGAAATCGCTGAGAAGATGGAATTGTCTGTTGATAAGGTTAAGAAGGTATTCAAAATCTCTAAAGAGCCTATTTCACTTGAAACCCCAATCGGTGAAGAAGAAGATTCATCCCTTGGTGACTTCATTGAAGATAAGAAAATCATTTCTCCAGCAGATGCTGTGATGAGTGTGACACTTTCTGAACAAACTCGTTCTGTGCTTTCAACTCTCACTCCAAGAGAAGAGAAAGTCCTTCGTATGCGTTTTGGTATCGGAGAGAAGTCTGACCATACTTTGGAAGAAGTGGGACAGGATTTCTTCGTTACTCGTGAACGTATCAGGCAGATTGAGGCGAAGGCCCTGCGGAAGCTCCGGCATCCAAGCCGAGCGAAACTTCTAAAATCATACTTAGATAACTAAAAAAAGGCCGGGAAACCGGCCTTTTTTTTATTAACTGCCAAAGCCAAGAAAGTCCTTTATACTGGCTTTTAACTTAAGAACCAACAGGCCTATGGAATATACGAACGAAATCCAAAATCTTTTGCAGACGAGCTTTGAAGGCAACGTTGTCTTTCTCGCACAAAAAATGGTGGAACAAGGCAGGGTCTCCCTTTCTTTCATGAAAGGAAGTTTTGATACCTACTTTATTGTTTCGGGCATTATCGCTGAAAATAATACTACCTATGAATCCAAGATCAGTTTCAAGCGTTCGGTTCAAGCAAGCGGGATCTTGACCACTCAGTGTACTTGCAATCTTTGGAATGCGCCTAAGCCTTGCCATCACGCTGCCAGTCTCCTGATTAAGTTCAGTCAGCTGCAGGAAAAACACGTCATGGGTTCAGGTAACCCGCTTTCCATGAGCATGATGGCCCAGGAAGGCGTGCATGTTGATCGCTACGGCACTCTTATGAAGTCTGCTCCGTCAATTCGTGGCGCCAGGACTAATAGCACATTCAGCTCACTTCAATACACCCTGCTTAACCGCAAGGTCGTGAACTTCCCTGCTCCATCCAAGTGGCGTGGAAAGCTTCTGATTAACCTCGTGCCGGCGACAACGCTGGAAGAGTATAAGGAAGTCCTTTATGTTGAGGAGAAGTACACTTATCAGTTTAGCTGGCGTGATGAAGACAATATAACCAAAGAGATTTCAATCTTTGATGTTCTGTATCTGTTTAACTGGAAAACTGGTGAAGCACTTGACCTTCCAAATGACTTCCGGGAACTGGTTTCAAGAATTAAGCTTTTTGATATTATTGGCGACATTCAGGACTTCATTCGCCTTTTCTTGCCTCTCCGGGTGAAAGGCATTGCTGAAATTTCTATTGATGCCACTCCCTGGGAAGAATTTCCTATCGAAGATATGGATTGGCGCTTTTCGATTAATCCATCAGCGCGAAAGAGTTTTCTTAACCTGGAGCTCGAGCTTTTTACTCCTGACCAGAAGCTTGTTCCTATGCCTTCGCCATTTCTTCTTTTTGTAAGTGAGCAGGGTTGGGCCGGTTCATTTCGTTCTAAGACTGATGCACTTTTATTCTTCAAGACGTTGATTGAAGATTTTGATCGCGAAACTTTCTTTCATAAGAAGTACCTGCATACGGCCTCAAGAAAGCAGATTATGAGTGAATGGATTGCACTCTTAAATAGTGAACCTGAGATTCCTTTCTTTGATCCAACCTTCAGGAAAATTTTCATGTTAAAGACAAGCGTCTTTAAGAAAGTGTTCCTGGCGTTTCTTGATAGCTTTGGTGAGATTGCCTTTAAGACTTCGTTTTATTTTAAGGAAGATCGGAAGATAGTGTTCCAGGTTCCCAAGAATAACCTGCTCGAAGGTGTAGCTAATTTCTATCAACAGTTAACACCACTTAGAATTCCTATCTTCTATGATCAGCAGCAAATACGTACGTGGAAGAGCACAATTCGTTTTGAACGAAATAAAGAGAAGCTAGACTGGTTCCAGCTGGATTTGGTTGTTACAGATGAAGATCTTGATGTCATTAAGAACGCTGAGATCACTGATAACTTTATCCTATCAAGCAACGGGTTAGTTCTTCTTTCCGATGAGCAGAAAGATTTGCTGCGCTTTATGAAGCGTTATACAAAGTTTGAAGGTGAGAAAAAAGATTCTGGTGCTCGTGGACTCTCCCGCTTTGGTCTCTTTCTTCAAAGGTCCAGGATTTTTGAGCTCTTTGAGCTTAAACGACTGGGCATTGAAGGAGCATTGACCGAGGAAGAAGAGCAGTTCTGCGAAAACATCATGAATATGAAGGATATGCCTCAGTATGAAGTGCATCCTCGATATCTGGAGCTCGCACGTCCTTATCAGTTGAGTGGATATAACTGGCTTCGCTTTCTTTATGAACATAAGTTTGGGGCGTGTCTCGCGGATGATATGGGTCTTGGTAAGACATTGCAGACGATTATGTTGCTACAGACACTTAAGGATACGCTCAAGAAAGTTCTTATTATTTGTCCGGTTTCGATTTTGTATAACTGGCGAAACGAGTTAGAGAAATTTTCTGATCTCACTTATTCAATATATTATGGTGATGAGCGTGAGTTTAAGACTGATGCGACGGTAATTCTTACGAGTTATGGACTGATGAAGAAAGAATCATTTTCTACATTGGGTGAAGAAGAATTCGATATCCTGATTTTTGATGAAGTTCAGCATTTGAAAAACATCAGGTCACTTGGTGCGAATGCAGCCCGCCAGTTGAAGGCGAAATTCAGGATCTGTTTGACTGGTACGCCGGTTGAGAATGATTTGTCTGAGTTTTACAACATTATGGATCTTTGTGTTCCAGGGGTGTGGGGTGATCTTGGGTTGATAAAATCTACGTCCAAGAATAAGAATCGCTTGCTTGCACGTAAGACAGTGAAGCCGTTCATTTTGAGAAGAACTAAAGACCAGGTGCTTAAAGAGTTGCCTGAGAAAATTGAAAACCATGTTTATCTTGAATTCTCACCTGAAGAGAAAGATTTCTATCAGCAAAAACTCAACGCTATCAGGGCGAATATGCTGGTCCCTGGTGCCAAGCGATACGGTGAAGTGCTCAAGTCCCTGCTTGAAATGCGCCAACTTTGCCTTTGGCAGAAGCAACCTGCGTTTCATTCTGTAAAAATTGATTTTCTTATGGAAAACCTCGAGCAATTAGTGACGGAAGGTCACAAGACTCTAGTCTTCTCTCAGTTCACTACTTATCTTGATATGATTGAGAACAAGATTAAGGTGAATGGCTGGAAAGTGGCGCGCATTGATGGTTCACAGACCATTAAGAAGCGAACAGAGATGGTTGAGTACTTCCAGGAAGGCGATGCCCAGATATTTTTGATATCACTTAAAGCGGGTGGTTTCGGACTCAACTTGACAGCCGCCAGCTATATCTTCCTGATGGATCCGTGGTGGAATCCGGCCGTTGAAAGACAGGCTATTGACCGAGCTCACCGCATTGGACAAGAGAACAAGCTGACTGTTTACCGCCCTATAATTAAAGAATCAGTGGAAGAAAAAGTTCTGGTGCTTCAGCAGAGCAAGCGTGAATTGTTCCGTGATCTAATGGCCGAGGACGACGACGAGTACTTCAGTGGTAAACTCAATATGGATGATTTCCAGCATCTCTTAAGCTAAAAGTCATTACTTGCAGTAACCCCAATATGCGCTGCATCCTTTATGTGTCTTTAGCTTATTCCAGACCCATGACACCTCTCCATCTTTTACTGCAGACGAGAATCCATTCAGGCAAACGTGGTTTTGACCTTTAACTAAATTATTCCAAGTATCTTTCAAGTCATTACAATAAGAAAGTCGATAGGCTCTTCGACCACCATAGTAATGGCTGGGCTTTACATTTTTTACCTCTATAGAAAAAAGGCACATCTCAGTTATATTATCGGCTGGTCCCCACGGATCATTACCCTTCCATGTTTCAACATCAAATCTCACGTCTTTTTTTGGAAAACACTGCCATCTTCCAAATGCTGGTTGATCAATTTTAGGATTGTAAGGAGCCGCATTTCCATCCTTTATTTCTTCAAGCAAATTCTTTTCAGTTAATATTCCAAAATCATTAGTCATTATGCTGTAAGGGTATTTTTTTTTAAGTACTGGATCCAAGCCATGAGCAGAGAGAATTATAAATGAAATAAAAAAAATGATCATAACTCACCTTCAAGTTCACTAATTTTAGACTTTAAGCTCTCGCGAATATCGGAGGGTACTTTGCCTTTTTGGTCTGTTATACCTTTGTATTCTTCTAATGAATCTAACCAAGTGGCATTCTTCTTTTTACGCTTAACAAGTTGGTATTTTCTAAATAGCCATCTTATTGCTACAGCTATCGCAATATTTGGGTCTTTTAGGTCTTCTTTAGTTATTTCAAGGAAGTGATCTTTTAAATCCTTTGACCTCGAACTTACGTATCCTATTGTTTCGGGCATGATTTGCATAATTCCAATGGCTTTATGGTTTTTGGAAAAGGTTGGTGGATTTATGTTAAACCCACTTTCAGTGGCCAGAAGAGCTTTAACGTAATTTGGATGCAATTTCTCATCAGGTATTAACATTTCATTCCAATATGCACACCACCCATTTATTAAATCGTTATACTTATTTCCATCCGGGTATTTCAAGTCAGAATAGGATGCCTTTACTGAAACTTTTTTGAAAATTTCTAACTCAGAAATTTTTTTGATTTCATCAGACTTGAGAATGTCTTTACCTTTTGGATTGCGTCTACAGTGCCCGTCGTGATCAGTAATTTTTCCTGACTTGATGCTTTTTGGGTGCCGTATTACCCAATGCTCACCTAATGGACAAAGCCTCCATGGAGTAACGACCACAGCTTGCTTCTTATCCCAAAAAGGAACTTTCTGTTTTCGAATGCCTGGGAGATATTCTTTTAAAATGACATCCCAGTTAATCAGGTCAATTTTATAGGGAATTTGCGATTCTTCGAGTTCATTTTTCAGAGTAGAAATTTTCGTATTAATAGCCGGATCTTTTGATTTCAGGGCTAAATCTATATCAGAATTTTTCTTATTCTTTCCAGTGGCGCGGGAGCCAAACAGGTACACTTTAAGATCAGTCTTCTCACCAAAAACTTTCTGAATTTTTTCCTTTATTAAAGCGATTTCCTCTTTTTTTAACCCAAAAGATTTCATTTGTTCTTGTTTTCTAGTGTAATAATAAGTTTTTCGGCATCAATAATAAAATCTTTGATCACCGAAAAAATTCTAACTGCAATTTCTTCATTGTACATATGACTTGCTTCATTTCTTTTCTCTATGTAATCCAACCACTTTTCAGGATGTTTTATCCATCCCAGGGATCCCATTTCGCGAAAAACATTTTTGGGAGTATCCACATCGATTCCATTATTTAACAGTACTTTTTTTGAAGTTTTCCAACATTGCTCAAGAGTGAATTCAAACCTTTGGATAAGACCATCCCTCTCTAATTCGCTAAGTTGATCCTTGTAGCCTCGTTTCAGGGAATCCAACGCTTTTTTAACTCGTGACAATGAAATTTCAGTCATATTTCTTCCTCTATAATTCAATTTTAATGGAATCATAGATTATTGTCTCGATCTAAAAGGTATGCAGTACCTTTTGGTACTCAGCTAATGCATGGCGACCCCGGCGCCGGCGAAGCCTTGCGTTGCTTAATTCGTGATTGTTTTAACTAACCATTCAATTTGAATATCTTCAGCACATTTATAGTGACCTAATGGGCATGCTTTGTGGCCATGGAGACCGCATGGACGACAGTCCAGGGTATTCCCTACATCTATAACGACAGAATCATCTGCTAAAGGTGTGTAGCCGAAGGCAGGGACAGTTGAGCAAAAGACAGCGGTTGTCTTGGCGTTTACACATGAGGCGAGATGGAGAGGAGCCGAATCGTTTACGAATACCCGCTTCGCACTTTGCATAAGAGCTGCCGAATCTAAAAGATTTAAGGGACCGCAAAGATTTTCTGTGTTGGGAAGATCTGCACGAATACGATCACACAGTTCTTTATCCGAGGGTGCGCCAATAAAATAAACCTTTCCTCGTCTTGTGAGTTCCATGGTGAGTTCACGGAACTTGTGTTCGCTCCAGGCCTTGGTAAACCAAACTGAGGCAGGTGCGATGACAAAATAGTTGCCATTGGTATAAGGAGCAACTTTTTCAAAATGTTTTGGTTGTAAAGGAAGCTCCGGGCGTTTGAAATTCGATTTGAAATTGGGTTCAATGGCCTGAAGGAGCTGCACATTCCTCTCAATTTCATGCATCGGCACAAGTTCATTATCTGATGGCCTGTGAGGAATCACATGTTCAACTTTATGAGTGTAGAAATAACTTAAAGGATTTTGGCGAAAGCCCACTTTGACCTTAGAGTGCATCATGCTTGAAACCAACCCGCTGTTAAAATGGCGGTGCAGGTTAAAGACCATATCAAATTTTATTTCGCGTAGTTCTGAGATCAGCCGTTTTAAATTCAGAACTTTTCCACCCTGTTTGTCCCATACCCATGTCTTCTCTATGGTGGGAAGGCCCTGAATGACTGACTCATTGCCCTTTCTAAGGAAGAAATGAATCTTTGAATTGGGATACAGTTCTTTGACCGCACGAGCAAAATGAGACGCCAGGATGGTATCTCCAATGAAAGCCGTTTGGATGATAAGAATTGTTTTAGACGAGGCGTCATTCATAAGTTACAGTAATTGTAATCTGACGAGAGTGCAAAAACTATGGAAAAAATCACGGCAATCATTCCTACCTTCAATGAGGAAGTTCATATCAAAGAGGCCATCGAGTCCGTTCTTTGGTGTGACGAAATCATAGTAGTGGATTCTTTTTCTACCGATAAGACGGTTGAGATCGTGAAGTCATTCCCGCAAGTGCGCCTTTTGCAGCATCATTACGAACATTCGGCCGCGCAGAAAAATTGGACTATTCCACAAGCGTCTCACCCTTGGGTGTTTTTGCTGGATGCGGATGAGCGACCTACTCCGGAACTTGTGAATGAGATTAAAGGCATTCTGAAAAATGGGACACCTAATTCAGGGTTTTGGATTTATCGTCGCAACAACTTCATGGGTAAGCGGATTGATTACTCAGGATGGCAGTCAGATAAGGTTATTCGCCTGTTTAAGCGGGATGAATGTAAATACCAGAATAAGCATGTGCATGCTGAGATTGAGTCTAAGGGGCCTATCAGCTCGCTTGATCATAAGCTTATTCATTATACGTATAAGGACCTGACTTCTTATTTAAAGAAGGCCGATCGCTATACCACCTGGGGAGCGATTGATCGTTATCAGAAATTTCAGAAGTCGGGACGCAGGATCACTATTCTGTACCTATTCTTCAGGCCACTAGGGCGTTTTGTTCGCCATTATTTCTGGAGACTGGGTTTTTTAGACGGAACTCATGGTTTTGTTGTTTCAGCACTTGCTGCATTCAATGTTTTTATCCGCGCTGTTAAAATTTGGAGACTGCAGAATGGGGAGAGGATCGAGGATCCGTTTAAGAAATAGTCAAGCGACGTCCTTCTTTGATGCATGAATATAATCTTCAGCGTACTTTGACAGTTTTTCTGTAATCAGATCTTCAGTAACATCCAGGCCCTCTTCATGAATTTCACTGATGATGTTGAATAATGCATCAGAAACAGCCTTTTTAGCTTCAATGGGGCCAAGCATGGCATTAATTAGCTTATAGATCGTTATGATCGATTGGGATGTATTCATAGCTTCCTTATCGGCAAAGATTGATTGAAAGCTAACCCGGGAAGACTAATAAATTCAGCAACTTACCCATCGTTTCTCTGAGCGCTGCAATTAATCTTCGCATTTCATAAACTTGAAAAAGGTTTTGATTTGACCTAGCTCTATCTTGCTCTAAAAGACATTCACTAATCCACCGAGCGATCATTGTTTCCATTAGATTGAAATAAATCACACCTATAGGCTTTGAAAATTGTTAAATGAGAATAGAAAGGAAAGGAAACGTGCAGTTAAGAAACGAGTTTGATGAATTCCTGGAAGAAATAGAAAAATAAACCTACTTTCGTTCCCCAATAGACCAAGTTAAAAATCGAAGCTGTGTTCTTCATACCCTTAAGTATGCCTTTTTCCTTATAAAAGGTAGAGAAAAAGCGCTCTATCTGGTAAAGATTACTCAAAATAACAAGGAATGGCCGATGGAACTGCAACAGCTTCTTAATAATTCTGACCTGCATATGACTCTTCCACAGGTTAAGGCGTTCTTCCTTGGGATACTAAGTGCGGAAAAGCCAATGCCATATAACAAGGCCGTTGAAGAGCTTTTGGCCGAGGTTACCGAGGGTAAGGAAGAGCTCGCAGTGAGTTTGAAAGTCTTATTTGAAGAGCTTAGTAAGAATAAAAAAGCTGAACTCGCGGACATGTTTAAGATCAGTGGTGACTTCGCTACTTTCCTTGAATCAAGTAAAGAGCAGCTGGATTATTTCCTCACGGCCTTGAGTCTCTCTGGAACAAATGTTGAGACGTTAGAAGATGAAGATCTTTCCGAAATTATTGATGAGCTCGAAGATACTGTGATGGAGCTTGAGGATTATCTGGCATCAGATAAGCAGACTGATGAAGAGAGTGAGGAGCTGAAAGATTATCTTTTAGGCGCCTGGCAGGAGTTTATTGATAATTCAACTAAGCCGTAAGGTTCAGGATTTTTTCACGATATGAATATTTAAAATCAGGGTACTCAAGCGAGAAAATTTTGAGGCCCTGATTACGAAGTTTGCAGGCCGGACATTTTAGGCATCCTTCTTTTTCAATCCCTTCATAACAAGTAATGGTATTCTCGAGAAGAAACTCGAGTTCGCCGAGTTTGTTTCCGAGCTCCATTGTTTCTTTTTTATTCATGAGTACCAATGGAGTACGAATTTCGAATTTGGGATCGGCGAAATCCATTCTTAGTGCGGACTCTATTAAATCCATATAGGCACGAGAGCAATCACGGTAGCCGGAGTTGGCCACTTCGAGTTCCATGATTCCCATGTAGATACAATGGGCTCCTAATGAGTTAGCGTGAATGCCTGCTAAGCGGGCCATTAGTCCGTTGCGACCGACCACTAATGTATTGGGTGCATCGCCTGGATTATGTTCAATCTTTTGTTTGTTACCTATGAGGGCGCTTTCTGTGATTTTGGAGAGACATGCGAGATCGAGTTCAACATGCTCGACTTTAAAATGCAGGGAGATTTTGCGGGCCCGATCAAGTTCCAAGGCATGGCGCTGGTAGTAATCAAAAGAAAGAGACAGGACATTGAGGGCACCAAATTCTTGTACTGCAAGTGCCAGACATAAACTTGAATCCATACCACCTGAATGCACTACCAAAGCTTTCTTTTTCATTTACTCATTCTATTATTTTTTCTAGGTCTTGGCAGCAAGAAATCCAAATGTAGATAATGAAAACCATCTTAAAATTAAAAGAACCGAGAGGATGACTGGTATCCAAAGTATGGAAATTAAGGTCGTCATTGTGCCCAAGATCATTCCGACAAATACGCCTAGGTCTATAAGGAAATTCACTGATCCTAAACTGGAGCCTAGGTTCTCTTTTTTGGACACTTGGGAAGTGATGATCTGAGTCTTTGCTGAGAAATAAACAGATGAGAATACATATAGTGAAGCAAAGAGAACAATAAGATATGAACTATTGGCCGAGAAGATTAAAAATAATAATCCACTCATTGAAACAGTTAAAATAATGAACCAATTATGATTATCAAGAATCCTGGTTTTTCTCATGATTACTGTGGCCGTAAGGCCCGAAAGTCCAGCAAAGAACCAGAACATGGAAATAGAGTCAACCGATCCCACTTGGGATAGACGGGTGACTATCAAAGGGTTTAACGGAATTGATAAGAGCCCTGTCAAAAATGCGGTCAATATAAATGATGGTGAATTAAATATGGATTTAAAAGTGAAGACTGCTTCAATGGAAGGCTTAGTATATATGAAGGGTTCTTTCCTCATGAGATGGAATTGCATCAAGGATGTGAGACAAAATGCTGCTAAACATAGGTAAAGACTTTGATTACCATATTTTAGGAATACCCATGGCCCCAATGAGAAACCTAGCAACTTAGAAACCAAAGTCACCATTGTTCTTTCAATAATACGATTCTTTACCTGGTTTGATTCAGAAGACTTTAGAAGCCAGACTGATTCTGAAATATATCCCAGGGAGAAATTGAAATAGAGAAACGGAAGAACAAATAAAAGATAATGATACAAATTTAAGTATGTAAGTAAGATGATTAACCCCATGAGGCAACCGCTGATCAAATGACTTCGTACTGCAAGCTTCTTGTAATTCCCCCTGTCTCCCCAGATACCGCCGATCAAAGTAAAAATCAGGGTACCAAAAACTGCAAGGCCATAGATTCCGCTTAAGGACCAGTTTTGATTAGTAACTGATGTAAAGTAGACTGGAAATCCAGTCCAGAAAAGACTGGCACCAAAAGTCCCTAAAGCCGCGGAAAATAATAACCTTGATGTTGAATTCATACTTTCTCCGAAACCAATTCAGGGAAATTGATTTCAATTAATTTGAATGTCTCTTTTAAATAAGTTTCTTCCTCGTAAGCGCAGATTAAAGTGCCTTTTAAACCTGCATATGGAAAATGATGTAAATAATGTCCGAAGATATTTTCGCAATCAGCGATGTAATTTCTCGTGTCGAGTAAGTGAAGGTGCCAAAAATCGTCCACTTCACGTGTTGGTACTATCACTTGCTGTGTATAGGTCTTGCACAAATATAAAAATGCACGATACATATCTGCAATTGAAAGGGCAGTTTCAAGATCCCAACCATATCCTGAATCAAAATCCATGCATTTATAAATAATACGCTTTAGATTCAGATTATTTATGGATAAACAGGACGTTAGCAGTTTCGGTGGCATCCCCGGAGCAATATTTAAAATAGGTTCAAATATATATGCGTTTGAATTTTTCATTTGAGTTCCTCGAAGAAGGCCCCATTACGGGGCCTTCAGATTAATTAGTAAGAAGTTGTCGGTTTTGAATATTTCCAAGTGATTTTTCTCATTTGTGCCTCCTTTTCCCGCATCATAATTCGATATGACAAATGATGCGATAATTAGCTGAAGTGCGAGTTTAGAGAATTCGAATATGAATTCTAATTGTAAATTGTTCATAGGCGATGCAATCGTTATAATCCAGGACTATGAAAGTAAAACTGATCGCCATAGCTGCTTTGGGTAAAAATCGAGAAATTGGCCTGAATGGGAAGGTTCCCTGGGACCTGCCGGATGAATATGCCCGCTTTCGGGAAACGATTAAGGGCCAGTATGTGATTATTGGCAGGAAAAACTTTGAGCTGCATGGAAAAAAGGTCAATGGGGCCCATCCATTAGTCCTTACACTTGGGAGTCATTACGAAGCCCCGAATGCTTTAGTCTTTCAAAATATCGTGGAAATCATCAGCTATGCTGAAGGCAGGAACATCGAAAAATTATATGTCATGGGTGGAGGGCAAATATATAAGCTAGCACTTCCCTACCTCAGTGAGTTCTTGTGGACTGAAGTGGACTATTCAGGACCGGCCGATTCTTATTTTCCAGATTTTTCTATGTTTGACTGGACTCAGGTCTCGGAAGAGAATCACCAGACCTGGAAGCTCCGTCATCTGGTGAAAATTCCGCACATGCCTTATTAGAGAGTTTTCAGATACTCAATCAATTCAACTTTATTCTCATGAGTCAGTGTCTTGAATGATTCAAAGTAGTGACCTACGTTTGAATGACCCTGTCTTTTCGTATCGTAAAGTCTGCGAGACAAGTCATCCTTAAAAACCGGAGTTAAACCCAACTTCGATTCATCAAAGCGCTCTTTCTCACCTGCATGCTTAAGCGAGAATTGTTTCGGACGAGTTTCAGGATCACTCAAGAGATCATAGAGAGTCGGAACAGATGCATTATGCAAATAAGGGAAGCGCGCCCATATGCCCCAAAGCTTCGGAGCAACGTAACCGGGCTCATAGCGTGTGTAATATGAGATGTATTCGTTTAGAGGATTGATAGCAACCATGTTGTACCACTCTGGAGTCAAAACTCTTAAGCGATCATAATCAGTTTTAACGACTTTCCATGGAATGTGCTTAGGCGATTCGTAAATTGGATGGCCTTGAAAATCACGCTGGTGTTGACCGTGGCACTTCATACATGTGTTGGTGAAGATTTTCTCTCCAGCGTCTGCCATAAGACGTTCGATTTTAAATGGATATGCTGGTGGCAATAGATCGCCGAGAGCATCTTCAGCTGCGTGGACTTTAGGATAATACTCCCTGACGTTTTCAGGAGTCTGGCCTGCGAATAATTCAACTGCAATCGCCCACCCTCCTTGTTCACCGTTAGCTTCTCCATCCCAAAATGAACCTGACTTTCTTTTCTCTCCGTAGCCCCAGAAATGAGGAATCTTAACCTGTCCCAGAAAACCATCTTCAGGAATCGGGGCCCCTTGAACAGTCCAAAACCATGAACGAACAAGAGAAACCGCTACCAGACCTTGAGTCATGTTAGTTATTTTGTCCTGGCCAAGTCTTGTCGTGAAATCAAGGGCGCGATTATGAAGCTCACGAAACTTTGGATTAAACCGCGGAGGTAATCCCCAAATTCTCATGGCCCGGCTGGCATCTTTACCAACTTGACCCACATCCATGTTCTTATTTCCAAGGCCAACGATGTACTGACCGGCCGCTTTGCCTGAGTGGCAAGCAACGCAACCAAGAACGCCAACGTTCATGCCTTCATAAGGGACGTTGAACAGTCCCTTAACTTTCTTGTCCTCTAAGGTCAGACCCCAACGGGAATTAAGGCTTCCATTATCCCCAGTACCAGCGCCAATTTTGGCCATCTGGGTATAAAGGTTGATGAGATTGGGGGTAACGGACATCCCGCGTCCCTTATGGAAGAAGTTCAGCTCACTCAAGGCCTTCACTGCTTTCTGATGCGCTTCTAGGCGGACATCCTGGGCAAAAACGGGTAGACTTAAACTCAATACGATTAAGATTATTTTTATCATCATGGAACCGTATCAAATGACTTTTCAAAAGAAAACTATCTGCTTTTTTAACTCGAATAAGGCCTGGGGCGGTGGGGAGAAATGGCATTTAACGACTTGTAAGGAATTCCTTCGCAGGGGGCATAAGACGTTCCTTGTGACGAATGTAAGGTCTGAGCTGTCGAGGAAAGGGATTCAAGAGAAGCTGAATGTTTTTACGTTTTATATTAATAACTTTAGCTTCCTTAACCCTCTTAAAATTCTGACACTTGTTGCGCTGTTTAAAACTGAAGGTGTTGAAGCAATTGTTTTGAATTTGCCGTCGGATTTGAAGGTGGCCGGGATTGCTGCGAAGGTGGCCGGAGTTAAGAGCATTATTTATCGCAGGGGTATGCCGCATCCTTTGAGAAATACGTGGCTGAATCGATGGTTGTTTCAGAAGGTTTTGACCCACGTGGTTGTAAATTCTGAAGAGATCGGGCGAAGTCTTAAGAAAGGGAATGAAGATTGGTTTCCGGCCGAGAAGATGGTGCTGGTTTATAATGGGGTTGATTCGAGCAAGCCGATTGCTCATGATCGGAAGATTTATGAGAAGAAAGATGGCGAGCTTGTGATTGGGAATGCAGGGAGGCTGACGGAGCAGAAGGGGCAGAAGTATTTGATTGAGATGGCGGAGATTTTGAAAAGAGATGGGGTTAAGTTTAGGGTTTTGATTGCTGGGGATGGGGAGTTGAAGGAAGCGCTTTATAAGATGATTATTGATAAGGGGTTGGAGAATGAAGTTAAGTTGCTTGGGCATGTTGATGACATGACTGGTTTTTTTAATTCGTTGGATGCGTTTGTTTTTACGAGTTTGTATGAAGGGTCGGCGAATACGTTGATTGAGACGCTTCAGCATGGGGTGCCGACGGTGGCGTGGGATGTGAGTTCGAATCCGGAGATTATTCAGCATGGGGTGACGGGGTTTTTGGTGGAAGGGTTTGAGGTTGAGGAATTGGTCAGATATACAGTAAGGCTCGGGGGGGAAAAGCAAATTAGAGATGAAGTTGTGGATGCTGGTTATAGGTTAGTCAAAGAAAAGTTTGAAAGTCACGTCAATTTGGGAAAGTTAGAACTATTATTCAATAAATAAAGTAGTCTTTATGAAGGGAAACTCCTGATAAAACTTGAGAAATCAATTTGGAAAAAAATTATTGATTTAATTCCTCTCAAGATGCACCCTTGATAACTTGTTTTCCAAATAGTAAATCCCTAATCAACACGCACATCTTACTGAAAAGTGAATGTCTCCTATGAAACTTCAATATCAAAAGGATTTTTTGAGTAAATTTCCTCAATCCAAAATGGTTTATCTATATCTTGTTTTCTATAACTTGTGGCCAAGAACAACTTATGAAATCCGCGAATAAATATTTCTCTTGAGGCTACTTCGCCTTTTATACCATTGCCTAGATTTGAATCTATATAAATCAGAGAATCAAAACCAATTGAATTTGAATTGTTCAGAAACTCTTCAACTGAGTAATAACCTTTAAAAAGCACGTTTATTTTTTTAAAATGGTTTGCCCAGTTGAGCTGAATAAACTTGTCATCATCAATAAGTACAATGATTGGAATATTTAATGTCAGTCCAATATAATTTATTACATTTTTAGGAAGAAGCTTAATACCTTCCTTAATACACTTTTGGCGAACTTCAATTTCTTCGCTGCGGGCGGTGATTAATATACTGTCATTTTTTTGGTTATAATAAGATATGGCTTTAAATCCATCAATTTCATCATTAGCCAACTCTAAATCACTCAGTAATAGGGTCTTGGGTGGCAATTGAGTATATGTTTCCTTAAGACTCTCAAAAGTATAAAAACATTCTACATTTACTGGGACTGTTTTAAACTTCATTTTCCAAATTGAGTGGATGGATTGATCATCATCTAAGATGATGATGTTGTTATATTTGAAAGCATTTATTCTATTTACGACAAATGATGGAGCTGGTGATTTAGGAAGCCTGATTTTAACAATAGTGCCAAATTTTAGTTTGCTATCAACTGCAAGACTTCCACCCATGGTTTTTATTTCCTTGAAAGCATTAGATAGTCCAAGGCCATTTCCTTTCTCTTTTGTTGTAAATCCTCTTTCAAAAATATTTTTCATTATATCTTGTGGTATACCCACTCCAGTATCAGAAATTTCAATTAGGTTCCATTCCCCGTCAGATTTTAATGAGACAGAGATTTTACCCGATCTTTTGTTTAATGCCTCTACTCCGTTATTGATCAGGTTTGAAATTACTCTTTTTAAGGTGATTCTAGGCACATTCGAAAAAAGACCACAAGATTGAACATCGAATAAGCATAGAATTTCGACGTTGTTAGATGAAGAATACTCTAATCTCTTCTCCATAACTATACTTTCAATAAGGCTTAATAATTCCTCAGTATCTGTAAAACCAATTTCGCGCTTGAAAATACTAAGTTTATTGTATTGCAAAAGGTTATGACTAATTTCTTCAATTCTTCTTATACTCATTAGAAGTTGTCTTTGGGAATCTTCAGGTAGAGTTTCAACCTCTTTCTTTAAACCTTTTAAGACTTCCAGAGGTGATCTAATATCGTGGGCAACTTGTGTGGCTAAATCAGAAAGTTCTTTTGACTTTCTACTTGCGATTGATAATTTTAATAACAAAATCAAAATAATTAAAACAATCAAAACACATAGAGAATATATAAATATCCATGAAGAGCTTTTTGCAGTCAATCTTACTGTTGCAAAAACAATAATATCTTTACTGTACATTGAAATTGAAACTTTATTTAGGAAGTTGGTTGAATTATTATGGAATGTCCTATCATATATATTTTTTTCCGAAGACAATCTTAGATAAATTAATTCAAATTTTTCACTCTCTTCAATATTAAAACCTATCAAAGGACCCAGGCCAGTCAGATCATATGTCATTCCCTGGTAATGCATCATTGATTGATTCACTTGAATCAAAGTTTCAATTTTCGATTGTAATTGGATTTTGTAATACCATTTTACAGTAAAAACAATTGCCGTGAATAAAAGCAGGATGAGTGTAAAAATTCTAAAATATTTATTCAAGGTTTCTCTTATTTCACCAAAATGGGTGATAAACTAACTTACTAAACTGATTAAATTTTTCTGGCTTACCAAACTCTAGTTTCTCTAGTTGAGGATGATGGACTTTTACATACCTAAAAAAGCGGATTGGAGATTTTAGAACTTCAACTTTCCACATTTTAGGATCATACTTTCTTTCTTTAAATTGATCAGTCCCTTTGCAAATCTCTTGAAAAATAAGTTTATTTTCTTGTGATTTAGAATGACCGTGATGAAAATCAGCTTTGGATTGCTTAGAGCTAGGTACATCGAAGCCACATTCTAAATAAAGGTTATGATTTAAAACCATTGTGGAAAATTCAGAGAATGCCTTTTCGGATGAATCTTTAAATGACGTCTCACTTCCCATCCCAAAGATCAAGCATGAAGTAGGATCGATAAGATAATTCTGCTTCATGACAAAACAAACTTTAAAGTCTGGGTCTATACTGTTTAACTCAAATAGCTTTGAATCTGATTCAGAATTACTACTATTTAGCTTAAAGGAAAGGATGTTCTTATAATGATACAAAAAAGCATCTCTCTCTATCAATTCGGCTTTGGCACGCTTAATGCTATTTTGAGAAAACAAACCTCCAGCAATGCCCGACCTGCAATTCAAGTTTAACGAATCACAAATCATATTTTCGCCAAATTCACAGAGGGCTTTTAAGAATGTCGTGTAAAGATTATTTCCAGATGCACTACTTTTTATTTCAGAATTTTTACGGGTGGCAGTAATCACTATACAATATTGAAATAAATTTTTATCACTTGGATAATGCACGTAAACTTGAGACGCATCTAAGTCTTCCTTAACGAAATAACGAAGTGCTCTATTTAAATTATTTTGTATGTCCATGCCTGAATACCCCAGTCCCAAGACTTAGACTCATCACGAATAACTTTTTGGGACTCTATGACGATACCAGGAAAATGCCCAATTGGGACAATCACTCTTTCCTGAAGTAGCTGTATTTCAATATCCTTTATGCGAAGACTGAATTTGTGAAAATCCTTTTCCTTGTACAGGCTAACGAGTAGTTCCTCTGACAGTACCTTTTTAAATAATTCATCGTACATAAAGAAAAATGAATAATTACCCAACGGATCAGCTGCTGAAACCCCCATAGGGCTAAGATAAAAGTCAGCTTCATCCTGAGAATAAATTTTATTCATATCTTTACGAGAAACTAATTTCAATTCAATATTTAGTTCTTTCTTCAGCTCTTCGAGGATGTAAGAAAACAAAGGAATTTGAGCCCATTCGTCCAGTGTTGAAATTGTAAGCTTATTTTTTAAGTTTCCAGATTTAACCGGAGTTTTTAACTTCTCGTATTCTGCTTCAGTTAATCCATAGGCTCTATCCGAAGGTATCGTTGAATATGCAGTACTGCCATATACGATTTTATTCTTAAATGAGTTTCTCAATGTATCGATTTTCGACGCTATAAGATTTCTACTTTCTAAGTCGACACTTTTTTGAAAACCCAAATACATTAACCATTCATTAGGGAAGACTTGTATTTTAAAATTTTTCCCTTTCAATTCATTGATTAGCTCCGGCCGTATCGAATAACCATACAAATAAGCCAAATCTACGTCTTCCTTTTTAAATATTGAGTCAATATCGCTCGCGGGATAACTTTTCAATATCACTTTTTCAACTTCGTTTGAAACAAACTCCTTAGGGAAGAATTTGTTTGCTGTTAGCTCAACTTTTAAAGAATCCATATAGGTTAAAGTATAAGGGCCTGTAGTTGGCTGGAGAGAAGATTTGCTTAAAGGAAGCTTTTTTGTGTCAAAGATTGCAAAATCTGTTGATCTTAACCAGTACTCTAAATTGATAGGAATAGTACTGAATTTAATTTTTATTTTCCTATTTTGGCAGTCAATTGATTCTACTAAGGATTTATAATTTGTATGCTGAGTACCTGCAAAGCTTGACTTTATTGAAGAACATATTTCATTAATGTCAAGTAAGTGGCCGTCACTGTTAAATATCTCCCTTAAAAAATCTATAGTCAGTAAATTATTGATTTTATCAATTATTATATTGGAGAATAGAGGTTGAACTGCTTTCTTTGCTGAAACGCTATTGTGGAAAGCAAAAATATGTTCAGATACTAATTGATCGCCGACTGTATACACTGCTCGGGGATCAATTTTTTCAGAAAACACAAAAGGCACGTAAACATTAAGAGTTTTCATGGTTTTAGTTTTCCTAAGGTCGAGAGACTGATTCATTAGGATAAAAAGAATACTAACAACGGCAAGAAGGCTGCCCACCCATCGTATCACCACCAACTGATTCTCCTGGGCTGCCTCTTTCTCTATCACTTCCAGCAATAGAGGTTGTTATCGTTACAATTAGTATTATACATAACACTAACAATTTCCCTAAATTTTTTTCGATTCTGTTAATCATTATTGCCTCCCTAGCGAATGAAGCTTTGTACCATTGGTTTTAATTAGTTTGGACTTTAATCTACGACATTGTAAAATACGCCAAGTGCAGACTACTTTAACAGTTTAGGCAACCAAGGTACCTGATTTTACTGAAGCCAAACTATCTTATTGTAGGAATGCTAAGCCTTGAAAATGCCTTAAACTTCTTCCGATTCACATCAAACTGCCCTTTTCTGAGCCCTTTCTGAATAAGCTCCAAGTCTTCCGAATCAAACTTCTCATTAAGCCATATAATCTCACCCTCCCCACCCCCAAAGGTCATAGGCACAGAAGAATGAAGCGGAAACGGAACTTCAGCCCTTAATGTAGAAAACTGGTAATCCTCGACTCTTGATACAATCCCTGCCCTTACCGGATTCTGAAAAATATATCGATAAACTTGAAAATAATGGGTCTGGGAAGTTATTAGACTCCATCGATAACGACCACCCCAAAGGTGATTCATTGTTTGTGCTCTTTTAGAAATAATCACCGACGTATTCCTAAGCAAGCTATGCATGGCCTGATCGAGATTAGCTTCAGGTGTATGGCATAGCAGGTGAAAATGATTACTCATTAGAACAAATGCATGAATCGCAAGTTTGTGCTCTTTTTGCACCTTCAGAAGTTGAGGGATCATTATGTTCCAAACTTCGCTCATGGGAAGAGGAAAGAATTCCTTGTTATTGCAACGAGAAGTCACATGATAAGGATGAGTGTCACATTTAATGAGCAAGGGCCTGGGCATATAATTTCTCCTATTTATCCAATAGGTACTGCATACCTTTTGGATGTTTCGTTGGGGGGTGGGATCGGGTATATATGTAGGGGGAGGGTGAGCTGGTTCATTTGAACCGAGCCCAGGCGCTTGTGACGCCAAGGGGTCCACCGTAATATTTAGCTGTGTGAACTTGGAGCGTGAGCGTTCCCTCCCCCATTTAGTAGATCTATGGAAGAATGATGCCAGTCTTGAGAGTTCTAAACTGCTGGATATACTTGAATTTTCAGGAAAGTGTTAGATAAAATACAGAATAAAAGAGAAAAGAAGTTTTTACGCTGAAGAAGCCTTTCATTGCTTTAAACTTCTTCAGAATTAAATGAGATGTACCGTTGTTTCCCTTTGTCTAATTTGCCACATTTTCCGAAAAGGTCATGACTTTCTCGGAGCAAAGGGTTTAAAAGGCATAGCACATGTCCTTTTTCTAATGGTTTATAACTTTTACACTACTCCCCTCCATTACTTTCAAAAATGAAAAACCAAAGCACTCATACCTGATCTAACAATCTCTTTTGCTAGTTTCCTATTAAAAGCTAACCCATCAGAACAATCTTAATAAATCTTTTGTATCCTTGCGGTAAACCTGCTTAACGAATCAAAATTATTGTGCCACGAACTTCCACGGCAAGTAATTATCTGGTGCTGACTTAATCTCATTCTTATTTTTCATCACCCAGACAAAATAATCATATGGATTAGTATTGG
>DATLXC010000021.1:0-44095 GCA_035575985.1 Bacteriovoracaceae bacterium | reverse complement strand
TCGTGCTTTTGCTACACGCTTCCTTCAGATTCCATTTCGCAATGGACACCCTTGCGTTTCACTAACCTTCACCTCTATCAGGTTGGTGGATGGACTTTCACCATCCTAGTTATCTGTCATGCCCGGCGCACATAAAAAGGCTCCCCGTAGGGAGCCCTATATAAGATAATTTACTCTGATTATTTAGTAACCGTTGCGAACGTTACTGAAGACTTTAATTTCATTTACAGTAATCAATGAACTATTCGCTTCCGTAATGAAAGCAGGATCAATTACCCCGGCTGCACCTGCAACAAAAGTCATTGCACCGTTATTCTGGTTACCAAAGGCTGTATTATCAATAAAGGTTGCTAAGTTAGCAAAAACTGCTCCGCTTCCTTTACCGGCAGTAAACCAACTTCTAAGGGCCATTGCGCCTTCATTATTAGGGCAATCTCCAGCAGCGCTAGATAGACCTGAGTTCTGAGCGGCTCCATAAGCTCCAGGTTCAATGGTTTGGGTTACGTTGAAACCAGTAGCATAATACCTGCTTGCAGCTTCTGCAGCAGGGTTATAGCCCATGTATATCAAGCAAGTTCCGTAGATGTTGTAGTCGGAAAAGAAAGCAGTTTCTGCAGTATAAATTGACGAAAGATGCAATTTGCCTTCAGACATCTTTGCTTTGGCCTGATACTTTTTAAAGTTAGGGATTGCAACTGCTGACAATAGACCAATGATGGCCACAACAACCATTAACTCAACCAACGTAAAACCGTCCTGTCGCTTAAGCGACTTCAAAAAACTCTTCATTTTCACTCCTTGGAATAGGTCATTAAGAGACCTACACTTGTTATTAAGAGATTCATCTTTCCAGGTGATATTAAGAATCCACTGGTCAATGCATCTAAACCCATTTTACTTCAATCCTGGAAAAAGCTAGCAAATATCTATTCAAAAACAAAAGTTATTCAGAGTTTCAATGACTTAGTTTAACACCCTGAGGTCCTGTAATCATTCTCTGCCAACTATTCAGGTTAATCTTATTCAGCTCCACCGGCCGACATAAAGATTGGTAGATACATGGCAATCAACACGAAACCAATAATACCACCTAAAACGACCAGGATAAGTGGCTCAATCATCTTTGTTAGGTTTGCCACTAGGTCTTCCACTTCTTCTTCAAACACATCCGCTACTTTTATCAACATCTGGTCCAGGTTACCGGTGGATTCGCCCACTTTAATCATCTGGGTAACCAAAGGAGGAAAATATGTAATCCTTGAAAGAGGTTCAGTAATAGACTTACCTTCAATAACGGCCTTACGTACCTTGGTCAGGTCTTTGGCAATCTGGGTATTATCAAGAGTATCAATACAGATTTCGAGCGAATCAATGATAGGAACACCCGCGGCTAACATGGTTGCAAGAGTTCTTGTAAAAGCACCTAAGTTGCCTTTGATAACCAGACCGCCAAAAAGTGGAGCCTTCATGGTGAAAATGTCCCACTGGGCTTTTCCTTCCTTAGTCTTGATGTAATTTATAAAAAACATTGAAAACGCAACAATACCGGCAATAAGTAAAAGGGTATAGTTCTGGAAAAAGTTGGAAATATCCATCACCACCTGTGTGACCCATGGAATTTCCTGATTTGTTTCTTTCAGGATGCCTACGAATTGAGGAACAACGAAAGTCATTAGTCCAAAAATAACTACGATACCAACAAAAACTACAATTATAGGATAGGTTAGTGCACCCTTTACCTGCTTCTTTAACTTCTCTGCTTTTTCAAGGAACTCAGCTAGCTTTACCAGGATGGTATCAAGAATACCTGCGGCTTCTCCCGCCTTAACCAGAGCGCAATACAGTTTATCAAAGCCAACCTGGGTCGACATTGCATCATAAAGGCTCTTACCTTCTTCAATCTGCATGGAAATATTCTTAATCACCCTCTTAAGTACAGCATTGGCTTCCTGCTTATGCAGAATCTCCATGCACTCAAGAATAGGAACACCAGCATTGATCAGGATGGATAACTGCCGTGTAAAGCGCATCAGATCCGCCCTGCCAAATGGCCTGGACAAACCTTTCTCCATCATAAACTCGGCCAGGTCCATTTCAAAGAAAGCTGGGGCCGTGATTTTAGTAGTACGGATGTTCTGACGTCTCAAGATTTTCTTGGCGTCCTTAATAGTGTCGGCATCGATTGAGTTTTCAACCTTTTTTCCGTCAGCAGTGAATCCCGTATACTTAAACTTTGGCATTACTTAATTACTTCTTTTTTTCATGCAGACCCAACATCCTGCTTAATTCTTCAGGGTTGTTGGAATAAGTGATTGCTGTTTGAGTAGTTATGAGACCATTGTCCAGAACCTTTTTAATATTCTGGTTCATAGTGACCATGCCAGTCTCTTGCTGGCCAATCTGCATCTGGGAGTAAATCTGGTGGACCTTATCTTCCCTGATCAGGTTTCTGATAGCGGGGGTAATCCTCAGGATTTCCTGGACCATACATCGGCCCTTGGGAAGCTTGGGAAGGAGCTGCTGGGCAATTACTCCCTGAAGTACGAATGAAAGCAGCGTTCGAATCTGCTCTTGTTGCTCATGGGAAAACACGTTGATAATACGGTTAATAGTCTGGATGGTCGAGTTAGTGTGTAGTGTACCGAAAACCACGTGACCTGTTTCTGCAATAGTCAGTGCTGCTTCAATTGTTTCAGGGTCACGTAGCTCTCCTACAAGAACAATATCCGGATCCTGTCTCAAGAGGGACTTAATTCCCTTTCCGAAACTCAGTGTATCTGCACCAATTTCACGCTGGTTAACCAGTGACATCTTGTGTGCATGCACGAATTCAATAGGATCTTCCAGTGTAATGATATGACTGGATGAATTTGAATTAAGTTTATCAATAATAGATGCCAGGGTCGTAGACTTACCTGAACCAGTAGGACCTGTTACAAGGAACAGTCCACTTGAAACATTCACCATTTCAAGGAGAACTGGTGGCAAACCTAAGGCTTCAAAGTCAGGAATCAAGCTTGGAATTTGACGAAACACAGCTGCTACAGATCCTTTGGAGTAAAAAACGTTGGCACGAAAACGTGCGAGACCCTTAATACCGAAAGAAAAGTCCAGCTCGAGGTTCTTTTCAAGCTCAGCCTTTTGTTTCTCTGTAAGAATTTGATAAATTAGTCTCTTGGTATCATCCGGTGTAAGTGTTCCCACTTTCACCCTGACAATGTCACCACTGATTCGCATGCCCGGGGCACTTCCAACAGTTAAGTGTAAGTCAGATGACCCGTTATCAACCATAACCTTAAACAGCTGCTGGATTTGCAGGTTGCCAATCCCTTGTTGTTCGGCATTTGTTTTGGTATTGGTGATGGTATTATCGGCCATGTAAGCTCCTAAAGTTGATCTGATGATGAGTTAGATACGGCTTCTTCAATCGTCGTAAGACCCTGGGCCACCTTGGTTAAGGCACACATACGCAGGGTCTTCATGCCATCGCGGATTGCTTGTTTCTTGATGTCATCCGATGAGGCATTTCGAAGAACTAGTTCTCGTATCTTAAGTGTTACTGTCAGCACTTCGTAAATAGCAACCCTGCCCTTATAGCCGGTGTTGTTACAAATTTCGCAGCCCTTGCCGTGATAAACCTTGATCTTCTCAGCTGAGGCAGGAGCAAAACCAACTGAAATCAACTCACCGGGAAGGGCGGGTCGCTCTTCCCGGCAATTAATACAAATTTTGCGGCATAAACGTTGGGCAACGATTACGTTGAGAGCGGCCACAACCAGAAATGGTTCAATACCCATGTTCAGCAATCTTGTGATAGTTGCAGGAGCATCGTTAGTATGGAGGGTTGATAAAACTAGGTGACCTGTGAGTGCTGCTTCTACTGCAATCTCTCCAACTTCAAGGTCTCGTATCTCTCCTACCATGATAATGTCAGGGTCCTGGCGAAGGAAAGCCTTCAATGCGGCAGGGAAAGTGAGGCCTACGTCCTTACGAACGTTAACCTGATTAATACCTTCAAGGTTAAACTCAACCGGATCTTCTGCTGTTGAAATATTACTGTCTGGCTGGTTAAGTTCTGCCAGGGCGGAATAAAGTGTTGTTGTCTTACCTGAACCTGTGGGTCCTGTAACAAGACACATACCGAAAGGACGGTGGATACCTTCCTTAAAACTTTCCAACTGCTTTTGTTCAAATCCAAGCTTGGTCATGTCCAGCTGGAGGTTGGAGGAGTCAAGAAGTCGCAAGACAATCTTCTCACCAAAAAGACAGGGCAAGGATGAAACCCTGTAATCTATAGGTGCTCCGCCAATCAAGAGCTTGATCCTTCCATCCTGGGGCTTCCGTTTTTCTGAAATATCCATCTGGGACATAATCTTTAATCGGGAAAGAACAGGTGCAAGCATACTCTTTGGAGGTTGCGCTACTTCGATGAGGTTACCATCTATCCTGAAGCGTACCCTGAAGATACGTTCATATGGTTCAACGTGAATATCTGATGCTTTCTTAACAAAGGCTTCGGCCAGCAAACGGTTAACGAAAGTTACAACGTCATCTGAAATATCCTCGGCCTTAACACTTTCTTCCGCCTGGGCCATACTGGCCGCAGTTAATTCCTGTATGTTATTGATGAGGTCATCAACTGAATCCTTGATTCCCACATAAAGCTTACGCCATGAAGAGAGGTTCGTGAGGATGAATTCAACTTGCTTCTTAAAAACATCCGCAAGTTCCTTAGAGATGGCTGGATCCTGAATAATGCTGGGATCAAAAGTTGCTAATGTGATCTTTGTGGCAGTCTTTTGAATCGGAATTGAACGATGCTTAATAACCAGCTTTTTTTTAAGCAAAGCTAATGTGTCAGTAGGTACTTTTGCATTTTTTAGATCAATGAAAGTTAATGAGAACTTTTCTGAGCAAATCTTGGCAAACTTGTTCTCATCAAAGTGAGGCATTGAAAGCAATTCGAATTCGTTAATCTCATCATCTTTACCCATGGAGATGCGGCGCAACTCTTTAAGAGTTGCCATCCCGGTGTTGGTGACAATTTCGATAAATTCTTTTCGAATCATAATGTTGTTTAACCCTTTAATAGTATGTATCTATTTCCAGATTAATCAGCACTTAAGTTTAAATTTGTTTGATACCAGAAATTCACGGCTGCCAGGGCCTGTAATCTGAGCATCTCCTGACCATCTTCGTATGATTTTACGAGTGTTGGAATAGTTGATTGATGTGGATCAAAAGAGTAATTAAAATCCCAGAAAATGTCCTCTTTTGACAGTGGGCCACGGTAGATAAAGTCTCTTGAACATGCGTTGATAATTATGTTCTGAGATGCTCTTTTACGATGTGAGGGGAGGTTAAAAACTGAAAGTTCGCCACTCGATTTACGAGAAAAGCAGTCTATTGAAATACTCAACTTCTCAGCGACTAACTGGGTAACTTTTGCCATCACTCCTCCACCCAGCAGAAGTAAATGAAGGTTGGAATAAAGATTCTGGTACTTTCTGAGTATTGCCTCTACCGCCAAGACATCAGTATTTGTTCCGTAAATGCCCTCAGGTGTAAAAGATAATGTGTTAATGGCGTTGATCGATTTAACTATCGGGGAATCAATTACAACTTGATTCACAAAATGCTTCTTGTAAGGTGACGTGATATTTATCCCGTCATATTGTGCTGCAAGTTCCTGAAGCGATGGAATCTTTTCGGAACTATCAAAATCCAGCAAGTCATAAGACTGCAACTTCGAACCTAGAATCTCATTGTATAGTTTTGGGGAAAGAGAATGCTTAATGGGATGACCAATGAGTCCGAGCCTCATGTTCGTCTCAAATAATCTTTAGCAAAAGCGACATCAAGCCTGATTTGTTCTATTAACTCGTTCACAGACGGAAATTTTCTTTCATCCCGGATTTTATGCACGAACTGGATATCCAGCACCTCACCGTAAATGTCGACGTCAAAGTCAAAAAGGTTAGTTTCTATATGCAGTTGATTGCCACTCTTAAAGGTAGGATTGTTTCCTATATTGGTAACGGATTCATAAGTCATTCCATTATAAATAGTCCGCGTAACATAGACACCCTTGTGGGGAACAATCAGGTCCTGGGACACCTGAACATTGGCAGTTGGAAAGCCAATCTTCTTGCCACGTCCTTCCCCTTTGATAACCAGTCCTTCGAGATGAAAAGGTCGACCAAGGATTTCTTTCACTTCATCTATCTTACCTGAAAAGAGGCGTTCCCTGATCATGCTGGAGGAAACAGTCTTTCCATTAAACTCAAACTTGGGTTGAGTCTCAACCTGGATTCCCCGCTCACCGCAGATTTTTTTTACAAGGTCATATCCGCCCTGCTTGTTGGCACCAAAAGCGAAATCATAGCCGAGGTAAAAGTTGGTAAGGTTTGGATAGACTAGTAAATAATTCCTGAGGAAATCTTCTGGTGAAAGTGTACTGAAGTCACGGTTGAAAAGAACTTCAACCAGGTAATCTACACCCAGCTTTTTTAGCAGTATTCTTCTTTGTTCATAACTATTGATCAGGAAACTTTCTTTTTCGGAATGTAATATTTTCTGGGGATGTGGATTAAAAGTAACGACTACAAACTTCAGGTTCTTTGAAACACAATCGGCCTTGATCTTCTTGAGCAATTCCTGATGACCAATATGAACACCATCAAAATTACCTATCGTAATACCTATCGGGGGATAACTATCCCCCGATTTGGGCAATTCAAGCAGGTTGTGAAGGATTTTCATCTTTTACGCTCTCAATATACTTTCCGAGCTTTTTAAAATGACCCGGATTGTAGGTAAAATCCAGTTGAGCCGTCCTGGAAGAGTAATCCTTATAATCATTGGAATTCAACAAATCAATAAAATAGGTCTTTGTTGATTCATCAAGATCAGATTCCTTAATAATGGCGTAGGGCGACTTCCCGGATTTCTGGATTAGTGGAGAGAGCCATTTGGTAAATTCCCCCAATGAGAACTGACCTTTCCTGAACTGTGCAGGTATCTCGGACTTTGACCGGTTGAAAACCGGACCTTCTTTTCGGATAACCCAGCCAATTGCAAGAAGAATTGATAGTACAGCGAGAGAAGCATTCATGTAGGGGAGCCATGTCTTGTAGTCCTTACCGGCCTGCAGAAGAGGTCCAGCAAAGTCTTCCGTTTTGACCGGAGCCGATGGTCCCGGCTTAGGTGTGTCCCGGTTTTCATTTCCTGCTTTCTTTTCAGGGGGACGACTACTTGTTGCTTGCCCACCACCTGCAATTTCAATTTCAGGTATCTGAAGGTTAACAGGCACGTATGTAGACTGATTAGGATCAAAATAGCTGAGAACCAAAGTGCTGGCCGGAAGCTTTACAGCTTCTCTTGCGAGAAAAGTATAATCAAATGTCTTCGTTGCTTCTTCGGCATTGGCAATTTTAAGGTCTCCATTTGATTCAAACTCTTCGAGGGCCTGGTGTTTCAAGAAGGCCGGTGCTTCCAGGTTTTCAAGAGCCCCTCCACCGGAAACTATAAGTTTCACTTCCAGGGGTTCATTGATAATCAACTTGGTCTGCCCAAATTGAACCTGAATATCATGCCTGCTAACCAGTCCAGAAAAATTGGCCGGTACAGGTTCAGGCAAAGGAAGTACGTTAATTTTTACCGCCTCGCTTTCGATAGTCTTATTGCGAAAATTTCGGTTCAAGCCAAAAGCGCCAAAGGGATCATTTGACCTGGTTGAGGGATATGAAGCTGAAAGCCCCATTGAATCAATTTTGAGTTCACCCGCTTTTTCTGGGAAAAGCTTGGCAGCATAAATCTGGGTCCTGAGATATAACTGGCCATCAACTGAGACTCTTTCAGATCGGTCAGGTTCCTGAAGGAAACGCTTAAGGAAACCGTTCAGTTTGGGATACTTCTTGATATCCACAGTGTTTATGGGGACCTTGCTATAAAGATAATAGCGGGCCGTAATGCCTTCACCTACATAAAGAGTTTTCTTTGGTACATCGGCCATGACAAAAAGTTCAGGAACCTCTTCAGGCTCAGTAAGAATATTGATTGCTATTGCAGGATGCCTGATCGTCTTACCGTCAACTACAACTTTGATATCCCTGAGAAAGGAAGTACCCACTTTCGCTGCAACCATGTCATACGATACGGTCATTTCCCTGGTGACTGTAAGCTTCCCGTTTGCATATACAGTACGGGTAGAAATACCTTGATTGGCCTTGCCCACAACTTCAATATTAGCTGGGTTAAATGTAATTTCTGGTTCGCCATCAGCATCAGTAAAGACCCTGAAGGTTGCCTGAAAGACTTCCTTTACCACAGGCTTAGGCGGGGTGATTTCTACTTTTATTTCATCGGCCGATACCAGGTTGATAGAAAAAATAGCTATCAAGGCCATTATTAATTTCATGATTACCAGTCCTTGCTTCGACGGGATTTTCTCTTATTCAAGTCCCGTGTACCGTTTTCAATTATTTTCATCTGTAGTTGCCTGTCATCTGACATGAGCTGTTTGAGCTTCGCAGGGAGTTTCATGGGGGGAAGCTTTTTTTGTTCTTTCTTATCGTCTCCGTCTTCGCCTTCTTTCCCCTGGTCGTCTTTCTTTTCTTTATTATCCTTATCTTTGTCCTGGTCTTCGCCTTCTCCGTCTTTCTTTTCTTTTTCTTTCTTATCCTTTTCTGCTTTTTCCTTAGCTTGTTGTTCTTTATCTTTTTGCTCTTGATTCTTTTGATCCTGACCACTTTGTGGCTGGCCTTGTTGATTCTTGTCCTGACCTTCCCCTGAGCTTGATTGTTTATCAGATCCCTGACCCTGGCCCTGCTTGTCTTTATTTTCGCCCTTCTGCTGGTCTTCTTTGTCTTTCTTCTGCTGCTGTTCTTTCTTTTGTTCCTGCTGCATGAAATGAGTGACTATGTTTTTTTCGATCATTTCTTTTATTTCTTTGGATTTCTCCGGATTCTTTGCCAGGGAATCCATTAATTTTTCATAAGTGTGTAGCCCTGCACCTGTCTCGCCAGATTCAAGCAGGCCAGTCCCATAATTTAAATAAGCTTCAGGAGGTAGACTCTTGTCTACTTTCTTTGTATTCAAATTTTCTTCATAGAGAGTTAGAGCTTCAGGTTTGGCCCCGGCTTTATATAGATCATCAGCAAGCTTTAATCTTTCAATCTGATCCAGCTTTCCCTTCTGGAGCTGAGAAAGCCTTTCGATAATTTCAGGAGTGAGTTCCGGCTCTTTTTCCTGATCCTGGGCCCATCCAGGACCGATTAGTAACAATAATCCCAGCGTGAAAATACGCACTGCCTTGAACAAATAAGAAAATATTATGAGCAAGATTGCAGGAACTACAGCCCATTCCATAAGGACTGGTCTTATGACCATATCTTGTTTTTCAAGGCCTTTGGTCTTTTCTGATATAAAGAAATCTAATATTTCTTCGGAAGGAAGAGCATAGCTATTGGCCAGCCAATATTTAGCAGTAGGAATATCGCTTACAGCACTCTTGAAGAAATTTTCATTGAGCTTTGTTATAATGTCCTGACCACGGTCTTTTTTATAACCAAAACGAAATCCCCTTGAATCGTCCATTGGAATTCGTCCGCCCTGATTTGTGCCAATTCCTACAAAGGCTACTCTTACTTCCTTCGGAATTTTCAGATCCAATGCTTCTGCAGTTTCTTCACCATCGGTAAGTACCAGAATATTGCCCTCAACCGAATCTCCAGTTTCGCGGAAGTATTGAATGCTTTCCTGGAGAGCTGTGGTAAGTGCAGAGGACCCATATTGATTTCTCAAACTTTTCAAACTGTCTAACCGTGCATCAATGAGATCTAAATCATTAGTAAAAGGAATAATCTTTTTCTGGATTTCGGCAAAAGCTACAATGGAGATTTGATGGCCGGCTGCTCTCCTTGCAAAATGCTTGGCAATAAGGGCCGCTTTTTGCAGGCGGCTTGGTTTAACATCTTCCGCCAGCATACTTGCGGAAGTATCAACAAGAATGATAGTCCTGTCTGTAGGTACACTGCTCTCAATCTTCTCTTCAGGTCCACGAATATCCAGCACGGCAAAAAGCAATAATCCAATACCCGTCAGGAAAAGAAAGCTTGAAAGATAGCTAAGTATGCTGCGGTTAAAAAACCAATAGGTTTTTATCATCCTGAAAAATTTACGCTCATACATGACAGTTAAACTTAAAAAAATCACGAATGCGATTAAGGCGAATGGCCAGTATTCAAGATGGTTGAGCTTCATACCACATCCTTTAACAGCAGGCGTCTTAACATCTCAGCTAAAAACAACAGACCTACACCCATGACGAAATAATAATAATATTGTTCATCATAAACGATTCGGTTATTAACCTTGATTTCAGTTTTTTCTAATTTTTGGATTTCTCCAAGAATATCCCTCAGAGCATGGTCACTCTTAGCAGGAAAAAATTTACCACCAGTCAGGTCAGCTATTTCCTGCAAGACTTTATAGTCGATTGAGCCACCAGGAATCAGTTGATACTGCATTCCAAAAGCTCCGTTACCAACCGGGATCTTAGCATCGTCATCAGTTCCCAGCGCGATGGTATAAACCTTAATTCCAAATTTCTTAGCTTCTTCAGCACCCTGAATAGGTGTCATTGTTCCTACATTCGCTACACCATCTGTAAGTAGAACGATCACCTTGTTTTTGGTTTCACTATTTACTGCCCTTGCTACTGAGAGGGCCAGTCCGTCTCCAATGTTCGTACCACTTCCAAGCATTCCGATATTAACTTCCGCAAGGGCCTTGTCTACAAGAGAAGGATCTGTGGTCAGGGGCAACAAAGTATAAACTTTCTCCGAGAAAAGAACGATAGCAATCCTGTCAGTGGGACGCATAGCCGCAAATTCCCTGATACGTGCCTTTGCAACTTCCAGTCGGTTTGGCTTTATGTCATCCGCAAGCATGGAACGGGAGACGTCAATGCAAAGGACGATATCATTGACTTCAATATTATTTGGGGAAATTTTCTGGGCTTTCCTTGGTTGCATAAGGGAATAGCTTAAATAAGCCCAGCCTGCTAATCCAACCAGGAATAGCACCACTCTCAAGCTTCTTTTCCAGGCGGCCAGACGGTGTTCCTGCTGAGGAAAATAAAGTTGGGCGCGTTGAAAGAGCTTCCAGTAATCCATGGCCCAGAAAAGTCCTGCAATAGCTCCCAGCCAGACTAAATATGGATATTTAAATTCCACTAAAGCCTCCCTCAACTGAACGGGTAAACTTTCTGTAAGCCTCTACCACTTCGATTTTCTCTGCTTCAGATTGTTTTGGCTTAAATTGGTGTCGATTAAGTGTTTCTTCCATCTTTAAGAATGGTTCCCCAATATGAGAAAATTGTCTGATCAATAAATGCTTTCTTTTCCACAAGGCCACAATATCTTCATAATTCCTGCAACCAAGCACTTCATCCTTAAGGGTAAGAATTCTTTGTTTCTCAAGAAGCTTTTGTTTTCTTTTCTTATAAATTACCCAGCCGCCCAGCCCGAGCGAGAGAGTTAGTAAAAGGCCGATGACTACCCAGATGATCCATTCTGATTTCTCCGGAACTTCAAATGTGCCAAATAAAAGTGTTTTCGCACCTTCAGTGGACTTAACGCTTATACTACCCCAATGCAATACTACTTGTTCTGTACCCAAAGCATCCTGAATCTCCGGTGCTTCAGGAACTTTTACGAAAATGACTTTGGCCTCAGCTTGACCTGTTCCTGTTGGCTCTACATCATAAAAATAAACAGTCTTACCAAAAGTCTGGCCCTTGAATTGCCTGAGATCAATTCCTTCGGAGCTTTCAACCCGCAAGCTAGTCTGTGCTAGTTCACCTTGAGTAAAAGAATGGGTTCCAAAATTCATCGCTACTCTCACGGCAGAAAAAGCAGGTAAACTTATGAATAGCAGCAAATACAATAATCTATTCACACCAGCTCTCTGATGAATTTTTCCAGGTATCTTTCATGTACTCCAATTTCCTTAAATCTTTCTTTCCTGAAAATTGGCTCAACAGTCTTAATCCCTCTCAAGTCAGCAATCATAGACTGGCCTGTAACCGGACTCTTAGCCTTAAAAAGAAAAGGCATGCCAGTATTCTTGTCCACAGGGGAGAAGAGCCTGAAACAATGCATATTTCTCTTATCAATTAACTTGGCCCAAACCTCATGGTCCTTAACCAGGCTTAGGTCGCCAAGGTAAATGACTTCTTTACGCCGGGCCAGGAATGACTTTAATTGTGTAATCTTAGAAAGTTCAGTCTGCGGATTCAAATCCTCTGGCTGGCGAAGGATGACCTGGCCATTATCATCCAGGATACCCATTCGCTCGAGGATTGAGATAAACAGTGTTAAGCCCTCACGGCCTTTCTTTGGCGGTAAATTAACCACTTTTTTACCCCAGATTATGACCCTGATTTGATCATGGGTCTGTCCCGCAAGTAAAAACAGCAAGGCAGTAATCTCTATGGCCGCCTGGAGTTTCGACACCCCTTCAAAACCATAAAGCAATGTATGACTAAGGTCGAGACACACGATGATTTCAACATTCCGCTCTTCTTCAAAAGTCTTGATGTATATATTTGCGGACCTTGCAGAAAGCTTCCAGTCAATGAAACGGACATCATCACCAGGAACATACACCTGATGTTCCTTAAACTGAAGTCCGGACCCACGGAAATGAGACTTCAAAACACCTGAAGCATAGGCATTGGACTTCTTGAAAATATGGGATTGGATCATCCCAACTACGCGTTCAATCTCTTTTAAATTCATTTACACCACATTGGCCGCAATACTTGCCGCAAGATTACGTGCATTCACCTTGTCTATCTGTGCCTCATAAGAAGTGATAATCCTATGGCCCATCACAGAAGGAACAATAGAGAGAATATGGTCAGGAGATACGAAGTCCTTACCATCCATGAAGGCCTTGAACCTGGCTATCTTGTACAGCCAGATTGAAGCCCTTGGAGATGCTCCAGCGGTAATTGCACCATCATGCTTTTTCAGGAAGTACTTACTACCAGGACGAGTTGCCTGCACAATCCTTACGATCATGTCCTTGATTTTTTCATCTACGTAAATGGATTCCACTTTTTCTTTCATCGCAAAAAGATCCTGCTCGGTAATCATTGGCTGCAGTTCAGCTTGCTGTGATTTTAATCCCAGGACACTTTTTTCAGATTCAAAATCAGGATAGTCCACAGAAATTTTCATCATGAACCGGTCCAGCTGTGCTTCAGGAAGATTATAAGTTCCTTCCTGTTCAATAGGATTCTGAGTGGCCATAACTACGAATGGAGACGGGAGCTTATGTGTCTTATCTCCGATAGTGACTTGCTTCTCGGCCATTGCCTCAAGCAAAGCCGCCTGCACCTTTGCCGGAGATCGATTAATTTCATCTGCGAGAACCAACTGAGTAAAGATTGGTCCTAGTTTGGTAGTGAATTCCTGCTTCTGCTGATTGTACATCATGGTTCCAATCAGATCTGACGGCAAAAGGTCAGGCGTAAATTGAATACGCTGGAACTGCAGGTGGCATAGCTTGCTCATAACAGAAACACTTAAGGTCTTCCCCAAACCAGGCAAGCCTTCGATCAACAGGTGTCCCTCACAAACCAACGCTGCAATAATAGACTCGAGCAATTCATCCTGGCCGAAGACAGTAGTTTTGGCCTGTTTAAGAACTTGCTGAACTTTTTCCTGTAAAACCATATTCACTCCAATATGTAGAAATAACTTTTAATATAACTTGAACGATCATCCAGGGACTGAACCGGGTGATCCCATCCCTGCATTCCGCAGTAAAGTAACTGGATCTTCTTTCCTTCCTTATGAGCAGCTTCGAGAATATTTTTCTGAAATTCATCATGGTCAACGTAATGAGTGCAGGAAGAAAATGCAATCACAGAGCCTGATGCTGCTATCTTGAAAACTTTTCTGTGTAACTTGGAATATCCTTCGAGCGCCTGGAGTTTTTGTAAGGCGCTTTTGGCAAAAGCAGGGGGATCACAAAGGATAAGATCAAACTTCTTTCCCAAGCCTTCAGCCTGATCGAGAAACTTGAAGACATCAAGACGATGAAACTTGCCATTATCTCCAAGACCATTGGTTTTAAGTGCCACCTGAATAGTTGGCCCAAAATCTCCTTGATCTACGAAATCCATATTTTTTACACCTGCACGCAGGGCATTCAGGCCCCATGAACCGGCATAACAAAATAAATCAACACCGGTTTCTGGAAGATGGCTTAGTCTCGGTATTAAATGCTGTATCTGTAACCGATTTTCACGATGGTCGTAATAGAAACCAACTTTCTGAATAACATCAGCAGGCAGATGGTATGTAAGTCCATTCTCGCTTACCTTTAAATCCGGTACGGGAGTAGTTGTAAAACTAGGAAGTGACTCCTTCTCCCTATATTTCGGATTATCGAGGAAAAAACTTTCACCCTTGGTAATTTCCTCGACAGATTTCTTTATAAAGTCCCGATAACGATCAATACCAGCCGAATTAATCTGGATAACACTGGCATTGGTAAACTGGTCAATAATCAGACCTGACAGGCCATCACTCACACCATAAAAAAACCTGCTTCCTTCTGCATAGCCTTTGAATCTGGATCTCTTAGCAAATGCAGTTTTAAGCTTTTCGAGGATAAATTTTTCCGGGGAAAATTCAGTAAAGGTAGAATGTTTTACTGCTTCCAGGACCTGAATGCAGGCAAACTTTTCATCAATCATTGGGTTTACATGAGCGACGTAAGCCTCATCAACATTATTGGGAGCAGTAAGAAGACACCATTCACCTGGAGGTAATGATTTTATAGAATCATCAAGGTCTGAAACTTTCAGATCCTTATGATGTGATTTAAGTTTATTATGACCAGATTTGGCCAATTTCAATCTACGCACGTGGCTTCCTTAATTAGTTAATTAATTATAGCGTCTTCCACAAGCCCGGCTCAAGGAAGAATGCGAAACCGACTTTTTTAATCAGGTTATTTCTTAAGCGTGTCACCGAGAAAGTATTTAATGCCTTCACCGGTATTGAGCTTATAGTTTTTAAACTGCAGTGTCTCTTCAACTTTTATTGGTTTTGAATCCGAATTTTCCGAATTCTGATCAATAATTATCTTAACCTGCTCTACTACTCCTATCCCATTGACTTCATCATACTCAATATCTTTAGTTGAAACGATACTTAAGCCATTTTCTGACGAACTTGTAACCTGCTCGGTTAATACCCATTTGCCTTCAGAAAAACCCTGTTTATCGTATTTCGTTGTTACGCGGAAAGTTCCAACTGGTTTTTTTCCTATAACTTCTGCCAGGGTATCCTTGGCATCGAACTTTAAGATGTAGGCAGGTATGGGAGCTACGCCTGACTGGTCCTGCGCGATAAATTCCTTAGGACTTGGCCCCTTCATCATCTTATAGCCTTGAAATTTTTCCTGTATACCCATAGGCAAGAGGTTATCGAGTCCGGAAACTATGTTTAACTTAAGCTCTTCCTTGATCTCCCTGAATCCTTCAGGCAGTCCGATAACATCAACAGCAAGTCTCTCTGGAGAGGAGGTCCAGAATATCCTGAACACCAGACTCTTAACTTTTCCGAATATCATTTGGTCATTCATTTGCTTTGTAAGCTTTGAACTTTCAACATCCACTACAAAATCCTTAACCCCTTTGGACTTCAAAGAATAAAGCTTGCTGTCGAAAGCAGCAATATAAGCCTTTGGATCCTGGGCATGGACACTAAAAGAGAATAGGCAGAGTAAGGTAAAGAAGACTTTCATTTTTTATTCCTTCAACCACTGTGAGATATCGACCCTAGGGCAGCTAATATGTTTTTCTTTTTTGTATATTACCATACCTGCTGCTCCCGTCACGCCTTTCAAATTTTTCACGTGGGTATAAATGATAGGAATCCAATCCCCATTAAAGTGAGAAAAATAGGCAAGTATTGAAGCGGCCATGTTTATAGTCTCTGTATCTAGTGCTGCCTGGTCTGGAAGCTTGAGCACCACATGGGCACTTTTATGTCCATCCAGGTGAAACCAGGTATCTTCTTTGCTGGCCCATTTGCTTCGAAGTTGATCATTACCTTGAGAATTCTCGCCTATGCCAATCTGGAATCTCTCGGTCTTTATAATTCGAAAGTCATTTTTGACATCCCGAGTCTGTTCTATCGCCGGTCTTTCTTCTTTGCCCCAAACCGGCTTGATAATGGGCAGAGTAGACTCAAGTGCGGTTTTGGTTTCTTTTCCGTCCAGGAGTTCTTCAACACCCTTTAACCTGTCGGACAATATTCCTTCACCCCTACGTAATTTTTTGATCTTCTGAAAAACAATGTTCCGACGCTCGTATGGGTTGAGCTCGCCTTCAAACTTTATTTTATGATCACCTACCTTAAGTTCATATCCATCCAGTGAATCACCTTTATCTAACATGCTCTGCAGTCGCTGCCATTGACCAGCCTTTAGCAGATCACTTTCGATATTCTCTTTTTTCCGCTGAAGAAATGTAGGATTACTAGTCATGCCTTTTAAAGCTCCGGCCTTCAGCTCTTCTTGTAAAAGATCGGTCATCTCAGTAGGATTGGGGGACTTCAGATCATGCTTCATATCAGTCCTACGCCCGACTTCATCAAAAAAGCCAAAAAGGTCTGAAATGATTTCTGGTGGAGTGAAAGCTTTGCCACGCCAGCTCAGCAGCAATTTAAAAGGGCCTTCTGGGTGTTCTTGATAATGATGAACGAAATAAAGCTTCCTCGCTTTCCAGAAAAATAACATGGATTGAAGCTGGCCGAACTTTTGATAATCCAGCTTGCAGATGCGGTCTGCTTCATCGACTGCTATTCCAACAAAGCCACAAGAACTGATATGCCGACGAAGATACTCCAGAAAAGTATCTTTTTTACGAAGCTCACTGGGCGGAGCTGATTCATGCAACCAAAGTCCTTCAAATCCTCCACCACGCCCTAAGTAAAGATGCCAGGTCTTCCCGGGGGTTCGTATGGCCATTGATATATAATAGGCCGTAGAGTATATTTTTTGGATTTGGCTTCCAGTAAGGTGTTTTTCCTTAATGGCTTTGACCTGATTTTCTAAATCAAGATAGTATTGAATCATATGACTATAAACCTTATTACTACTCAGCACTCGGTGCATCACACACAAGTCGAATGGGATGTCCTTTCAAGGATTATATCCCAATTTGCGTATTTTGAACGTAATAAGAACTCCCTTATCAGTGAACTCTATATGGGAAGGATTGACGAACTGTTATCTGAGTTTGTCCGGGTGCAGGGTTACACAAAAGAGTTCAAGGATGATTACCGCCAGATTCTCTCCCAGCTACTGTCGAGACTCCCAGCGGATGCGAGCCTGGACAAATACCTGGCATATGTGGCCAAGGAAGGAGTTTTAAATTTCCCCGAACTTAATAAGCTCGCACTCATGATTGAATCAGCGCAGTTTATCAAGAAAGATTTCCCTGCCTTAAAACTCAAGGAATTTTCGCACCTGCAGGAACTCGATCACCAGCTTATCAATCGAAAGTTCCTGAAAGAGTTCAGGTACCTTGTAGATGATTCGGGTGAAGTTCATTTTGATAAACATCCGGAGCTTGCCGAGCTCACAAAAAGATTACGAGAACTGGAAGAACGCATCAGAAGAACAGTCCAGGATTGGATAAATGAACCTCAAAACCAAAAGTGCCTGCAGTATTCCAGCTATGATGTGCATTATGACCGTTTTGTAGTGCCTGTTCGTTCGGATTCATATCGTTCAGAAATTGGGATTATTGTTTCAAGGTCAGAATCAGGACAAACTCTCTTCGTCGAGCCTTATGCTGTCAGGGATTTTTGTAACCGTCGACTGGAGCTAATTGCTAAGATTGATGAGATTATTAATCAGCTTGCCATGAAATTTTCTCACGCACTTACAGAATTCTCTCCCTTCATGCTGGATATTCAGTATCAACTTATAAAGATTGATCATTACGTCTCAAAGGCAGATTTCTGTACACAATACAGCCTGGAATGCCCCGGACTAAAAGCTCAGCCAGGCTTCAAATTCACCGGCCTCTTTCACCCCTTGCTTAAGAATGCAGTAAAAAACAGTGCTGATTGCGCGCCTTCAAATCATGGTATCGTAATTTCCGGTCCAAATACTGGCGGCAAAACAGTTTTTCTTAAGTCACTGGCAATCTCTTACCTGCTTTTCTATCACGGTTTTTTTGTACCGGCAGCCGAAGCAGAAATGTATCCATACGAAGGACTTTTTTATTTTGGTAACGACCTTCAGGACCTGAAAGCAGGCTTAAGTTCATTCTCGGGCGAAGTGCAAAATTACATTGAGCTGATTGAAAATATCCTGCCTTCAAATCTTATTCTGATCGATGAAATCTTCAATTCAACTTCATCTGATGAAGCTTCTGCTTTGTCCCTGGCCTATTTTGATGAACTTCACAAAAAGGCCACTTGCCATCTGGTAGTCTCAACCCACCATCAGATGTTTAAGACATTAATACACCAGGACCGTAGTTATCTTTCATGCCACGTGGGCTTTGATACTAAAAACATGAAGCCAACATATAAGGTACAGTGGGGAACGCCAGGTAGTTCAATGGCCATTGATATTTTCAGGATTCTGGCACAAGGACACGATACAGTCAGTGAAGTCCCAAACAGGGCGATCTCTCATTTGAGTGCCAAAAATGTAAGTTATGAAACTTTACTGCAACGAGTTTCACAAAAGCAGATTGAACTCGATCAATTATTAAACAGCAATCGCCAGCATGAAATAGAACTAAAAAATCAGAAAGGTGCCATGGAAGGAGTCTTGAACCTGAAGCTTCAGGAAGAACTCTCCCGTGCCCGTAAAGAAATAGACAAGATCATGAATGAGGCGCGCGAGCTTGTAGAAGAAGCACGTCGAAGCGAAATAACCAAGCATCGCAAAGTGGATGAAAAATCCCATCAACTAAAAGCACAGGTAGATAAACTTGGTGGAATAATTCAAAAGCCGGATGAACCGTTCAAGCCAGGAAATCTCAATATACAGGATGTTAAACAAGGCGACATTGTTCATTCTAATATCCTGAAGAAGGATTTCACGGTTCACGCAATAGATCTTCGCAAGTCCGAAGTAACGATTGGGCGGGGTCCTATAAAGTTAACAGTTCCAATCTTTACCTTGAGCAGTACCAAGCAAGGTCAGCATAGACCGCATGTGACTGTGAGCTATCAAAAGACTTCCAATGCTCAATTTGAAATTGATGCGAGGGGGATGCGACTTTCAGAATTTCAAAACAAGGTGGATGGCGCCCTTGGTGATTTGTTGAGCGGTGATGTACCTTTCCTCAACATTATTCATGGCCACGGAGATGGAATACTTAAAAACTGGTTAAGGGATTATATTAAGCGATCCAAAGACTTTCATGGGGAGATTCCCGAGAATGGGAATGACGGAGAGACTAAGGTTACCTTGAAATAACAAAGCCCTCATAAAGAGGGCTTTGTATTAATTAATCAAATTACCAATCCGCCATGGCCTGAACTTCCACGACTCCTGCTCATCCTCACTCCAAGGCCAAGGCACAGAAAGCGAGAACCATACCAAGATAGCCTTGCCTTTAATATGCCCGAAAGGCACAGTTCCCCACCTGCGTGAGTCAGCCGAGAAATCCCGGTTATCACCCATCACGAAGTAATTATCCTTGGGCACCGTGAACTTATAATAGTTCGAGAAATAATCATTACCAGTATCAATCTGTGTAACGTGAGTCGCATCCCCGGTCTTAGTTTCCATAAACCGAAATTGATATGACTTATATCGATCATCCATGTCTTCCAGGATTTCCTTACCATCAACAACCTTGGCTTCAATAGCCTTGTTATTAACATAAACAACCTTGTCGATCACCTCAATCGTATCACCAGGCAACCCTACAACCCGCTTGATATAATTCAAGTTCGTATCCTTAGGATACTTAAACACAATCACATCACCACGCTTAGGCTGCTGTGGACCAGTCACATAAGTTGGATCTGAAAACCAATCAGTAAAAGGAACCTTGAAACCGTATGAGAATTTATTAACCAGGATGAAATCACCAATTAATAGAGTCGGAATCATTGAGCCAGAAGGAATCTTGAATGGTTCAAACAGAACTGACCTGAAAATCAAAACCGAAAGGATGATCAAGGTAAAAGACTTTGCTTCCTTAATGAACTTCGCTTTCTTGCTTATCATGGGAGCTGTGCTATCCGCTAAATCGGGCTCAACAGTAGTACTTACATTCGGGGTCATGTTATCTTCCATCTATATCCACCTTTTATTTTTTCTGGGGATAAAGGGTGGAATAGTAAAATTCCATGATGTTCTTTGCGAGCAGTGGAGATTTTATATACCATTTCTTCTGGTTGACTATCATCACACAGATCGAGATCCCTTTATCACTCTTGTCTTCGATTGATTTCGCATAACTTACGAACCAATCCCTCTTACCGTAAGGTTCCCCTCCGGTCAGGCTTCCTGTTTTACCACCAATTTCCAGTTTATCCAAAAGATACTTGCTCCTTCGGAAGGAAGAACGTGCGGTACCGCTTGCGACTGTGGCCATAAAGAGTGTTCTAAGGTCTTCGGCTGACTGGGGGGTCAGCACCTGTTGGTCTTTTTTAAGTGGAGGAAAAAGCTGTTTATTGTCCTTCAACCCATCCAGGGACTTAATGACGATCGGATATCTGATCACTCCGCCATTTGCGATAACTGATGCGATGACTGCCCCATGTACCGGGCTCATAAGTGTCTTATTATTAAGGCCTGATGATAGTTCGGCAAGATTGTATTGATCCAGCGCCATAGTAAAGACTGATGGAGGAAGATTCACGCCTTCCACCAATTTCTTATTGAATCCAAATTTTTCGGCCATTTTCTTTAAGCCGGCCGGAGTAAGGTTCTCAATTGCAGTTCGCCCAAAAATTACGTTGTTTGATGTAGCAAAGGCGCGCTCCAGATCAAGTCCCCTGGACCACCTGCGATTCGTAGGCTCCTTGAGCTGATGACGATAGAGGGTAGTTGAGCGGCCAGTGAAGTGAAACTCTGTATTTGTCTTAATGTGGGTGTTTTCAAGAAGGTCGGCTGCGGTAATTACTTTGAAAATGCTGGCAGCAGGATGAGTATTGGTGAAGGCCAGGTCCCTCCCAAATAGATTCTTGGCACGAGCATAATCAACCGCAGCAAGAATATCACCAGACTCATTATCCATAACAACTACAGACGTGTAATCGGGATGGTAGATAGAAAGTTGTTTTTTGATGAACTCTTCTAATTCAGCATTGAAGGTATAGTTGACCTTATACTTAGAACTATCGTACTCGACTTGTTCAACCCAGCTTTGATGCTTGGCCAGAATCTTTCCCCATTCCGCAGTATTTTCATCGCTATCTTCAGGGTCAATTACTATCAGTTTTTGACCAGAAACTGGCGGGTTTTGAAAGAGACTGTTGTCTTTGATGAAGTTGAGGTTTCCCCACGCAGGAAGGGTAGCCAATACGAGGAGGCCAATGAGGACACGAGCTTTGCGGTTTAAATCCATAAAAACCATGACTGAATTATGCCCTAAAGTTCTTTCCAATGACAAAAAATTCTTTACTGACAGATCTGGTAGATTTGGGCTTTAGGTAATGAAATTCACTAAATAGGTTCTTTTGGAGCTTTAAATAATTTTGAGCATGTTGGGAATCGAAGACTTTAATCACGAAATGTCCGCCAGGTTTCAGAAAGCGGGGAAGTAATCCAAAAACTGATTCAACTAGATTTAAACTACGATCCTGGTCCAGGGATTTTATTCCAGTTGTTTTTGGCGCCATGTCAGACAAAACCACATCGAAAGCTTCCGAGACATCCAGTTGTGAAAGATCCTGGATATCAAAAATGTCTTTTTGGTAGACGCGAACATTTTTGAGTCCCGTGAGTTTCTTATTCACTTCCTGAATATCAATACCAACTACCTGCCCATGATCACCGACCACCTTGCTGGTATATTGAATCCATGATCCGGGAAAATAACCCAGGTCGACGACTTTTATTCCAGGCTTCAATACATGGTATTTCTCGTCTACTTCTTCCAGCTTATAAATACTTCGGGCCAGGTAGTTTTCACTCTTGGCCTTGTTAAAATAATGGTCTTTTACTTTGAAATTTCCCATGCCCCTCTTTAGCAAGATTTGTTATGCTAGTAAACCTATGAAAAACAGCCAAAAAGCCCTTCTCGTTTTCGAACGCTTGAAACAGTTATACCCGGATGCTCATTGTGAATTGAATCATTCCAATCCTTTTGAATTATTAGTGGCCACAATTCTTTCGGCCCAATGTACTGACGTACGGGTGAATATTGTGACTCCCTCCCTCTTTAAGAAGTATCCGACGGCTCAAAAGCTCGCCAAGGCAAAGCTTGAAGATGTTGAGGAAGTTATCAAATCCATTAATTTTTTCAGAAATAAAAGCAAGTCTCTCATTGGTTGTGCTCAGATGCTTATTGCAGAACATGCAGGTGAAATTCCCCGCACAGTGGAAGAATTAAGTGAGCTTCCCGGTGTTGGTAGAAAAACGGCCAATGTGGTCCTTGGAAACGCCTTCAATATCAATACGGGAATTGTGGTTGATACTCACGTGAAAAGAACTTCACATCTACTGGGCTTAACCAAACAAACCGATCCTGGTAAGGTCGAAACCGATTTAATGAAGCTTTTTCCCAATGAAACCTGGACGGATCTCGCGCACTTACTAATTTTTCTGGGAAGGCGGACTTGTGTGGCAAGAAGACCACAATGTGATCTCTGTGTTTTAAAGGACCTTTGTGATTCTAAGCAAAAGCTGATGAAAGCTCCGAAAAAATCTCTTCCCGGCACCAAATAAGTGGTGGCTGGTATTTCTTTTCGACTTTTGTGACTAACTTCCCTCCAGCATAAAATTTTAGCCCTGCTGCCTGACACAGTAATGTCCCACCAGCAATATCCCAGATGCTCTTGGGCCATAGACTTACAACAAAATCTATCTTCCCCTGGGAAAGCCTGCCCAGTTTGTAAGCGATACTGCCCATTGGTTTAATTTGAAATTTTGTACTTTCGTAATTTGTAAAAAGCCCGCTTTTCCACTCGGAACGTGAAACTTCGCCCTGAAATTGATCTTTGTCTGAAAAAGGTCTGGGCTCTGCCTCAGAAAAACACTCACCTGACTTAGGATTGTAGACCCAGCCTTCACCTTTAAATTGAGCATCTTGAAAAAGTCCAAGTGACATGGCCCATTCAGGCCTTCCATCTATGTATTCCCTTGTGCCATCAAGTGGGTCAAGAGCGAGCAGCGGGAAGCCCCATTCAGAAAAGTTTTCTTCAGAGTAAAAGATATGATCTGAAAAATGAGCTTTTTGAATTTCTTCCACTAACTGTGACAATGCCAGATCGAGTTCGGTGACAGGCGAGTTATCCTTCTTCATTTCAATTTTTGGAACAGGGTGCAGTGATGCCGTGTCATTAATCCTGTCCATATAACTCAACATAATGTTGGCTAGAGATTTCACCTTACAATTTCTTTTATCCACAAATTCGTCCTAGTTATCCACAATTTTAATTGTTTGGTGTTTAGGTAGACTACGGGCAACTTACGCCTTAAGTGCCTGAAAAGGCGCTAAATAAACATTAGGGTATCTCAAGTTCCTGATTGCGCAGTATGGGGAAAACTATTTAACTAAATAGTTTTCCCCATTTTTTTCTATGCTTCATGCAAGGCCAACATCTCCATCCATCCATCCTGGGCCATTGAAAGAGCAAACACTCCATAGGGTGCTTCTTGCTCGTCCACAATACCTGTAACTAACTTTACTCCCGTAGAATCTACATACACAAAAGGCTGGGAGTGCTCGGAGGAAGCTTGCGAGGTGAAGTGCTGGTAACAAGACGAGAAATCCTTAAAAACAGTGGCGGTTAAGGGTGCCTTGTACAAAAGTCCTCCTTGATTGCCGAAGAAGAAAAACTTCTCTTCGTTCTTATACACATTGTACCAACCTTTAAGAATTCGGTGCAAAACAAATAATCGTGAAGTAAGTAATTCTAAGATCTTAAGCTCAATTATCTCGATTCAAAAGCTCAACTATATCCGGTGGAGATTGATAAAAGTTATAGAGAATACGGAAGCGTCCCTCTATGTGGGAGTCTAGCAAGCACAACAATACGTAAACTACATAGATAAAATTACGGCGAGAACGGAGCCTGCTTATTGACTGAAAGATCCACTCCAGAGGCAATATCGATAGGAAAACAATGAACCATAAAAGTCCAAAACTCTGAATGAGATCCCGCTCCATCAGAAGTCCACCTGCCAGGGCGCATCCGACCAGTAGACTAAGTTCACGCAAGCGTCCTATATCAATCGTAAGGGTGGTCAGGAGCTTCCACTTAGGCCTGATGACCATAATAATAAGTGAGATCAGGCCTATATAGGAAAGCACGTAGAAAGCCTTACGCTTGATGACTGTGGTGAGGTAAATGCCCAGTTGATGAAAGCTCATTCCACTTTCCAGGAAGCGAAGATCTATATGAGTTATCAAAGTCATAAGAATCAGTACCGCACCCAGCGAGGTATATTTAACAAATTGGTTTCGATACCAATCTGTATTTTCTTTCAGGAAATAAAAATAGAGCAATGCAAGTCCAACCGGGAACAGGAAGAAATGATTATAATTCAGCACCACTCCCCCATAACAAAGGAGGCCATACATAAGACCTGAGCGATAAGTGGAGCTTTTGACACACCAGAGAATCGACCAAACCCAAAGCACAGTGAAGGTAGTGGTAGCACAAGTATAAGGATCTTTTTTTAGTAAAAGAGAGAATGACCAGGTGGAAATAAGAGCGAAGAGACCGAGCATGGACAATCGTCTGGAGATGAAAAAGCGCATGATTCCATAGAACGAAATCAAGTAAAGACCAAAGCTTATAAAGTAAAAATGCATACTCCATCCGAGATTTACCAGGTGAGGAAATCTTCTGAATGGGAAAAAGTTCATATGCAGGTAATTCCAGAGCTGCACATTCATTTTCTCTTCCGGATCAACAATCAACTTGAAGGTTTCAAGATTTGAGAGGAACGGAAAACTCGGCATACTGCAAATGAAGAGAGTAACGGAAAGAAAAAGGACAACTTTCTCAAAAGCATCCAGGTATTTGTACTCTGTGAATTGGGTGGAAACGGATTCCTCAATAATCTTTCCACGTGTAGGCCAGGAATAGAAGAAACCAATTAAGACATAGAAACCCCAAAAAAAATGCTTAACAATGTCGTCAGGTATAAAGGACATCAGATTGAAAAGAAGGATCATAAAGGCGTTGCCAATAACCACCCGGTAAAGAACCCGGTCAATACTTGAGTTAGCACGGAAGTAAATTTTGAATCGGTGATCTATTTCTTTGCCCAATAAATACCATTGCCCGAGCATAAACATCAGGTAACAAAACATCATGAGGGACTGGACAAATATGTTGATTTCCAGAGTCTTCTGGATCCAGACGGGTAATAGCAGGAAAGAAAAGTAGATAAGTGCCCGATTTAGGAAGAACTTAAACTTTTCTAAGAAGATATTTGAGTTTTTTACTAAAGTTCTTTCCATAATATCCGATCAGATTGATGGACTAAGGCAAACCCCTGAAATCCACCTACAGACTATTTGAAAAGAGGGAAGGATTTGTTCACCGGCCCTCTTTTCTATTTTTTGCATGCCCTCGAATGGTAGCTCACTTTCTTCCCACTTGCATCAACTATGTCCCATGCTAATCTGAAGTGGTCCTACGTACTTTGTACGCAGTACCCGATTCCTTCATGGAGGAAAGATTTGGGGATAGCATTTGGTTCTATTAATTCTGGTCTTCCCAAAGACATTGTTCAACAACTAGTTGAAGCGGAAAAAATTCCCATCAAGCAAATGGAAGCGCGTAAAGGTAAGTTCGAGGACAAGAAGGCCCTTGTTGGTCAGCTAACATCCCTCGTCGAAGCAATGCGTGGTGAAATCCTGAAGAATAAGGGTGTTCGAAGCTTACGTGAGCTTGCAGTTAACACTGGAAATAACAAACAGGTAGCAGTAACTGCGGACAAGAACATTGCAGAACCCGGAAAATATAATCTTGAAGTCCTTCAACTGGCCCAGAAGTCATCTGCAATGAGCAGCGGAGTAGAAGACAAGGACAAGACTTACTTAGGTGTAGGCTACATCAATGTGAAAATGTCCAACGGTGAATCCAAGGAAATTTATGTGGATGAAGCCCATTCCAGCCTGACTGGTATTGCCAAGCTTATTAACAGTGATGAATCACTTCAGATGAAGGCCAATGTTGTTAATGACGGCAAGGGCGAAGATGAACCGTGGCGACTAATGGTTTCACTCAATGAAACAGGTTTAAACAATAATGCCTCATTCCCCTACATGTACCTGGTGGATGGTGAAGTAGATATACATTTTGAAGAAGAAAATATAGCCAAGAATGCCAAGGTTAAACTGGATGGCTTCGAAATAGAATTGCCTTCCAATCATGATACAACCCTCATACCGGGTGTTACAATCGACTTGAAGAAGGCCAAGCCGGGTGAAGAAATAAACGTTGAAGTGTCTGAAGACATCGGAAAAGTTGGAATCAAGATCAACAGCCTGATTGAGAACGTCAATGGCGTGCTTAAGTTTATTAAAGACCAGAACACACTGAGTGAGAAGTCTGACACTTCAAGAACTCTCGGTGGTGATTCAACCCTGACAAGTATTGAGAGCAGGGTAAGGTCAGCAGTCTTTACAAGTATCCACACTTCCAGTGGGCCTAAGCGAGTCGGTGACATTGGAATAACTTTCCAAAGAGACGGTCTCCTAAAATTTGACCAGGCCAAGTTCGAATCCGCACTTTCATTGGACTATAAAAATGTTGGTGAAATTTTAACGGGTACTTATTCTGTTGGAAATGGAAAGAGTAATGGCTTCATTGACTTGCTGGATGAAACTGCACGGTTAATGCTAACTCCTCCATCAGGCATTCTACCTACACGAAAAAACGGACTTACCAGCCAGATTACACAGATTGACCGGCAGATTGCTAACCGCCACAGAATCGTCGCTCAAAAAGAAGAAGTTCTGAAAGCCAAGTTCGCCAGGCTGGAAGAAACCATATCAAAGATTAAAGGCCAGGGGGCAGGATTGGCCGGATTTGCCCAGGTACCGGGCATGACACAATTAGGATAAAATAAAAGTGACTTCTCAGGGAGGGTCTCAAATGAGCTACGGTTTAGGTGCATACAAGAAAACTTCAGTTGAAACAGCCAGCAAGGAACAAATCCTGTTGATGCTTTATCAAGCTGCTATTAAGAACTGCAAGAAGGCCATCGAGGCTATTGAGCAGAAGAATATTGCCAAGAAAGGCGAATATATCGGCAAGATGCAAGACATCATCGTTGAGCTTTCAAACAGCCTTGACTTTGAAGTTGGTGGCGATGTTGCCAAGGAACTGGCTTCTTTGTACGACTATATGCTTTACGCCAGCACACAAGCAAATATCAAGATCGACAAGACACACCTCGAAGGTTGCTTGAAAGTCCTGAACACCCTTTACGAAGGCTGGACAGAGGCTATCAAGAGCATCAAGGCACAGACACCAGCCCCAAACAATAAGAGTGCTTAATGGATAAATTTTCACAGCTCTTTGAAGAATTTATTCTCAAGGCTATAGAACAAACTGAAGCTGCAATTAACTTTGACTTTGAAGAGGGACAAAAGCTGGAAGCGTTTACTGCTAACCGCGATCGCTTGTTCCTTGTCATTGAGCAGATTTCAAAACAAGTTGACTGGCTTACAGTAACTGATGAGAAGCGAGAAGAGCTTACTCGCCAGGTTGAATACATAAAGAAACTTGATGAAAAGCTCCTGGTTAAGCTTCAGGAATATCGCGAAAGTCTCAAGAGTGAAATTGAGAAGACCCATCGTCAGACAGAGAACATTAAAGGGTACAACTTAAGCGATGTGAAATAAGGTGAAAAAGCTTTTAATTATCCAATTAGATGGGGCTTATTTCCTGGAAGAGACCTTTCGCGTACTCGAAAAGTTTCATGCCTCATTTAAGGATTTTGAACTTACAATCCTCGTTTCTTCACAGACATTAAAAGATTTAACATCAGCTGCTGCTCCATTAATATCAGGGATTACCACCGATGAGTCGGAAGTATTAAACTCACATTTTGACTTAAGCTTTAATCTTTCTATGGATGAGTCCTCATGGGACCTGCACGGGAAAGTAAAATCTAGCCAGAAATACGGATGTTCAGTCACAAATGGTCAGTTGGAAGTGCCAGACCTATGGTCTACATTTCTCCTGACAATTAAGGCGAATGCACCATTTCTTACGTTTCATCTGCAGGATATTTACTGCAATATTCTGGGTATCCGAAGAATTCCAAACCTGACCACTAAGATTACTACAATCAAGGATCTGGTTGTTGGTAACTTCAATGAAAGCTTCTTTACTCTCGATGAGCGTGAAACTCTTGTCAGTGCTCTTAAAGCATCTCATCCTCATCTTACTATCAGAAATATACTGGAAGTAGATGTCATTTCAGACTTAACCCACACACTTTATATAGGCCCAGCTACAGTGGAATCACTTCGAATGGGTGAGGCAGGAGCAATATCTCTATTCCTAAGCCGTAACTTTCAGGGGTTTAACCTTTTGCCCAATGCCGGCAAGCATTTTATTGCTAGTTCGCGCGGCGAGGCCATTAAGACCCTAAAAGTATTACCACTAGTAACCAGTCTGATTTCTCATGGGAAACCCACCATTAATAGCGATTATTCAATTTACGAAATAGATCATGAAAATCTATATGGTGCTTATCTTCACAGCTTAAATCGCAGTGATGAAGCCTACCCTTTTTACCAGTCCCATGTGGTTCTCTGGAATTTCCTTCTCAATCTTTTTGACGTTAACCTTGATATTGTCCAATGCAGCCCTGAACAGCTTGAAAGGATGAAGCAGAACCAGCTTGTGCTCAATAAGCTTATCAGGCTTCACGACTATGCTATGAGCTCTGTAGACTTGATATACCTGGAATCCAAAGCGGAAGTTTCCAGGGCTGATAAAATTGATGGCCATTTAAAGAATCTGGCCGACATTGATGGGGTGATGGGGAAGATCTCCCATACACATCCCATGCTACGACCCTTCCTTGATTTTTATCGCATTCGCCGCGGGCAGAATAACGGTTCCACACTAGCTGAACAAATACAGCATACCTATCTAACATACACAGAAGAGCACCATGCCCTCATGGCCTTGAATGAATTATTTTCTGTGACTTTGAGAAAAAACGAAGCTAGCATTTAATGATGGAAATATCCGTCAATGGAAATAGTGACGAACTCTTCTTGTCAGATACAACTAGTCTGGCCGGCAAGCTTTTAGGGGAAATCCTATCCTCTATCAAGGCTACCCCTGCTTTTACCATCGAAAATGAAACCCTTAGAAATAACTACATTGCAGGCTTGACCGTCGACATCAGCCGCTTCGTAGAAATTACGACACTTTTATCCAAAATTATCATGCTCAAGAGCCAAAGCATCCTGTCAGAAGTTAAGGATTCACATATCCACTTGCTCTTCGTTATGAAGGGCATAAGCCAGGCTCAACAGAAACAAGACCTGGTGGCATTAGAAGATTTGATAAAGTATGAATTAAAAGATAACTTAACCCAGTGGAAAATAGACCTGATTCCCCAAATAAAGCGCTTACTCAAAAAATAGCCCTCCATCTGGACAACGACGTTCTTACAATTTTAAATGAAGCCTCTATTCCCCTCGAAGATTTCACACTTTTACCCCAGCCTGAATCCCGACAATCCATAATCAAAATCAACAGTACTTTTCGTGTAACCTACGCTAATGGTGAGATTTGCGATTTTCCCTGGTACGTTAACAATGTGGCGCTGGCATTAGATGGGTTCAGATCTGGCAGGGATCGCAAGGAAATGGATAATGAGCCATTTGAATCTATTTTCAAGACAACACAGTCCATAGAAAAACGTATGTTCTCCAACGTACATATGACCCAGGGCCTTCACGTTAAGGATCTTTGGGATGAAATCATTAAAAAAATAAATTCTATCTCAAATGAGAGTCATAGCCTTGGAAGTCTGGTCGAAAAACTACTGGAAGTTCCCTTTTTGCAAAACTTTGAATCATCTCTGATTATCCTTCATTTGAAGGGTCAAACCAAGGCAAGTGTGCTGGGCACTTTGTGGAGAGGAGAAAAACACCAAGGCTTGCTCGAGGTGAAAGAATTTAACCTTTTTTTCAATTCCGTCAAGAAAGCGAAAATCAAGTCTTTCTCAACTGATACTTTTCCGCTGGTTAACTTACCATTTAATGGCAGTTTCCTGGCCAAGGAAGTTATCTCGAAAAAATACAGTATGGTCGCCATTGCTTCCCGAAATGATTTCCTGAGTTGCGGTAAAGATGAAATAGAACTCTATGAAACCTGTATCGATCTCCTCCAGCCGCATTTTGAAAGACTTGTCGACCAGGAGTTCTCTGATAAACGCGTTTCAGAACTACGTGTTTGCCTTAAGGACTTTCCCCTGCCACTAAGAATAAAAGATTCATCCACCGGGGCGGCTTTTCTGAACGACCTTTACGAGAGTGAACTCCAGGACAAGGATATTTTCTTCAGCAAAAAAGCACGCGGCACTTTCACACTTGATCTTTATGATAGCGACGAGCTTCGCCACTATGCTTTTGACCTCTTTCATTTTCAAAGAATCTCCCTCTTGGGTGAACTTCTTAATACTCTCAGGCACGAACTCAGCAATCCACTGTTTGGCCTGAAACTAGGCGCGCAGATCTTCGGCTCACTTGAGGTCGCAAACGACAACAAGGAGCTTATGCGTGAGATCGAAAAAAATGTAAATCGATGTCAGGTCATAATAGAAAACTTCTCCAACCTGTATCAGTTCCAGTCAGAAGTTAAGCCTGTATCGATCAAGCGTATAATCGATGAAGCACTTGTGCTTTCAAAGAGCGAGGCCCGTAGTATGCGCTTTGCTGCGGAATACTCGGGAGTCACTCAGGATCAATTGCTTGATGTCCCGATGATATTTGTCGTCCAGATTATCTTCAACCTGATTGTTAATGCTTCCCAGGCAGCAAGGCAAAATGGTTCAGGGGGAGAGATAAAGATCTCTGTGGGAAGTGGAGAAAAATGTCTTTTTGTTGATGTGCAAGATAACGGACCTGGTATTCCCCCGGAATTAATCAGCTCATTATTCAAACCTTTTTTCACTACTAAAATACAAGGTACAGGTCTTGGACTTGTACTCTCAAGGAATCTCGCTTTAAAAATGGGTGGTAATTTGGAGTATTTAGTTAATAATAGCCATAAAGGGGCCCATTTTCGGCTTACTCTTCCTACAACATGAAACACCTTTTAATAATTGAAGACGAAATACTGATTCAGCAATCACTTAAGAAGCTTTTTGAAAGAAAAGGTTTTAAGGTTGATGTCTCAGCAAGTGGTAAGATCGCAATTGATATGGTCATCAATGGTTCTTATGACAGGATCATTTGTGATTTAATGTTGCAGGATATTTCCGGATTTGATGTTATCGAAGAATCTAAGAAAAAATATAGTGCTGCTGAGATTAGTAAGAAATTTGTCATTATGACAGCTTACAATTCACCGCAGGTACTCTCAAGGGCGAATGCTTATCAATGCCGACTGCTTAATAAACCTTTTGATGATCTCGAACATGCCATGCGCATGATGACGGAGTAAAATGAAGAAGAATTCACCTGCAAAAATTATCGGCATCACTTTAAAACCCAATTCTACTCCTGAGTTTTATAATCTCCTGCCGAATCTATGTACGTGGCTTGCAAGAAGGAAAAGACAAGTTGTCTTTCGTCTGGATGACCAGGAGCGGGTGGGTAAATTTTTCAGGCAAAAATCGACAGACAATTTACAATATTGGGACAACAAGAGCTTTCATAGCAAAGTCGATATGATGCTCTCACTTGGTGGAGATGGGACACTTATTGGCGTCTGTCGCAGGATTAACTCCAAAATTCCCGTACTGGGAATTAATCTCGGTCGCCTGGGTTTCATTACTGAGTTTAACAAGAACGAATACTTTGATCGCCTGGGTGACATCCTTGATGGTAAATACGAGATAACAACCAAGCCACTCTTCCATGTGAGCGTTCTTCGCAAGGATAAGGTCCTTTTCAGGGACTACTTCTTTAATGATGCTGTACTGGCAAAAAATGATATCGCCAGGATGCTTTACCTCAGGGCTGAGTGGAATGATGAGCATATTTATAACCTGGCAGGTGATGGAATCATTATTTCAAGCCCCATGGGTTCAACGGCTTATTCAATGGCAGCAGGCGGTCCAATCGTTCATCCCGATGTGAAGGCGCTGATCCTTGCCCCAATTTGTCCACACTCCTTAACACACAGGCCTTTTGTAGTTCCCGATAACTCACCCATTACCCTCAGAATGCTTCCACCGCATCATTCAATGACTCTTACACTTGATGGTCAGGTTGCAGTCCCAATAGATGAACATGATGTTGTGAAGGTGAATGATTCAAAAATGAAAAAGATTTCGCTCGTTCACAACCCAGAACGCCTGTATTTCCAGACTATCAGAGACAAATTTTTAAGTTCTAAGTAATCCTGCCCCTACGTACCACGTACGGACTATTTGACTTTACGTACTTCATCCGTATGATTGAGGCAGGAGGCTTTCAATGGAAGCAAACTTTTATCTCAAGCAGCTTATAATACAAAATTTCGCTACCTTCAAAAATCAGAAGATTAAATTCCGTACTGGATTTAATGCTATCGTTGGAGAGACTGGCTCAGGTAAAAGTTTAGTGCTGGATGCTTTGCAACTTATCCTTGGGGGCAGGGCAGATAAAAAAGTTGTTCGCCGGGAAACTGAGTATTCTCTTCTTGAAGCTAGCTTCTATTGTAATGATCCTCGTATGTCTGAGTTTCTGGAACAGGAAGGCTATCCCCTGGAGGAATCTGAGATCGTCATTAAACGTCTTATTTACAGAAACGGATCCACTAAAAACTACATTAACCATCTTTCCTGCACTGTCAGCTTTCTTGCCGCTTTTTCCCGCCGATATATAGATATCGTTGGTCAGTTTGAAAATCAAAAACTGCTATCTGAATCTTATCAACTTCACCTGCTGGATCAATTTGCGAAACTTCTTCCGGAAGTTAAGCAATATCAGAACTTACTAATCGATTTCAAGAAGCTACAACGGGACAAAGAAGCTCTTACTACCTCAAAGAATCACCGTGATCAAAGACTCGACTATCTGAATTTCCAACTGCAAGAGATCGAAAGATTAAATCCCTCCTCCCAGGACGAAGAAGATCTTTTAAAGAAGAAAAACTTGATCTTGAACCTTGAGAAATCAAGGAAGCTTGGATTTCAGATTGCCGGGATCTTTGAGGGAGGAGAGGGGCAGGATGGACTCATTACTCAGTTTAAGGCACTAAGTTCTATTGTAAGAAAGAATAGTGACCAGTTTCAGGATCAGTTGGATCCACTGGCCGAGATTGAAGACAAATTAATGTCGCTACAGTCCTCGCTTGAGGCAAATCTACAGGAGGATCTTGATCCTTTGACCCTTGAAATGGTTCTCGATCGGCTGGATTTATACCAGAAAGTTAAAAAGAAATTTAACGGCACCATTGAAAACATCCTAATGACTCAAGTTGAATTTCAGGCAGAGAAAAACCAGCTTGAACAGTTAGACATAAGCATGGAAGAGGTTACCATTAAGCTCGAGCAGACCCGTAAGGAACTTACGAAGCGGAGTGCGGCCTTACATGAGAAGAGAAAAACAAATGCAGTTAAACTAGGCAAGGATCTTACAAATCGTATTCGCGAGCTAAAGATGAATGGTGCAACTATCCAGATGGTGCTCGAAAAGCTGGATGATTTCCAGGAGTCGGGAATGACCAAAGCCTTCTTTATGGCCGAAACCAATAAAGGCGAAGGCTATTTTAAGATTAAAGATACTGCGTCCGGGGGTGAGCTTTCACGAATTCTCCTGGGAGTAAGGCAGATTCTTTCTTGTTATGACTCTATTAGTATTTTTCTTTTTGATGAGATTGATACTGGTATTGGCGGGGAGACTGCGACTTGTATTGGCAAGGCGCTTACAGAAGTTTCAGGGCATGGGCAGGTAATTGCGATTACGCATTTGCCACAGATTGCTCAGTATGCGGAAAGTCTGATTGTGGTACATAAAGAGATTCAGGAAAATGAGAAAGATATTAGAACAGAGTCATCGGTTAAGGAGATATTTGGGAAGATGATTATGAAAGAGGTTAAGGCGATGGCGCAGTTGAGTTAGGGGCTGCGAGAGAGTTATAAGCGGGAAAGTATGAATTAAAAATCAAAACCGCCTCTTGAAAGTGTCCATTACTTTTGGGGAACTCCAGTCCGGAACAGTTCTTCGAATTGTCCCGGATATTCATTGGAGCGCTTTTCAGATTAAATAGCGCAGATCTGTTCTTTATAACCAGAAAAACGCTCCGCTTTATCAACAGGCGAATACTAGATTTTCCGAAGGAAATTTTTGCCATGGATGGCAAAATATTCGACTGTTCAGACGCAGGAAGCGTCTCAAAAGGCTATGCAAAATTTAAATAATTATTTATCAAAACTGAACAAACGAAACTTGATGATCTTTTATCGTAAGAAAAGTCTTCGACTTCAACGCATACCCGTTATTCAAATAAACAGTCTTCCCATTCGCCATCAAAAAATTATCCTTCACATGACTATGACCACCAATAATGAAGTCTAATGCCTGTCCTGCCGTGGTTAGCTGAACTCCTTCCCGAAACTTAATCCTGACTTTCTCTTCATCAAACCCCTTACTTCCCTTTTTCCGTGACATCCTTGAAGCTCTCTCCCCAATAAAGTTAAGAACTGAGTAGGGCATAAGGTGATTCGCAACAAATTTCAAAGGTGGAGTCAATATGAAGTTTTTATAATTGTGATAAGACTTGTTATGCACATCATGTTCATCTCCATGGGAGAAATAGTATGATTTGCCATCAATTTTTTCGACTATAGGAAGTTGAGAAGGACGCAAATCCCCTTTTGGCCAATATTTAATAAATAGCTTTTCCAAATGTACATCGTGATTGCCTTCCAGGAAGAAAACTTTCTTCCCTGACTTCATCAGCGAATCAATCTGTTCAAATAGATGGGCGAAATTTTTAAGGTATTGAGGATGAGGTCCTGTCATCAGGTCAAAAATGTCTCCCAGGAGAACAACATAATCAGATTCAAGCACTATGGGGTGGGTTAAAAACTGAAGCAACAGCTTATCAGCAGCATCGTGAGGAACTTTTACATGTACGTCGGAGATCGCAGATATTCGCATCTACTCATTTATAGCAGAAAGCTCATCCTTAATCCGCTCTAAAATGAACTTATCGATATACTTCTTACTGATCTGGTCGATTTGGCTGAACTTACAGGACACGCGCCATACCTTATAGGTTAAACCGTTAAATTCGTCTGGTTCAACATCTCTGATTTCGGTAATTTCACTGTCAAGCTTCGCAGACCATGGGCCTGCTTTGACGTCAACATCATGAATTGGATCCCCAGGCTGGAAGAACTTGGATTCCATCTTCGACACAAAAAAAGAAAACCCGCCGGAGCTGACATCCACACAGGACTTCATAAAATATTGTGTCATTGTACGTGGTGCCTGGACTGATTTTGAGAAACAAACTTTCACCTCGGAGTTTTCATAAACATCGAGGCGGATGCTCTTTCTTCTTTCGACCTGGGCTACGAATTGTGGAAGATTAAGATAGTAACGAACCGGAGCTTCGGTTTGCTTGATCTGGCACCGTAACAACAGTGCCGATTCTGGAATATAGAGATCTATATAACCTTGACTGCTCATTAGATCCTGAACTTGTCGATCCTGCCCTTCTATTGGAATGATACAGAAATCTTTCCTTAGCTTGCGAACAGATTCTATTCTAACTTGACCCAGATGCTTAGCTCCGCCTATAAGTTTCCAGATGAAGATTTCAAAACTTCCTTCTTTCGCCCCTGTAATGAGGTTCAAGATGGTCGCTTCATCCTTAACTTTATTAAGCTTATTATCACCAAGCACTTGTATCTCCATAAAGACCCCCAAATCGAAACTTGGGGGTCCCTGGGCTTTAAAATCAAGATACGAATCAGAGTCTTAAAAATCTATCAATTAACCAATCAATCTAAGTGCACCGGCACCAAGTTGGTTAGCTTGAGATAGAGTAGCTACACCAGCTGCGCTCTTGATGTTGTTTGAAGCAAGCTTAGCAGTTGAATCTGCTACGTCTACATCTTCAATTCGTGATCTAGCTGCATCCTGGTTCAGGGCCGCTGTATCTAAGTTATTGATTGTAACTTGCAAGCGTGACTGGATTGAACCGAAGTTCGCACGAAATCCACTTACTTTATCAATAGCTGAGTCAATTCTCGCGAGGTTATCGAGAGCATCGGTCTTGTCTCTAATGTTAGTTCCGCCAATTCCTAAGTTTTCAGCAGAAGCATCTGTTTGAGCTGAATCAAACTCAATTCGGTTAAGTTCACCGGCTTGTGCTCCTACCTGGAATTGCATCGTGTCACCAGCACCTTCAAGCAGACTGCGTCCGTTGAAAGTAGTAGTTTTAGAAATACGATCGGCTTCTGACACCATTTGCTCGTATTCCAGAGAAAGATATCCTCTTTCTGCTTCGCCTACAGTATCTGAACCTGCCTGAATGGAAAGTTCACGTAAGCGCACCAGGATGTTACTTGTTTCGTTCAAGCCGCCTTCAGCAACCTGTACGAGAGAAATAGCATCGTTAGCGTTTCTGTTAGCTACACGTAGACCACGTGTCTCAGCTTCCAGTTTTTTGGCGATTGCCAAACCAGCAGCATCATCTGCAGATTTAGTGATTCGCTTTCCTGAAGAGAGTTTTGAAAACTCAGCTTCCTGATTTGCGGTCGATGCCCGCATGTTCTTTTGCACTTCTTGAGATGCAATGTTCGTGTTAATTCTTAAGCCCATTAACGTACTCCTTGAAAAATTAAAGCCCCATTTAAAATCTGATCTACTTAGTCAGACATGCAAGGCTTATCGTAATGCTCAGTTATTAATTGAAGAGTATTTTACTGCAGTATTAAAAAAAATAGAAAATTGTCCTGATTACAGCGGTTTACATGTTGTTAAATAGGTCTTAAAGGGTGTTTCAAGTATCTGAATTACCCTTATTTAGGGGAAAACAGCCCTGATAAAGAGGCTAAGATTGGATTTTGTGAATGAGAGAAGTAGTGGAATAACCATCTACAAAGTTAAGAGAAAAGACCTCCCCACCCTCTGAAATGACCTCTTTCGCGCCTACAATTTGATCGATTTTCCAGTCTCCACCCTTCACTAAAATTTTAGGTTTTACTTTTTTTATAAGAGTAAGTGGAGTTTCTTCATCGAATATTTCTACGAAGTCGACGGCTTTGAGTTGAGAGAGAACATACTGTCTATCACTTTCATTGTTTATAGGTCGTTCTGGTCCTTTAAGACGTTTCACACTTGCATCTGAGTTAAGTCCAACTACTAATAAGTCGCCGAGCTTTCTAGCTTCACTCAGATAAGTTACATGACCTCGATGAAGAATATCGAAGCAACCGTTGGTGAAAACGATTTTCTTTCCCTTGTTCTCATCGAGAAAACGATCGAGTGCAGGAGAAAACATTAATGTGTCCCGATTACTTTTGAATTAGTGACTTTGTTCTGAAGATCAAACCAGGCAAACAACCCAAGGCTTAAAAAATTTGCCAATGTGATAACTGATCTCAAAACCAGGGCAGAGAATGTTTGCGGTTCATTACTGAGAGTAACAACTTTAAGGCCAAAAATACTTTTACCGATAGTTGAACCAGGGCCTTTCTCAAAGACAGAGAAGTAAATTACATAGAAGCCCGCGAAAAGAACCAGAACAAGTGGTGTGATTTCATTCGGGAAAGCACTCCAGACTTCAAGCAAGTCCATACTGATTGTCCGTGCCATTATCGTCAAAACTATACCTAATACTGAAGCAACCATAGCGAGATCCATGATATAGGCAACAACTCTCTGAGCTCTTGTGGCCAAAGGATAAGTCTTTTCTTGCTTCTCTTCCATTACTGGTTGAGCGGCCGGAGCACCCATCGGAGCTTGATTCTTGTTGGCGCCATAAAAAAGAGAAAGGTCATTTTCATAAACGTTCATTTCTTTGCGCGCAGGCTGAATATTGGAATTCATCGGAGTTGCATGAATCGTAGGAAGTGCTTTTTCCTGAAATGCAGGCTTCATTTCCGGGGACTTATTATTATGAAAACCTAAACCAGAAGTAATTGGTTTAAAATCAAAATCATCGAAAGAAGTATCCTCAACTGGCGGTTGCTTACTTTTCTTGGAAGATGACTCTAAATTCATATATTATCCCTTTGCTAATCACTTACATTCAGAATGACACATTATCTTCGTTCGATCAATCTTTGAAGCAAACATCCCGCCCCTGCGGCAACAGCAGTAGGAGTTCTTAAGATAGGGGTGGGCAAGTTTAATATTTCGAGTCCTGGACGAGCATGCAGAAAACTAAGCTCAATGCTGGCGAACCCTGCTTCTGGTCCTACGAGTAATAGACTGGGCTGACTAAGATCAACAGCCACTTTAGTACTTTCCAAAGTCTGAGAATCCATCATGAGTTTAAGTCCATACTCATCCCAGGGAATTTCGTTCCATTTTTTCTCAAGTATCTCCGGCATAAATGGGGAATTCGATTGCTCAAGGGCAGAGACAAGAAGCTTCTGCATTCTTTCAAACTCCGGAACCTTCATCTGGGAAAAGCCAGCACGGATCAGATAAATCCGGCGAAAGCCAAGCTCGGTTGCCTGCTTAAGGGCGAGTTCAAGGGCATCACGCTTTGGGATTCCCAAAGCAAGATCCATAACTATGCGAGGCTCTACCAACTCCCGGGAATTTTCCTGCAGTCTGATTTCTTTTTTATTCGCAGCAGTGACGGTTGTCTTAGCTCTAAGGCCTTTTCCATCAAGAAGCATGAGCTCATCCTGAACTTCTATCCTCGCGACATTAACCAAATGGTGATGAGGCTCTCCAGTAAGAACATGCTCAACAGAAGCTTTAATCTCAGGTAACCAAATGGCCCGCATTAGAGCTCCCGCTCAAATAACAGGGCGGCCCAATCACCTTTCTCTTCATGGCGGACTAATTTAACACCAGACTTCGAGTAACTCTCGATTATACCAGGTACCTGATGTTTTAAAAGACCGGACAAGATTAGATGTCCTGATGGCTTCACATGTTTAATGAGTTCGGTTTTTTCCTGCATTAGGATACTTTCAAGAATATTGGCGAAAACGAGGTCGTAAGTATTTTGGAGTTTTTCCCGAACTTCTGGCAAAAGCAACCTGAAAGATTTATCAGCCAGATTGTTTAATTCTGCATTCTGAAAGCAATTCTTGTTTGCCTCAGGATCTATGTCATAAAAATCAACTCTTGCCTCTGGATGGAAGAGTAAAGTTGCAAGGCCAAGAATTCCGGAACCTGATCCAAAGTCGAGGACGTTTTTAAAAGGATGTCGAAGTAGCTCTTCTGTATAAATTTTTAAGCAGAGGAAAGTGGTTTCATGACTTCCGGTTCCGAAGCCCATGCCCGGATTAATATATATTTGCTTTCTGCTCTTGGTAGTTGGTTCTTTGTGCCATGAAGGCAGAATTTCAAGGTGTTCGTTTACAAGGATAGGAGAATAATGTTTTTTCCATTCAGCATTCCAGTCTTCCTGCGGACATTTTTCTACCTGGGATTCGCATAAGACTTCTTTTTGAACTTGCTCATGAAAACCTTGAGCATTTGTTTCAGTAGAGAAGAAGAATCGAAAGTTTCCTGGCCTGCCGGAAACCTTGCTATCCACTTCATCCAGGACTTCGATAGGTAAATCTCCACCTGAATAAGATCTCTCTCCAAGGATAGCGTCTACTTCTGCTTCTGAAAGAGAGTATTCTTCAACACCCATTGCTTCATAATCATTCAAGGCAAGTGCTTCAACCTGTTCGAGTTGAGTGCCTTGTGAATGAAAATGAAAAACGGTAACGATCCAGAAGTAGTCCATGAAAATCCTCTTTGTGAAGAGGCTTATAACCCATAGTACTTGGGATGTCAGTCCCAAGTGCAAGGCAAATGCCTAAGGCTTCGAATTCTCGTAACTGTAAGTGGTTTTAATGATTTTCTCTATTTGGCAGGCATCCTTTAGCGAAGGACATAAAACTTTTGCTTTTTCTGCCACTTGTTTTGAATGGATCCAGTAAAATATTGTGTATTCTGAAAGTTTCATTAAGGGACGGTATTGTTTTATTAGAAGGAGCTTCCTTCAACTCGTACGTGGTTGATCCAAGCAAGATTTTATCTCCGTATTGAATCTTTGTTGGCACATCTGGCGGGATTTTTACGCCATTTACATAAGTGCCATTTGTGCTGCCCAAGTCCTTAACCGAAAGGAAAATTCCCTTTTTATTGAACTCGCAGTGGCTGCTGCTTAACTTTGAGTCATTTACGATAATGTTGCCTTTTGACCGGCCGAAAATGCATGGAGCCTGTATTTCAAGGCTTTTGTCAGAGCTGACTAAGTAGAATTTCGGGGTATAGATTTCGGTGGCACTTCATGGAATTCCTTTAAGTAAGACAATTATCCACCATAAGCGGGTAAAAAATTACAAAATCCTTGGTCTAAGCCTGCTTTTTTTGTTAATCCCTCACTACATATGAACCAAAAAGTATTTATCATCGGCATTGCAGGCGGGTCTGGCTCGGGTAAGACCACATTTGCCAAGAAAGTCATGAAAAGCATCAACAGCTCGGTCTGTGGTTTGCTTCATATGGATTCCTATTATCTTCCTAAGCAACCCAAGACCAATTACACCGTCGCTGGAAAGCCGAATTTTGACCATCCTAATGCTTTTGACTGGGACCTGCTTCGTCACCATTTGACTGAACTTAAGCAAGGCTTGACCATTAATGAGCCGATTTATGACTTCGCTTCCAGCAGCCGGACTGAAGAATACAATACAATGGGTCCATGTAAAGTGGTCCTGTTTGAGGGGATCTTCTCCCTTTATGATCAGGAAATACGAGATCTCTTAGACATTAAGTGCTTCCTGCATGTGGATTCAGATATCAGGTTCACCCGGCGTTTACATAGAGATGTGAAGGAACGTGGCCGCTCGCTCGAGTCTGTTATTGCACAATACTACGATACAGTACGACCGATGTATCAAAAGTACCTCGACCCTCAACGTCAGTATGCCGATTTCGCCGTCGGAGAGGAAACTGATGTTGCCTCCACTATTTTGTCTGCTAGAATCAAAGAGTTGTTAGCAACGACTTATAAGTCAGAGGCCAGCGAGGCGATCTAGTTTTGAAAAATAAATACTTCTCTGTTTTACCCATTGGTGGAGTCGAAGAAATCGGCTCTAATATGACTGTCATCCGGACTCCTTCGGAAGATATTATTATCGATTGCGGTATGTTGTTTCCGTTTGAAGAATGTTTCGACATAAATTATCTGATACCTGACTTTTCAAGCCTTGATCCTGCACGGGTAAAATCCATTGTAATAACTCACGGACATGAAGATCACATTGGTGCGCTTGGGCACTTTCTGAAAACGTTTCCTGATGTGAAAGTATATATTTCTAAGTTTACCTTGCATCTGGTTCAAAGAAAGCTGGAAGAGTTTAAAGTGAAGATGGATTTCAAGCTTTATACTCCTCAGGATGATTTACTTTTTGACGACGTGGAGATTTCGCCGGTTCATGTGAATCATTCTATTCCTGAGACTTGCGGGATGATTGTACGTACGCGGGATAAGTCGTGGGGTGCCCTTTATATTTCGGATTTTAAGGTTGATCTTTCTTCGGAACATGAGGCACCAATCGACTTTAAGCGCATTCATGACAAATTAACTGAGTGTAAGCAGACCGCTTATTTTATTGATAGCACAAATGTCATGTATGACGGGAAGACGACTTCTGAAAATGAATTGTTAACGGATTTAAAATCGTTGATGGAGCGTAAAGAAGAACGGATCTTCATTACTCTTTTTGCATCTAACGTTCATCGCATGAATACAATTGCCCTGATGGGCAAGGCCGCCGGAAGAAAACTTGTGATCATGGGCCGATCGCTTCGTACATATATGGAAGCCGCTTATGAAACAGGTCACTCTGGATTAAGCCCTGAAGAAATTCACTTACCCGACCAAGTTAAAGGTCAGAAAGGTAAGATGCTGGTATTTCTCTCCGGATGCCAGGGTGATTTTATGAGTGCCCTTCGCCGGTTTAGCTTTGGCGAAGATGGGACATTTAAGCCGGGTCCCGGTGATCTGGTAGTCTTCAGTTCAAAGGTTATTCCTGGCAATGAGAAAAAGATCTTCAGGATATATAATAAGCTTAGCGAGTTTGGAGTCGAGATTATCACTGGAAGTGATCACTTGATTCACGCTTCAGGACATCCAGGTAAAGAAGACCTTCACTTGCTTATGAAAAACTTCACACCAAACTTTTATTTCCCAATCCATGGGGAATCTTACATGCTTCAAAAACATGTGGAATTCATCCAGCAGTCATATCCTAAAGTTTCCACACATCTTATTTATAATTACCAGGAAGTTGTCCTGGGTGATGGAACTATTAAGATCGTTGACCACGAAGCCAAAGAACCACTACTAATCCATGGTAACGGTCATGTAATAGAGAAGACCCAAATCAGCCAAAGACGCAAGCTTGCCACTCAGGGAGCAGTCTTCATTAGTTACCACAAAACCCAGGGCCACATTGAAGTAACAACACTAGGCTTGCCACTTATGGCACAAGATCTTCTTGAAAACCTAAAAAAGAAGCTCCTCCAGCAAATCAAAAACGATTTAAGCACCAGGGAAGAAGGCTATTTCAAGGACCAAGTTAAAATCTCTACCCGTCAGTTCTTCAATAATTTCCTTGGTTATAAACCTATGACAGAGGTTCACCTCTACTAATGGAAAATACTGCAATAGTCCTCATCATTATCACTAACCTAATGCTGGTCCTAATCTTGGGCACCTTGGGTTTCCTTATCTACAAGCTTCTCAAAAATCAAGGCAAGGCCACTGCCGAAGCTGCCGCAGAAAAAAAAGAAACAGATAAGCAATATCACCCCGCTATCCTTGAGCGCATGAAAGCCTTACAAATGCCTGTCAAAGCCAAACGTACAGACCTCTATTGTCCAAACCATAGCGATGAACCCGGCGAAGCGAGTTGCGCAGTTTGCGATAAACTCTACTGCAAGGCTTGCATCCGCCCATACAAATCACTGCACTTCTGTCGTGAGCACCTCCAGTTGATTATGCGCCACGACTGGGAAGAAGTTGTAACCATCAAAACTTCAACTCATGACCCAGAGGAAGGCGTCAGGCTCTACGACCTTAAAAAAGAACTTTTCGAGAAAGAAGACCTGCCAACGTTTGTAGAAACTCATTATAAAATTAATGTCGACCATGATTATATTGAGACCTATCTCGTCGTATATGCCATAAAGGAAAAACTTCCAGCCGCTAAGGAAAAGTTCCAAAAGTTCATCTCGTAGTCACATGTTGCTTCATTCTTTTCACGCCATAAAACTCGACTCCTTTTCGAAGATTACATCCCTTACAAAGTAGTCTTAAATTTTCCAAAGTAGTCTCGGAATTTTTTTGGATAGTTGACCAGCGGACCTGATCACTAAGACGCGTTCTTTATATCAAATTTTTTTTCTTCTTGTAAATAATTTAAAAAAACTTCTTCAATCTTTTTCCAGTTTCTTATTCCTTTTGTCCAGCGATTTGGATTCTTTAATCGCGCCTCTTCATAAACTTTTTTTCTCTCACTCAGA
>DATLXC010000020.1:0-1821 GCA_035575985.1 Bacteriovoracaceae bacterium | reverse complement strand
ATAGAAAAACAGGCCCCAGTATAGATATTAGATCTGGGTGTTGCAAGTCGAAGAAGCGACTGTATTGATATTGTGAGTGATCTCTTTTGAAGAGACGGCATCAGATACAAAAATGCTTGAATAGTTTGATTTCAATGCTCTTCCAAACTCTTCTGAGTTATTACACCCGTATACTTTTGAAAGGCCAACAATAGTTTCACCATTGCCTCTAGCTATATCATTAGCAAGAGCAACTTTATTGGCCTCAACATAAGCTTCAGTCTGACCGACTTTTAATGGGGCCGGTGAATCACAGTTTGAAGTTCCTAGTGATATAGCAATGGTCTGCATACCAATGCCGTTTGAAGTCGCAGCGAAGACCTGCTTCCACCAAGTCTGGTCACCTTCGAAAATCATGGATCCAAGACCGCACCCGGCAGATCCGTACTTAGCTGCAAAAGCAGAAGAAGTCATAAGGGCCAAAGTTAGCACAAGTAGCAATTTTTTCATTAAACACTCCATTGTTTAGGTAAATGCAATACGCAAGATACCCATCTATTATGGAGAGTTAACAGATTTGTTCAACTTTTATCATGCTAAAAGTGATGAATTTTAATTGTGCAAAGAATAAAAACTGGGCGTTAATTTAGCTCGGAGGTAAAGTGGTTAATCGTGAGATAAGTGAGTCGAAGTCGCTTCTCTACTGTTTCATCTAGCATTAAGAGTAATTCCTCAAGTTCAAATGTTAACCCCAGATCACAGACAAACTTGTCCGCCTCGATCTCGGCCATCAAAGGATCGTTTCTATTTCCTTCAAATTCGTACAAAACAAAGGCCAGTTCGTGGGCGAGATAAGCCACAGCACTTTTTTTATTAGTTTTGAGAAGCTTCTGGAATTCAGGAAAAATAACTATAGTGTTAGTAAGGACCATTCCTACCGGTTGCTGATCTTTAAGCATTTCGCTTGGAACAAAAACCACAGGGTATTTTGACATCAGGGCTTCCAGAACTCCACTCGGGAGGTGGGAGAACAGACTGTTGAAATGAGCGGTAAGATTATTTTCAATGATCCACTGATGTTCAGGCAGTGAGTAAAAATAGACTGAAAAGTTCTTTCGAATGACGGATTTATCTGATCGAACGTTTGAGAAAAATTTCTGAATAAGATTAAGCATTGGTGATCCCTCTTTCCATTCTTTTCGGGAAAGAGGGATCATCCTTTAGGTATATTTATTGAAAAGGTTGCTCGTCGTTCTCCAGCAAAACATTCACAGTTCCCTGGTATTGAAGACCAATGAGACTAACAAGTCCGTCTGGTATTGAAGAGGCACGGTACTTTTTGCCATTTGTCGTTCGGATCCAGAATCCATTGATGAGTTTATCAGGCCTTGCGATCCGAATAGGTTTTATTGAAATGATATGATCAAGATTGAAGAGGACTTCTACCTCCTCACTGTCCTGACTGCCACCGGTCTTGTTATTTAAAATCTTAAACTTTTCAAACTTCATAGAGACTCCTTCATAATTTATAGATATTTTATAGTGGATTAATAAGCTTTGGGTTAATTGGGACTATTTTTTGAAAAACTTACATGAAATCAAGGAAGAGACTTGGCAGTTTAACTCACAGGCCATGATGAGTGGGGTGATCCGGGAGGTCCCTGATCCCCGGGAAATCTTTCTTCTTTTGCACGGTCTCAATGAAAGAGGTAAAAAAATCTTCCGTAAATTGAATTCTTACCTACCTAGCGATGCTTTGATACTGGCGCCCAATGGAATATTCCCACTTGCAGATCAAAATGAGTCAGGACTGCGGCTTGGCTATACCTGGTACTATTACGA
>DATLXC010000019.1:0-18969 GCA_035575985.1 Bacteriovoracaceae bacterium | reverse complement strand
GAATCTTATGAAAGCTAATTTTTCAAAAACTGTTATCGCTGCTCTTTTACTTACAAGCTTTTCTGCATTTGCAGATGACGATAAAATAGTAACCGCAACTGCAGACCTGGGCGCTGGTAACGGCGGCGTAACTCTTGGAGTTGGCCCGGCAATTAGAGTACTTCCAGGTATCAAAATCATAGGCCAGGTTGAAGGCGGTCTTGATCTTCAAAGCTACAAAAAAGATGGCCTGATTGGAAGCTCTACTTATTACGAACTTTCTCCATCAATAGGTGGTTCAGTCGGTCTAAACCTTAACCTCGATATCTTTCACCTTAATCCTTATGTCCAGTACAAGTGTGAAAAAGCTAATAGCAACCTTCCAAAAGAAGAGAAGTCAGCTTATGGATGCGGCTCACGTGCCGGAGTTAAATTCCTGGTTGGTAGCGAAAAAGGTCCTCAGATCGGTGTTGGTTATAGCAAGTCTTTAACTGATGTAAACCATGGTGAAGAGCATCAGTTTGATCTTATGCTTCGTATTCCTTTCTCTGCAAACGATGAAGACCGTAACATCAAATCAAAGGGTGACATGGACTTCGACTCAAAAGGCAGCCCTGCTACAGAAACTACGTCAGGTGCTGTTAACGCTTAAGACTTACCTTTAAAAAACTCATGGGCCACTCTTAAAAGAGTGGCCTTTTTTATTTATCCAAATTCAATTTATTATACAGACCCATCCAGCCTCGACTTAATCATCTTCTATATAACAATTCAACCGGTCTCATTCGATGCTCATCAAAAACATCGTTCTCCAGATTATTGGCATACACTGAAGAAAGTAATAAAAAGCAGCCTGAGGCCATTAAAAATTGTTTCATGACCTAATTCTTGATTCCCCATTTCTGGTAGATATCACTCTGCCTGAAATACTCCCTGTACGTACAGGCCCTGTCTTTAAGGTCTTGCTTAAAGGTTGAAGCATTGATGGTGATTGATTCAGGCCCCCCTGTCTGCCTCGCCTTCATCTTGAGTCCGCTACACAGGTCAGAATCAATATATTCGTCTACATTTTCTGCCCCCAAGACCAGGAAGCACATGGAAGTTCTTAGATCCTTTTTTCCCTTTGCAGCAGTAGGCGAAAGGAGTTTTTCCTCATTATATAATTTCTGGAGAGACCGGTTAATATTAAAACCAAAAAGTTCCATGAAGTTTTCAAGGTTGATCATGGTGTATGCCTGGCCTTTCTCAATATCCTTACCGAGTGAGGCATAGCTCGAACTTCCACTCATCTTGCTTATCGTTTCATAAAAACGATCAGAGGCAAGAAGTTGGGCAACAACTACCTGATCTTCTTCCGGACTATTCTTTATATACTCAAGCAAAGAAAGCCTTACTATCATTTCGAGTCGGGCCTGCAAGACTACAATTCCATATTTAAGCTGGGCCACTTCGAATATTTCCTCAATAGGAGTGAGTTCCCTGGTGCCATCACCGATTGACCTCGGGTTCATGTCACCTGTGGCAATGGCAACAACAGTAACATCATGAATAGACCGTAGTTTTACCAAAGTATCGGCATAAAGCTTTTTGAAGTCCCGTTGATTTGCTGCCGGAGGGTTGTTCTCAAGGAAATCTGCAATTGTTTTCAATGCATCTATTGGTGTGACCATCCAAGGCTCAGCTTCCATATTAGCACTTGAAAGAGTCTGTAATGGATCCGGTTGCTGAACTTCAGTCAATTCACGGTTCACCAGGTTTGTAGCGCGATCAATCCATTCAATATATTTAGTTTTAACTGAATCCAGGGAAACCGCGAAGCCATCAGGTTTAGTCCAGCCTTCAAATGGTTTGAAAGAACCATCATCTTCACTCCGGATTGTGGGATCAGTTTCTTTTAAACCCAGAAGGTAGTAAGGCGAATATCCAAGTGAATAGATATCAGTCAGGGGATTTTTGGGACCACTTTCATGCATACTACTTGACATGGTTTCCTGTGGGGCCAATGTCTTTATAATTGTACGCAGGAAATTCCACTGGTCTTCAGGCTTATTTGACATTGAATCGTAAGTCTTTCGGTTTTGCTCAATCAAGCTCACACCATGGTCTGACTTCGCCCGGACTACTAATTCACGGGTGCGGACTGCAGTTCTTCTTTCAGCATCTGCAGTTGTCCTTGGGGCCACACCATTCCTGACCTTATCAAGCCAATCAAGGATGACGGGGATTTCCCGATCATTCAATGTTATGGCCTGGGCCAATTCATCATTACGAAAGTTATGCCTAAGATTTCTCGCCTTAAAATCCAGGAACTTTTCAGCGTCCTTCATTTGGCACCAACGGTCAGACATGGATTCAAGGGCACAACTATAGGCCTCGAATGTGATAGTACTGTCTGTTATATCCCTGATCTTCCGGGCAAGCCTGGCATTTCTAATTCCGTCCATGGCCACTTTCGTAAAAGTAGATCCTGCAGTCATAGAGAGTCCAATTGCCGGGTTTACCAAAGTAACTGCAGCACCAACTCCGGCCATTATTGAAGTGGCAGAATTAAGGAGAGAAGGATGTTTTTTAAGACACTTTTCATTTGATGTGATTTGCTGGAAAGATGAGTTGGCAGTGTGGGCAATATTTCCCAGGATCATTGCCTTATCTGCACCGGAAAGTTTCTCTGCAGATTTATCACCATTAAGTAGTTTTGCACGACTAACCTGCAACCTACGTAAAGTTGCATTGATATCTGCCTTCACTTCAGCATCAGTAACCTGAGTCAGATGGATTAAAAGCTGCTGTTCCTCAGCATCTAAAGTGGCAATGGAGTTTTTAGTCTGGTTAAGCTGTTCAAGAGTCGCTAGCTGGGAACTCAAGCTGGTGAGCTGTGAAATGGCCCCTGAAGCCGAAGCGCAATCTGGATCGCTGATCATGGCATTAAGTGACTTAACCAGGGCCCTGGAATCGTCCAGGGCCGATTGAGTCCACTGAGCACTGCTCTTACATGACCCTGAAAAATACGACAGCAATGTCGAACCGGGTATTTCCTCTGCAAAAGCAGGGATAGAGACCGCAAGGATCATTAATAGGCTAAAATTTTTCATGTGAGTTCTTAACAGAAAAACGAATTTGGGTGGAAAAACTTGAAATAATTATATGATTTTAGGCCCACTAATCAAATCCGCTATCGTTTCTGCCAGAAAGATGGCCTCTAGAGGCTTGGCCAGATAGGCCTGAAAGCCACTATCAAGTGCCTTCTGGACATCATCGTTACCGGCATAGGCCGTTACTGCGATGGCCGGAATTTTACCCCCCTTATTGGCCGGTAGTGCCCTTAGCTTTTTAATCAAGGTGTAGCCGTCAGCTTCAGGCATAGCGATATCACTCACAAGGATGTGAGGCACTTTCAATTTAATCTGATCAAGGGCTTCCCTGACTGAATGAGCAATATCTGTGATCGCACCGAAGGACTGGAGAATTTCTGAAAAAGCTTCCGTGGTAGTACTCTCATCATCCACTATTTATTTCTTTTTTCTTTGTAGAAAGGGTTGAATTTTTACTCACAAGTGACGTCAGAGGCATACGAACAGTGAAAAATGATCCTTTCCCTGAAAGGTTTGCAGCAGTAATTGTACTCCCTTGCAGTTCAACTAAATTACGGACAATGGCCAGTCCCAGGCCTAAACCACCATGCAATCGCTCACTTGAAGCATCTTCTTGGCTGAAGCGATCAAAAATAAAGGGTAAGTAATCCGGTGCAATTCCCTTTCCTTCATCCATTACTTTAATCACCAGCTCCTTGCCTACTTTCTTCGCACTAACTATTACCTTCGAATGGGGCTCGGAAAATTTAATGGCGTTAGTCAGTAGGTTCCATATCACCTGCTGGAGCCGCACCGTATCTCCCATTACCGTCCCGATATTCGTATCAATATCAGTTTCAATCTGGATGGATTTTTTGTCTTCAAGAAAGATGACTGTTTCAATGGCCGCCAGGATACTTTGAGTGGGATTCAGATCGACTGATCTGCTATCTTTACACATTCAGCTGCAATTTCCGCTGGTGTCATGACGATATCCACAGATCCAGCTTCAATGGCATTCTTTGGCATCTCGGAGTACTTGGCGGATGTAGGAATTTGAGCAAATGTAATTCCTCCTTCCGACTTGATAGCAGAAAATCCTTCCGTCCCGTCAGAACCAGTTCCGGTAAGGAGAATTCCTATTGCACATTCTTTTTGATCTTCTGCCAGTGAGCGAAAGAAAAAATCAATCACCATTTTGGGCCCGCGACTTTCTCCCCGCGGAAGAAGGATAAGTTTCCCACTCTGGATGGCCATGGCAAAGTTTGGAGGAATTATATAAACGCGATACCTGAATCTACAGGCAAAGCAGCAAGAAATTGTTTGAAGGCTTCCAGACCACCGGCAGAAGCTCCGACCCCGATGATGGGGAATGTATTTGTGGAATTTTTTGTCATGATGAAGAATAGAACTCATTTCTCAGAAGAGATACTTGATAAACGAAACACTCTGGGATTACACCGTCCAAATGACAACCCACTTAGTCATCTTTAGCTGCGTGTCTATCTTTTTTTCTTCTTGTTCTTAAATCCCGGATGGGCCTTTGGCTTGGGGGCCCCCTCTTCAACCAGTTTCCTGCGCTTTGAATGATCAAGGTAAGCTGTTTTCTCCTGACTCTTGCCGGGTGTTGGTGCGAGCACTGTACGAATAGATCCTTCCTGCATCCAGATTCCTGAAGCTTCAGGAACGCCCTTGAATTTTTCAGTTGCAAGACGCAGCTGGATTAATTTTTCAATCCGCTCAAGATTTGGCTTCTCAGATTCTTCCACAAAAGAAATCGCTTTCCCTTCCTTGCCTGCCCTCGCCGTTCGTCCAATACGGTGAACATAGGCCTCAGCTTCAAGTGGCAATTCAAAATTAATGACGTGACTGACACCCTGGACATCAAGTCCCCGGGACGCAATGTCGGTAGCGATAAGAATTTTTAACCCGCCATCCTTAAAATTGGCCAGGGCCTGCTCCCGGTCTTCCTGCGATTTATCGCCATGGAAAACTCCCGAGGCTATACGGTGAGAACGAAGGTACTCTTTTACTTTGTCGGCAGAATTCTTGGTCTTGGTAAAAATCACTACCAGTTCCCGCTCTTCAGTCTTCAGGATCTTTCTTAAGAGTTGGAACTTATCTTCACGGGTGCAGAAAATAACTTTTTGCTCAACGGTAAGGACGGTGGATGAATTTGCACTGACTTCCACACGCTTAGGGTTCTTTAAGATTTTCCTGGAAAGATTCACCACTTGCTCAGGCATTGTGGCCGAGAAAAATAAAGTCTGCCTGTTGTCAGGCAACTCATCTGTAATAGCATGCAGGTCATCGATAAACCCCATATCCATCATCATGTCGGCCTCATCCAGGATCAGGACTTCGATCTTCGCAAGACGGATATGGCCTTGTTTCATCAGGTCCAGTAGTCGTCCGGGGGTGGCCACAATAACGTCAACACCGTCACGCAGGGCCTTCACCTGGGGCTTTTGGTCTACACCGCCGAAGATCGCCACACTGTTAAGTTCCAGTCCTTGAGCATAGCGATCAAATCCAATTTGAATCTGAGAAACAAGTTCACGGGTTGGTGCCAGGATGAGAGTGCGGATCCCTTTGCCTTCAGAAATTTTCAAGCGTTGAATAACCGGCAGACAAAAAGCTGCTGTTTTCCCAGTCCCCGTTTGAGCAATCCCCAAGAGATCATTGCCCTCAAGTATGAAAGGAATGGCCTCGGCCTGGATGGCCGTTGGATTATCGTAACCCAGGACATGCAGGTTTCTAAGCAAAGGCTCAATCAGGGACATTTCATTGAATTTCAACATGAACGCACCTTTGTTCCCTTGCTGCTAAAAGTCAAGAGGGGTGCCCACAATTCGGACCATAATTGAAGACTTTTGGCCAAGAATAAAGGCTTAAGTCCTTTATTTTCCGAAATTATGGTAACATGTTGTAATCTCATCTTTCATATACTGGAATCAAGAGCAGGAACCCTATGGAAAAAAGCTTTCGGATTATTGATAAAAAAAATGAAATCCTGGCCATGTTGAAGCAGGCCCCGCCTACTAATCGTGGAGAAATTTGGCAGACTCTTGGTGAGATCCGCTACCATTATAAAATAACAAACGTGAAAGATGATGAAGTAAATAAAGCAATTGTTATAGAGGCCTCCACAGATTTTGAATTCAATCCCAAGCACCCCATTTTTGTTCGTATAAATTTCCGGGACCTGATTTTTAAGCTCGCTGCACGGAGTTTTGTAATCTCTGGTAACAAGCTGGCCTGTCCTTATCCAAACCTGGCCAAGGCCGTTGATAAACGTGGGGTGGAACGCATTCCTCTTCCAGAATATCGGGAAACCACAGTTGTGCTTAGACCATTGGGAGCAAGTGCTGCGGAAGTAAGGGTAAATCTTTTGGATATTTCAAAAAATGGCCTGGGTATATCCATCTCTGACAAGAACCGCGATTATCTTCTTCGTAATGAACAATTCCAGCTTATGTGCATAAATGACATCCCACTCGCTGGTGATCATAAGGCAGAGATAAGGTATGTTGAACGCTTATCCAGAGGAGTTATTAAGTCCGGGTTTGTCCTTAAAACTCCGTTTAAGGATGAGGTTTTTGAAAATGTCTGCAAGATTATCTTTGGTAATTCTTTACCTGATCACATTACTCCGATCAGGAAGCCCTGAACCTTCTCCTCTGAACTCTTGTGTTTAAAATCAGCCCATGAAAAAGATGGCCTGGCTTCCCTCTATTCTCCTGACTCTATCCCCTGAAAAAGCAGAAGCTCTCAATCCAGCTGTTCACGTTGAAGAGGCACGTATCAGGAAGGATGTGAAATTTCTCACCAGCACATCACTCCCCCGCCATTATAAGAATCGTGGTGCACTCAAGGAAACCACGGATTATATCAAGAAGGTTTTTGAAGATTGTGCCGAATACAATGAAGTCCAGAAATTTCAGATAACAGGCGGGACAAATTACGAGAATATTATTGCATCATTTGGTCCCAGGGATGGAGAACGGTTTATCATTGGGGCCCATTACGATGTCTATGGTCATTATCCCGGTGCCGATGACAATGCCAGTGGAGTGAGTGCTCTGCTTGAAATCGCACGGTTGCTTAAGAAGCAGAAACCAAAGCTTAATCATCGCATAGACCTGGTGGCCTACGCCCTTGAGGAACCGCCATTTTTCGGATCAGAAGCCTTCATACCGAGAAAGCACGGGTTAAAATGATGCTCGCCCTGGATATGATCGGCTACTTTACTGATGAACCAAATTCACAGGAACGTCCATTTCCCCTCCAGGCACTCTATCCGAGCACCGGAAACTTTATCTCGGTTGTTGGATCCTTAAGTGAACTGAAATCTGCTCATAGAATTAAAAAATTAATGCTGGAAGGGGCCCAGGGGTTGAATGTTGAAGCGGTAAATGCACCTTCGGTAATTCCTGGAATTGATTTTTCTGATCATAGGAATTTTTGGAAATATAACTACCCGGCACTTATGATTACAGACACGGCCTTCTATCGAAATCCAAATTACCACACAGAAAAAGACACCATGGATACTTTGAATTTTACCATGATGGCCAAAGTTATCCAGGGACTCTATTTTGCAGCACTGTCTTTCTAAACTACTTTTTTATCATCCACTAAGGCCGCGATCACCAGATCTCCACTCACATTTAATGTAGTTCGGCACATATCAAGGAAGCGGTCTACGCCGAGGATCAAAGCTATACCTTCTCCAGGTATTCCCACTCCATTCATAATGATCATGATAAGGGGCAAGGATCCGCCAGGAACACCGGCGGTACCAATACCTGCCACAATACACATAAGGACTACCTGAACTTGTTGTGCCATGGAAAGATCCACGCCAAATACCTGGGCCAGGAAAAGGACAGTGACGCCTTCAAATAATGCGGTACCGTTCTGGTTGGCCGTAGCTCCAACAGTTAAGACAAATCGGGCAATACTAGGGGTAATTCCCAGCTTATGCTCGGCCGTTTCAATGGACTTCGGCAAGCAAGCGTTGGAAGAAGAAGTGGAAAAAGCATACATCATGACGTCTTTAGAATCAGAGTAGAATTTCCACGGAGAACGTTTAGCAATAAATTTCAGCATGAGGGAATAGACAACGAACTGCTGGATTAAGAGGCCCAATACGACAACTGCACAGAAATAAAATAAGGATTCGAAGATGGAGAGCCCGAACTTAAAGGCCGTAGTAAAGACAATAGCAAAGACCGCATAGGGGGCCATTTTCATGGCAATTTCTACGATCTTAATCGATGCATTAAAGATCTCGTCAAAAATGGCCATGATCTTAAGTTCACGATCCCCATTACTCTTCCGGTAGAGATGAAAAGCAAATCCAAAAAAGAGAGCGCAGAACATAAGAGAAAGCATTTCCCCTTCCAGGGCCCTTACTGCAGCTTCCAGTGGATTTTTAGGAATGATTTCAACTACGGCCTGTGCAAATGTTTTTGAACTTTGAGCATTGGCGGCAATGGCATCCACATTAGTTTTTGAAGCTTCAAAGACTGACTTATCAACCTTGAAACCTTCACCCGGTTTAAAGAAACCTACCAGGCCAATACCTATGAGAACTGAAAAAGTAGAAGCTATCACCGTGTACATCAAGGTTTTTGATGCGACCTTTCCAACACCTTGATGACTAGCGAGGTCAAACACGCCAAGTACCAGGGCCGAGAAAACCATAGGAACCACAATCATGAACAATAAGCGAAGAAATATCTGTCCAATAGGAGTAATGAGATTATTAATGACGCTCTGGAGCCAGGCGAGATCCTGATATTGATGAAAAAAGGCACCCATGACCATACCAAGAATGAGGCCGATTAATAGCTTGTAATGATTGTTCACAATACACTCCTTGATAGATCCACTAATGATATGGTGGATATAAATAGAAGTCTATTATGCTTTTAAACTACTCGCGCAATTTCCAGTCTGTATAAACTCCAACCAGGCGGGGCTGAACCAGGCGGTAATAGCGATAAAAGAGATCTCCGCGAGAAGCATCCTTGCGAGCATGTCGGGCCAGAACCTTTAAAGTTTCCAGATAAGAAAGAGTTTGATGGAGTGTCTCTGCATGTGTCATCAGTTTTTCTATACCTTTAGGACTCTGCCAGGACTTAATATTGAAAAGGTTATCCAGGCCATTATCCTTGTCGAGTTGAGGACGCAGGCATTTGAGCAAGAGCTTCGCCAGATTCTTTTTGAATTCATATTTTACGTCAAACATTTGTTTCTGGTACTCATCACCACCGGTAAGAAGACTTCCAAGACTTGAAGTATAAAGCAGGACTCCAAAATACTTGCGGGGATTTTTCATGACGGTCTTAACCAGGTCTTTCATGGCCATGAGGGCCTGGATCTGTGTGGTCCCTTCATATAACAAGGGAGCAAAGCTATCCCGATGAAATCTTTCAGCATCATATTCTTTCATGAAACCATAGCCGCCAAGACCCTGGATGGCCCTTTGTGAGAACAAGGTGAATGTCTCAGCACCATAGGCCTTAACTATTGGAGTCCGCTGGCGAACAATGCGCTTGGCACGCTTAAAGAGTTTTTTATCAGCTTCACCCAGATCTCCTGTGTGTCGCTCTTTATTGTCCATGTACTGATAGACTTCATAGTGTGACATCGTATCAACGATCAAGGCACGAAAGGCATCCCGCTCAGTTTCGTAATCTTCCAGGTTTCTCTTATAGAGAGGAAGTTCAGTAAGAGGACGCTTAAACTGAGTTCTGGTTTCAGCATACGAACGCATCTGATGCAGACATGCTTCAATCCCACCTAATGTTTGAATCCCGACTCCGAGCCGCGCCTCATTCATAAGATGCAGCATGACCTTAAAGCCTTCATTCTCTTTTCCGACCAGGATGGCCTTCGTATTTTCATACAGCACTTCGCATGTCATGGATCCATGGAGACCCATTTTTTCTTCTATTTTGGTTATGCGATAATTTTCTTTTTTATTTCCATCTTCCTGCAGCCATTCCTCAGCAAAGAAAAGTGAGATACCTTCCAGGCCTTCAGGGGCCCCCTTGATTCTTGCTAAGACAAAACCAAGTCCTCCACCACCATTAGTGATAAAGATTTTTGCACCATTGATAAGGTACGAGCCATTATCTTGCTTCATGGCATTTGTTCGCAGAGAACCTACGTCAGAACCAGCACCAGGCTCAGTCAGGCACATGGAGCCTGAAATTTCACCTCTTACAATCATAGGAACGAATTTTTCCTTGGTTTCCTTGTCACAGAAGCGCTCAATCATATCCACAATTGTTGTATAGAAACCAAGCTGGGTGGCAGATGAAATGCAGGCACGATTCATTTGTGTGAAAGCAAGCATGGGGACAATCATGGGAAGGCCCAAACCACCATATTCTTTTGAGACACCGAGACCAAAGACCTCAAGGTTCTTGGCCTCTTCGTAAAGTTCTTTCAGGCAAGGCCCGATTTCAACATGACCGTTTACAATCTTGCCTGATCCTTCAGCATCAAGTCTTCGTGCACGAGGGGCCATCTTATTGGCAGTCCAGTCACCTGTGTTGACAAGTATTTCCTCATAAAAGGCGAGAAGTTCTTCTTTGTTCTTAAAACCGTCTTCAGTAGGGAAACTTGGGTAGTACAAAGGCAATATCGTGTCCCAATCAACAGCATTCTTAAATAGGTAAGACCATTCCTTGGAATCGGAGTAAAAATTCATGAAATTCCCTTATTACAGTATGGGAATTAGGCTACCACGAATGGCGTTTCTAAGATATCGAAAACACTGTTTTAGTCACCTATTTTATGGAAGAAAATCAGACGTCTAGTCCAAGCGGAAGATTCTTAGAAGTCTTCGCCCCTAGTTCTTTAAGCGATTCCATGCGTGAAGCAAGGCTTCCCTTACCACTTAGCATCTTTCCGCGTAGGACATCAAAAGAATCGCCCACACGCCTTATCTGGATCTGCATGGTATCCAGGTCCTCTGCCACTCCGACAAATTTATCATAGAGAGAACCGGCCTGACGGGCAATTTCAATGGCATTCTTAGTCTGTCTTTCCTGTTTCCAAAGGCAGGCCACTGTTCGCAAGGTAGCAAGTAAGGTTGAAGGACTGACAATCACAATATTCTTTTCCCAGGCATGTGTGAAAAGCTCCTTGTCCTTTTGCATAGCGAGCATGAAGGCACCTTCCACGGGAATAAAAAGCATGACGTAATCAGGAGAAACGAGTTTATCGAGTCTTTGATAATTTTTATTTGAGAGACCTTTCACATGGGCGTAAATGGAATCAAAGAAATGTGACAAGTCTTCTTCCTGTTCACCGTTGACGTAACGTTCATACGCCACAAGGCTTACTTTCGAATCAATAATGAGATGCTTGTTTTCCGGCAGGTTGATGATGACGTCCGGCATCTGGTGATTACCTTCTTCGTCCTTTAGTTTTAAGTCCTTGCCCTGGAGAGTGAATTCTTCGCCATTCCGAAGTCCCGAGGCTTCGAGGATTTTCTCAAGAATCATCTCTCCCCAGTTACCCTGGACTTTGACGTCGCCTTTAAGGGCACGAGTAAGATTTTCTGTTTCAAGGCTCATCTTCTGGCCCGTCATAACGATTCGTTCAATTTCAGTCTGAAGCTTTATGCGATCTTTTGAGTCAGTTAAGTGCATTTCCTCAACTTTTTTCTGGAAGTCCACCATCCGTTCACGGAATGGGTTAAGGATGAGCTCCATGCCATGTAAAGAGTCTTCTCTGAAGCGTTTGGATTTCTCTTCGAGGATTGCTTGCGAGAACTCTTTGAACCGGTGTTCGAGGAGCTGTGAGGATTCACTATGATATTTTTCCTGGAGCAGGAGCTTTTCCTTAAGCAGGGCATGTTCCATCAGGATTTTCTGGCACCGCAGGTGATAAAGGATCAAACCTGCCAAAAAGCTGACTAAACCCACCATGATCGAACCAAGCATATCTCACTCCTGTTGCACTAATTATTCCATAGATTAGAATAAAGTATGGCAAAAAAAGAAAATGAACTAACTGTCCCGGTGAACCATGACCTTGCGAGGAAGTTCAAGGAGGCCAGTGAGAAGAAATCTGAGATTCAGGATTTCATCCGGGAATTCCTGGTGCAATTCCTGTCTGAAGATACTAAGAAGGCCTATATCAAGGACCTCAAGTTCTTCTTCGAATTCCTTCATTCGGGCAAAGTTCTTATCGAACATCCATCGGAGATTAAGTCCTATCATTTCCAGCTTTACCGGGATCACCTGCTTGAAAGAGGACTGGCCAGTGCCACTATTAACCGTCGCCTGGTTTGCATACGTTCATTTATAAAATGGGCAGTCGCCGCAAGGATTATGGAATTCAATCCACTCGATGTAGTCAAATTACCCAAGGTTCAGACTGAATCCCCTACTGTGGCCTTTGATGATGTTGAAGTTCTCCAGATGATCAATGCTCCTGATATTTCAACTCACAAGGGGCGCAATCATCGTCTGGTCATGGTGCTGCTTTTTAATTTAGGCCTTCGTCGTTCAGAACTTACAAGCATCCAGATGCACATGATGGTCCAGGATCGTGGCCACTTCATTCTCAGGATCCTTGGCAAGGGTGACAAGCTCAGGATTATCCCCCTAAACACATATGTATCTTCGGAAATCCAAAAGTATATTCAGTCTTTGCGTGATAACGGAATTGAGCTTGAAGCACATGATTGGCTCCTGCAAACTGAACTTAAATTCAGGAATGATCGTCCTATGGATGGATCTACAATTTATCGGGTAATCGAGCGCTACGTGAAGAAGCTCGGAATCAATAAGGCCGTATCCCCTCACTCCTGCCGTGCCACGGTTATTTCCCATCTTCTGGACACCCAGGAAGCGCAGATACGTGATGTGGCCACGTTTGCCGGACATTCCAATATCACGACTACCGAACGTTATGACAAGCGCAGGAAGAACCTGGATAAATCAGCGGCCTATCAGGTTGACTATGATTTGAAGAAAGTTGATTAAGCGGATTTCATCTTCTTCGACATTTCAAGATAATGTTCGCGCACCAGTTCACGGGAATACGTAATGAAATTCCTGAGCTGCTTAGCGGACTCCGGCCTGCTTTTGGCGAGCTGGTCGTAAGTGATGAAGAGATAGACTTTTTTATTCCTGAAAAAATCGAAGCTGGATTCTGTATGAAAGGCCCCAAGAGGACATTCAATAGCATCGTCTTTTTTTGAAGAATACATCAAGTTGAAAGTATGTCCTGCCAGATGCTCCTGAAGTTCAGATTTAGTTTTTCCCACGGCCACTTTTAGTGTGTCGGTATCAATCAGAATCCGGATTGATCCACTCTGAGAGAGTTCTTTCATATAGAACTCAGATTCAACTGAAAAAAGTAATCCATTCATGGTCATCTGTTCCAGGCTGATGAGTCTGGCCTGACCGAATTCTTTTCCAAATTCCGCCAGCACCTTGGACTTCAGTCTGATCCTGTAATCACGTTTGGGAAGCTTATTCTTGATTAGATTCACCAGCACAAAGTCCTGGTAAGTAATGTGGCTAAAGCATTCAGCAATGGCCATGCCCTTGAAGGGACCCGTGGCAGAAATGAACGAAAGCTCAATAGGTTCAAACGGATCGATGTCTCCAATGAGATGTGCCTGGGTGACGATGTAGCGCTCATAGAGGTCAAACATAGTCAGCTGGTAAACCTTATTCCTGGTGCGGATCCATACCGGGATGAGCATGAGCCTGTTGATGGCTTCCTCACGACGCTTGAAATCTTCCTGAAGAACAGGATCATTTGCCAGGTGTTCTTTCACACTGTCACAAGTTTCATGGAAGTCGGCCCAATGAAAAACCATATTGCCATTTTCAGACAAGGAGAAATCCTCACCTAAGGACTTGTGAACGCTGGAATTTTTAAGAAATGAGGCCGGGAAAAGATTGGTAAGTGAATGCAAGGCCATTTTGAAAATCCTCTTCGTGCAGGTTGATTCTTCCTGAATCTAGACCATTTTACCTTACAGAAGTATTATTCCAAAATCTTTCTTTAAGTATTAGCTGAGGCTTCTTACTACGTTCACAAATGATTGATTTTCCTTCCTGAAGTGGGCAAAGGAGAAGTAACTAAAAATGACTGAAATGCCAAAAGGAATGATAAGGCTCAAAGCTATGTGTGCGATATCTAACTGAATGGGCATCTGTCTTTCGACAAAAATATCCGGCATAAGATCATGACCAAATCTCTCAAGCAATAACAGTGTTATGTAGCCAAAAATTCCCCCCATGCTGCAGGTTATGGCGGAGAGAATAAGCGTGAATTTAAAACAAAGTTGGATCAAGGTTTTCTGGGCCATGCCAAGAATCCAGAAGCTCATGAGGTCACGGCGAATCTTAGAATAGAAAATCAAGAGTCCCGAGGTGATGGCAATCGCAACCAGGAGACTCATGCTGATGAAAAGAAAAAGCATAACTTTGGTTTCGAGATTCAAGGACCAGACCAGGGCCCCGTTCATTTGTTCCCAGGTAATCCAACGCATGGGAATTTCAGTTGGAACCGCCAGGATTTTTTTCTTAAGCTCTGGAGTTACTTCCCCGAATAAGCGGAATTGATTAACACCTCTTTGCCTTACCAGGTTCTGGGCCAGTTCAATCCGGGTCCAGACTTCAAACTCATCTACTTCTGCCATTTCGGTATACAGGTAATCTGAAAGACTCTCTGAAATAAAACGTGGAACTTCGCCAAGTAAGGAATCAGTGATGCCGGGAGCGATGATCTGGATATTATCCATGAACTGTGTCCTGAGCTTACCTGCAAGGTCAGAGCCCATGACGAGTCCCTGAAAATCCTTATCCATCAAAAAGCCCGGACGCTCATCAGTCAGATCCATTCCATGAAGTTTTGCAGGTGCCACAAAGTTTTTATGCTTAAGCATAATCTCAACTTCAAGTTCGCTATAAAAAGGTATCCCTTCTTTTCTTAGTATTTCCTTTATTGAGTCTATGTTCTGGGAAGTGACTTCAGAAAACTGAATTAAGTGTGAACCATTGATTGATTTTGAACGGGCAATCAGTCCCTGCTGAAGTCCACCCATGATTCCCTGGATGACCATCAATGAAAAAGCAGAAATAAAGAGACCCACCACGGCTATGAATAATAGCCGTTGGCGGGTCTTCGCATGCATAATGTAGCGAAAAAAATAAGTAAAAAAGGGCCAGGTACTCATAGAGTCCTAGAGATCATAGAACTTTTTCTTGTCATTAATCATAAGGCTCAAAAAAGGAGCAATATGATAACGATCAGAGTTCACATCTGTTGCGAAGTTCTTAAGTCTTTCAGCGATCCTGTCGAGTCCTTCACTATCGGCCCATTTAAGTAATCCACCCTTGAAGGGAGGAAATCCTGTTCCGTAGATCATTCCAATATCAACTGTAGAGGCCTTATCACAGATCTTGTCTGCCATAATGTAGGCAGCTTCATTTACCATAGGAAGGAAAAGGCGCATCTGGATAGTCATCTCATCGCGGATACCTTTCTTAGTGGGCAGGAGCTTTGCGATATCAGGATTTTTTCCAGTCACTTTTCCTTTTTCATCATAAAGGTAGAAACCCTTGCCATTTTTCTTTCCGAGCAATTTTGCATCGTAGAGTTGACTGGCAAGCATGCTTGGAGTTGCACGAACACCCAGGCCTTCGTGCATGATCTTGCCAACCTTAACACAGGTATCAAGACCAATTTCATCCATCAATCGACATGGGCCCATAGGCATTCCAAAGTTCAGGGCGGCATCATCCAGTGTTTCAACCGAGACACCTTCTTCAAGAAGGAATGCTGCTTCATTAAGGTAAGGAGCAAGTATGCGGTTCACAAGAAAGCCCGGGCCGTCTTTTACCACGATAGGTGTTTTCTTTACATCGAGGGCCCACTTGAGAAGGGTTTGAACCACTTCAGGCCTTACACCTTCATGAGTGACGATTTCAACCAGTGGCATTTTGTTAACCGGGTTAAAAAAGTGCAGTCCAGCAAAGCGGCCTGGGTCAACCAGTGCCTTGCTCATCTCTTCAATTGAAAGCGATGAAGTATTGGATGTGATGATGCAGTCTTTACGGACATGCCCTTCAAGCTCATTAAGAACTTTCTTCTTAACATCCATATTCTCAACTACGGCCTCTACTACAAGGTCAGTACTCTTAAGACCTTCGAAAGTGAGAGTCGGTACTATTGATCGCATTTTGCGGTTAAAATCATCCTCGCTCATGCGTTTTTTCTTAAGGGCACCCATGAAGTTTTGCGAGGCCTGCTTAAGTCCCAGCTCAAGTGCCTCAGGTGTCAGGTCTTTCATGATGGGGGCCTGGTTGTTATGGGCAAAAAGCCAGGCAATACCGCCACCCATGACTCCTGCACCAAGAACTGCACCACGCTTGATGTCCGGCAATTTATCCTTGTTTTCAATCTTCTTGGAATTATCTGTAAGGAAGAAAATATGCTGGAGGTTCTTACTCTGGACACTTTGTGAGAGCTCAGCAAATGCTTCGGCTTCAAGACTCAGATAATCGGCCCTTGGCTTGCCAGCTCCACGCTCAAGCACTTCAAGAATTTTTAAAGGTGCCGGATAAAAACCTTTTGAGGTTTCCATTACTTTTTCGCGGGCCTTCTGGAAGATGAGCTTGCGGGTAATGAAATTATCCATTGCTGCATTTTGAAACTCATCTTTTATGGATTTTTTCTTGCCAGTTTTTTTATTAAGCAAGTACTCAGGTCCAAGCTCAAGCATGCGTTCAGAAGGGAGCATGGCATCTGCGAGGCCCATACGAAGGGCATTCTTGCCCTTTATTTGTCTTCCTGTGAGAATCATATCCAGTGCCCCTGGCAGTCCAACTTTTTGTGGTAAGCGGTAAGTTCCGCCAAAGCCCGGAAGGACTCCCAGCATAACTTCTGGAAGGCCTAATGCCGTCTTTGCATTATCTGAAACGAAGATTTTCTTACAATTCAGAGCAAGCTCGAGTCCGCCACCAAGACAAACACCATCAACCAGAGCAGCAGTCGGAATCTTTAAGTCATCCAGTGCATTGAAGATGAGATGGGCCATATCAAGTTCACGTAGTGCGTCCGCTTCACTCTTAAGGGAACTGATAACTGATATATCCACGCCGGCCAGAAAAACACCTGGTTTATGAGAGAAAAATAAAAGTCCCTTAAGGGTTTTCTTCTTTTCCAGCTCCGCTGCCTCAAGAATCGCCCTTTTCAACTCTTCAAGTGTTTCACGAGTGAGTGTCGTCATGGACTTTTTTTCGTTCAGTCCAAATCCGATCCAGATGATGTCATTTTTTACTTCAAAAGATATTTTTTGATAACTCATGATCCTACCCTTTTAAACTTTTAAGTTCTCAATAATCACAGCTCCACCCTGGCCTCCACCAATACAAAGTGTGGCAAGTCCATACTTCTGGCGGCGACGCTTAAGCTCATGGGCCAGTGTAACCACCAGGCGTGAGCCGGTTGATCCTACCGGGTGCCCCATGGCAATTCCTCCCCCATTCACATTGAGTTTCTCAAGTGGGATTTCGCCAATCGTTTCATCAATTCCCCATTTCTGAGAAAGTGATTTTTCCTTCATGACCTTCATGCATGAAAGCACCTGTGCCGCAAAAGCTTCATTAAGTTCAAATAGGTCAATCTGATCAAGCTTCATCTTGGCGCGCTTAAGCACTCCATGAGTGGCCATAACCGGACCCAGACCCATACGCTCAGGCTCCAGTCCATGGAAATGGTAATCAACCAGTCGGGCCATAGGATCAAGCTTGTATTTTTTCACTGCTTCTTCAGAAGCAAGCAACCACATGGATCCCCCATCAGTAATCGGACAGGCATTACCAACAGTGACTGTTCCTGTTTCTTTTTCAAAGTAAGGCTTGAGCTTCGCGAGATTCTCTACTGTAGAGTTGCCCCTTGGACCGATATCATCAGCAATCATCTTATCAAGCTTAGATCCCGCAGTTATCGGAAGAATCTCCTCACGGAACTTCCCTTCCTTAGTGGCAGCGATGGCCTTATGGTGAGAGAGGTTTGCAAATTCATCCTGCATGAGCCTTGAAATTCCAAATTCACGGGCAAGAGTCTCTGCCGTTTGCCCCATGTTCTTGCCACAGAAAGGATCAGTCAGACCCTGTTCAATCGCAATTACGGGAGAAAGAAAATACGGCCTGAAAGTCGACATAATCTTGAGCTTTATTGCCGGCGACTTCGCCTTCATCATTTCAATGAAAAAATCCGTCATCTGCTTATTAAACATCAGCGGCATCTGAGTCATGTTCTCCACACCACCAGCAAAAATCAAATCACATCGGCCGGCAGCGATTTTTATATAGGCCTGCGAGAGCGCTTCCATTCCCGAAGCACAGTTCCTGTGAACCGTATAAGCAGAAGTCTTCTTATGAAGTCCCGCCTCAAGGGCAATCACTCTTGCCACGTTAGGATATTTCGCCGGCGATCCGGTATTCCCAACAATAACTTCATCAACCATGTCCCCCGGTATTCCATATTTGTCCACCAGGTGACGAATCAAATAATGACCCAAAAAAGGGGCAGCAATGTCTTTCAAATCAGCACCAGATTTCACGTGAGGCGTGCGCTTACCATCAACGAGATATACAGCTTTCATAGGATTATCCTTGTTAAAAATATGTGTGATTTTAGGACAACCCCCCTCACTTACGTAAGTCAAAAGCGAAATACTCAAGCATTAAAAAAAAGTGCGTCATAACCTCATTCTGATCCGACTGCGTTGATGTAGAGTAAAAGACCGCTGCCCGCTCAATTAAATTGAGCCACATCGGTCCCTTCTCATCCCACCGTACGATCAGATTTCCCGAATACGGCGGTCCGACAGCTTTCTCTTAACAACTCTCGCTAAATTCGAGGG
>DATLXC010000018.1:0-12322 GCA_035575985.1 Bacteriovoracaceae bacterium | reverse complement strand
CAAGGGATTTAACTTAACCTCAATGATAACATCCCAGTTTTTTGTGTTCCCATTGAACCGGTGAGGCATAAGTTTTTTTACTTTCTTGTAGAACACATCTCTCGCTGCCAATATTTTATAATCTTTTCCCTCATGCCTATCATTAGGTGTTACAAACTTGATGCCGCTATGGAGATGAATATTATTATACCAATGCACAAACTTCTCTACCCATTCTGAGGTCGCATCTAAACTTGCAAACGGTTTAGAGGGATAACCAGGGCAATACTTTACAGTCTTAAAAAGGGCATCTGAGAAAGGATTATCATCACTCACACCCGGTCGACTGAATGAAGGCATCACCTTGAGGTCAAGTAGTTTGGCGAGCATCGTTGCTCCCTTCATTGGGCCACCATTGTCTGCATGTAAGGTCAGTTGATTTTTGAGAACCTTTTCGTTGAAACATGCTTCACTTATAAGGTCTTCAATGGCATTTCGAGCTCTAAGAATATTTATTAAAAAAGCGATTGAGAAAATTGTTTCAGCTGGCGATTATGCGGCCAGCTTAACTATCTTGCATTCATGATATCGTTTCACAAGGACCCATGGAATTTTTGCGAAATTGCGAACTGGGTTTCCTTCTGTTGGAACCCGCTCAAATTTGTGAATGTCGTTCAGATAATCGGATGCGAAAGGGGATACGACCAATACGGAAGCGTGTTGCGCCCCTTGACCCAGCAAAATTTTTGAATACTCCTGGAGCCTGTTACTGCAGTTCACAGCATCTCCATTTACATCAAGCTCGAGGCTCGTGCCATGTCCTTGAACGGATCTTTCAACCCAACCTTTATCAATTCCAGCGCCGAGGTAAACTTTTTTACCTTCAAACCATTGTTGTGCCAATGGTGTGAAGTTCTCCAAAACTTCATCAATAAAACTAAACGCCGACAAACTCGCCTGGGTCAATCTATTATCTTCTTCCTGGGCAAGTTCATCCTCGATACCATCTATATCTGATAGATCTGTCCCGTAATCCATGACTCCAAAATTTATGACATGACAGTCACCCACAGTTTTCTGGAGATACCCACCATGCTTCAGGACTTGTTGACTTACGAAATCAAAATAGCTTCTGCGAAAGTCGAGCCACTTCTCACCATATAATTGTTGTAGATCAGTTGACCCACGGATATCCATACAGACGATAAAGGCCCTACAACGAATCCTATTCAGGCGATCGCGTTCATTATTATAAATGGCCTTGGAAACAACTGGACCAAGGAACTTACTGGCCTCTAGTTCTTTTTCGATCTCGAGTTCGGTCACTTTAGTACGTAATTTTTCAATTGTTCGACTTAGCAAGAAGATTGAAACGATAACGGAAACCAGATCATTCGCAACTGTTTTCAAGATAGTTTTATCACCTGAAGAATAGATGACAATTAATAAAGGAATTAAGAAAACAACAAAGAATACACTCAGAAATCTCCAGAGATGGGCCTTGGGTGGAGCGATTCCTCCTATGACAACAGCAATCAAAAATACATTCGCAGCATGTGCATAGGGCATGATCTCAGGCGATTTCCAAAGGGCGATCGGCCAGACGTGGATCCAGGAAGCTGTATGAAAGATAGTTGCAAACGCTATAAACCAAACAAGAAGTTTTGCTTCTGAGGAAATAGTAGATTTCCTCGTAAAGAGTCCAAGCAAAAAAAAAGGTAAGGAGTTAAAAAGGATTCTAGGCCAGATATTGGACCAGAGGGTAACACTTGGATCGAATTTTTGAATGAAGTCGATGCTACTTAGGCCATAGACACCGAAGAGTGCAGCTAAAACATATGAAAGGAAGATCGCCCTGTCGACAGAGTCTTTTAAGGCCGCATTTCTAACTCTATCGCACTTTTGATCCATAATTAAAAGTTTGCTCTAGATGTTAAAATATTTTCGAGACGTTCTTTTGTATCGCTAAGATCTCTGACCTCAGCATGCGCATATTTGGTCACATCTGATTGTGTTTTGATACGAGCGCCATCAGGTATGTTAGAACCGCCTGGAAGCTTAATGCCCTCAGATATGACTGCTTTCAATCCGATGTATGACTTTGCACCTACATGAACTTTGTTATGGAGTTGGGTTCCATGATTGATGGACACTGATGGAGCTATACGAACATCTTCTCCAATATTTACACGGATACCAATGGCCCCGCCTACGCCGACTTCTGATTTCTTTCCAAGTGTGCAACCAGGAGCTATCATGGCCAGATGTCCGACCATTGAACCTTCTCTGAGTGTCACCTGTTCCACAAGAATATTTCCGTTGGCCATGCAAATATTCGTACCTATCGTTGCTTTATTGGCCACATATATTCCTGCTTCAAGGTTAAGCAGTGGTAGGTCTCTAATCCAGGCATCCGGAGCAATTGAAATATTAGAATGTCCCTTGTAACCAAAAAGACGAAAGACACTTGTTCGAAGCGTTGGCAGACTCATGATGGCGTAATAAATTGGGGTGAAATAAAAAACAGCGCACCAACATAGGCCATACATTCTTCGTGGTCCGTAGACGGCGTGAGTGATATCCCTTGGGAATTTGCCGGTCATGATACTTTTATGGAATGGTATGCTGTATACAGCAGCAATGAAAGTATAGCTAAGGCAGAATATCACTGGGGCAAAAGCAGAGGCCAGGACCTTCGCCCAGGTAGGTTCAAAGGCAAAGATTGGAAGGACCGCAAGTGCAGCGGGAATCATGACCAGAGATAAGACCACTACAGGAATAAGTTGAGCGACCGGGAGTTTAGTTTTCATGCGACCTTCCTGGAAACGCGACTTAAAAGTGATTTATGAATGAGATTCAGTTGGGCCAGGTCAACATTTTCGGATGACCCAAGTTCAAGACCAGCCTCATTTAGATAGAAAGAGACATTGCTATCCAAAGAAAAAGAATGGTCACCTATTAAGCTTTTTTCAATTTCAAATCCAGGGTTAATAAGTGTTCTAAGAGTATTTACTTGATGGATAAAGCATTGAGAACCTGGGCAACGAAGATGGATCTCTAAGGCCGCATAAAAAAGAGTGAGTGCTTGCTTTTTATGGCTTCCTGAATTCACGTGTTTAGTTTGAAGGATGATTTCTGAATGAGTACATTCTTTTTCAATTAAACCGTAAGCCTCTAAGAAGGATTGCTCGATTTTATGTTTAATCATTTTTATTTTTAAATGAATAACTAAACTACATTCAGTAAAATTATCATCGCCATCGCTAAGTAAGCGTAAAGTGCTCATAAAACCTCTCATATAAACCCTAGTCGGAATATTAGAGGGAGACTTAAATAGAACTGGTTTTGTCGGGCATTATCGACCCAGGAAGAGTACAACCGCTCAATTTCGGCTGGCGGCAGACGTTAACACACCTTTCATTTAGCACCGCTTAAGTAAAAGTGTGTTGGAGCTATCAGGATGCTCGGGAGTTCAACCTGGGTTTTACCTAGCTCGAATGTCTTTCTACTTAGAGCTCCGGAAGGGCTTTTTTGGTATATACTTCATCCAGATGAAGTGAAAAAATATGTCTGTTCCAGCATACCTTTGCGGACTCCCTGCTAATGAGTTCATTCAAATTTCCTTCGATTTGATTCCAGATGACATTTTGAGCTTTTCAATAAAAATCAACGGGTACCAGCAAATTATTTCTAAGTATAAGAATTAATTTATACGTAACTATGCATCAGGTTAGCATTGACGGGTTGTGCCAGAATCGTTGCTTTACTTCCAAAATGTCTCAGGGTTTATTGCTGATACTATTTATTAGAAACTTTACACAGTGAGAAAGAATAATGGGAACAATTTACATTGGTGGAAGCAATAATAAGAAACATGGTGGATCAAACTGGAAGATTTGTGTTTTTCTATTTCTGTTTGTAGTTGTCATTGGTTCAGTCTTGAAATTATCCGCTCCGATGATCGTTGAAGAATGGATCAACCAAAAGGGTGCTAAGGGCACTGGATATGCTTTCTCGATAAGGAAGGTAGATCTATCTCTCGGAAAAGGTCAAGTGATCCTGAGGGACGTGAAGATTTTTAAAGCGAAGACATCCACAAAAATGGTGGAATCTCCTAACCTGACAATCCAAATTAACTGGCAAGACCTTCTCCTGTCTAAGAACAATAAGATTTCTGTCCTCGCTGATAAAATTGATCTAATTCTCTCTAAAGACTTTTCTTCCGAAATGAAGAGGATTCAAACCGCAGATATCAATAAGAATAATGATTTTTATTTAGAATCCTTGGAAGGGAAAATAGGTAAGTTGAACATCATTGAACAGAAAGAAGACTTAAGCCGAACAGTGATTGAACTAAATGATGTGATTTTTAAAGTAAAAGATGTCTCATTACTTTCGGTCAATAAAAAGACAGAATTTAGCTTTTCTTCAAAAATTGCTGACGGAGGGAAACTCAGTCTCACAGGCAAGACAAGTGAAACAAATGGAAATACTCCTTGGTCTATTCAAGGTTCTTTAAAACAAGTACCAGCTGACGTTTTTAACAAGATGGAAGGTAATAAGCTACCTTTCACCTTCTATGAGAAGAGCCTTAATGCGGCAATCAGTGCGTACTCCGAGAATGGAAAAGTGAGAGGAGAAATTACGCCAGATATAAAACGATTGAATCTGATAGAAGAGAAGCCCGGGATTCCGACTCAAATAATTGGTAGAGCGTTGAACGATAAGCTTACATTTACTTTGCCATTCACCTTGAAGGATGAATTGACGTTGCAATATACGGAAACATATAGAAAACTTAAAACTTATCGAAAGTCTCCGACGGATAATGAAAGTCCAAGGCCTTCAGAGGCAAAGGTCTCTCAAGCCGCAAAACCTAAAAAGCCTAACTCTTTTTGGCCATTCTAGTGATCATCATTTCATATAGAAGAATTTATTGAAAAAATACTGCAGACTTTGAAATATAATCTATGTCTGTACTTTTGCGGACTCCCTGCTTCCGTAAATGTATGCTGGAAACAAGGATATATATGAGACAGGGTCGAGTTTAAAATTAGCGGAGGACCGAAGGGGATGTCTGCTATACATGTTAGAATTATAGAAACAGAATGAAAGATACCTAGAGCAACATACGAAGCGTTCCATTCAAATCTGACTCGATAGACCTTACACCATGGGTGGTGTTTGATAGGCCGTGTATTGCGCCTTGTGGGTGTCTCGATCGGGATATATCCAAAAACTTTTGGTCGCACGCAAAATTACGTAACGATATGCAAGCTTATAGAAACTTTGCAACTTTAAAACTATTATCTTAAGCATGAATGGAAGGTATTCTGGACTCAGGCCTACTATGGGCTATATGTCCCGGTCACAAGTACCATATGGCACGTCACAGATTATGTGCAATGGAAAGCCCAAGGACAGCTTTCGCAAAGTACGTTAACTCCAACTTCAAGCATCACAACCAATATTTTAGGGGCGATGCTAATTCATTAATGAATGGGATGTTGGAAGCGGATGAGTCTGAACCTCATCGTAGTTTTACTGTGAAGCAGGTATTCGAAACAGATGACCGAGTAGCCCTTTATTCCCAAGTAGTGAAAGACAAGATGGAAATTGCCGTGGTTCACCTGTTGAGGTTTGAAGATGGCAAAATATCCGAAATTTGGGATCTCGGACAGGTAGTAGAAAAAGATTCACCTAATGAAAACGGAATATTTTAGGACTACTATGAAAGTTGCCACATTTAACTGTAATTCTGTACGAAAACGAATGCCCATCATCTTAGAGTGGCTCAAGAAAGAAAAGCCTGATGTCCTGGCACTTCAAGAAACAAAAGTTCAAGATGTCGATTTCCCCGAAAATGACTTTCTGGAAGCAGGCTACTTCGTAAGCTATCGAGGAATGAAAAGCTATAATGGAGTCGCGACTCTCACTCTTGAGAAGCCCTCTGAAGTCATACATGGATTTAATTCTGGCCCTGACTCTGAAGACTTTCGCATCATACAAACCGTAGTACGTGGTGTGAGAGTGATTAATACTTATGTGCCACAAGGAAATGATATCGAATCGGAGAAGTATCAGTATAAGCTTAAGTGGTTTGCCAGACTTCGTGAATATTTTGATAAGCATTTAGAAGCAAAAGAACCAATGATCTGGCTTGGTGATTTGAATGTTGCACCCGAAGAAATTGATGTGGCCAATCCAGATAGAAACTTAAAAGATCCTTGCTTTCATATTGAAGCGAGAGAAGAATATAAAAAAACGGTCGAAAATCGTTTTATAGATGTGTTCCGCTTAAAATATCCCGAAAAGGTGCAATATACATTTTGGGATTTTTTTCGAAATGCATACGAGCGTAATCGCGGATGGAGAATCGACCACATACTTGCCACCCCTGAGCTTGCAAAGCTTTGTACCAAAGTCGTGGTAGACGTTGAGCCACGTGAAAAAACCAGTCCCTCAGATCACACAATTGTTTGGGCCAAGTTCAAACTGAATTATTAAAATGCTTAGCTAGTAGTTCATCTACTGTGGTCTCGTTTGTTGGCAAGTGTGAAAGTCGATCACTTATAAATTTGCGAAATCTCTGAGAGTCGGATGTGCAAACTTCTATCACGCCGCCGTCATTAAATCTGATTTTGATATCGAAGCTAAAAATGGCGTGAATTTCTAGCAGGATTTGCTGGATACTTCTTGACCGCACTTTAACTGCGAACAAGGGGAAAGATAATTCCCATTTTTTATCAACTTTTTGAAGCGTCCCTTTGAGGACAAGTTTGTGTCTAACGTTTGTTGCCATGTAAACTTTTGCCTCAAAGATCTAATTATATTCGTGCGGCACCATATTCTTTTAGGAATACTCCTGCAAGGATTTTTTAAAGGTGACATGTTAGTGCGAGAACGATATTTAATTTCAATGAATAATTATTCCTATCAGATTATGCGCGCCGTGCGTAAATATCATCAAATTAAACAGATTGATTTTGCACCTATTATCGATACGTCTCAATCCGCTCTCTCTAAGATTGAAGCGGGACACTTGGAACTGAGCGCTTCTCAATGGCTCACTATATGTCAAAAGTTTACTCTCGATCCGCGATGTCTTTTTACTGGAAAAATTGAAAACTTAGGTGGACGGAAAGTAAAAGTTGAGAATCATAAAGAGGTGGGAGGTTTCCAGGTACCCGACCAGTATTCCTTTCTCATGGGATCAACAGTAAGAACGGCTTATCCTCTGCTGAAATTTATGCGAATGAAGCTGGGTGATAAAAGAACCAGCACTTATATTAAGAGCACCGGCTTTGACCCAGATTATTTTCTCATCATGAACAATCCCTTGAGTCTTGCGTTCATTCAACACCTGGTTCACTTTATGCTGGCGGAAGGATTGTTTAATCTTTCAAATGTCCAATCTATATTGGACCTGGGACAGTTTAACGATGTTCACTCCTTGATCATTGATGATTTGAGTTCAATTAAGTCGCTTGAACTGGCCACTAAGAAGCTGCTTACTAAAGTGAAGACCTCTTATGAGCATAATACCTCATATGAATTCGTAGGCGGTAAGGAATTCGTTGAGGCAAAAGATCAAATTTTCGTTAAAGACTTCAAGCTCAGTACCGAGTTCCAAACATTTAGACAAAAGTACAACCTCTCTCACTTTAACGGCTTGGATAAGTTGATATCCGGGGAGGGGAATGGTTTTAAAGTTAAAGAAACCAGCGAAGGCTGGGTGATCCTGAAAGCTTCTTAGGTTTTATTATGAATCTAGTCTGTATTCACGGAAACAGTTTGAGCGGAACAATCTTTGATGATATCGACGTCAAGGGTTTCAACAAAATAGTAATTGAACTTCCAGGACATGGTAAAACCGAGTTAGGTTCAGTTAATTCTTTCTTTGACCTGGTTCAGTACGTTAAAGAGAAGGTAGAAGGACTCTCTGATGTTGTCCTCCTTGGATCTTCTTTGGGCGGACACATCGCTCATCATTTGCTAGAGAGCTTTGCCCCCTTGGGCGTTGTGACCATCAGTGCACCACCGCTCAACCTAGCATCTGCAGCTGAAGCTTTTCTTCCCAATCCCCTTGGCCATTTATTATTTCAGGTCGACATAACCAAGGATGAGGCGCATTCCCTTGCGGAGAGCATGCTCACTTTAAGGAAAGATCGAACGTCATTATTGAGTGACCTCATCATTGCAACGGATCCCAAGGTAAGGAAGATCATCGGAGCGTCCTTCATGAAGGGGGAATTCCTGGATGAAAAGGCCCTGCTAACTAATTTTCAGGGGATGAAAGCGTTCATTATTCCGACTTATGATCAGATCATAAACCAGCAATATATAAAGTCACAGAATCTCGGCCGGATTTTTGAGGTCAAAGGTAACCACATCCTGACCTGGGATAACCCGGACGCCGTGAATCTAATCCTAAGCGGCCTTCTGGCCGAATTTCGGAAGTAGGTAGGTTACACAACTTTCCATCGTCTTTAAGCAAGCAAAGTCTTCTTTCGGTACTTCAACCTGATGGCGCTTTCGTAATTCCATTACCAGGTCAAGGAAGTCCATTGAATCAAGATCCACCTGCTCTCTTAAAGATAATGTATCATCCAGGGATGAAGTGTCAGAATCAGGGGCAATCTCCTGAATGATAGATATGACGGCGTTACGGACCTGGGTTCTGATCATTTTTTTTCCTGTGGTTTGGTGGACGTAATGATGAATTTGCTGCAGAAAAGGACCTGGCATTTTCTCATCTCTGAGATATAGCTTGAAACAAATTTATCGAAGTTCTCAGGGCCGATGACTTTTTGAATAAGCGGGGCCGATTGATCAAATCGCATTATCATGTTATTGACTTCCGCCTCAAGTTCCTGCGCTTTAAAAGCGATCGATTGGATTCTACAGTCAATAAGATTAAGCCCAATGTCAGCAAGAAGCCGAGGAAGTTTTCTTCCAATAAAGAGATCAATCGGAAGTTGTTGTTGAAGGAGCCCTAAATACTTTCCTAGCTGCTCATCCTGGTGATGAAGATTGAAGATCAGGCCATCAAAATCAATCACAACCAGATGCCCTCCAGGTCTCAAGACCTGATAAAGGGACTGTAATATGTGACCCGGACTCAGAGTATGTTCGAGTACGTACCTCACAAAGATAACGTCATAGGTCTCTGAACCAAGGGAGGTAAGATCGGCCACGAAGTATTTTATATTCTTAGGCGAGGATTTTCGGGCCTGATGGATCCGCAATTCTGAGGCATCGCAGGCATGAATTTCACTGGAAAATTTGGCAGCAAGGATCTTGGATAGTGACCCCGCTCCACAGCCAGCATCCAGGATCTTTTTCCCGTTCAGATTAATTTGTAACTCAGAAAGCTCCTGTTCGATGGAGTACTGAGGCTGGGCATTTTGTTTCTCGAGTCTTTCGGATTCATTTATATTTTCTAAGATGTAGCTCATGTAGTTAGTTTAGTTCAAGTTGGATCCAGATTCCAAAAGGAATTTTCTGCCGGGTATATATTCAGCCAGGATATGGGCATAATTCAGGCATGAAATTAAGTATCGTCATTTTGGAAAATGCACTCACCACCTGGAACCAGCCACAAACCAGAAAAATAGTTAACGATGTGGTGGCATTGAAGGCCGAAGGTTATGGACGTGCTTTTAAGGATCCGTTGCTGGTGATTCCTCTGGACGTTTTTGAATTCGTTGGAACTCACATTCTTCTCTACCGTGGCGAAACTCTTATCATGGGATATAAGACTGTGTCTTTGGCCGATTGCCTTAAAATGAATCTGACTTTCCCAATGCAGAATGTGGTGAATTCACCTGGGGCGGAAGCTCACAAAGTTGCCTACAATAAATTCGTATCGGAATTTGAGTTAAAATGCATTCACTACGACTGTCATTTGACCGTTAGTGATCAAGCTGCCAAGAACCCCGATTTACTCTATGAATGCCTCTCTATTCTCTATGCTTTAGTTTACCATTACCGCCAGGATTACCAGGTGGATTATTCTTTTATGCTTGGAACCTTTTTCGCGGGGACTCATAAAACGTTTTTAAAGATGGGTACGAAAATCTTTTGCGATCTAGGACCCATTAACCTTAGTTTCTATGATAAGAGGGAGGCGCTGATCATGCTCTGTGATAGGAGTTTTAGCGCCAAAAGCATTGAGCTGGCCTTGAAATATGAATATCTGTGGAAGGAAAGAAGCCTTATCAATGGACCAAGCTATGAGAAGAGTAAGGTAGCTTAATGGCCAGGGTATCGATACCTTTTAACTGGTTACTTGATATAATACTCACTTCCGATAGCGGCAAGTTGAAGAGAGTGGATAACCCGGAGCTTATGCCGGCCTTATATTCTAATAGGGCAGCGTTTGATAACGATGATCTGTGGTAGATCTCTTTGAATTCCTCTCTAAGCGTGCAGCTTAAAATTATCAAGTTATTTTTAAAGCGAGTGATTTTATATTGGTAGGATTGGTCAAATTGTCGAATCTCCTTGGAAAAAAATTGATCGTAAAATTCGTCATTGAAAGCTGTCTGTGGACCTACGAACTTAAACTTAGCGTTTAGGTTTTGGATGCCAATTTGTCCAAAACTCTTCATGAGCTTTAAATCGGTCCGGAAGTCTTCGACCAACTGTAAAAAATCCACGATCATTTTAAAGGGGATGGCCTGCTCGGGATAAAGGAGAAGTGTCTTTGGAATCTGGAGTCGTCTAAGGATAGTCTGACTTAACCATTCATGACCGCTGCTTTCAAGTCCCTGAATGATGTTGATAAGAGTTATGACCTTGCTGTTTGTTTCCTGCTGGTATTGATCAGGAAGGGCCGGTTGCCCTAGCTCAAAGTTTCGAGCAAATGTCTTTGCGTCAAACTTATTGGAAAAGAGAACGCCCATATCTAGCTCGAAGTACTCGCAAAAGTTCATTGCATATTTGGCCGGAAAATCTTTAGGATTAGCGAGATATTTCTTACCTTCCGCAGGAGTCATTCCAAAAATTGAAAGATAGCGTTCTTGATCCAGAGAGAGGATTGATATAATGGCCCGAGTGTTGGCAATAAAATAAGATTCACTAAACATTCAGGGAAGTTAATGGACAATTCAGAGCTTGTAAATCCTATTCTGAAGATATAGCCAAAAGTGCTAATGTGGCTACTTTGGAAGGTATGTAAAAATTACTAAAAAGTCATGGCAGGCCGAAAAATACTAATCTGGAAACCAGTTTGGTGAGGGAAAGAATCCATCGGTATTTTAAACAAACGGGTGTAATCATAACCATTCTTGACCCCTTCACTGACTTCTTAACTCAGCTCTAGATAGTAAAACATGATAAACTGGACATATAAGTGAGGTATTTTAGTGAAGTATATACAAGAACAAAAACCCAATATCCTACTGGTAGATGATACAAGACCTGGTTTCTAATCAAGACTTTATGGTCGAATGCGACCCGGAAAGGATAAGACAAGTTTTCGCAAATCTCCTGGGAAATGCTGTGAAGTTCTCACCAGTGAAAGGTATTATTAAAATAACTACAGAATTAAGAAATAAAAAGATTGTTTTTAGAATTGAAGATAATGGGCCCGGAATTGACCAGAAAAATTTAGAGCTTATTTTTAATAGATTTTGGCAGACAAAGGATACTTCCAGTCAAGGCTCAGGATTAGGATTATCTATTTCGAAATGGATAATGGATGCGCATGAAGGAAATATTTGGGCCGAAAGTGTATTCGAGAAAGGGGGAAGTAGTTTTTATTTTGATCTCCCGTATGAACGTATTTAGCAGGTAGTTAATGAGGAGTTATCATGAAGCCCAACCAAGCTTCTGACAGGATCAAAAGACTAAGTAAGCGTTGGCATTGCACCTGAACATGTAAACCTCATATTTACGAAGTTTGAAAGAGCTATTTCCTCTAATGAAGTTTGCGGTCTTGGTTTAGGTTTGTATATCGCTAAAGAGATCATAACAGCACATGAAGGTCACATATGGGTTAAAAGCAAGCTAGGTGAAGGAAGTTCTTTTCATTTTTCAGTTCCAAGGTCGTTTGAAAGTAATTCAGTGGAAAACCTAATCTGAATAAGTCATTAAGCATTAGTATGTAAATGCGCTATTCAGGCATGCCTCACCGCCCCGGTCAAAAAGAAATAGGCAGTTAGTCTTGCCATAATTCCCCAGGTCTTCTACAAATTCTTTATGTGCGCTGGGCGAAGCTGCTGCTTACCGGTAGGAATTCAAAATACATCATTGAGTTGATCCTGAACAGTCCTACCAGGGTAACCCGAAAGGGGCCCTGTACTGAGTCTTGGGCGATCTAGGTAACGAAAATCGTTAA
>DATLXC010000017.1:0-12516 GCA_035575985.1 Bacteriovoracaceae bacterium | reverse complement strand
CGAGGATCTTCGATAACGGCAAAATAATCAATCAAACTATTTGATTCCATGATGAATTACTCCATTTGTTAACGGAGCAGTATTTCATTTCAAGAAGTTATGGCCAAGCTGCATGGCCGCAATTTTAATGCAATTGCCCTGCCAGCTCTCCCGTCGGCGAAGCTCCGCGCAATCCTCAAGGTCCCAGCTCTCCCGTCGGCGAAGCCCTGCGCAATCATCCAGGTCCCAGCTCTCCCGTCGGCGAAGCCCTGCGCAATCATCCAGGTCCCAGCTCTCCCGTCGGCGAAGCTCTGCGCAACCCTCCAGGCTCAGGCTTTCCTGTCGGCGAAGCTCTGCGCAATCAGCCAGGTCCCAGCTTTCCCGTCGGCGAAGCTCTGCGTAACCCACCAGACCCTGGCTTCCTGTCGGCGAAGCTCTGCGTAACCCACCAGAGACCTGGCTTTCTTGCCGGCGAAGCTCTGAATAACCCACCACACCCTGGCTTCCTGCCGGCGAAGCTCTGCATAACCCTTCAGACCCCAGCTTTCTTGTCGCTAAAGCTCTGCGTAACCCTCTGTCGGCGAAGCTCTGTGTAACCCTTCAAGCTCCAGCCACCCTGTCGGCGAAGGCCCTGAAACTCACGGACCCGGCTCTTCCTAAGGTTCCAGCCTGCAGCCAGAATAGAACCCTGCGCAACTATACTAATTCACAATCTTGGCTGTCGGCGAAGCCCTGCGTAACTCAAAATGCCACTTTTTTATAAGTGTAAAAGTTACTGTCCATGCCGTTTAAACAGGCGGCGGACGTGAAATATTGATACAAAGCGTTATAAATATTTTTGACCACACTTTTGGAGGAGATTCCATGAAAAAGTATCTGGTGCTATCAATGACCTTGGCAGTATTAAGCTCACCGGCCTTCGCGCAGATGACTGAAGAAGATGATTGCGATGAGAGTACTCAGGATTGCAGTGCTTCGGAGATCAAGGAAGGAAACACGGGTATCTATCCAGTAAAACCCCTTGAGATAAAACATATCGATACTCGCGTAAAACTTCTGACTGAGAATCCTAACTATCTTCGTAATGTTCGCGAAATGGAAGCTCGTGGATTAAACAAGCGCAATACTCACCAGCAACCATGGGGCGGATCTTACTGGCCTCTAGCTCAGGGTATGGCCGCTAATACTTACCAGGACAAGAACTATACAACTTTCATCACAAGCGCAGTTAAGCACCTCTCTTGGAGAAAGAACGTAAACGATTTCAAAAAACGTAAGGTAAATGTTCTTCCGAATATCATGTCAATGAGTGAAAAAGAACTCGCACAACTCGCACCTTCTGAAAAGTATGACCTTCTTCTTGGCGATACTTCTTTTGACCTTACAAACCGTATCTGGAACTACGCTGAAAAATGGGGCGAGGAAAAGAAATGGGGCTTCCTTTCTGCTATTAACTTACCAGATGGATACCGCGTTCCAACCGGTAACAAGATGATGGCATTGTGGGAAGGAATTTGTCACGGATGGGCAGTTGCCGCCGGTCACGCTCCACGTCCTGAAAGAACTGTATGGGTGACATTACCGTCTGGTAAGAGAATGCCTTTCTACCCTAACGACGTTAAGGCCCTCGTGTCACTTATGTGGGCACACTCAACGGTCCAGAGCAATGTTATGTTTGAAGGTAACCGTTGTAACCGCAAGCATCCTGACCAGGACAAGCACGGTCGTTATATCGATACAAAAATCGACAAGGACGATACAGAACTGCTTCCACGTTGTGCTGACGTTCACCCGGGAATCTTCCACCTTTCAATCATCAACATCCTTGGTATTGAAGGTCGTAGTTTCGTTCTTGATAAAAACCCGGCAGCTCCTATCTCTAACCAGCCAGTTGCTGGATACGAGATTGAATACTTCAACCCTAAGACTGGTAGCGAAGGTGCACTTTATAAGAGCATAATCTCTGTAGGAACATACGGAAAGAAAGACAAGTACGCAGCTAACCGTCACCCGAAGACTACGCATATCGTAGGTGTAGCGATGAAGCTTAAGTATACTGACTGGGAACATCCTAAGAAGAAAGAGACAAACTCTCCGAAAGACGACAAGATCAGTGACTTTGATTTCAAATACGATCTTGAACTTGACTCTGAAGGCAACATCATTGGTGGTCAGTGGCGTGTAGGTAAGAAGATTGGCGATACTCTTGGTATGGGTAAGACTCACCAGCCGGACTTCTTCTGGGTTATCCCACGTGATTATAAGCAATATTTCAAGCCGGTAGAAGGCCTTCCAACTTGGGACCTTACTTCTGGTGCTCCAGCTCCTGAGTCATATAAGAGTGCAGCTATGACGGCCCATGGATTTACATATGAAGAGAGCAAGTTCTTCTTCGGTGTTAGTCCTAAGTGTCCGGTGTTCCCTATAGCTGGCGGCGATCCGATGAAGGTTGATTGTGAATTCAGATACCCTAAGCCACAGCCTCTAATTCAGGTGGTAGATCAGTTGCTTCAGTTGTCTAGACGTTAATCAGGAGTTGTCATGAAAAAGCTGGTTGTTGCTGCACTTACAGTTCTCACAAGTATGGATCAGGTACAGGCTTTCAGGCCTATACCTGAGTCAGAAGTGACAGCTTCACTTATTGAAGGGAGAGAAGTTACTTCTCTCTCAGAAATGGAACGAAGTGGGCTCAATCAGGGAAAAACCGGCATCGATTTGTGGTCAGGCAATTACTGGCCACATTTCCAGGGTTCCCTGGCGGTCCGTTACCGCAATTCTTCAGTCATGAAGCTCATTGAATCAAAAGCTCAGTGGGAAAAGTTCAAGGAAAATTCAACCAAGCAACCGCTTTATAGTTTCTTAGGCAATAACGACAATCTCTCCCCTGCTGAAAAATACGACCTCATCGTGGGTGACTATACTATGACACTCACAAAATACTCATGGGAACTGGGCGACAAGGCCGCTGCCATCGGGAAAGTCCCAATATGGAGAGGCATTTGTGATGGTTGGGCATCTGCCAGCCAAATGATGCCTCGCCCGGCAAAAAAAGTTATCATGAAAACTCCGGATGGCCAGCCGGTCACCTTTTTTCCTGAAGACATCAAGGCATTGGGCTCTCTCCTCTACGCCCGTGCTCAGGAAAACGTGATTTTCCTCGGCAAGCGTTGTCGTTCACGGGCCCTGGGACTTTTCACCAATGCCTGCGATGAAACCAATGCAGGAACTTTTCACCGCGCCCTCATCAATCGTGTCGGCAAAATGAAGAAGTCTTTCATTGCTGACGTCTCTCCCGGATCAGAAGTATGGAATTATCCGGTCCTCAGTTATGACATCACTTACTTCAACGTATTCACAGAAGAAGAAAGCAAAGACTTTAAGGTCGCAATGGAGTGGTTTGTTAAGAAAAACAGGTTCGCCAAAGATGGCAAGCGCCACAAGCGAACGGCCGCTATCGTAGGTGTAAAGGCAGTTGTCCGTTACGCAGACATGCGTCCTTCAAATCTTCTTGATACAGACGACCAGTCAGCGGACAAGGTTCTTGAAAAAGAATACCTCTATGACCTTGAAATCGATCACAACTTTAACATCCTGGGCGGGGAATCCATCAGTGCTAATTTACCGGATTTTATCTGGGCCCCGAATGACAGGACTTATCCACTGTCAGAACCAGAACATGTGAGCACGCCTGGTAACAGGTCCGAGCTCACAGCTATGGCAAGAATTGCAAGTAAAAAGGGTCAACCCCTTTCAATTATCGTAGAGCAACTTTTTGAGTCGGCGAAGTAATAAGCTTCGCTGCCATTTCCTCTACGATATATCCAACTGCATAGGGAACAGAATCATGCTCGGCCGCTGAGGCATGGCCAAATCCAAGCTTATGCGTCCACTCATGGGCAAGGTTTCCGGCAACTTCATTTGCCTTATAGTTCCTGAAAAACTTCCGGTTGATATTGATCTGATTTGTATCCGGTGTAGTCCAGCCAACGACCCGTGACCAGCGGTTGTTATACAGCTTAAGGAAGAAATTCATTTCACCCGGAGTATTAGTCTGAAGCGTCTCTCTGCCTTCCATAAATTGCTCAAAGATTTCTTCATTTGATAGGCCATTATTTGAAGCAAACTTGCGCTCACCTTTTGTATTCTTGAAGTTGATGACCTTATTCTTGAATTCAGCTGAATTAACCACTTGCTCAAGCACTGCAAAGGCATCCTGCATCTTCTTTAAGTCTGTTCCGGCAAACCCAGTGAGCTTCATTCCCTTAACACTCAGATGACCGGTTACAACCGAATCAGGATGCACATACTGAGCTGAACTCGGTTTAAAGGCACGAGGGGCCAGGTTATGCCCATGTTCCATCATGTTCTGTGTATTGGTGTTAGTTAAAGAAAGGCCAAAAACAAGTGCAGCCGAAAAAATCCATTTTTTCATAAGTCCATCCTTAGACGATTGTTGATTACTAGGCTCTTCGGAATAAATTCGGCCGACTAAAATTCCGTTTATTCTGTATGGAAAAATGTTCCCGAATGCTTGAGCTTAATGCATAGTTATGAGATGACGATTGCTATGAAAAAGCTGATTTTACTCCTCCTTCTGACAACTACTTCCCTATGGGCTAAACCAGTCGTTTTAGTCAGCTATTATGATCCCTTCGCCAACGCCCCTTTTAATAATTCCGAAACCGTTGCAAAGGCCCTTCAAGGGAAGATTTCAGACTCTGTAACCATCAAGCTATGCAGGCTCAATACTGTTTTCGATAAGGCCTACGCACAGATTGAAGACTGTATCAAAGCTCTCAAAGAGCGCCCGGTAATGGTGATTGGACTCGGAGAAGCTTTCTGTGGTGTAAAGGTTGAAATCGCTGCCAGAAATTATGACAAGACCAAAGGCCCCGATAATGAAGGTAATGAACGCAATGGCGAAATCATTCGAAATGCGCCCGCCAATATCAGCATGCGCTACCCTTTGCCTCAGATGTATTGTTCATTGACCCCTGATGATCGATCAGAACTTCAGGTATCAAACAGTGCGGGTAGTTTTGTCTGTAACAACACGGCCTATCAGCTCAATCACTACCATCCTGATTTACAGTTCGGGTTTATTCATGTTCCTTCACATAACTGCAGGGATCTTGGGAAAAAAAATGAATATGCGGTACGAGTACTGACCACTATGATCTCAAAAGGGGTGGAGTATCTTTCTACCCAGTTTCTTGTCTCACCAAATACTCCCCATACTTCCAATGAATTAAGGATGCCCATTCTTAAAAATGAGATCTATGGCATGAGGAATGCTTATAAAAGATCAGACAAGTGCATGAATGAATTTTTCAAGAAGACTGTGGGAGTTGACGAGCGAGGTTTCTGGTCATTTTAAGACTGAGGGTGAAGCCATTTTTATAAAGTCCCCCGATAAAAAAGATATTCCCCGAAGTCAGCACATACGGCATCCTCTTTTGCGCTTTCTCCCGCTGCCCCACTAACACTTTACCCATGTCAAACCCTGGTAAATCAAGCTTAAGCTTCTGCTGCATAAAAAGATAAATGCTTTTCAATTCTCCCACAGGGGCCATCACATGCTGATGATCATGCGTCGTTGACCCAATAAGAAGCGTGAGCGAATCCTTGCGATAAATAAGATTATACCCATCCAGAGTTATCGAAAACGAATCCATACCCCAATTAACATCCTTAAATTCAAGATATGCCCCTTGCGAAGGCACAGATGTAGAAAGTTTCGATTCAGGAAACAAGTTTTTCCAGAAGCGTGAAGAAGCTCCAGTAGCAAAGACCACATGATCCGCTTCAAAACTCCTCCCCCCTTGAGTAGCGATCTTAACCCTCTCCTCCGGGATAACTTCAGTCACAAATTCCTTCACCCGCACCATAGTCAGCTTCTTTTCACTCTGATTAAGTAACCATTCCAGATAAGCGGCCGGATCAATCATGAAAGCATCTTCCTGTGCAAAATAAATCTCTTCCTTAAGTCCGATACCATTAAGCGAAGAAGTCATATGGCCTTCCGGATAGCGCAGCTTGAATTGGGATAGTTTAGTGAGCTCACCTGTGTACTGTCTGATCTCAGAAACCCCGGCAGGTGCCGCTTCCTTCACATGCATGGCAAAAGCTTCATAACCATCCATGATGAGATCACCTAGATCCGAATGACCACGACTCACCCCCCTGGGGGCCACGATGGCCGTTGAATGCAAGGCACAGGGCAAAGCGAAATCATCAGATTCAAATAAAATGATATTATCAAAGGATAAATTCTCGGTGGTCAAGTTATAAAGCAGGCTTCTGCCAGCTATACCGCTGCCTATAATGGCGAGTGTGGTCAATTTCAATCCTTTCTTTAAAAAGTTGAGTCATTCTCCCACAAATTCTTGCCAATTTCCACTCTCAGTCGTTACCCTGATTTCTCATCACTGACTTCATTTTTCCGGAGGTTTTCCCGCATGGCAAAGCAAGAGCTCGATCCAAAAGCTATGATTTTTTGTACCCAGAAACTGGGCATCACACCTCATAAAGTCATGGCAACATGCAAGCTCCTGTTTGAAGAAGAATGCACCATTCCCTTCATTGCCCGTTACCGAAAGGAAGTTACCGGTGAACTGGATGAAGTCCAGATCAGGGATATCCAGGATTCCTATAATGAATATGTAGAAACAGAAAAACGTCGTGAATTTATCCTGGACGCCATCAAGAAAATGGAGGCCATGACGCCTGAACTTGAACGCCAGATAAAAATGGCCGTTAACTTAAACCAACTCGAAGACATCTACGCACCATTTAAGTCCAAGAAAAAAACCAAGGCCATGATTGCCAAGGATAATGGACTTGAGCCACTTTCTGAAATGATCATGAAAGGCACTAAGGACATAAAGACCCTGACGGCCGAAATAGAAGAGAAATTCGTCAAGCCTACCGCAGGTAAGATCAAGGACGTACAAGAGGCCATCAACGGTGCTTGCGATATCCTGATTGAAACTTTCTCCCATCACCTGGAGCTTAAAGAAAAAATCCGCCAGACTTTCTGGGATGCAGGAGTTATGAAAGCGGTCCTCAGAAAAGACGGCGAGAAAGTAGAAGAGGCCACAAAGTTTAAGGACTTCTTTGAATTCTCTGAGCCACTATCAAAAATTAAGGATCCAAAAGCTTCCCACCGTTACATGGCCATGCGCCGTGGAATGAACTTAAAAATCCTGAAAGTTGATGCAGAAATTATCCCTGAAATAGGCATTGGTCTCGTGGAAGAAAGATTCTTTCCAAAACGCGGTGAACTCGCAAACTACGAGCTATTAAAAAAATGCGCTGAAAAATCTTATAACAACTACATCCAGCCTTCTCTTGACCTGGAAGTAAAAAACGACCTGAAGAAACTGGCAGATACTGCGGCCATTTCAGTCTTCGGTGTAAACTTAAAGAACCTCCTGCTCCAGCCCTACTTAGGCTCAAAAACCGTCATGGGAATCGACCCGGGTATCAGAACAGGGTGCAAGGTTGTCATCGTAGACCAGACAGGTAAGTTCTTAGGCGACCACGTCGTTTACCCCCATGAACCAAGAAACGATAAAGTCGGCTCGGCCCAGATCCTCACTAAGATGATCGAAATGTTCAACGTAGAATACATCGCCATTGGAAACGGAACTCACGGACGTGAGACACTCGAATTCGTTGAATCCCATATTGCCCAGGTAAAAGACGGGAAAGTAAAGGCCACTCTAACTTCAGAGGCCGGTGCTTCCATCTATTCGGCCAGTGATATTGCCCGCGAAGAATTCCCCGATAAGGACGTCACAGTCCGTGGTGCCATTTCAATTGCCCGCAGATTCCAGGACCCTCTTGCCGAGCTCGTGAAAATTGACCCTAAATCAATCGGAGTGGGCCAGTACCAACACGACGTAAATCAAGTACAGCTTAAAAATAACCTTGAGGCCGTCGTAGAATCCTGTGTGAACTTCGTAGGTGTTGACCTTAACACTGCCTCAGCTCCCCTTCTGTCTTACGTATCCGGCATCGGCTCAACCGTCGCCCAGAACGTAGTCAAGTACCGCGACTTAAATGGTGGATTCAAATCCCGTCAGGATCTTTTAAAAGTAGCGCGCTTCAGCCAGAAAGTTTTCGAGCAATCAGCAGGCTTCCTGCGTATCTATAATGGTCCTCATCCACTGGATGGAACTTTCATTCACCCTGAACGTTATCCAACGCTGGAAAATTGGGTAAAGACCAAGAACCGCGACTTAAAAGACTTACTCACTGACGACTCCCTTCAAAACGACCTGGCCCTCGACAAGACCCTCAAAGCAGAAATCGGAGACATCACTCTAACCGATATCGTAAAATGCCTGAAGGCCCCTTCTCAAGATCCACGTACAACATTTAAGTCAGTCGAATTCACTAAAGGCATCTCTGACCTCAAGGACCTAAAGATCGGTCAATGGTATCAGGGTGTGGTGACTAACCTCACTATGTTTGGTGCGTTCGTTGATATTGGCATCAAGGAAAACGGATTGCTTCATATATCGGAGATGAGTGATCGTTTCGTTGAATCTGCAATGGACGAGCTCAAAGTTGGGCAGGAACTAAAAGTTCGTGTCCTTGGAATCGATATGGACCGCCGCAGAATTTCCCTTTCATGCAAGGCCGACTCCCAGACAGAAGGTGTAACAGGAACTGGTGCTAATGCCGGTAATCGCTCACGACCTGGTGGACGCCCACAAGAACAACGTCCCCAGATTCCAACTGGTCCACAGTTCAAAAACAATGCTTTTGCAGGTTTAAAAAATATTCAAGTCAAGAAATAACAGAGCTTAAGGCCCAAGTTCCTATTCACATAGGACAGGGCCTTGAGTTACTATCTTGCTGCTCACTCTGTAGTTTAACTGGATAAAACGGGGACTTCCTAAGTCTCTGATCCTGGTTCAAGTCCGGGCAGGGTGGCCATTCAATGAAGGTATTTTAATGCCAAATGAAAAAAGTGCTCCACTAAAGGATATCCAAGAACAAGAAAAGCAAAGTCTTCTTCATAATCTCTCGTTGCCACCCGAACAGCGAATCATCAATCACCAAAAAGCCTTGAATCTCTTCCAGACGCTGAAAGAAGCAAAAGAACTTTTAGATGCAAAACGATCTTAACCATCTTATTAAGACGCTTCTTGATCATGAAATTGAATTCGTCCTCATTGGAGGCTTTGCTAGCGTCATTCATGGTTCAAATCAAGTAACTCAGGACCTCGACATATGTGCGGTCCTGACTCCTCCTCAGGTGGCCAAACTGAGAAAAGCGCTTGAGAACCTGCATCCTGTCCATAGGATGAACCTCAAGGCTAATGTCTCATTCAATGACCGTCCAGGACCTGATGAAGACGTCGAAAACATCTATCTTCAAACCGACGCTGGAATCCTAGATGTTCTTTCCAAAGTCACTGGCGTTGGAGATTTCTTCGAATTGAAAAAAAACGCTGTTCCGGTCCCTCTTTTTGGTAAGCAATGCTTAGTGATCTCTTTGGACGATTTAATTAAATCTAAAAAGGCCATGCCACGGCTTAAAGATAAGATTGTCCTCAAAGAGTTAATGGCCATCAAAGATCTCAAAAAAAAGATTAATCCCGGATGACTTCATGTCCAAGAATTGGTGCGTTGGAGTGAAAGCTGTCAGATTTAAGATGCATTTAAAATTTGAATTTAAAGTCTAGATAATTTGCCCCGCTGAGACCTAAATCTCAAGATCAAGACTAACGATTTTTTAGGATTTCAATAAATTCTGGTTGGGATAGCTTAGTTATCATTTTCTTATCTCATGACCTTAGAAATTCAAAACAAGCCTTCCTGGGAATAAACAACTAGGAAGGCATTACTTTTCAGCCAGAAGGAGACCCCTACCCCACTTCCAGATTCGTACCACTGGAATCGACTAAACTAACCCAAATCCTAATGGAGCTTTCAGCATGCTCTGAGCCTGGCCATTTGTATTGCACTTTCATAGTGTGGAATGCACGGGAAACCGTATTCTTTAGGGTCATTTAACCTTAACGAAAATTCTAAATTAAGGCTCAAAATGCCACCGTTATTCAGCTTCCTTGCTCCACTTCTGCTTTTGTTTGCCTTTACTGTTAAGGCCGAAACAATCACAGATGAAGAAACCTGGGTGAACCTTAATGCCTTTGTTAAACTCAATGAAAAATGGCAGATCTATGGAGAATACCAGCCACGATTTTTTGATTACCAAAAATATAATGGTGTAGTCCTTCATCGGGGTGCCATTGGTCGCAAGGTTGGACACGGCTTTTCTGCATGGGTAGGCCTTGGCCTTATCGTTTGGAACCAGCGCAATCAGTCCAAGTTTCCTGCAAAAAATCAGCATGAAGATCGGCCCTTCTTGATGCTTATGCATGCAAAGGAATTAGGTTCCTGGAAGATTACCAATCGAACGAGATTTGAGCAGAGGATGTTTCGACATACAGATGAAGGCTCCAGACGTCTACGCCATCAACTCCGGGGTCAGTATAAATTTGGAGATTCTCCCTGGGCAATAGCTGCATGGGACGAATGGTTCTATAACACCAATGACATCTATCCGAGTGCACGAAGCCACGCACCAGTTACAAAGGAAGGTTTTGATCAGAATCGCGCTTTCCTGGGAATGGCCTACCTATTTGGAGATAAGCAGCAGCACATTATCGAAACTGGATATATGAATAATTATGTCCATGGACCCACTCGTGATCGCAATGCCCATGTTTGGATGACCACTTTTACTGGAAATTTATAAACTGCTCTCCAGTTAGCTAAGATTAACCTTAGATTCGTACCACTGAATCGAGTAACTAACCCGAATCCAAATGGTTATCTAGGCATTTTCTGTTGCTGCCCATTTAAGTTTACCCTATCAATAGACGATAAGATTCCATGCGGATTGTTATCGTGCTTATTATTAGTTTTTCAGTTTACGCCCGGGCACATGCCCAAGGTGTACAAAGTTGCTATCAAGGCCCTCTACCGGCCTCTCTCGTAACTTTGAAGAAGAGTGGCCTTTCAGACTTTAATGCTTATAAAGCTCTGGAAAATATTTGTAACGATCTTAAAAGTGAAACCTTTAAAAATAAAGTAAGCCTCAAAGGTAAAGTATTACATGCGGTATTAGATGTATCATTTTCAGTTGCTCAAGATATCCCTTCAGTTATCAGCACAATGTTGGGTAGTGATCAAAATGTGAAAGACTATAAGGCAAAGCTCGCGTCGATAGGCCAGATCCAAAATCGTTTCGCAAGAATCAGAAAAGTGTACGAGCTTTCAGTATCTGCCCAGGGTCCATATGACGATGGGGGCGGACCTATATTTTCTACACCTGGCCGTACCATAAATAAAACGAAAGATAACAAAGCATGGGGACAATGTCGTAATTTTGCCCAGCTACTTGAATGGAGCTTGCTTCAGGTCAATCGTTCTCCATTCCTTCCGGAAGATATGAAGAAATGGGGGGCCCTTGATGAGGACAGCTTCATGCCTAAATTCGTTCATGATGAAGATGCTGGACATGCCTGGGTAGAGGTTTCACTTCCCGTCGGAATAGGAGGGAAGCAAGAATTTCATAAAATCAATCTCGATACAACTTGGTATAAGGACTATACCCCATTATATCCTAGAAGAGGTGTGGTGGACGCAGGCAAGAGAAACCAATTGCTAGCTGAGTGCTCTAAGGTACTTTCTTGCGTTCAGAAATTTGCGTTTAAGAGCATTGGTGAAGTGCTGTCAAATCCTGCACCGTCAGGCCAGCATTGCGATTAGTTGCGCTTACTTAACCCACAGGTGTATCCCTTTAATACAAACATTCATCTTCGCTGATGTCACTATGAGTTTGAGGGTTACCCATTCTTTGCATTGTCGAATTCTTGTGACGAATGCACTGACCCATTATTATTGGTATAATTATTTCCTGCCTTCCTGAGAACACAGAGATTATTTGCAAGATTCATACAAGTTATCGCGGGACAGTTCGAATATGGAGGTCCAATGAAATCTATCGTGATATTTTTAATTTGCTTAATGCCTGTTACCGGCATTTCAAAAGTATGTACATCTGAAGATGCCTGGGATGTTATGGGGAAGGTACTTCCACTCATTTCTCAAATGTCCAACTGGTCTCAGCTTACGGTTGGATTTTGTGATGCGGATGATATCAATTCACCTTGCTGTATTGATTTGAGCTTCAAATCAGAAGAAGCATTATGTCATATCAATGCAGTGTTTTCTAATGGACTTATCCTGCATGATCTTGACGTCAGATTTTCTTATGGAAATATTTCCCGAATTGCCCCATTCGCTGTAACTATCAAATAAATAGAGCAAAACCGGTTGGGGCAGGAGCTACTATAACTTCATCCTGATCCTGGAGCGTTGATGTAGAGTAAAAGACCGCTGCCCGCTCAATTAAATTGAGCCACATCGGTCCCTTCTCATCCCACCGTACGATCAGATTTCCCGAATACGGCGGTCCGACAGCTTTCTCTTAACAACTCTCGCTAAATTCGAGGG